>JBBAAQ010000007.1:0-73960 GCA_041658255.1 Candidatus Woesearchaeota archaeon
CAAACTCAATACACTATGAAAAAATAGGCGATATGCAAGAAGCGATAGAAGACTTTTTAGATAATCATTTTTTTAAGCTTAACTTGTCCCATTACTTATGTCCCTAACTAAAATACGCTGCGATCAATAGTGTGGTTTCATAAACATTTATTAATCCCTGCTTCCTTCGTTTAAGTATGCAACTCACCATCATCCTTGTCGAACCAGAACACCCCGGCAATACCGGTGCGATAGCGCGCGCGATGAAGAATTTTGATTGTAAAAATTTGATACTTATCCGTCCCCTCTTCAAAAGAGATAATGAAGAATTACGGAACAGGGCAAAATGGGCAAATGATGTCATTGATAACGCAGTAATTCTCAAAGGAAAAACAGGTACCAATACCACACTCAAAAATCTTCGCAAAAAATTCGATTATCTTATTGCAACAACAGCAATTATCGGAAGGGATTATCATATCGCCCGAAGCCCGATTACACCTGAACAACTTGCATTGCGTATTGCAGAAATTAATCCTCGATCGAAAACAAAAATAGGGATACTTATTGGCCGGGAAAGTAGTGGTCTCACCAATGATGAACTAGCCATTGCAGATTTTACTGTAACGATTCCTGCATCAAAAGACTATGGAACCATGAATATTTCCCATGCAACAACAATCATTCTCTACGAATTATTCAAGAAGACGAATAGCGAACATCTGACCTCACATATTACACCGATTTCTGGAAGAGAGAAAGAGCAAATCCTCAAGATTCTTAATATGCAACTCAAAAAAATGTCCTTTGCGACTCCAGAGAAACGCGAAACGCAACGATTAGTCTGGAAGAAACTCATCGCAAAGGGATTCCTCTCCAAACGTGAGGCATATGCACTCATGGGATTTTTGAAGAAGATAAAATAGATGTAAAGGAATTCTGCATTAAATACATCACTGATAAGTAACTACGGAACACAACATTTATAAACACTAAGCAACATTCCTATAAAAAATATCACGAGGGAACACTATGAGCTATCCAGAACCTTTGAAACCGTTGAGCGTCATAACAGAAGAAGAACTTAAAACAATGGCCGAGTCAGGATATGATCAGTTTGCAATAAAAACAACAGGAGTTGGAGACTCTGCTAAAAATATTGTCTTCTACCTTAATTCTGCCGGAAATAAAATAGCTATAAAAGAACAAAATACTAACAGCCAAGACGCTAAAACAAAAGAATGTTTCATCGTTGAACTTCCAAAAGAGTATTTGCCTATACCTAAGTGGATCCTTATTGAAAACGCGACTAACCCAACCTATATGCGTTAATGGTAACCATTAGATTTTTAAAGTTTTTATTCTTTCTTACCGTATGGACACGTTAGAACAACAGATTCTTGTCATGCTACGCAAATCGGAAAGTGGACTCACCATTAATCAGATTTCTCTTCATGCAAAAAAAGATCGTCATACGATTGCAAAATATCTCGAAAAAATGCAGTCACAGGGACTTATTGAGATGCGAACACGGGGAAAATCAAAGATTTATTCGATAACAGAATCCTCGCTTATTAGCGCTATGAAGAAGAACGATTCACTCGCTGCAGAACTTAGTCAGGTCTTTCAAGCACTCGACCAGAAAGTGATGCTTAAAACAAAAAACGACCTCATTAATTATAATCGCTGCTTTGAACATGCAGGAAATAATGCGGTGTGCAAAAACTGTCCTGTCGAGGAAACATTCAAAACAGGAAAATCATCAACAACAAGAGGAAAATATGCCGATATCACCGCGCATCCTATCACGAAGGATAATGATGTTATTGCAGTTGTTGAAATCATTAAGAAGAGAAAATCAACTAAATAATGTATTAGCGTCGTTCACATTCGAGTATATTACGAAAAGAAAATTTCACCACTTGCAATCCTGTGAAATTTTCCCAAATACCTATTCAATAATGTTCACACATTGACGCCAATACATGAACAATCAAGAGAGTGTAAGAGAAAAAATGATCAAAAAAGATATGCTTATCGCAGACATTGTAGAACAGCATCCTGAACTCGCAGAAGTATTCATGGAAGATCATGGACTCCACTGTTTTGGATGCGGTGCAAGTATGTTTGAGACACTTGAACAGGGAATGCTTGTCCATGGTATGACTGATGAAGAGATGGATAAAATTGTTGCAGAGATTAACGCGCAAATTGAGAAGACAAAAAAAGAATCCTCATCAAAAAATCAAGGGAGTTCTCATGAATGAAGTCGAAGTAAAAATTCTGGAAATTGATCGCAAAGAGATTGAAGAAAAACTCATTAAGCTTGGCGCAGTGAAGATATTTGATGATGAGATGTATGACATAAAATTAGATAATAAAGAAGGAGCTTTAAAAAATAATAAACAGTTATTGCGTATCCGTAAAGAAGGAAAAGAGATAACACTTACGTTTAAAGATAAATCTCGAAGCGAATTTGTAAAATCATCTGAAGAGATTGAAGTTACGGTAAGTGATTTTGACACCATTAAAGAATTATTTTCGCGACTCGGATTTACTGAAGAACGATCGATACATAAGCATCGTACAAGTTATAAACTTAACAACATCCGATATGAATTCGATAAATATCTTGGAGAATATGATTTTGTTCCAGGATTCTTAGAGATAGAAGCACAGTCTGAATCTGATGTTCTTGCTGCTGCGAAACTTCTTGGATTTGCTAAAGAAGCATGTAAGCCTTGGACTACGATCGATATTATTGAACACTATCCTCAAATTAAAAAGTGATATTATTTCAAAAGTAACAAAAAGACAAAAATATTGACTATTTGTTAATACACTAATTTATAATTCCTTCGCCACATACGGTCCTTCATTGTGATATCCTAATTTCCAGTAATATTCTTTGACACCGACACCGGAGATGACGACCATCTTGTTCTTTTCGTGCGAACGTGCAATCTCTTCTGCTTTGGCTACGAGTTTTCGACCAAATCCGCGATGCTGTGTCTTCGTCGTATCTGTTCCTTTGATAACTACTGCTTGTCCATAGACGTGTAATTCGCGGATAATCGCGGAATCAGTCGTGATTGATGGATGTAGTGATCGTGGCGGGAATCGCAACCGCACAAATCCCAAGATATTATTACCTGCTTCCATACTGATAAAAAATTCTTTACCTGAACTTGCGTCATATTCATATATGATGATTTGTGGTTCTGCAAGTATTTCGCGGGCCCCAATTTCCCTGCATCGGATACATCGACAATGTACATTGCGTTCGCGCGCAAGATCCCTAATATATTGACGCAAATTTGTTCTCCCGACACCTGCAGTTGTTGCATACGTAGGTATGTCGCGTTGCACACGCATCACTCGAGAATACTCAGGAATATATTTCTTAAATTCAACAATAATATCCGCAGCCTCTTCTGTTGTAAGTGGCGTAAAGTTTCCTTTCCGGAATTCTCTTTCTAATGCAGTTCCGGGCATCACCATGCAGGGATAGATTTTAAGCATGTCTGGTCGATAAGCAGGATCGCTAAAGATTGTCTTTAATGATGCAATATCTTTTTCCCTCGATATTCGTTTACCATCAACATCAGGAAGTCCTGGCATCATGTGAAAATTAAGTTTGAACCCTAAATCGCGCAAATCAGCTATTGCTTTTTTCGTATCCTCAATAGTATGCCCTCGATGGACTTTAGTAAGGATATCATCATAGACTGTCTGCACCCCAAGTTCTACACGCGTCGCCCCATATTCGAGAAATTCTAATCCATAATCTGCAAATGCCCAGTCAGGTTTGGTTTCAATCGTGAGTCCGATGCATCGGATCGTTGCAGTCTCATTGATACGTTGCTCTTCTTTTAGAATTTTGATATCCTGATTTTTTAAGAGAAGAATCTTCTCTTTTAATCGTTCACTTCGGTTTGTATCATAAATATTTCCAGGAAGCTCAAAGAATTCGCGGAATCTGTCAACATCAAGAATTCCATTCTGGAAGAATAGTTTTGAAAAATCATTATATGCCTTATACGAATAATAGATGTATTCGTCGCGATATTCTTTTGGATAACTTGGGAATGTCCCGCCCATGATGATCTGATCGACTTTGTCAGGGTTTTGTCCGAGAATGATATATTGTTCTAAACGGTTGAAGATGATACGATAAGGATCATAATTGTTCCTGATGCCGCGCATGGTGCTGGGTTCTTTACCTGTATAACTTTTTGGGACATCACCGAATGCAGAGTTCAATCCGCCCGGACAATAGGTACATGAACCATGCGGACAATTAAACGGCATAGTCATGGTTGCAATCACCGCAACACCACTGCCTGTTCTCATCGGTTTTGTCTGCAGACAGGTTCGTACGAGATTAACAGATTCTTTCGGTGTATTCAGATAAATCTCAATATCAGTCACATTCTGCAATTTATATTTTTTCGAAAGTTCACGCTTCTTCTTCGAAAGATCCATCTTGTTTGGATGATGTTCAATGATCCAGGGGATGATTTCTTCAAAAAATTGTTTCTTTATCGCAAGAACGTTTTCTATATGCTCGTCTTTCTGTTCGTCTTCAGGCATAGGAGAATGGAACGAAGACGGGTTTAAATGGGTTATGGATTACGGTACCATCTATGATTAAAAAGATATTATTTCGAGTATTTGTTTGTTATGATTTTCAGTTCTGAACAGATATTCTTTTTATTAACAATATAACTTTTATCAAAAATGATTGTTAAATAATCTATCTGTCCACTTAATTTCTTTAAAGAACCATTTTTCGTATTTTCAACAATAGTGGATAAGTCAACAACCTGTGTACAAGTTAAAGAATTATCTTGAGGTAATTGATAAAAAAATTGGCGGAGTACACAATCAAATTCTATACAGATACTGCCTCTATAACCGACACTCTTATCAAAAGTGGCGTGTATATCAGAAATATAACTCGTAAAACTCTTTCGCCAAAGTTTTTGTTCTAAATACTCTTCTCCTCGCGACAGCATATTTAATACATATAAAGATGTACGAGTATTTATGGACAAATCATTTTCAAGTGTTTTTACAAGAATTTTGTTGTTGTTCATATCACGTAGTAATACAACCAACATATTTATATATTTGTACTCCTTTTTAGGAGAATATGGATGCCGAATCATTAAAAACACTAGGATTAACGGATAATGAAATAAAGATTTATCTTGCAATATTGCGACTAGGCAAAAGCACCGGTACACAAATAAGAAAATCTACGGGGATAACTAATTCCTGTGTATATGCCGCAATTGATTCGCTAATCACAAAAGGATTGGTCACCTACGAAAAACTTCCCACAGGAAAAATATATTGTGCATTAGACCCGTCAGTATTAAAAGAATATACTGCGCAACGCATGAAGCAACTAGAAGAAACCATACCTTTTCTGAGATCAATACAAAATCTAGATAAAAAATCCACAAACACCGCAGTATTCGAAGGATATCATGGTTTTAAATCTGCAATGCTGCAGATGACTGAAGAATGCCCTGTCGGTGAAACCATAGATATTATCGGATTTTCGAATCAAGCGTATAAAAATACGAAACTCGCAGCATTACTCCGAGACATAAATAAAATATCTGTACGTAAAAAACATAAATTTAGAATGATTTTAGATAATAAAGATAACAGTTTTTATAGACAACGAAAAGAGGAAAAAATTTCAGAAATCAAGTTTATAGGCAAAGATTTTGTAAGTCCCGCAGCGATAGATATATTCCAAGACAAAGTGTACATGCTCATGTGGGATGAAGAACCCTATGCATTCTATATACAGAATAAAGCGATTGCTCAAGGATTCAAAACATATTTCAAATTCTTATGGAAGATGGCAAAGAAATGATATTAACTCATAGAATCTAAAATGCTTTAAATGGGTTATGGAATTGAATGAAACATCAATGATGACTAAAAGAGTCATAAAATGCTTTTTTCTTCTTTCGTAACACATATTCGTAAGGTAGTGAAATTATTTTCCCGATGATACTTCCTGTTGGCGCTGCCTCGATAAAACTGTGTGTGCCGTGTTCTGAACCTGCAACGATGGTGCTACTGCGAAGGTTAAGTAATCGGATTACCGATTCAAAAAATATCACAATAAGACCGGAAGCCATTGAATCCCATGAAAGGAGCTTAGGATTATATTTACACACCGATTGCACCACCGCATAAGTCATCGCACAATATACTCCAAGATTTGTAAACACCGAAATACCTGTAGCGATCAATGGATAATATAACTTCCCCCCATAATAATACTTAATATAGGAATCTTTTCCAGTCGTATTCGTATCGCGGAATTCTAGCCTATTCTCCAAATCTTCTTGTACTTCACGTGAAAGATTTCCAAGGAATGGATAGGTCAATCCGAAAAGAAATTTTGCTAATCGCTTATGCCGGATATCAAGAAGCGCGGTTGTATATCCTTGGGAGGATAATTCTTTTCTAACCTGTTCTTGTTTGAGTTTCTTTTCGAGTTCATCCATAGTTATCACCACAGAGGATTATGAATAAGATACACGGGTCAACATATTAATTTATGTAGTCAGATTTTTGACAACATTTATAATTAAGAACATCGTTCACAAGATAATGAATACAGAAATACTGCGCGAACTCGGACTGAACGATTTAGAAATACGTATTTATCTCGAACTCATAAAATCAGGAGATCTCCTTGCATCAGGGGTCTCTGCAAAGCTGTCATTACATCGAACTACATCGTATTATATTCTTGAAAATCTCATCAAGAAAGGTCTTGTCTCGTATGTTATCAAATCAGGAAAAAAATATTTTCATGCAACAAATCCTGAAAAACTTATCGATATTGAAAATGAACGATTAATTCAACTAACTACACTTGCAGCAGAACTCAAAAAATTAAAATCGCTTGATGAACAAAAGACTTTTGTTGAAGTGTATGAAGGGACTGATGGATTAAAAACAGTGTGGGAAGATGTTATTCGATCACTAAAAAATAAAGGCGAACTATGGATTATTGGTCGAGGAAAGGCACCTAAACTATTACCTTATTACATGCCTAATTTTCATCTCAGAAGGATTGCAAAAAAGATCAGTATAAAAATAATCTATAATGATATTCCTGAATCACGGGAACGCGGACGAGAATTAAAAAAAATGAAGTTTACAACAGTAAGATATCTTTCTAAGGATCATATGATACCAATGTCTGCACTGATTTATGCAGATAAGACAGTATTGATCGCATGGAACGAGAAGCTTACGACTGCGGTACTCATGCAGGATAAATCAATGAATCAAAGTTTTAGAAGTCAATTTGATATTATCTGGTCTCAGGCAAAAGAATGATAGTTATGTTAAAGAATAGGTTCCTCTCATGTTCTGAATAATCCCTTCTTCTTCCAAACCCCCAATCACTTCCTCAATAAACTCTTTTTCTCCGAGTTCTTTAATAAGTGCATTCTTCAGCGCAGTCTTCGTCATCGATTTCTTTAACAGTAACCGCAGTATTGCTCCACGATACTGTCGTTTTGAACCTTCGAATTTTGATTGCGGTGGCGCAATGCGTGTGTATTCGCAGGTTTTTCCCACCTTGAATGCACTGCAGGTCTTTTTGAATGGACATTCAGGACATTTCGGATTCTTTGCAGTGCAAATCATCGCCCCGAAATCCATGAGTGCGTTATTCCATATACGCCCATGAATAGGTGTTTCTGATTCGATTTTTTTATTAATAGACTCGATTGATCCCGCACCTTTGAAGTAATATCTTGAAAATATCCGTCGGATATTTGTATCTGTTGCAGTCACGCCTTTGTCCCAACTGAATGCGGCGATTGCACGTGCAGCATAGGGACCGATACCTGATAATTCTTGAAGTTCTTCGATTGTTTTCGGCAGTTTTTTTTCTTTTTCGCGAGTTACTAATTCTTCTGCTGCACATTTTAGAAATAATGCTCTCCGATTATACCCGAGACCTGACCAGTATTTCAGAACGTCAGTATTTGACGCTTTTGCAAGTGCCTTTGCATTCGGAAACTTCTTCAACCACCTATTGTAATAAGCAATAACCCTGTCGACCTGTGTCTGCTGCAACATGACTTCAGAAACCATGATTTTGTAAATATCAGTTGTCTTACGCCAGGAAAGATCGCGCTTGTTTGAATTGTACCATGAGAAGATGGTTTTTTTGAAATCCATAATCAAAAATCAAGTTCAGAATATAAAAAGCTAATGAATTATTTCTGTAGTGTCTCCAAATATTTTATCGGATCAAGCGCATAATTGATGTTTAGTAATGGTTTTGGCGCGTTGATGATATCATCGAATCCGATGCGCGGGCATGCAGTATTCACCCAGACTTCAATGAATGGATAATTCTCAAAATGCCCCATGTCAATGGTGTTGTCGAGAAATATATATGCTTCTTTGCCTTCTGCATTGAGTTTTTCTCGAAGTTTCATTGCGCCATGCAAATATTGCTGGCCCGATTTAAGTGTGACAGTTATTCCAATTGTTTTTGCGCTGATAAATATTTTTAGGTTTCTTCGCAATTTATCGATATTTTCCTGGATGTTTTCCTTGCCGATGATGCGCATATGATCGCCAATCGGATCGTAGAGTATGATTTCCTTGAATGTGTTGCTATGAATCTGCGCGTAGAGTGCTGCTTGCGGATGGAATAATCCATCGCCAATATAGAGGATTACGTCTGCTTCATCAATTATGGAATCTTTGAATGATTCATGATACGCATCGCATCCGAGGATTTGTGTATCTTTATCTGTTCGCTTTGCCTTTGTTGTAAGAATCTCAATATCAAGTTCTTTCAATTGTTTCTTTACAATTTCAAGTTTTAAGAATTGTACTGATGCGAAGAGTGCGAGTTTTTTTACTGCAAGTTTTTTGAGATGGTCAAGTATTTCCTTATTTAATTTGATCTCCTTTGTATAGACTGCATCGATATATATTGTGTCGACCATGATTAATTCTCCGATTTCTCTGTTGTTTGCGTCGCTCGCATTTGAGTGTTAAATCGATTGAAATTCTTGCCACTTGCAATCCTGCAAGAATTTCTCGAAGCGCAAACAGAAGATGCTCGCACATTGACGCAAACAACATTCATCTTACCATCCCTCCGGCAACCGGTGGAATTGGTTGTGGCCGAATGCAATGAGCAAATCGATATCTTTCGGAAGTCCGACTGGAATATCACATCCACCGTAACAACTTGAAAGCCAGATGATGGTTTTCGCGTTCGTCTTTGACTCGATTGCATCAACAACTATCTTTGCCTGCGGCTTGAGACCATCAGGTAATTGGATGAGAACTAACTTTGCTTCCTTCTCCTGAACTTCTCGAACAATACGATCAAGTTCTAAGTCGAATGTTGACATGATGAAAGGAACTCAAAAGAGTTTAAAAGGGTTATGATAGAAAAAAATATTTCTACGATTTATTCGTAGGGTTTGAAGAATGTTGAATCAACAAACGTCAATTTTACACTTTCTGGAACTGAGCAAGGAGGACCGAATCCTTTCTTATAAAATAATTCATGATTATAATCGCCAGTTGTAAATCCTGCTCGTTCTCTTTCCATAGCATCCCATCGTCCATCATTATCAAGATCCGAAAGAAGAGTGTAACCCGAGCTCATTGTTCCGTTTAAATAATCAGGGTGCAAAACAATAGTCTGATTTGAACTGGGTTTCGGGATTCTTGTATCCACTTTTTTATCTTTGTTTTGTGCACACCCGTACATCAATCCAACTAATGACACTCCAACTACGATTTTTTTTAATGCGTTTAATGTTTTCATTTTGACCTCCTTGAACAGTAGATACCTACTGTTTAGTGCTAAATAGATTAAGTAATATTTAAATATGAGGGACCCCCTAAGGGTTCCTATGAAGACTATTCTTCGAGAAATTGGCCTTACAGACTCAGAAATCAATGTCTATCTTGCAGTGCTTGAACTCGGTGATTCAACCAAAGGACCAATAACCAATAAATCACAAGTAACTGGATCAAAAACTTATGAGATACTTGAACGACTCAAACAGAAAGGGCTCATTACGGAATATCTTAAGAACAAAATTAAACACTACAAGGCAGCAAATCCAAAACAACTCCTCCAATATCTCGAAGAAAAAAAACAAAAAATAGATTCAGCCGAAACACAAATCCGCAGCATTCTCCCACAACTTCTCGCACAATACAACACCTCAATAAAAGATAGTGAAGTAGAATTATTTACCGGACTCAAAGGAATGCAGGCGATATTTTACGAACAAATTGACATCATGAATCCTGGAGAAACCGCATACGTGATTGGCGGAACAAAAGGTATTGCAGAAGAAGCGATGATTGCATTCTTCCAAAAGATTCATCAACTACGCGCAGAAAAAAAGATTAAAACAAAAATGCTCTATAATAAACGGCAAAAGATAACCACTCAAGAACTCTTCAATAAATGTGCGTATACGCAAACAAAATATATTGAACACACATCGCCTGTTGCAATCAATATCTATAAGGATCGAACAGTTATTATCATATTCAGCTCAGAAATAATTGCAATTGCAATAAAAAGTCAGGACGTCGCAAACAGTTTCTTAGAATATTTTAATATGTTATGGATACGTGCGAAAGACTAAGTAGATAATCTCTATAAATCAATTAAACACTTCATCATCTGCAAGAACTTGTTTCCTCAGTACCACATATGTCTGTTCATAGGTGTGTGTTTCAGGCGTATATTCGGCATGCCAATATTTTTTGGGGATTTGCAAAAAATCCTTTTGGGAAAGGATGTGATGTCCAAAGATCCCTCCTTTTCTCTGATTGCGCGTTATTGCAGTCTTATGATGCCCATCATAAATTATCTGTTCTTCACCGAGAATGATGATCGGATCCTCGAATTCTGCTTTTCCTGATTCGCGTAATTTACGTTCCAGATCAAAATAGATATCTGGATTAAGAAGATGCGTCGGTTTTAATTTGAATGGATTAAATGATTTCAATTCAAGCATGCATGATCCCCTCGAATATCTCTTCGAGTATTTTTTTTGCAGCATCTACACGATTCGGCGCATTGAGAATCGGCCTTCCAATGACGAGTAATGATGCACCATCACGAATAGCAACAGTTGGTGTGGCGATACGCTGTTGGTCATTTTTTTCAGACCATACGGGCCTAATCCCTGGAGTCACAAAGTGGATTTGCGGAAAATCTTTCTTGAGATGTGAAAGCTCTTGAGGCGAACACACAATCCCTCTAATGCCATTTTTTACTCCAAGTTCAATAAATGAACGTACTTGTGCTGACATTTCCTGCGTGACATGCAATTCGTTATGCAGTTGTTCAGAAGATATTGAGGTGAGGACTGTAACACCTAAGAGCATGAGGCGTGATTGTTCAGGAATATCGCTTAGTGCATTCACTGCTGCCTTAACCATTTCTGAGCCGCCGGAGAGGTGAATAGTTAGATAAGAAACATCGAGTTTTGCCACTTCCTTGACTGCCTGTGCAACAGTATTTGGAATATCGTGAAATTTTAAGTCGAGAAATATCTTGCACCCCCGTTTACGAATTTCTTTAATAATAGCAGGACCTTCTGCAGTATACAACTGTAAGCCAATTTTAAACACACCAATATAATCTTTTAATTCATCAACAATTGTCAATGCTTCTGCGCCTGTTGCAACATCAAGTGGTAGGCATAAATGATTTTTCGCATCCAAAAAATTATTCGAATCCATGTTTCTTCCCCCAACCTGCAGTGTCAACAGTCCAGTCGAGGACAATATCGCGCTCTTGCGCAGTAATAGTTTGATCGCGTATTGCTGTTTCTAATAATGCAGTCAGTGTAGTGAGTGTATATAACACGCAATGTGCATCCAAAAATGCTTGTTGTGATTTTTCCATCCCATACGAAAATATTGCTACGCAATCTGTCACAACTCCTCCTGCTTCACGAACATTTTCAATTGCTTTAATGCTGCTTCCGCCAGTACTGATAAGATCTTCAATGATGAGTACGTGTTGTCCTGACTCCAGTCTTCCCTCAACAACCTGTGTCTTACCGTGTTCCTTTTTTTCCGAACGTACATAAATGAATGGCCTGTTGAGTTGTTCTGCAACAAGCGCGCCCCATGCGATAGCACCAGTCGCAACTCCGCAAACCACATCAAATTGAAGGTCTTGCTTTTTGATGAGTTCAACAAAATGTTCAACAATCATGCTGCGTGATTTTGGATCAGTAAGAAGTAATCGATTGTCACAATAGATAGGACTCAAGATTCCTGATGTGTAACGGAATGGTTTTTGCGGCGATAGGCTCACTGCGTTCTGGGAAAGAAGTATTTGTGGAGTGTTCATAATTAAAAAAGTAGGGAGGTATTTATTTAGTTTCCCATTTCATACGATAAGTTAAATAGATATGCATTTAAATATAGCTTCCAGAGAATATACATCCGAGTATCTATTAATGGTTACCATTAGGATAAGATTTATAAAATGTGATTCTCTCCGGAAAGCATGACGGATAGTACCGCAATAGCGAAGGATGCTGAAAAGAAGGATGATGGAGATATTGAGATCTCTCGCGAATTATTCGACCATAAAGACGATGTCAATTACAAATATACCATCCCGCAAGGATTGAACGAAGAAGTCGTAAGAACCATTTCAAAATACAAGGATGAACCCGAATGGATGCTCCAGAAACGATTAGAAGCACTCAAGATTTTTAACAATCAAAAGATGCCGAATTGGGGCCCGCCATTAAATGATCTCGACTTAAACAAAATATCCTATTTCCATATTGCAGATGCAGAACATAATGCAAATACTTGGGAGAATGTCCCTGAAGAGATAAAAAATACTTTCGAACGTTTAGGTATTCCCGAAGCAGAGCGTCATGCACTTGCAGGTGCAGGCGCACAGTATGACAGTCAAGTCGTCTACCATAATCTCCAGGAAGAATTAAAACAGCAAGGCGTCATCTTCGAAGACATGGATATTGCAGTCAAAGAATATCCTGAACTCATACAAAAATATTTTATGAACAAATGCGTACCTGCAGGAACCCACAAATTTGCATCATTACACGGCGCAGTATGGAGCGGTGGAACATTCATCTATATTCCAAAAGGCGTCAAGGTCGAAAAACCACTCCAAGCATATTTCCGAATGAACGCCCAAAGTCTCGGACAATTCGAACATACTTTGATTATCGTCGATGAAGGTGCAGAAGTACATTATTTGGAAGGTTGTTCCGCCCCAAGATATTCCACAAATTCACTTCACGCAGGATGCGTCGAAATCTTTGTTCATAAGAATGCACGCATGCGTTACAGTTCAATAGAGAATTGGTCGAGAAATACATATAATCTTAATACGAAACGCGCAATTGTTGAAGAGAATGGCGTCATAGAATGGGTCTCTGGAAATTTAGGAAGTGGAGTAACCATGCTCTATCCGTCAAGTATTCTCGTCGGTAGGGGCGCAAAAGCAGATCATATTGGTATTGCATTTGCAGGCAATGGACAGAATCAGGATACGGGTTCAAAAGTGTATCATCTCGCACCGAATACGACAAGTGTTGTGAAGAGTAAGAGTATTAGCCGCGGCGGCGGCATCAATAGTTATCGTGGACATGTCAAAATAAAACATGGCGCGCATCATAGTAAATGCTCGGTCAATTGTGATGCATTAATGTTTGATAATATTAGTCAATCAAATACTTACCCGACTATTGATATCCTTGAAAAGGATGTGACTATGGTGCATGAGGCAACTGTCGGAAAAATCAGCGAGACACAATTATTCTATCTCATGAGTCGCGGACTTTCAGAGGAACAGGCGATGCAGATGATAGTGAGCGGATTCATTGAACCAATCGTTAAAGCATTACCGCTTGAATATGCTGTTGAGATGAATCGATTGATCCAATTAGAGATGGAGAAGAGTCTGGGCTGAATGATATAAATGAATAATATACCAATCATAAGGGATAGTGCAGAAATGACTGGTGGAGAATTAGTCATCACGCAAGATACAGAATATGTCATCCGCGAGATGAATACTGATATCACTTTTGAAGTCCAAAAACATGCTTCGCTTCAGATCATATTATTCACCAATCAACCACAGCATTATCGTATCATCTGCAGACTTGCAGGCATGGAATCGCGCGTCCATGTCAATGCAATATCTTTTTTAAGAGAGGGAACATCAACACTCACTATGCAAGCAATCCACGAACATTCCCATACCTATTCACGCCTTGAATCAGTAGGAGTTATTGTTAATGGTGATTCGCAGATTAATGGACTCATAAAGATCGGGGAGAACGCACACACCTCTGACGGTTATGAAAAAACAGATACACTCATCATCGGCAATGGAACATCAACCACGGTTCCTGACCTCGAAATCCATAATAATGACGTGAAATGTAGTCATGGATCGAGCACCACTAAACTTGATGAAGAAAAATTATTCTACGTACAGAGCAGGGGATTATCAGAAAGCGACGCAAAACGTATTGTGATCAAAGGATTCTATATGCCTGCACTCCAAAAAATCGCAAACAATATATTGCGTGAAGAGATTGAACAAAAAATCGATGATGCCATTAACGGTATGGAGCACTCATGAGAAAAGATTTTCCCATCTTCAAACACTTAAAAGATTTGCATTACTTAGATAATGCTGCAACAACACAGAAACCAAAAATCGTCATTGACGCAATCAGCGGATATCTCGGTAAAGAAAACGCGAATACGCATCGCGGCATCTATATACTTTCAGAGAATGCAACACAAAAAGTTGCCGATAGCCGTAAAACTATTGCAGGATTCATCAACGCACAACCCGAAGAGATCATCTTTGTGCGCAATACGACTGAGGGAATGAATCAACTTGCAAATTCCTTAGGTAAAGATCTAAAACCGAATGAGGGCAATATTATTATTACTGAAATAGAACATCACAGTAATTTTGTCCCCTGGCAACAGCTTGCAAAATCTAAAGGAATGGAATTGCGTGTCGCAAAAGTTAATAGAGAAACATTACTTCTCGACCCGATCAGCGATCTTGTTGATGATGATACTGCAATTGTCGCGTTCACTGCAATGTCTAATGTGACAGGAGCTGTGTTTGATGTCAAAACAATTATTGCACAGATTCGCAAGAAGAGCCCGGATGTGACTATCATCGTCGATGCTGCGCAGGCGATTGCACACCAAAAAATTGATGTCAAGGATTTGGATGTGGATTTCCTCTGTTTTTCCATGCATAAAATCTATGGGCTACTCATCGGCGTAGTTTACGGGAAAAAATCTTTGCTTGAAAAGATGCATCCATTCTTTTACGGCGGTAACATGATCCATACAGTCACTATTGCAGAAAGCACATGGGCTGATCTGCCTGAAAAGTTTGAGGCAGGAACAATCAATGGCCCAGCAATTGTCGCATCTGCTGAAGCGATTAAGTATGTACAATCCATTGGGATGGAACAGACTTCGGGCACTGAAGAAAAATTAACTAAATACGCGCTGAAAGAATTACAAAAGATTTCGCAAGTAAAAATTATTGGACACACAAAAATAAAAGATCCTTCGAATCAAGTGAGTGGTTTTGGTCCAATCATCAGTTTTACAGTCGACGGAGTACATCCGCATGATCTTGCAACAATCTGTAACAAATATCAGGTATGCATCCGTGCAGGACATCACTGCTGCCAACCGTTCATGGATAAACTCGGAATTGCAGCAACCGCACGTGCAAGTATCGCATTCTATAATAGGAAACAAGATATTGATGCGTTGATTACAGCGATTAAGGATGCGATTGGAATCATAACAAAACCAGAAATTAAAATCATTGAATCTGAATCAGAAATTAAAAAACAAGAACCTAATACGCTGGGAAACCATACACCAAAATAATAATATCTAAATATAAATAATTAACCAAATGGAACCTGACCCTGCAAACAATATTGACGCGATGTATCGCGAAGAACTCCTTGAATACTATAACCACCCAACGAATCGCGGAGCAATAGAAGACGCTCAAATCAAATTTAGTGATCAGAATCCGCTCTGCGGAGATAAAGTCGAATTATTCGCGAAGTTGGGTATTGATGGTAAGAAAATTGTGCAAGTCAAATTTCAAGGGAGTGGTTGCGTCATCAGTATGGCATCAGCATCCATGATCAGCGAATATGTTGAAGGAAAATTGATGGACGATATCCGAAAGATGACGCGCGAGGATATGTTGTCGCTCTTGGGATTAGAATTAACTCCTTCCCGCGTCAAATGCGCAATGCTCGCACTCACGGCATTGAAGAAAGGGATTGTGGAGTATGAAAGTAAAAAAATAAATACGACGGAGATGCCATGACAAAACAAATTGAATTAACACTAAAAAACATCCACGTAACAATCGAAGGAAAAGAGATTATCAGAGGAGTAACATTCGATGCGCATCGCGGAGAAATCATTGCAATTATGGGACCGAATGGCTCGGGGAAGAGCAGTCTTGCAAATGGGATTATGGGACATCCCTCCTATACGGTTACGGGTGAAGCGTTGCTTGAGGGTGAAGATATCCTTGCATTACCTGCAGATAAACGCTCAAAAAAAGGATTATTCCTATCATTCCAGTATCCTGTAGAGATTTCCGGAGTGAGTGTTGCAAACTTTTTGCGCACTGCAATGAACGCGCATCGCGGCGATGATCATAAGATAAAAATCATGGAATTCAATAAACTCCTGCATGAACAAATGGAATTATTACACATCCCGAAAGAATTTGCAACACGGTATCTTAATGAAGGGTTCTCTGGTGGAGAAAAGAAGAAGATGGAAATACTCCAGATGGCAATGCTCAAACCAAAAGTTGCAATACTCGACGAGACAGATTCAGGACTTGATATTGACGCATTACAGAAAGTTTGTGAAAGTATAAACATTTTGAAAGAGAAAAATCCTGATATGACACTCATTATTATTACACACTATCAACGTATGCTCAATTATGTGCATCCTGATCGACTACTCATCCTCATCAACGGAACAATTGTTGCAGAAGGCGGGAATGAATTGATTTCAGAAATAGAGAAGGACGGGTACAAGAAGTTTAAGGGATAATCAAATTTATATAGTTCTCAAACGTTCCCACAATATGTTCGATGATCAAATGTTGTGGGAAACACCAAAAATCGCGGCGTGCAAAGGTACAGAAAAATATCCGCTTCCTCAAGATAAATTTCCAAAAGGCGTTGATATGACTGAATACTATCAAAAAGAAAAGTTATTAGGCGCAGTTTGTAGGTTTCAAAATAATGAAGGAAATTGCACAGCCAATGAAATTTATTCAACTCAGACCGAGACAATATCTTGCAAATACTGTTCCGAAAAATTAGCAACAAGTATTGGAACATCGCAAACTATTTAATACGGCGATGTTAGAGCAGAGTATGGCACTTACGGCTGCTGAAGAAAAGATTCTGATTGTGAGTACGGGAAAGACGAAGTATGTGTGATTACGAAAATGGATAGTGATCTAATTCTATATCCCTTAATACTGAGACAATCTGCAATTCATTAATAGAGAACCTGTTTCGTACAGCGATAATAAACTCCTGTAATTCCTGTTTATCTTTACATTCGACCTCAAAATCAATGATATTATTTCCAAAATAGCGTGCAATATACAGCACTAACGGATGCGCCTCCCCGAATGCGACGAGCTTTTGCATATCATCAGGTTTCTGATTGTGCAAAAAGAATATCAGTTTATAGGATTCTCGACCAAATTTTTGCGGATCACAAAATACCCTGTAGCCTAAAATAATTTTCTTCTTTTCTAGACTTTTTATTTTTGTGAGAATTGTAGGGACACTTAAGTGTGTTTCTTTTGCAAGCGCAATAATGGTTTTTCGACAGTTCTTTCGTAACGCAAGAAGCAGGATATGTTCGTGTTCATCAATATGTTCTTCCCGGTGGATAATATGCTGAGTGTAGGGTTGTGGGTTAATATACTGATAGTTTTTCTCAACAACTTCAGTCAATTCGAATATCGTAAACCTACTAATAATAGGATATTTTTCGATAAATGTAGTGATAAACGAATCGACTTCAAAAGAACTTTTTGCATAATAATCAACAATTAAATCCCATGTACTATTAACAAATCCCGCCCACGCAATACCGACATGTTTTCTGAGATAATTTAAGAGTTTTTCTTGCAGAGAAGCGTCTAATTGCGAAAACCACAATTTAATACGAAAAAGTCGGTAACCTACAGCTAAGGGATTTACAACTACATGAAATCCGGTTATGATACCATGTTGCTGTAATTGTTTAATACGGTAGTCTGCAACCTGCTGAGAAACCCTTGCCTTCTTTGCAATCTGCGTGATAGTGGCACGAGGAGTGGCGCTCAGCAGTGCAAGTAATTTGAGATCTACGGCATCCATTAGGTAAAAATAGAACTATTTCTATATAAACTTTATGATTTACAAAAATAACCATAGAAAAGTTAAAATAAGTGAATAGTTTAATAGAATTATGAAATATCATCTATTAAAAAGATATAGCACGCTGTTACCTGTTCCTGTTTTATTAGCAGCATCATTCGTGTATCAAACATGCGTCTTCAAACCAATGAAAGATATTGACCCGTATACTAAAATGTATTGGGATTCTGTAGAGAAATGTGTTACTGTAGATTACGGATTAGGTGCTGATAAGTTTTATGATACAAATGATGATGGAGTACTCGACCTACGTAAACGACAGATGCTCATGAAAGTAATCGGATCAGTGACTTACGATAAAACAACAATAGCAACGCAGCCAGAAATATTTAAAGAGATAAACAAAACATATAGACAATGGAGAGCAGAACATAACCCATAATAGAATTATCTCTTTCCCTTCGTCACACTGTTTCCAATAGTGTGTGTCGCATGATGTTTATTCTTGCGGTAGACTGTGATGATTTCGTTCTTGAAATCTTCGAATGTTCCGTTCTTTATTGATTCGCGAGTCTTTTCCATGAGTCGTTGCATGAATCGCAGGCTATGGATTGTTGCATAACGTTTACCGACAGGTTCATTGAGTTTTAATAAATGACGGATGTATCCTACTGAAAAATTCTTGCAAGTAAAACAATCACATCCCTTTTCTATAGGTTCCTTATCACGGATATGTTTTGCTTTGAGGATATCGATTTTTCCGTGGAATGTAAAGATTGTTCCGTGACGTGCTGCTTGCGTGGGATAGACTGAATCAAAAGTGTCAAGTCCTAATCCTACTGCTTCTACAATATCATCAGGACTTCCTACACCAAGAAGATGTTTAGGTTTTTTAGGATCGAGATGCGGCATTGAGGCGTTGATTGCAAGAAACATCTCTTCGCGGGTCTCGCCGATTGCAACCCCGCCGATTGCATTCCCATCAAAATCCATTTCACACACCCATTTTGCAGACTTCTCACGCAAATCCATCTCATATCCTCCTTGGACAATACCGTAAAGGAATTGATCCTTTTTTGTATGATACTTTTTTGAGAGTTCACCCCAACGTATCGCATTATCGAGGGATTTTTCGTATTGTTCGCGTGTCGCATTATAGGGTGCAACATCGTCAAGCATCATGACACAGTCTGCTCCTAATTTTTGTTCAATCTCCATGATTTTTTCCGGCGTCAATAAGAATCTTTTTCCATCAAACGGACTTTTGAAATGAATCCCCTTCTTTGATGTTGTCTCAAGAAAACTTTCGCGAAGCATCTGAAATGCCCCACAGTCAGTGAACATCGGCTTATGATAATTCATGAATGCCTGGATATCACCGAATTCTTCAATCACCTCAAGCCCTGGACGGATGGAAAGAATTAATGCGTTTGCAATAAGCCCATCAGTACAATCACGATAATCATCGGGACCAATGCATTTTCCCACACCCTTGGTCGCAACAGCCATAAAGTAAGGTGTTTCAGCAGTACCATGTTTTGTGACAAGTTTTCCGACACGTGCCTGCGAATTCTTATCCTGATGCGTAATTGTGAATGAGATATGAACAGATTTAGGCATAATGAATGGAAGAAGAGAGGGTTTAAAAATTTGAGGATTTCAATTGAAGATATGTTGCAATTGCAAGCACTCCAAAGATCGCAGAGACTACAATTGCTTTTAGCGGACCGAGATAATCAATAAGTATCCCACCAAAGAGCGTAACGAGTAACGCTGCCATTGAAAGCATCATGTTCTTTACTGATCCGGCAGTTGCACGAATTGAACTTGGGACATGTTTATGAAAATACGTCTCAATAATCGTATTATAAGATGGACGTAGCATCGCCATATGCGCTATAAAAATAAGTGCGCCAAAGATAAAGAAAGGATGAGCAACAAACAACAAAGATAATAAAACAATCATATCAACAAAAATAAGTATTGACATACTTGTTTGTATATTAAACCTTTCAAGATAACGCGGAATAAACGCACTCACAATCATCACAACGCCAAGAATTGCGTACACTAGCCCTAAATATGGTGTAGGTAGCGATAAATATGTAAGTAATGGTTGCCACGCATTATCAGTCATAACCATCATTGCAGTAAATATTCCTCCAAGAAGTATGAGGAATAAGGGTCGCTTGCGTAAAAACAATTTGAATGTAGAAGACGCTTTTTTCAAAGAAGTAATAAACAGCTTCCTTAAAGAAAAAGTTGATAACCCTTGCTTTTTTCTGGGAGTATATATTTCTTTATTGAAAAACACGAAAATTCCGCCGATAAGAACACACAATCCTGAAATAACCCAGACCCATTTAAGCGAATAATATTGCACAACAACAATAGATACAAGTGGTCCGATAATAAATCCTATTCCTGCAATGACCTGAACTTTAATGAATGATTCTTGAACGAGATCTTTACGTCTAGCATATTTCAAATTATCAACACGCCATGCCTCATCTGCTCCGCTAATAAACGTCACGCCAAGACCTGCAACAAACCATAATACCAAATTAAGAATGAATGAGTGAACAAAAGGGATCAATATAATGGCACTTCCAAGAATTGTAAATCCTATGAATACAGACAACTTTCTACTCTTTAAATCGGCAAATATACCGGTCGGAATTTCAAATAAGATTACGCCGAATGCGAACCCTCCGGTAAGGATTGCAATCTGAAAAAATGAATACCCTAACTCACGAAAATAGATAATAATGTACGGATCAAGAATATTAGAGAGTCCAAGAAAAAAGTACATCACATAAAACGGCCAGAGTAATCGCCATTCATCTTTTTTGAAGAGCATATGTGTTTGTAGCTGCATGGATTTAAAAATTTAAGTTTTTAGGAAGACAAGACTATAAATACACAATCATTAAAAAGACTACAATAATAATTAAAACATGACTGCGCGTGAGAAAATTCTCGAGTTCCACGGATTCAAACTTGACCGATTCCAGATTGAAGCAATTGAAAGTATTGAAAACAATCATTCAGTAGTCGTCTCTGCAGCAACAGGCACCGGTAAAACATTAATTGCAGATTATGTGATTGATAAATATCTGAAAGAAGGTAAGCACATCATCTATACTGCACCGATTAAGGCGCTTTCCAACCAAAAGTATCGTGATTTCAAAGCGCAATATGGTGAAGAAAAAGTCGGCATACTCACAGGTGATGTTACCATCAATCCTGCAGCGCCGCTGAAGATCATGACAACTGAGATCTATCGCAATATGCTCCTTGCAAAAGATTCTGATGTAGAAAATTTATCCTACGTCATATTTGATGAAATCCATTACCTCGGCGATATTGAACGTGGAACAGTCTGGGAAGAATCAATCATTTTCAGTAAGGAATCAACAAGATTTCTCTGCCTCTCGGCAACAATCCCAAATGCAAAGCAATTTGCAAACTGGATTTCCTACATCAAGAAACATCCTGTAGATGTGGTGACTGAAAAGAAACGTGCAGTACCACTCGAACACCGATTCTATGATGATGAACGAGGTTTCGCAACACTTGATGAAATTGCAAAATGGAAAAAACTTGACGAATATCCAAAATATCATCAAGCATTCAAGATGCGAAAAAAAATGCTCGAAGAATCAATGCGCCGCAAGAAACGGAGCTTCATGGAACTCCTGCGCGATTTAGAGGATGAAAAAGCACTCCCGACCATCTATTTTTGTTTTTCACGTTTACTTACCCAAAAAAAAGCCGAAGTATTGCAATCAAAAAAGAATTATCTCACAAGTAAAGAATCGATGATTGTTGCAAAGCTTATCCGGGAAAAGATTGATGCAGCAGATCCTGCAGTGCGATCGCTACGCACAACGCAACTCTTACGCGAATGTCTACAGAAGGGAATTGCCTTTCATCATGCAGGCGTCCTTGCAGTCCTTAAAGAATTAGTCGAGGAATTATTCAGTGCAGGGTTTGTGAAAGTACTCTTTGCAACAGAGACATTTGCTGTCGGCATCAATATGCCTGCAAAAACAGTGTGTTTTGATAGTTTAGAAAAATTTGATGGCATCAATTTTCGGTATGTTACGAGTAAAGAATATTTCCAACTTGCAGGACGCGCAGGAAGGCGTGGAATAGATACGAAAGGACTTGTTGTGACTTTGGTTGAGCGCAATTTTGCGGATATCTCGCGCATGAAAAGGATTACGCAGGGCGATAGTGAACCACTTGAATCACAATTCAAACTCTCTTATAATACTGTCCTTAATTTAATCCATTCGCATACGCTCGAGCAGCAAAAAATTATTCTTGAGAGTTCATTCTATTCGTACCAGAAAGAAGGTAAGAGCGGCTCGCAACAGATCATGCATTCATTCATGAAACGTAAAAAGAAACTCATGGACGAGGGGCATATTGTTGTTAAAGATAATAAAGAAATATTGACTGAGAAAGGCCGATTCACAACACACATTTATACTGAAGAATTACTCGTCTCAAACATCTTTTCTTCATCACTCACGCCGCAACTGAGCCCGAAAGAAATTTTGATTATTGCAGGAGCAATCGTCTATGAAGAACGCAAGAATATTGCATTTCGCGGCGAAGAACGCGGGATCTCAAATGAAGTCTATCGTAAGGTTGCAGTGCAACAATTGACTGCAAGGTATCTCCATGAAAAAAAGATGCACACCCTCGAACCATTCCTCAAATCATGGTATATGGGCTGCGAGTTTCTCGAACTCATGAAATATACGACAATGCTCGAAGGAGATATTGTGCGATTCATCAGGCAGATTCTTGATTTGTTACAGCAAATCATGCACGCAACACGCGACAATAGCTTGCGCGATAAATTAAGTGATATTGCACGAAAAATTGATCGGGATGTGATTGCAGTACGGTTTTAGAAGAGAATATTATTTCTGCTCCCATAATAGACTAAACTGATTACGATATGCTTCACTGATATCTTTATCGACGATTCTAACTGTTTTCACATGTTTTTGCCAATTGATAATGAGTGTCGTATTGCCGCAGACCATGGTCGATACTGTTGAATTCCGGTGATACGTCCCTTGCTTTGCATACGTATATTTTAGGGTACGAAGAAAGGTTATACGTTCTTTGGCGTCATAATCATAGATATGATACATCTTCACTTTCTTTTTTATGCGTTCTTTATGAAAATCATTAATATGTGATTGTACGATTTTCGGAACATAACCGGGAATATCAAAGACATAGATTGATTCGTTCTGTTTAAGAAATTCATACATAAGATTCATGAATGCGTTAATGCCCTGAAAAACACTAATCTCCTCAGATTCTTCATTAAAATTTCGCTCCATCAATGGAAGGACGGATTGCATCCGTTCCTTCTTCTTTTCTAAAAGAGAGATGAATTCTTCAGGTGGAACAACAGTAAGTTTCTGCTTACTATTGATCACTGCTTTTACCACTAACGCTTTGTGGATGAGTGATTCGATTGCCTGATAGGTGTTTGCCTTATAGAGATGTGCCTCTTTCGAGATACGATACGCTGTTGACGACCCTTGCTTTAACAGTGTAAGATAAATAACTGCTTCAGTCTTGGTAAGACCAAATTCTTCGAGCACGGCTTGGATATCTTGCATAAAAAGGTAGTAGTAAGTACTACTATTTAAATTTATATACTTCTTAAACTTTACTGATTAGTAGTAAATAGAAATTATTCAAAGAGGTGTTAAACATGAACAAAATAACTGCATTCATTTTGGGAACAATTGCCGGAGCAACAATTATGCATAATTGCGAAAATTATAAGCCGCAAAAAATACCGACTGCTTATTGGTACGATACACAAAAAACAGTAAGAATATACGACGATACAACACGCCAAGAGAAATCTGCAGACTGGACAAACTATATGATAGGTACACCGAAAGGAAAGATAATGACGACACCCGAAAATCTCTACCATACATTTGATTCATATGCCGGATTTAGAAAATCCAACCAAACATACACACAAATCCTGGAAGAAGATGAACGTGCAAGAACTGGTGCAAGTATGCGAATACCACTACGTGCAATAAAACATAACGACACATTATTTATGATCTATTCTGACAGCGTGTATGTCGGATTTGATGGTATCGGCGGATATGAGAAGATAAGAAAATGAACTAACAAAACAGCTAAATTTATAAATCGTCTCTACCATGAAGTGAGTGGTGATGCCCATGAATCAAAATATTGGCTTAGCAGACAGGTTAATTCGGTTAATACTAACGATTGTTTTTGTGATACTCGGTTTTGTCTATAGTTACTGGTGGTTTATTCCTGCAGTAATACTCCTCATCAATGCAATCATTGGATGGTGTGGATTATACTCACTGCTTAGATGGAGTACGTACGCTGTTGAAACAAAACCCGCAGCAAAAAAAGCTGCTCCGAAAAAGACTGCAAAGAAAAAGAAGAAATAACTTAATTCATTGTCGTGAACTGGAAAGACGTTTTATTGTACCAAAAGAGCGGAATTTCCTGTTCATATTCTTTTTCATTTTTTCTATTTTTAATACAATGATCTTGCAATGTCCTAAAGTGTTGTTCTCGCGTAACATATATTTCCTGAAATTGTTCGCCGTATAATTCTCGCAATGCTGCAGGAATAGAAATTAAATCGCGTCTAACAGTTAAACCATAATCATCGATAGTAGCCATACAATGTAGAAATAATGAGGAATTCAAAAATGTTGTGGAATACCCTAAAATTATCCGCCATGAATAACCATCAGAGATTGCGTCCGCTCTATTCCTTCTACAAGTTGCAATTTTGTCAGTAAGCACTTATCAAATTCGGCAACATCCTTGACGCGTACAACAACCACCAAATCAGTTCCTCCAGAGACAATATCTGCACGTTCAACAAAATAGAATTTACGCAGATCACTTGCAATATCATATTGGGACTTATGTTTCGATTTCAAATATTTCAGATTGACAGAGACAAGCACATAAACGAGTAATCCCTGATCAAGTGCCTGATGATCTACATCGACAGTATATCGCTTAATGATTCCTGTATGCTGCAATTTGCGGATGCGATGATGAATGGTTGTTACAGGAAGCAGAATCTTTTTTGCGATCTGCCGCGTCGTATACTCTGCATGATCCTTCAAAACATCCAAAATTTGCCTATCTTTCTTATCAATTGTACCCACAATGGAACAAATGTTCCAATTAATATATAAATTTAGCTATTTTATGCTATATTTTACCAATAGATTGAGCATAGTTATATAAATAAGCAAAACATACTATAAGTAACGAGGATTGAAACAATGCAACAAACAATGGTAACGCCTGATTATCGGAATTTCACATCAACATCTTCTTAGATTCCAGATTCCTCGACAAATAGATTCTTTAACAAAACCCTCTTTTCATCCAGAGATATCTCCATTCTCCTGTTGGCTCCGTAGCTTAGTCGGTAGAGCGTCCGACTGTTATTTCTTAAAAAAATGTTCGAAACAGTTATCGGAAGGTCAGGGGTCCGAATCCCCTCGGAGCCGTTTAGAAAAAAGTAGAATAAAAAAATACAAAGGTGATTCCCATGAAATATATTGAAACACAGAAAGCGATACATGAAGTAAAAACAGTGTTTGAAAAAAAATTGAGTAAAACACTCAGACTAACGAAGGTTGTCGCGCCGCAATTCCTCATTCAAGGAACAGGATTACAGGACGATCTTGCTGGAACGCAACTTCCTGTACAGTTTAAGACACGCGCAAGTAATCTGGATGTTGAAATCGTACATAGTCTTGCCAAATGGAAGCGTGCAACACTGAGCGCGAAGAAATTTCCGGCGCACACCGGTCTCCTAACAGATATGCGCGCCATCCGTAAAGATGAAGATATTGATGAGATACACAGTATATTTGTAGATCAATGGGATTGGGAAGTAGTTATCGATAAAACAGATCGTACAATTCCTTACCTTAAGTCTATTGTGCGAAAAATTTATCGCGCGTTATACGAGACCGAAAAAATCATTGCAAAAAAATACGGGATAGCTTTCTACCTTCCGAAAAAAATAACCTTCATCCACACAGAAACATTAGAAAGGGATTATCCTTTATTAGATCCTCGAATGCGTGAGGATGCTGTTGCAAAAAAGTATGGTGCAGTATTCATCATCGGCATCGGTCATCCACTCATATCAGGAAAACCACACGATATACGTGCAAGTGATTATGATGATTGGAGTACAGTAACAATGCAAGGCCGCGGACTTGATGGAGATATTATCGTCTGGGATCCTGTACGGGAAAAAGCGCTTGAATTAAGTTCCATGGGTATCCGCGTCGATAAAAGAGCCCTTGAATATCAACTTAAACATTGTGGCGAAGAACATAAACGCATGCAACCATTCCATAAAAAGATCCTTGCAAAAGAAATGGCACTTACCATTGGAGGAGGCGTCGGACAATCACGTGTATGTCAATTTATCCTCAAGAAAAGGCACATCGGTGAGGTGCAATGCAGTGTATGGAGTGAAAAAATCAAGCGTGAAGCAGCACGTCAGGAGATTATATTGCTAGAATAAGAAATTTTTTAAAGTACAAACTATTCAAATAAAGGTGGTATCTATGACAACAACATTTATCTCAATTAAAGAAGCAATGCGCCAAAGCGCAGGAACAGTCCATCTGAGAGGGTGGTGCTATCGTGCACGTGGAAGCAATGCGCTCCGATTCATCATCTTACGTGATTCGACTGACATCATTCAATGTGTTGTAGAAAAAACGCTTGTTGATGAATCAAGTTGGACTGACGCACAAAAAACTGATGTTGAAGCATCACTAGAGATTGTGGGAGAAATCGTCGAGGATAAACGTGCACCGACTGGTTTTGAAGTCAAAGTCAGGACATTGAAACTTGTAGGTATAAGTGTCGGTTGGCCCATCCAGAAAGATCAATCCACAGAATTACTTGCAGATAATAAACACCTTTGGTTGAGATCAAGATATACGACTTCGATATTAAAAATTCGCAGCACTGTAGTCGGTGCAATCGATGAGTATTTCCGCAAAGAAGGATTCTATGAATATCATAGTCCAATCTTTCAGGCAACACAGGCAGAAGGTGGTTCGACATTGTTTTCCGTCAACTATTTTGGTAAACCCGTCTATCTTTCACAAACATGGCAACTCTATGCAGAACCTGCAATTTTTGCACTCGAAAAGATCTATACCATAGCGCCAGCATTCCGCGCAGAAAAATCGAAAACATCACGGCACTTGACTGAATTATGGATGGCTGAAATGGAAGTTGCCTGGGCCACATTCAAGGATATCCAAGACTATGGTGAAGCACTCATCAAATTTGTTGTTTCACAGGTTCTTGAGAAACATCAGGAAGAATTAAAGATCCTCGAACGTGATATTAAGATACTTGAGAAAATCCGGGATGAACCATTCCTGAGAATGACTTATGATGACGCATTAAAGGAATTAAAGGATCGTCATGAAACAGACCTTGAATGGGGTGAGGATTTACGCACCATTGAAGAGGACATCTTAAGTAAAGCGCATGGACATTTTACCATTGTTACGAATTATCCAAAGAAGGTCAAGGCATTCTATATGAAAGAAGATGAAAAGAATCCTGAAGTTGTGCATGGGTGCGACTTTATTGCGCCTGAAGGATATGGCGAGATCATCGGCGGATCAGAACGTGAATCAGATCTGGAAAAGATTAAAGCGCGACTCGTAGAGATGGGCGAGGATCCGACGAAGTATGAATTTTATCTCGATACACGCAAATATGGTTCAGTTCCCCACGGCGGATTCGGCATGGGAGTCGAGCGATTGATAAGTTGGATCTGTCATCTCGACAACATCAAGGACGCAATCGCATTTCCAAGAACGATGCTGAGGGTTACGCCGTAGAATTACAGAAATATTTTTTTATTTTCGTTTCTACAGAAAAAACATCATAGTAAATTATATCTTATAATTGTCTGGGAGGAATCGTTTTAATGCATCATACGCCATCGGAGGAGTAATAACCAGTGCCGTTTTTCCTTGAGTGTGTTTCTCAATATTAAATTTTATATTTTCGAAGAGTTTATTAGATATTGATTCTATCCCCCGCGCACCAGTGCCTCTACGGAGTGTTGCATCAGCAATCATATGATATACCTGTTCATCAACATCAACTTTGAGATGATATCCTTCTTGTAATAATCGAATTTGCTGATTAACTATAGAATCTTTGCCTCGTTTAATGATATTAACAATGTGATTGTGTTCTAATGGCTTCGTAAATGTAATGATTGGGAATCTTCCAATAAGTTCGGGTTTGAGACCATATTTTACCAGATCATCGGGAATAAGTTGATGATATAAATCAACAAGGTAATTATTATCCGGTGTCTTTTTCTCAGTAGTATCTGCGCCAAAACCAAAATGCTGTCCACCTTTTCCTAACCGTTTCTCAATAAGAGATTCAAGACCAACAAATGCCCCTGCGGCAACAAAGAGCATATTTGTAGTATCGACATCGAACGTGTTTGCTTGATCAATAGGAACTTTGAGGCGTGCACTTTCGACCCAGCTGATAAGTTCATTTTGGAGACCGCTTCCAAATCCTGTCCCGCTCATAGAAGTAACAAGTTTATCTATCTCATCGAGAAAGAACACTGATCGAGCGACATTCGCTGCATTTCTTGACGGATACAATGCATCAAACATCGAGAGTAGATTCGCATCCTTATAACCGGTAGTACTTACTCCTGCAAGTTTTGCTTCTGCAAATGGTACATCAAGAAGCCTTGCTGCTGTTCTTGCAAGTTCTGTCTTTCCTGTTCCGGTCGGGCCGACAATAAGTACATTACTCTTTTTTATTCCCGAAGATCGTGTCAATTGATCGTATACAGCGACTGAAAGACTTTTTGTTGCATCCTCCTGATGGAGAACATATGATCCGAGTCGCTCTGCAATGGCAGCAGGTGATGAAAATGAATGTTTTACTGGCGCATTCACATTCACCGATTGTTCTCTATGTGATTTTTCAACTATCGTATTACCCGATACATTTTTTCCTTGAGAGGATTGCGACGATGTTGCTCTTGGCAAAGATGTAGGAGTGTCGCCTCTTACGTCTAAAGCTGATGCACTGATCACATACAGACGCGATTTTGCAATATCTCTAAGATATACTACTGAATCGTTTGCAAGAGATGATTGTGTAATAACGCGTGCACGTATTCGTTGGGTCTTTTTTTCTGGAAGTTTAAGACTAAGGATCGCGGAGATTAGTTCAGGTAAAGAATTTCTTCGTGGAATAAGAATATCGTATACTTCATTAGTACGAATTTTCGGAGTGTGAAAACGTGATACGCTGCTTAAATTATCTGAATTATGTCCTTCAGGTTCACCTTCAATGTAAAACTGCCACGGTCTTGGAACGCCACTGTAATAAATAATCTTTGATATCATTCCTGTGAATGTTTTTGGACTCCATCCTGTTGAGGCATCATTTTTGTTATATCGCACTATCATACCCGGTTCGAACCCGCACTCTGACGATTCCCACCGTGAAACACGTTGTGCAATGTGTTCAAGATCCTTTGTAGGAGTGTTATTCATAGTTATAAGAGGAAGAGTTAAGGGTTTAAAAAGATTACTGTTTTGACGCTACTAAATAGTTACTACAAATAGTTTTTGTAGTGGTGCATTATGTTGGCCACGTTCCTGTCCTGCACATTTTTTTATATCCATCAACTCCTATGGTATCAAATATCCCTTGAAGTCGGAGGAGTGTTAATTCATCACGTGTCCATTCACCATTCGGTGCATTCATGGTGCCGAATTCATGGCTGTAGCATTCGTCAGTATTGCGTGAAGCATAAGGAAGTAAGTCATAAAAATTTGGCGCCCCAGGTAGTGGTGTGTCAATAAAGAAATTGATGTAAGATGCACCGACTTTCCTGAGTTCTTTTGCAAATCGAAATGAGTTTTGTATTTGTTTAGGAGATTCCGCATAAACAGTTTTTCCATCACGATTAATAAACCCATACATCAGACCACAAGTCACATTCATATCATACTGTTTAAAGAGCGAAACAATCTCTTTTGTCAATATACCATCAGCATTTAGTGTGGACTTTTTTGAGGTTGCAAGTGATTCAATATTCGGTGTTTCGACTGCAAGGTACGCACCATAACATCCACTTGACGCCATTTCCTTAATGAGCATTTCAGTCGTTATTCCTGCGTGTTTTGCCTCAATGACGCGATCAAACAAATGCGGATTTGTAACACTTGCATAAATTTCCTCTTCACCCACTGACGGATGGAGTGCGATAAGATTGAAAAGACTAACTCCGCCTTCTTCAAACCAAGTCATATCGTATTTTTTTAATTTCTGAAACACTGTACGCGCCCGTACAGGGTCGTGAAAGAGATGATCATCTTCGATAAGCAATTCGCGAACGCCGATGGAAGAAAGATACGCAAGAGATTCATCAAGTGTTTTTTCACTTTGAGCAGTCCAGCCTCCCTGAACTCCCGGTATTGCGCAGAATTTACATCCAACATTGCAACCTGTTGTCGCAAAAAAATAAACAAGATAACCAGTATCAAGCAGCCGTGGACCGGCAGAATGGAACGGACCGGAGTACTGATTGAGATTAAAAAAAGAATAGTCTAAAGCAACATCTTCGAGTGTAGTAATAAAATGACGTTTTTTATTCTCAATAACGCTGTTATCCTTACGATAAGCAATTCCGTCTATTTCTTCAATTGATTTAGTTGATTTTCCGCTGAGAACATCTAGGAGTTCGACAAATGTCTTGTCGCCCTGCCTTGTCACCACATAATCTATCGGAGAATCAAGAAGTGCATCACGCGGCAGTCCATGAACGTGCGTTCCTCCCATGACAACTACAATGTTTTGGTCTATTGATTTAATAATATCTGCAAGTTCCCGTGCATTACCCCATTGATGCGTATAATCACACGTAATACCAACAACAGCAGGTTTTGATTGTCGTAAGCGCTCTTCTATCTGGTTACGACTTAATCCATAACGGATCACCTCGCTGTTGTTCTCACTTCTAAAATATAATTCACTCTGAGTCCACCCTTCGTATACTGCATCAATAATGGTTGTGGAATAACCTGCTTTTTTTGCAGCAGATCCGACGCGAAGTAGACCTATCGGCATTCCTGCACGTTGTTGTTCTTCGATATATTTGATATTATTTTCTTTTGCTTTTGTAATAATAGATTTATAGTCAAACCATGTAGGACGATTATTCTGACGCGCAATCGCCTCTGCAATACTATCAAGCGATCTTCGAATGCGTGTATAATACGGCGTCATTAGAGTAATTGCCGGATTTGCAGGAATTGCTGTTATCGAATCAGGCAGTCGCCCATCCGCAAGCTGTTTTGCGAGTATGCTTTCTAATGACCGTCGATTCTTATCTGGTCGTAAAATAATCTCGTTCGTCATCACTTCAAAGTGATATCAGAAGCTATTTTAATCTTTTACCCGAACATATTCGGTTTGCGAAGAGACTCGCTAAATACGGATTCTTAGAAAAACGTATATAACCAATTATATTTCCATCGTACATGAATCACCTTTCAGATGCGCGCTGGAATGAATTATGTGAATGGGCTCTTGACGACATCATGGCAAACGCGGTTGCTGATTTTTATCAGAATAATACTGAAGATGCAATGGCTTTAGTAACGTTGACGCAAAAACAGCAGGAGTTTCTTAAACGCAGAGGATTTCTTGTGATTGATCGCGAACCAAGAGATTATACTACTGGTCCTCAAGAAACAAAGGATACACCATACATCTATGTATTGCCTTCGATAAACAATCCATTTAAAACAACCATGTGCGCATATATTAAACAAAATAAAAAATCGTTAGAAGTAGAACCTGATTGGCATTTTGGTATGAAAGATCCGAATATTATGGGTGAAGAATTATCAATAAGCATGCTTGAACAACTCGTTGCACTCTGTGCACCCGTCATAGATAATTATTTCAAAGAAGACTTAAATAAACCAATCAAAATCTATGTTCACGACGCGTACAAACCGTGGATGGATATTGTCGCGGCATTAACTGAGAAATATTCAAGAAAATAACAGTTATGGACTCGCCGTTTATCTCATTCTTGTTTCAATCCCTGTTCAATGATCACCGGCAATAACTTTAATTCTGCACGACGCAGATGTTCCTGATAGGTTGATACTGCACGTTTTGCGATCTTTGCAAGTTTTTGTACAGTAATTTTTCTCGGATACGCGTAATAGCCGTATTCGTAAGCAAGTTCGAGTGCATGTTTCTGACCTAATGAAAGCTTCGGCATGACATTCGGAAAATACACATCAGTCAGGACCGATTGTTCAAGTTTCATGATCGTACATATATCCATGTGCGACTTTAATGATTTGATGAATTGCGTAAGTTCTATCTTATCCCACGCAGCGACTTCCCAGTATTCGTGACCGTCATAATGATTCACGACAGGTTTTACAAAGAAGATTCTTCGCGTATGATAGAGCATAACATGCTCGCCATCAGGTGCAAGTTTGATCTCATAGGTAAACATGTCGCCGGAGATTTCAACTTTCGTGATGCGCTTATCTGATTTTAGATCTGCAAGAAACTTTTTCTTTTGAGTATCATCCTTACTCTGGAAAAAACATGTTGTTGTCGCATACTTCTTTTTTTTCTCCTCATACCACGTGCTCGGATATGAATATACAATGAGATGAAATTTCTTGCAACGGTTCACAATCGGACAATCCTTGTGCTGTAATTTAAGTTTTGTAATCCACATAAGAGAATTTAAGAGAATGATGTTTAAATAGTTTCCTACAGCTCGAGTATCTTATCTCCTACTTTTCGCATGCGATCCTCGTACTCATACACTTTTTCTCCTTCGTGTTTCTCTTCTTCGAATGCAAGAAGGAGTTTTTTGATGAGTGCATATTCCTTGTCCTTATCTAAACCCGTCACTTTGACTTGCTGGAGATGTTCTTTGATGATTGCATCCTCTGCCTCTTCAAGATTCTTTTCATCGATCTTTACTTCTTCAAATTCTGAGGAGAGAAGTTTTGTCGTACTCTTGACAATAAAATAAGCTCCTTGTGTATAGATGGATCTGAAGATCTCCCGGAAATGGATATCAGTCACTTTGCCTGTCTTTAAGACTCCGAAAACTTTGAGTAAAACAATCGTATTCACAAATTCTTTTTTAGCAATCTTCTCATTCAATTCCCGTTCTACCTCTTCAGGGCTGCGATGGTTTGCGTCAATACTGATGCGAAAGATGTTTTTGAGATTGATCTCTTCACGAGTTATTTTTCCATCCTCATAGATAAAGAATCCACCGTTCCCGAGTTTTTCAAGTTCACTAAAACTTGCAGGAAAGAGTGGTCCGGGATACACAACATTGGAATAATTCTTTTCAGAATGCTCCTTAATGATGTGGATATGTCCACCTGCATAATAATTCCATCCCTTCGGAAGGCTTGAAAGTTCCTGCATTTCCATCAATGCAAATTCTTTGGGCATGAGTTCACGAATCGCGGAGTGAAAGAGAAATATTTTGAATCCCTTTTCTTTTTCGAGTTTTTCAATGTCGAGTGATTCATAGAATGCTTTTTCGAGTTGTCCGCGTTTACCGAGCATCCCTGCGATTTTTATCTTGGTTTTGGGATCCTCAAATACTTTTAATTGTAATTTATTCTCATGGACCGTACCCTTTACAACATTTGTCACAAGACCCACTTCTTCAAGGACATCAATCATGGTTTTTCCTGACGGCGAATAATCATGTGAACCTGCAATGATATAGACAGGGATATTATTATCTTTAAGTCTGCATAGATGCTTAACAGTCATTTTGAGATCATCAATACCGGGAAGTGCAGTATTGAATAAATCCCCGGAAATCAAAACAAAATCTACTTTTTTTGTAATACACGTACTGATTGCATTTACGAATGCATCAATCATGAGAATCTTAAGCTGCGGATCCCTCCACGCCCCAATATGACAATCCGCAAGGTGTGCAAACTTCATGATGAGAGAAAAATCTTACAATTTATTAAGGTAGTGGAAACGAGGAAGGGATAGAACTATAATACAAAGAAAGGATAAAAAAAAATAATTATAGTTTGAGATGCAGAGTCATGAACGAATAATTTTTTATGGGAATCCACCAATCTTCAGGTCTAGACTTTTTTTCTTTAGGTACAATATCATTATACAACGCGTATTTCAATTGTAAATCGTTTTTTGTTGCATAATCTTTAACAATATTGGTTAATTCAAGTGTATGTTGCTTAAACTCTTCTAATTGGATATGATTCGTACAGACACAGCTCAATTCAATGCGTGGTGGAAATGTTTTTATGTCAGCACTTACTGCGATATCTGTCTCGTATAATTCTTTTATCTCTTGAGTTAAGGGAGCAGCAATAGTGTTATAGATATCTTCAGTTTTTTTCGTGATTGTATCCCAATCAGGCTGAGCTCTTTTAGTTGTGGTGTGTATCATACTCAAGAAAAAATTTCTTTATTTATAAATCTTTCTATTTGTGACCACTATTAAGTTACGTTAAAATTAATTGAGAGCGACGCCACTAAACGTCTTTGCCGAAACATTCTTCTGTGCCACAATATCTTTTTTTGCAATATCGTCAAAGAATGGAATCTTGATTGGTATTGCAAATTTCGAAAAATTACTCGAAACCAGACATTCGCCTTTATCGAGCGAAGCAATATTTCGCGAATCTGCCGATAGATCCTGCGCACTTGATTCAATAAGTGCCTGACGTTCACTTACCATCTCTGTACCGAGGATTATCTTTGTATTCATATTTGCAAGGATCTCGCGGGGAATAAGTGATGGAAGTTGCGTAATCGCAATAAGCCCTGTCTTGAACTTTCGGCCCTCGCGTGCAACACTTGCAAAAATATTACTGCCCCGCTCAAGGACTTCTTTGCCAAGGACACGCGGCGCTTCTTCAAGAACAATAGAGACAACAGGCTTTGTTGCAAGTACACCTTGCATCTTATAGTGTTTATATCGAAAAAATAATTCTGCAGCAACAAGTGAACCAATAAGAAGTTCTACCTGTCCGGAAAAATTACTGGTATCAACAATGATTGTTCGCGATTGTTCGAGATCTTCACAGATGGTCTTGATGACTGTTTCACCTGCGGCAAGATCAAATACCCCATTGCAGAATAATTGATTCTGACTAAAATCCAGGTCGAGCAAATAGAGTAATCTACGTTTAAGAACATTAATGGTCGCATCATTAAAACTGACCTTAAGGGATTTTTCGAGGACAATCGCTTCAATCCATTTGATGCCATACTCTTTATAATAACTATTCATGGCTTGTTCCTGCGCGTCAGAAAAATCAAGACAACCAAAATGTGATGGTCGAAGAATGGATAAATTAATTTTGAGGCTCCGCGCGCCTGTCGGAACATCCTTTGCAGTATAATACACGACTTTTTTTGAGGGATGATCCTTAAGTCCGATCTTTCCATTACGTCCATAATATTCATCATGGGGATCGAGGACGAGGAGCGCGCAATAATCTTTTGCAGTAAGATCCCATAACAAATTACTCATGAGAACACTCTTACCTTTACCGGTTGTTCCAGAGATAAGGACATGATGAGTCAGGACTGCTTCGCCATCAAGAAAGATAGGAACATCTAATGCTTTTGTTCCACTGCGTAAATACCCAAGAAATAATGGATTGAGTGGTTTTGTCAGAAAAGACATATCTTCACGAGTGATTTCACGCACATGAGAAAATAATGGTGGAAGTGATTTCGATAATGATGCAATAGAAGAATTGAGAGGGACAGTAATCATATTTTTGAGATAGGCAAGCCGATAATTACGTAATGCACCATCTATAAATTCGAATCCTGCAGACTCTTCAAGATTCATCCCGGAAATAAGTTCAAGATTCTGCGAAGAGATCTGCGATGCATATTCAATATCATAAACTTGGAGCAGCATCTTTTTTTCTGCATCCTCGCAGACAACTATTTCTCCGAGTTCAAAATCACTTCCCGCTTTCTGCCGGGCGATGATTTCGCCGAACTTTCCTCTGATAATCTGACCCTTCACGACCATGCATGGTGGAATAAGATGGATTTTAAAAAGTTGATTGTAAGAGGGGAAAGAATTAGCGTGACCTATCTAGATATAACAAAAAATTCGACGCGACAGAAAGCCGATGTAAAAAAAGATAAGATTATTGAATGGCAAATGAAATATGTTTATTAATTAAAGTAGATTTAGCTTTAGCAACAACGTTTGGAGCATGAATTTTATTTCCGGAGAATTTGTCGTTCATGTCTATTATTCTACTGTTGTCGACCATTAACGTCACCATGTTAGATCCTACCTCTACAATTATAATAGCTTTACCCGGTCCAATATCTTCCAACCCGATAATCTTTCCATTCATTTCGTATCCGCTCATAGTAATCCCCTGATATATAAATCAATAACAACGCGTATATACTCCTATTTATAGTTATGGGTTTTTACAAAAACACATCCTCTCCGTACTCCGAAACACCCGTGGCCTACCCATATCCGACTCTACGAACTTTGGTGTACGGAAACTTTTTATAGTGGTCACATACAAATACTTTAGAGTAAGCGTTTTAAGGTAATAAATGGATCATATTGAAGCAAGAAAATTACTTGAAAAATATTTTCAATCTTGGCTTAAAAAAGATGTTATCTTGTTTAAGAAGTTGTTAGATAAAAAAATAATTGTAAGAGAATGTTATGGCCCGGTGTATAAGGGAATTAATGCTAATCTAAAATGGTTTAATGAATGGAATAAGGCAGGTAAAGTTATACACTGGAACATACTTGACTTTTCGTACGATCCTAAAAACAACAAAATGAGCTTTGAATGGGATTTCAAGTATAAACATGATGGATATAAAGGACGATTTTTAGGGTGCTCGTTCATCATATTAAAAAACGATAAATTCATTTCAATCAACGAATATAAAAAGACCACAAACTAGAAAGAGTTATTTCCCCATTCTCGTCTTCATGCGTTCCTTATGTTCTTTCTCGATGGTCATGACGATTGTAAAATAGATCGGTAGGTCAACGCGATGACTGTTCGGTGTTTGTTCTATCTGATTTATAAAAAATTTTTAAGCTGTATAAAAGTATTCTATACTTTATATACAATAAAAAAAATAACATTCATTAAAAAAGAACACTTCAAAAGAATATACCACACAGAAGGAAGATATAAATAATCTTGCCCAGAATCTATGTAATACTCATCTTTCTGTTTTGATGAATCTTTTCTTTATGTATTCAACGAACGGTTTCTCATCTTTTTCTATCTGATAGTTATCGAGTACGTCATAATATTCTTCCAAATCTTCAATTCGTATATCTATGAGTGGATATTTGCGTTTCCACAATACCCAATTCATGATAAGCCGTGATAAGCGGCTGTTTCCGTCAGCAAATGGTTGCAGTGAAATAAGTTTCAAATGTATCAATGCTGCAAGTTCAATAACGTGGAGCCTTCTATTTACGGAACCATACCATTTGAAGAATAATTCTAATTCTCTATCTATGTGATCCCATTTTGGAGGAACATATGCAGTTCCTCCTATCCTTACATTCTTTTGTAATTCGCTTCGTAGTTTTCCTGCAATAGAATCGTCTACGCCTAAGAATAATATGTTATGCAGTTTTTTTAGGAACAGGATGTTGAATTTACCTTTATATGTTGTTATCGCAACTATTCCTTTCTCGTGGTTCTCTATCTCTTTTACTGTCTTGAGATTCTTGAAACCGGCAGGTACGATGCCGTCTTTTAGTATGAGATACGTTTGCCTGAGTGTGATGTCGACGCCAGACAATTTGCTGCTATCATAGGTGTAGCGTATCATGAATTCTTGGAACTGCTTTTTTTTCTCTAAAGGACTTAATTTAGCTAGTCCAAAATAATATTCTTTTCTCTTATTGTCAATATCTTCAGCATCTTTTTCAGACAAATACGCATATTTCTTTCCAGAAAGTTCCTTTAAAAATTCTTTTTTTAATTGTTCAAGCCTGTCCTTTGACGGAATTGTTTTCCCAATATATTTGGTCTTCTGTATGATTTTATTCTTGTACCTAACTGAATGAGCCAAAACATAGTACTCTTTTATCCGTCTAACAAAAACCATAATAGAGTTATACACTACACTTATTTAAATGTTTTGATTATACACTACATTTATATAAAATGTATGGCGGCCCCATCTAGAATCCTTATTTCCCTGTCCTTGCCTTCAACTTCTCATTATACTCCTTATTGACGATGAGAACGATGACAAAGTATAACGGCATCACGATCCCTGCAAGGATCAGTCCGAGGATCAGGAAGAGTGTTTCAATATAGAAGAGTTGTGCAGCGACTGAGCCGATTGTTACGATCAACAGTATTGGAATAATTGACACAAACCCCAGCGAAGAAAAATATTGTTTTACTTCATTCTCATCCAAAAGCCGTTCTGCCATGAGCCCTTGCGCAACGCCGACTATCGCTCCACCGACAACTGAAAGTGCTGTTGCAAGTCCTATGGCATAGAGACTATGATTATAATAGAGTGTGAGCGGCAGGAGTGCAATAAGGAGTGTTCCGAAGACGAGCATGGGCGCTTCTCCGAGTGTTTTTGCAAAACTCTTCGTCAACATGGAACCCGTGATTGATGCAATGAGCGCAATAACAAAAATAATCGCGACATTTAAAAAACCATGCCAGAATACGGTCTGATAATTCTGATAGATATAGATTCCATAATAGGCATTTGCAAGTATTTGCACAACAGTTGTGACAACAGTTGCGAGCATAAGAAAAAATACTTTCTTATTTTTCGTAAATATTTTTGTATCTGCATTTGCACGTTTGATATATCCGGAGATAAACGTATACCATGCGCCATCATTCTGGATTGGTGAGAGATGTTCTTCAATGCGATATAAGATGATTCCTGAAACCACAAAGAGTACTGCAGTGATGACAAACGCAAGAAGATACCCATACACATTAAACGCCAATGTAGAAAATCCTATTGCAGAAAAATCGATCGTAAGGAGATATCCATTAATCGGAATGGACTGCATGAGAAATCCTGCGACAAGGAGTGATACTGCGGTGATGAGTATACCAAAATAGGATATAAATTTTAAAAAGAAATTTCTCTTTTCACCCTTCGATGTCTTATTATAGAAGTCGAGATAACTGTCTCCGTGTGCAAGTACGCCGATTGTTCCGACAATAAATGCACCTGCAAAAAGGATTGGACTATGAATCACCGCGGCAATTGCCATACAGAAAAAGCTTAATCCAAAGACGACACCACTCAGACCGATGGCGGTCTTATTGATATTTTTGAATTTGACATATTCAGAAAGAAAGCCGGATAAAAAATAGGAAAGCGCTGCTTTCAATCCGTTAAAAAATCCGATAAGAAAGAATGATGCTCCTGAAAGTAAGAAGAGGATATTGATAAATTGAAGACTGGAAAACCCGTATCCAATGCGATCAAGAAGCTCTTTTGCACTAAACCTTGCATTATTCGTATCTTTTTTTACACCGTCGGCGTGTACAACATTTTTGAATGCGCGGTCGATATCTTCTCTATCATATCCTCGTTTGACGAGTTGCGCTTTAATACCATGAATATCTGAACTCGTATCTATCTCCCTCTTTATTTCATCTTCCAAACGCATCATTGAAATAAGAATTACTGGTATTTAAATGTATTGGCGAATCTTTGTACGGTTTTTGGCGTTATCAACATTGACGGTAACGGTTGGCATAACTGAAATATTATCGCGTTATCATTTTCAAATGGTTGTTTTATTGTCGGCATCTGAAACTATTTTTCAAAAAGTTTATATACCATTATCCTGGGAATATAGTTATTCAGTAGGGAAATCATAGAGTGATATAGGGAGAGATATGTTAGAATTGCATAAATTAGGTGAGCGCGCAGGACATGTAGAGGAGATATGGAATTATAAGGCGAATTCTTCAATTCTCCACTCTCCCAAAATTGCAGATATTGATGGCGATGGAAAACAAGAAATCATTTTCGGTACAAAGAACGGCACAATTACAGTCATGGATACTGATGGCCGGATCAAATGGGAATTCTCAATCGCAAATACCTATTCAGATAGCGAACGCATGTTTCTTGATGCTGAAACCACCAACAGTATTACTGCGACACCTGCGGTGGAAGATATTAATTTTGATGGAAAAAAAGAGATACTCTTCGGAACCGAAGATGGAATGTTGCGCGTTCTGAGTTCTGTGGGTAAGGAACTCTGGACATTCAAGACCGCAGGCGCTATCCGCGGATCGCCCACTGTACAATTATTTGCAAATAAACAAGCAGGTATTGTTGTTGCAAGTGCAGACAAAAACATCTATTTTCTTGCAGGAGATGGGCGTATGTATTGGAAATTTACTGCCCCGCAAAGTATTGAAGCAGCTCCTGCAATCATTCAAGGTAAAGAACTCATGATTATCTGCGGATCAAATGATGGCACGATATACTGTCTCAATATGCAGGGAAAATGTGTCTGGACCTACAAGACCGGTAATAAAGTCATAGCACAAGGAGCAAGTATTCGAACTGCGGATTTGACTAAGATCATTATTGGTTCAACTGATGGAACACTCTACTGCATCGATGAATTCGGACGACTCCTCTGGCAGCATCATACGAACGGCGCCATTCTTTCAAAAGCAGTGATTGATGATATTAACAATGACGGAATGAATGAAATCGTTTTTGGATCATGCGATAATTGTGTCCATGTCCTTGACAGCGACGGTAAAGAATTATGGAAATTTGAAACTGATTTTTGGATTGGTACAAGTCCGATTGTTATCGATATTGATGGCGACGGGAAAAAAGAAATTATTATTGGAAGTTACGACCATACCATGTATATTATTGATACTGAGGGAACCTACCTCCTCGATTATATGCCGGGTGTTTCAGGAATTATTGGACAATATACTGAAGGGATAAGCAGGCAACCCGGAAAAACAGTGGGAAAAAAGATTTGGCAATACCAAACCGATGGAATTATTGTCGGATGCGAACCTGCGGGTTCAACCATTATGGTCGCTATTGAATCAGGAAATATGATTGGTCTGGTGTATAAAAAATAAAAACAGGTGAATACCATGGAAAAACTTATCAGCCACAAAGGCGAATTACAACGTATACCATTATATATTGAAGGACTCGACGAAAAAATCGAGGGTGGAATCCCGAAAGGACATATTATTCTCGTGTGTGGTAGTGCGGGTACGATGAAATCATCAGTCTCGTTCAACACCGTCTATAACGAAGCAGCAATCAATGGAAAAATTGCACTCTATATTTCGCTGGAACAATCCTACCCGTCATTACTCAACCATATTATTAATATGGGTTATGACTTGAGTAAGGTTAATATCCTCCTCATTAACAATCTTTCAAACATCGGAGCGCAATTAGAACAGATCAAGAATTCGAAACGAGGAACTATTATCTTTGCAGATTTAGGATGTATCAGACGGGAGATTAAAGATGTTAAAATCACTGCAAGCGTCAACGAAGGATGGATTAATGTCATGAAGAACCTCGTAAAAAAGATTAAGACTGATGTTAATTTGGACATGTTCGTACTCGATTCACTCTCCGCATTATATGTCTTAAGTAAATTTGAGAATCCTCGTGTCGAACTCTTCTACATCTTCCAATTCCTCAAAGAATCAGACATCACCAGCTATTTGATTTCAGAAATGCCGCTTGATGGATCGCGTTATTCAGAATTCGGCGTGGAAGACTTCCTCTGCGACGGCATTGTCCATATCCGATTGACACAATTTAGAAGACAGGTTGTCCGTGAAATCTCTATTGTAAAGATGCGTGCAACAAACGCAAAAACCGACGTCTTCAGTTTAGAATTCAAGGATGGACGATTCCAAGCGCTTTATGGCGGGCAGAATCCGCTATTGTAATGTAATAATCGAAGAATAAGGACGTCCTCGAAAAATAGGCTCTTGTGTAAGATTTACAATTTTTTTTGTTTTTTCATTCTCTTTTTCTAATGCAATAAATGCACCAATTTGAATAAATGGTTTTTGTGAATCACGAATAGCAAAATCATTAAAACGTACGGCGTGCGGATTTCCATAACCATTAACGCTATAATAGGTTAATTGTATCGATGATACCGGATACGCACTTGTTTTAGCAGGATTAATAAATGTTAGTGCATTAAAATAGTCCGGTCCCTTTATACCTAAAGGTTCAATAGAAACAATGCCTGTTTTTTTAGTATTAAGCGTTACTTCGTCAAGTGAGGTGAGATATGGTATAAAATAATTCTCAAATACTGTGCCGATAGGTAAAAATACTTCTGCATAACCTTTTTTATCGCGCGGAATGTATTTTTCAACAAGACCGTCAATTGTATAATTAATACGGGAACCGGTGCCATCGCCAGGTTCAAAAAAGACCATCACAGCTTTTGAATCTTTTTCAAGACCCGCGATTGGACTGATGGTCTTCATCGCATAATTAGTAGAAGTAAAGTTCGGTTCTGTTATGGGCAATATGACTAAACAACTATTTGTTTGTTCTTGAATATATTTAACTGCAGATTTTAACGTTTCGTTGGCGAGCAGCAAAATCTTATCAATATCAATACCTGTTTGGCGAAAGCTCATAGACATAATAAAGATGGAACTCTTTATAAATGTTACTATTCAGTGAGAACAAAGATGGTGTTTTAAATATTTTGATTACTCTTATTGTAGTTAACTCCTTTTCGCTTCTTTTTTAGACTGCGCCCATTTAATGTCATAAAACCTGCAAAAGATCCTAGACCGCCCCACATATAATAAAATCCGTCATTTTTATGTTTATCCCATTTTGTATATTCAGAAGACTCACGTAGCTTGAATAATTCAGCAATATTATCTACAGCATAAGATCTTATTAACTTGGTAGAATCGATGGGTAAATTATTCGATAATTGTGTATGAACGTATTGCGTATCTATGCACATATGATAGTCAAGATTTTCCTCTAAGACACGCACTCTGGAGACAACCTTCGGAACATTACAACCACTATAAAAAAGTGAGCCAAAAGAAAAGAGCAAACTCACAACTGCCCCAAAATACCACGGAATAGCAATACCATGAGTTCTTAGACGTTCTGTAAGTGGGCGGGTTTTTTGCTCGGGCATAGTAATTCACCTTTTGTTATTTTTTCATAGTTCTTCATATGCCTCACCCATTAAAAAAAATGTAAAAAATTATATCTCTTTCTTATTAAGATAATGTATCAATTCTTTCATATCGTCAGGTTTTCCTTCGAGTTCGCCATAATACTTAACAATCCATTAATTGCGTTTTGATTAAATCCCGATGGTGGCATGTTTACACCTCACAATCTATTGTTTGATATTTCTTAAGATCATCAGGTATTTCTCTCTTGTAAAACCCTTGAATCTTTGTTAATAAAGCCGTATATGCGACTATCTCAAGAAGACCTTCAACATAGTGTCCATTAACGACACGCTCTAAACCGTTTGCGATAGCTAATCCATTCATAAATCCGAGACTGTAAGCATGATTCATGGTGTTTCCAACATATTGCGTAATAGTTTCACCTTTGCCAAAATGTGTTTCTCCAAAATTATCCATTTTCTTATTGATGTTTTGAAATATCTTCATTCTTTCCCCCATCACGCAATTCTTCTACTAGTAGTAACATATTTCACTAATATAATACTTTCTCTTATATTTCTTCCATTTCCGCAATATTTATATAGTATTTCTGCGTTATTGGTAGTATGGATAAGAAAGATTCGAAATTACTTGCAGCGCTCTTGATGAATTCTCGTGCATCAATGACGCAGCTTGCAAAGAAGGCCGGCGTTTCACGAGAAGTTGCTCTCTATCGCATCACTAATCTCAATAAGAATATTATTCGCGGGTATTACGCAACGCTCAATCTCAATGCACTCGGTTTCAAGCGATATGGCTGCCTCATGCAATTCAGTAGGGTCAGCGTGGAAAAAGAAGAAGCACTCATTGAAGATATTGCAAAGCATCCATTCGTCACATTCGTCGGTCCACAAATCGGAAAGTGGAATGTTGCATTCGATATTCACGCACGAGATGAAATACATCTCCAATCAATACTTAAAGAACTGAAATTGCTTGCAGGGACGCATCTTGATACATTCGTCATAACAAATCCAGGAACAAATTACAATTATTTCCCACTCAAATATCTTGGATTAAAGAAAGAAGGAATAATAAAAAAAATAACAATAAAAAAAACTACGACAATCGATGAAACTGATAAAAAAATCTTGCATCAACTCGCACAACACGCGCGTACCGAATATACGCAACTGACAAAAACAACAAAACTTTCTGCAAATGCAGTAAAATATCGCATAAAAAATTTAGAACAGTCAGGAATCATTCAAGGCTACACCATATCAGTCGATTATAATGCGCTAGGCTTTCAATTCTATAATCTGCAACTAAAAATAAATGTTCTCGATGATAAGACGCTACTATCATACATCACCAATCACCCTAATATCCTCTACTACTACAAGTATATCGGTCAGGAGAATTGGGACATGGATCTTGGCATCATTGTTAAAAGTATAGAAGAGTTGAGAAAGACGATCATCGATATCAAAAAAGACTTTGGAGATATACTCACCATCCATAATATTGTCATGAATCCTGCGCTTGTGAAAGACGATATTACACCTGAAGGAGTATTTAATTAATCACATCAGCATTTTTTCAATCTCAGGATATCTTGCAGCATATCCTTTGATAGTATCAAAACTTAATTTTCCGTTGATAATAGGATTTTTCGTGATTTCTTCGCGTTGCTTGAGGCACGCTTCAAGTAAGTCATATGTTTTCTTCCATGTTGATGGATTCCCGCGGAAATAGTCTTGAGGATTTGATTGATTGAAGGTATGATTGGTGATAAGAATAAAATTTTTTTCTGCATTATAGCCGCCGTACTCATAATCACTCGATTGGAGATATTTTCCTGAGATTTCTGCTACCTTCCCCTCATGTTCCTGATAGATATTGTCTGATCCACCAAAATCATATCGTGCGAGGAGTACGAATGGTATATGTAGTTTTAGTGCTGCATCCATGATATCTCTCCCACCTTCGAACAATTGATTATTTGATGAATGGAATGGATTCTTTCCCGCGATGACACCTTTAGGTACAATATCCGGATCTGCAAGTAGAAGCGAACAGATTACTGCAGAATAGTTTGACAATACAGGATGATCATAAGGATTATGGAATAAGTCGATTATTCTGAGTGATGTTGACTCGTCGCTTAAGATAGGATTTAATCCAAGTTCTGCAGCAGTAAAATACGTTTCGTAGCTTTCTCCGATTAATAATTTTTCAATAGACATACGTTCATGGAATGGTCCTCCATATATAAATATTTCGCTTGTAGTTACTTATTAATAGTAAAAGAGATAAACTTTATAAATACAAACCGCACAACACGATATATGAATACGCCTGAAGGATGGATTACAAGGTTAAAAGAAGGACCACACCACTATGTAAATATAGTTCCACAAGAAAATCAAGAACCAATAATCACCTATTTTGATCATAAAAAAATCTATCTGCCATCAGAACAAAAAGAATATGAAACAGAAGTTCTCAAGACTGCAGCCGATGATGATGTGATCCACCGAAATTTTTTTAAGAAAAAAATTTAGTAAAAAAGGTTGCTACGCAACATTTATAATCAATACCTTATTCTACATATTGCAGCCGATGATGATGTTATTCCCGTCAGATTCACAATATGAAGACCTAACATCCCACTGAGGCTGCAACTTATAATCATAAGCTAATGATGATGTTACGCTAGAAATCACAAAGTGATTTCGCGTGTCAGAAATCTTTGGGATTTCTGAACATTCCCGTCAGATTCACAATATGAAGACCTAACATCCCACTGAGGCTGCAACTTATATTTCAGTAATCTAACGTGCATCATAAGGCTGCTACAAAAAAGGTGGGGGAGTATTGTATGAGTACAGGCATAAAAATAAGTAATAAACATTTAATTGACGCATTAACACGTCACAAAGGAAAAATTGGTCAGACACTATTTCATATCTCACAATTATCGACAGCGGAGTGCAGTATCAATTATCAATCAGATATCATTGAACTTACTGAGCGATTACGTGTTGAAGCGTCTACAAGTATGGGCGCAATAGAAGCAGCAACTGCAATTTATGCTGAAAAGAAACAGGACATACCCAAAGAAATTATGGCTCTTTACTCATTCGGATTATATAATACCTTACATCCCGGATTGTTTGATCGCAACACCTGCCAGGTCATGTATACTGTTCTGAATACTGCAATTCAATATCTCCAAAATGAATGAATCCCGCTGCCCTTATTTTCGTGAATGTGGAGGATGTGAGAGTCAGCATATTCCCTATGATGTACAACTTGAAAATAAAAAGAAGACAGTTTCGCGGATAATCGGATGCAAAGAAGAAGAGATCAGGATCTTTTCAGATAAGAAATATTCCTATCGTAACCGCATGGATTTTATTTTTCATCGTGGAGGTTTAGGCCTGCGGAAAAAAGGTGATTGGAAACACATCATCGACGTCGAATCCTGCGCGATTTCTGACGGGAAACTCAATATTCTCTTGTCTGAAATCCGGACATTTTTTAAGAATCCCGACGCATTTGATCCGATAAAAAAGAACGGAACACTCAAATATGCAGTCATCCGAACCCCAAAAGATAATTCTGCTATTTCATTTGTCCTCAACGAAGATTCTTCACGCACCGGCGAAGTCATTGAACAGATTAAATTATTTGCACAAAAGACAACTGCGCAAAACGTCATCATCACCTATGTTCCTAAAGAGAGCGATATGAGTATCTCAAATGAATTTTTCGCAGTCAAAGGCAGTGATATGCTTACTGAAGAATACTGCGATAAAACATTCGAGTATTCTGTTCAAGGATTCTTCCAGAACAATAGCGCAATGGCTGAAATCATGCAAAACTATGTGCATTCCCTCCTCAAAAAATATGATACAAAAAAAGAGACACTCCTCGACCTGTATGGCGGCGTCGGAACATTCGGCATCATCAACGCTGAACTCTTCTCCAAAGTATTGACTGTTGAAAATGATCAGAATTGCATCGATGCTGCATTGCGCAATATTAAACAGAATAAAACAATAAATGCTGATGCTAAAGTTATAGATGCGATGAGTATCAGAAAACTTAATCTACCCCAAAGACTCTATGTCATCACTGATCCTCCACGATCAGGTATGCATCAAAAAACCATCGATGAATTAAAGCGACTCAAACCAAAAGTGATTATCTACATCTCCTGTAATGTTGAGCAACTCGGTAAAGAACTAAAACGATTCCCGGAATACACTCTTAAGAGTGTTGCGATGTGCGATCTCTTCCCCCAGACGCCCCATATGGAAGCGATTGTTGAACTCGTGAGAAATAAGGAATATATTGATTCCTAAACAATATTTTTCTGTGAAGAACTATTCGTCATCAGATATGTTTACATCGTGTTCTCTGAGTAATTCTTGCGCATACGCCCCAAATTGTTTTCGGTAATAGTCTCGTACACTGCCCGGCATAACTTTCTGCTGTTCAAGATCTTTAACAAAATTCAATAGACTGGTGAGTGTATTAGTGAGATATTGAAAATACAATGGTTGATGCAACTCGAGTTCTTTAATATTCGGGACGAGCGGTGCAAACCACTGAACTTTTTTTTCGAGTTGAATGACAAGTACAGTATTTGGATGTTGCTGTTGCTCTTTGACTGCTTTTTGAACTTCATGAATATTGTCCTTCAAGTACTTAATAAGTTTTGATTCAGTATCGGAAGGTTGATAATTTTGATCAATATGCTGTTTTTTCATATTATCCTGTTTTTCAATAATCTGTTCAATAGCAGAAAATGCTTCTCCGAGTGGAGTATGTTTTTCCGGACTCTCCAAATAATTATAATCCATATATCTGACCTCAAAAATAATTAATACACTCGCTTACACGTATCTTCACGTAACAATAGACCCATATAGCGCTTGCCGTTCTCTTCGTATGTTTTGATATAATAGATATTGGTCGGAGTTTCGACAAGCACTTCTTTTGTTGAACGCAAATTATTCATGTAATCGCGTACGTCTTGCAATGAAGAGACGCGTACACCATCGATCGTAAGAAGTTTTTCTCCAAGAGTTATGCCGAGTGCCCGGGTATTTGCGGTATACACATTTGAATCAACACCTGCAATTGAAACACCGCAGGGTGCATACAGTGCATTATAGGCAATAAGACCAAAAAGCCAGAAATAGAGGAGAATAAAGATCGGATTAAGAAGGGTGAGGAGTATCCAATGACGTGCATGCGTTCTCTTACGTGCAACACGCGTGAATGGATAGGAGTTGTAGATACTCACTGCGACTGCAGAAAAGCCGTATAGCAATACGCAGAATACGGCGAAAATCACGAGAACAGGCCAAAATCGTAATGCGAGGGAAAATTGTGATTTTAAGAGTAAATAACCGATAACCGTCATGACACATGCAATGAGGATAGTGACTACTATTCGCCCTACACTCATACTGAAAATATCATAATACCGATTACGTTTTGCAAATGAAATAGTTCCATATACAAATCCGACAAGTGCAAGGATTGCAAAGACTGCAAGAATAGTATATTTAGAGATGAGTAAATTCTTTTGCGAGAGAAGATAAAAGAGTTTCAGGAGTGAAAACGCAAATAAACCGATAATGGCAAAGAGGACTGCGCCAATTAATCCCGCAAGGAATGTTTTTGAAAGATGAATAAATTTACGTGTACTTCGCTTCATAAGGTCACCCACAACGACTGTTTATAGCCTGATGTACGAACTTATTTATAAATTTTTATGTAGTAACACCTATTTTCTATGGGGAAATGAAAAAAAGATGAAGAGACACAAATCGATGTCGATAATAGATAAGACAATTCCTATACGGACAAATATTCCTGTAATCACTCATAAGTTAATATCATAGTAACATTTATAAATTATCCTTTGTTTTTTATATCGTGGCATTACATAAATATGATTGGAGTACAATCCCTGAAGAGTTATGGAGATTATTCTCGTATGATATAGAATTATCGATAAAAATTAAATTTATGAAAGAAGCGATTCATGAAGCAAAAAAATCATATAAAGGATTTAGTGATGGTGCGCAATGCGGTGCAATAATTGTAAATAATGAAACAATAATCGCGAGGGGACACCGACGGGTCATATATCCTATTACTGAAGGAAAAACCAATATTATTCACGCAGAACAAGCAGCGCTGTCTGAAGCAGGAACATATGCAAAAGGATCTGATTTGTATGTCACATTAGAACCGTGTTTTGAACGAGGAACAAAAGATTGGTTTGAAACATATCTGCCCTGTTCAACAATAATTCCTGAAACAGGAGTTAAAAGAGTAATTATTGGGTTAGTTGATAAATATACTCAAACTTATGGAAAAGGGATTAAACACTTAGTGGAATCCGGGATTAAAGTTGAATTCGTATATTGCGGTTTAGAAAAGCAATTATTTGATTTAGTGAAAAATGGAAATTTTTACGCACCTCATCCTTCAGCAATATTTAATGATACCACGCAATTTTTATGCGGTTTGCCTATAATAAAAGGACACAACTTATAAAAAAAATAATTCGTTAATCAATAACTCTTCCCAAAATAGAATAGTGTCCTTGTTTCGCCACCGCAGGAAATGCATTTCATGACTGGATTTTTCTGGTCGAGTGGACTATTGAGTGTTTTCGCGCCAGTCGCTGCTTTGATATTATCTTCGCATTCAGAGTTGTTGCAGAATGGAGCGAAGACGACCTTTTTTTCATTGATTACTTCACTAAATTGTTTCATATCGATTGCGGCGACAACTGATTCTTCAAGGAGTTTCTTTGATTTGAAGAGAAGATGTTCTTGTATTGCATCAAGTAGTTTAGGCACACTCGTAGCAATATCCCGTAATGCGACAACTATTTTTTCACCAGTATCCCGACGAACGAGAATCGCGTGACCTTTTTCTAAATCTTTCGGCCCGAGTTCGATACGGAGTGGTACTCCCTTGAGTTCCCATTGATTAAATTTCCATCCTGGCTTATAATCTGAGTCATCAATAAATACACTGAGTGCTTCGCCATGATATGTTGAAACTGATAATTCTTCCTGTAATGTACGCGATGCGGCGAGAACCTTATCCATCGTATTATCAAAAATTATTGGAACAATAACAACAAGTATTGGCGCAACGCGTGGAGGGATGATTAATCCTTTATCATCGCCATGGATCCCGAGCATCATACCGATACTTCGGGTACTAAATCCCCAACTCGTCTGCCAGGCATATTCTCTTTCTCCTGATTCATTCAAAAAATTAATATCGAATGATTTAGAAAAATTTTGCCCGAGAAAATGTGATGTTGCACCCTGAATTGCTTTTCCATTCGGAAATAATGTTTCGACACTTGTGGTATACACTGCACCTGCAAATTTTTCCTGCTCAGATTTCATCCCCTTCCAGACCGCTACTGCATAGACATCTTCAAATAACTGACGATATAATTCAACAATATTAAGAACCATTTCCTGCGTTTCTTTGCTTGTTGCATGCGCAGTATGTCCTTCCTGCCATAAGAATTCCCTCGTCCGTAAGAAGGGAACAGGATGCTTGAATTCCCACCGCACAATATTACACCATTGATTGATGAGGATTGGAAGGTCGCGGTGTGAACGTATCCATTTCCTATACGAATCATACATGATGGTTTCTGAAGTTGGGCGAATACCGAGTCGTTCAGGAAGCAGCGAATTTCCTCCGTGAGTCACCCATGCAACCTCTGGACTAAATCCCGCCACATGCTCCTTTTCTTTATTGAATAATGATTCCGGGATAAGAAGTGGAAAGTAAGCATTCTTTATACCGCGCTTCTTTATCTCTTTATCAAAAAATGCCTGCGCCTTTTCCCAAATCGCATAACCATACGGACGAATGATCATACAACCAGAAACAGGACCATACTCAATAAGTTCTGATTTAATGATTGCCTGTTGGTACCATTCAGAAAAATCCTCGGACTTCTTAACTGTAATCCCTAAGTCATTCTTTGCAGGTTCTTTAGTTTCAAAGGCCATACGTATTGAATGAATCGGAAGTTTATAAGTTTTTTGTTCATTGTGGGCGTCTAAAAAAAGATTTCCAAGACAATCACTCAATAACAAACTATTTAAATATGTCACCACTTCGCGATTTTGACAGAATAAATTTTGTTGGGGAGTCAAGTGGAAAAAAGAATACAGACGTCTACAAATACGCAAATCAAGGAACTTGAGCAATTGCTTATGCAAAAACAACTCTTTGAAACACCCTTTGATGAACTGCGCAAAAACTATCCTGTCCTTGTTCTTAAGATGAATATCCGGAGACCAACAATAGGCGTCATCAATTCATACCTTGCAAACCTTCTTACACAATATCGGCGTGTACGACGGCACTACTTTGAAATAATTCCACTTGAAGAAGTGCTTTTTTTCCCAAAAATTCAGCACGCATTCTATGCTATTCTCGCAGATGATTATTATAAGAAACAGCAGCCACTGCTTGATGAACCAATACATCCATATTATTCTGGGGAATCTCCGGACTTTTTTCGCAGTAAACAGATTCCTGAAGTACGCAATTATTTTGTAACAGAACTTCGCGTACGCGGAGTAGATAAATTTCCTAAAAAAATATTTCACTATTTGGATCCTGAAGAGCGAATAATCCACTCCCTTAAGGAATCTAGTGGATGCATTGAACGGTATATACGCGCTGAAGAAACAAACAAGATTACCACTGTTTTAACGAATGCGATTATAACACAGGCACAGGACGAAGCGATTATTGCGCTCCGCAAATTACATGAGCAACACAACTGAAGAAAAATCTGGGACTGAATCGAAGACTAAACTTGTCGAAAAAATGAAAAGAGGCGGCAAAAAGAAATCTGAAGACGAAACAAAAAAGCAGGCACAAGCGCACCTAGAATCACAAGGATATACTACGAAGGATTTTCCCTACAGCGCTATGCGTTCAGATTACAAATTGTTCGAATCTATTGAGTGTCATGCAGTCAATAAATTCGGCAAACGCAGTCCAAACAAACTATATGAATCCTGGGGATGGCATTCCAAACGTAATAACACCTCAGAGGAATGGTTCGTCATACTTCGCGATGAGATATTGACGAAAGATATTTCTAAAAAGGTTTTTGAAGGCAGAATAAAACATCAAAAGACCAGTATAAAACAATTCTTTTTTGATCTTGGTAAAAAAGGAAAATCAGTTTATCAGATCTATCATCAACCTGCCATGAAAGACTACGATGCTGTTCGGTTCAAAAACGACATCAACAGATGCCACCCTGATCTCCAGAAAGAATACGGACTAACACTCTATGATGCAATCACTCATGCGCCACCCAATCAATCCGAACTTACGACACGCATTACAGAACTCTACTATCAAGGCGCGCATGTTGAAAGCCAACACGGATTATCTTTAGTTCAACCTGATGGTCGACGACTTCTCTGGGCAATCGGCAGCGGAAATTCGGAAAAATATCATAAGACCAGCCACAATCATCATAAACACCCGCAGTTTCTGAAACGTATTTATCCCTATATTAACACGCCGCTTAAAAAGAGTGATTTTGAAACCAATAGCACACTTGTTAACTATGTGGCCACCGCTGCAGAACATGAATTGCTTTTGATGTTACGAATCCTTGAAAAATTCGATCCCAATCTAGAAACTATTGATTCGAGTATTCGTGAATTTTTTCCGCCTCCGTTAAAGAAAATATATCCGCATACACTAGACGAAATAAGTATCACGAAACAAGGGCAATCACGAACCATCCCACACACTGACATTCGCATCAACACTAATGGTCTTGAACTCATTGTCGAAACAAAATCAGGAATCATCCGTAAAAGAACTATTGAAGAAGATATTATAAAAAAATATGAACACACCACATTAAATAATGGAGAACGTATTGATAGTAAAATTGTATTCCTGAATTCAACAAAAATACTGTATCCTGAAGCGACATCTGCACTGGAGTCTCAAGGATTTAAGGTCATTTCTGAATCACTATTCAGAACATGGTACGCTGAATCGCTCAATTTGCTTGCAGCAAAAGATCCAGAGTTCTTCACGCGCACTATCCCGCACAGTCCACAACTATTACTGCAAATCCATGATGTTATTGCAAACACACCCCATGTGTTGTCCCGTCGCATGCATGATCATTACTGTACGTGGGTAAGAAATTTGCTCAAAATGGATGCAAAAATGATTGCACAACAATCGCCAGAGACGAAACCTCCGGGAAAGTACATCAAATCCACTATTGAACCACTAAGCGCCATTACAAATTTTTATAATCCTGAACACTTAGACATTCTCCATCATATTGATTTCAAAAATAAGGCATATATCGACGAGGAAACACTCGGATTTAATTATGGGGGGAATATCATTGGAATATTTGGGGTTGCGACAAACATCAATACTGTTCCAAGTCTTGCAATCTATGTGTCTAATAATCCGTCTGAAGAAAAACAAAACCTTGAAGAGATTGCACCACTTATCAAGGGGAAGGAAATAATCACATTCAATGGTTTGCGATTTGACGTTCCCCTCGCAGAGCGAAGATATGCTGCGCATCTTCTTTCCAGCCCATTTACCGGACAAATCATTGATCATCGCGATCAATTTGCAAAATATGCAAAAGAGCATAATTATCCTGGTGGTGGACAAATCCAATTCGAACGTGCAGATCTGGGAATCTCACGAAAAGGGGATGTTCCTGGAAAATATATTCCTAAAGTGTTATTAGATCACATGTATGGCAAACAAGAAACACGCATAAAAGACAAAGCGACTGGAAAAGTCAAAATATATCATATGAAAGATGCAATATACCATAACAAGTTCGACGTACTGACACTCGTACTTATGGATAAACTCTTAAATGGTTTAAAAGAATAACTTCAAAAAAATATACTTGCACGTTATATGAAGAATCAGAAAACTTTATTAACTATTGTTAATTCTATCTTGTATGAAAACAGAAAATCTCTTCATCATCGTGTTTTTATGCGGCGCAATCATTCTTATGGTGTTTGCATCAAGCGGATGCTCGGCAGGTCCGGGTAAATATGATGGTCTTGCACAATGCCTCTCGGCAAAGGGCGCAGTCATGTATGGAACAGAATGGTGTAGCCACTGCCAGAACCAGAAGAAAGCATTCGGGACATCATTTCAGTATGTAGTTTTTATTGATTGCGATAAAAATGCAAATGAATGTTTACGCGCAGGTGTTGAAGGATACCCGACGTGGATTGTGAATGGTACCAAATACGCGGGCGAACAAAACATGTATGCACTCGCAAAGAACAGCGGGTGTCTGGGAAACTTGACGACCAGTTAATACTCTTTTGTCCTACGCATTAATTTTTTGGAGGTTTTTTTAACTACAAAAACTTCTTTATGTTCTATCCTGATAGTAGTGACAAAATCGAAATATTTATAAACACATAAATAATACTTATAACATGACACGAAACCTCGAAGAAAGAACAGATATAAAAGAGATAGTGCACGAAGCAGGCATGTCTACCCGCCCAGAATTTTATAGTGGCAGAGGAGCAATAACAGGTGATCTGAATTATTCTATTCTCGAAAAAATTTATCAGGGAGTAGAAAAAATACGCGGAAAAGAAGACGCAAAGCAATTTGTAAACATGGTTGCAGACATACCAAAATTATCCGCAACAGATTTCCTACTCACCCTCTACAAATTAGATGCGATGGATTGGAAATGGGATAAAAAATTACTTGGTAATGAACGCGGAGTCTTTATCGACGGGTCAACAGATGAAGCAAAATTCGCTACGGGATTATTTACTATGGCTGAAATTATGTGCGGAAGCAATGCAAGAGATGAAACTGATTATATAAGAGAAAGATTTCTCCAAGCACATGGAAAACAGACACCTACAACACGACACTATGCATTCTAGTAAGAGATAATCAAAATGGATAAATCACAAGTCAAAGAATATAGGGAAAGAAACGGAACTGCTGAATTGAAATTTACAGATGGATCACAGCTCATCTTATTCCCCTATAGAAATTGGGGCAATATTGAAGGTTTTGATTCTGCAGTATTATATCAAGGTGAAACTCTTGAGGCTTTAGCAACCGAGAGACCATCAAGATACTCAAGACCTGAAGAAAGTGGATTTTGGTCTAAAGGAACAATTTCTCAACAACAATTAGCTGAATATTTGACTGTTGCGGCACAAGTTGGAAAACAAGTTTATGACGATTATGAAGCAAAAAAAATTGATGAGGATACGTGGAGAAATCAATTTTGGGAATTCTGGATCATAACTTCTAAAAGTTGGATGTTACTCGATTCGCTTAAAGAAGGGAAAAAAAAAGTATTTAATAAAAATCCGGGCAGATACAAAGACAGCATTGAAGAATACTCCAAAAAATAAACAGGTGAACCATAATGTCTCTTACCGATGAAGTCGAATTATATCAACTTTCTAAAAAACCGGCCATACAGAAACATCATCCGCATTTTATGGGAGATAAAGAATTCTGTGATCGCGCAACAGGTCACTGCTCCAATACTACCGCATGTGATGATTGTAAAGTATATCAGTCAATGATCGAAGTACAAAAATATGAATCAATGTTTAAGAAGGATTGATTCTTATGGATAATTCCGTAAACCTTTCGTTGCTCTTCGAAAACTTTCCGAAAATTCTTGAGAAAGGTTAATGAAGAAGTACACTATTCCATATCAATAGGAACCTTTTTATAGTTCAACTGTTCAACTGTTGAACAGGTGATACTATGACTCAAGGAGATGAACTCGTGAAAATGTCAGAGAAAGGACAACTCGTCGTACCGCAAGGCGTCAGGGAATCTGCAAATCTGAATCCGGGAGAACGATTCATGGCGTTTTCCATCGATAATGGCGTAGTATTCAAGAAAGTGGAAATGCCAAAACTTGATCAGGAATTTGCCACCCTCACGAAATCGATAGAGAAACAATTCAAGAAGAATACAGTTACTAAAAAAACCGTTTCTGAGGCGATTACGTGGGCAAGAAAAAAATCGTGATAGATACAAACAACCTTATTTCTGCACTCGGATGGAACGGTAAATCACGAGTATTACTAAAAAGAGTCAAGGATTGCGAATTCGAATGGATTATATCTACAAAACAACTCGATGAACTAAGACGCGTATTAAAGTATCCTCGATTGCATATTTCTGTTGCAGAACAGGAACTATTTCTTAAAATCATATTTCAAATCGCAAAACTCATAACAACGAGAAGTGTAATTACTGTTATTGAAGATCCATTCGACAATATGCTGCTTGAATGCGCAATCGATGGCAGGGCGGGATATATTATTAGCGGAGAAACCGAAAGATACTTACTTAGTAGTAGTGATAAAATAACAATATTTATAAACTCCTACGTTTAACAGGAATTATGAGAACCATCGACAATTATATCGGTACACGCATTAAAGTATTGGTAGATGATTCTACTCAATTAAGGCAATTAGTCGAAGAAGCCAAAAAATTAAGAACAGTACCATTCCAGGAAAAATTAGACTGTGTAAAAAAATTAACGCTCAGCGCAATGAATAACGCTTACGAACAAATGATTGTTTGGGGAGAAAAAGCAGATGGATTAGAAGACGTAAAGGTCATCGGCACTAATGGTGAGATAGACAATTCTGAATATAAAACTGCAAAAACGCAAGAAGCAAAATTTACCGATATTGTTTTTCAGGAACATCCGTTAAGTTATGCACTCGAACAAGAAGCAGGATGCTGCAGATATCAAGGAGCATTATTTTTTGTTTTAAGTTATGAAGCGGATTTAGGAGATAAACACTTTATTCAAGTTGCGCCGGTAAATAAGAAATTTAATACGGTGTTTAATGAAGTCGTATATGGTAAAGAGCATCACAAGATAAGCATATTTACTGAGAGTTTGAAAGATAAATCATTAGACTATTCAAAACAAAATCCCGACATATTAGAACAAACAATTACAACACGGTTCGGATATAGTTTTTTCTCCTATCATCGGACACCAACAGGATTAGTCATCGTAGAGAACTCCATTGAACATATCAAGACATTGGAAGATACACTTTAGAGAATTGTAAACCTTTCGCTTCTTCTCGTAAATATTGCGAAAATTCTTGCGTAAGGCTTATTAAATAGTGTGTCTTATTTTCGACAGATTTAAATACTAGTGTAAATCATAATTTACAATTAGTTAATTTAAATTAACTAAGATGCAATCCAACCTCAAAGAACTCATTCATGATCTACTCACAAGAAACATTATTGGCGCAAAACATATCCCCGAAGACCGCATTATTATTCCGCGTATCAAAAGATTGCCAAGGCAAGAGCAAAAACAGTTTTACGAAGAATATGAGATGCTGGTGAGACGAGACTTATTGATCAGACTCAAGAAAAAAACAGGAAAAGGAGACGACTGGCACATCAGCATTAATCCTGAACATATCGGTGAAGCGTATGAACTTATCGAAGAAAAAATATGATTATGGCGCGTATTGCGAAGTCTATGGAAAGAATCTGTATAATCTCGTCTGGGAAGACCTTCTCATCTATAGTGAAGGCGGTGTTGCAGTAGGAGATCTTGCCCGAGATATCGGTATCAGCAGGCCAAAAGCATATCAATTCATTAAAGAATTCTTAAAAAAAGGATATCTCGTCAAAGGAAGAGTCATCGGACGGACACAAATGTATATTGTGAATAAGGAAAACATCATTGTCAAGATCTATATCCGGAACTTTCGCGAATGTCTGAAGATGGTTGCGGATGAATATAAACCAAAGACAAATGGACGTGTTGCGGCGAGTGTGAAGAGTGCATAGAGAATCGTAAATCTTTCGTTTCTTCCCGTAAATTTTACGAAAATTCGGTGCATAGACTTATTAAGAAGTTTAGTATCCTTAAATTATGACTATTAAAGCAGCAGAATCAGAACCTTTAAATACTTATATACAGTTATATAATATTATGACGAAGGAATTATTACATAGTCCAACACTCGAATCTGTTGTAATGGTCGAAAAAACAATCCAGAAGTACAGTCAGGAATACGGCAAATACCAATTATGGAAAAAGCTTCCAAAGAAAATGATGTATCAAACTTATTGTACTATTCTTAAATATCTTATGGACTCTGGAAAAATAATGATTGATAAAGATGGAATCGTCATATGGACGCACGATCCTGCTGGTATACGAAAAATTCTAGCAAAAGGGGTACGGTTACGATGAAGTCATGATACTTACTATTATTCTAGACTATCTTACGCATAAAGACTATGAGAAGAAGTTTGGATATTAGAATCCGTAAAATTTGCGGGCGCACTGGACAACTACGCATAAGCTATTTAAATCAGAATACCTTCTCTAAGTTATGGATACTTCGCTTGCGGTATTTCAGGATAAAAAAATCAGAAAGATCTGGCATAATGATGAATGGTGGTTTTCTGTTGTGGATATTATCGCTGCATTAACAGATAGTGTTGATTCTAAAGATTATTGGTATCGAATGAAAAAACGAGAGAAAGAGGACGCGCAAGTTGAGTTATCGACAATTTGTCGACAACTGAAATTACCCTCTGCAGATGGCAAATTCTACGAAACAGATTGTACGAATACTGAGGGTGCATTTCGCATCATTCAATCAATTCCTTCTCCAAAAGCCGAACCCTTTAAACTCTGGCTTGCAAAAGTCGGTTATGAACGCGTCCAGGAAATTGAAAATCCTGAACTATCCGTAGATAGGGCCCGCGGGACTTGGCAGAAACTTGGGCGAAGCGAAAAGTGGATTCAACAACGAATGATGGGGCAGGAAACACGAAATAAACTTACAGATTATTGGAAGGATCATGATGTGACTAAAGAAGAGGAATATGCCATACTCACTAATATCATCCACGAAGAATGGACTGGATTAAGTGTTAAAGACCATAAGAACCTTAAGGGATTAAAGAAGCAGAATCTTCGGGATCACATGAGTGAAGCAGAACTCATATTTACTGCACTCGCAGAATTATCAACACGGCAGATTGCGGAAAGCGAGAACGCTACTGGGATGCCTGAAAATAAGGTTACAAGTAAGACCGGTGGCGGCATTGCAAAGGATGCAAGACTCGCATTAGAAAAAAAGACCAGGAAAAAAGTTGTTACTAAAGAAAATTATTTGCCTGTAAAAAAAAGATTAAAGTAATTTCTTCGAGAAGTGGATAAAGGGCGCTAATTTTTTATAGTTCTAAAGAAATACTAACATTAACGTTCTAAATGACTGAGAAACCAATCAGTACTCAACCTCACGATACTATCCACATGCTCATTGAAGTCATGATCTGCCCCATCAACAAGCTCCAATTTTGAATCTTGAGATAATAATGTTATGGCTTCTTCTGAATCAGTAATTGGCACGGTTGTATCTTTTGTTCCATGGATAAGCAAGATAGGACAAGTGACATTTTTCAGAAGATCTTTTTGGTCTACGATCTCTCTATCTATCAACATTTGTTTATCTACCTGGTAGGTAGTGCGGATAGCATTTTTTCTAGTCCTCGTAAAATATCCTTTATGTTCCAACTCGTGAAGTTGTTCTTTAGAAAGCCGCTCATCCCACGTATATTTTACCTTATCAGTAATAGGAGACCATAAGACCATGGTATGTATATCCGGGGTATAACATTTTAACGAGACTAAACAACCAAGACTATGACCAAATAAACCTATCTTCGTATACCCTCTGGATTTTGAAAAATGAATTGCTGACTTTAAATCGTCAACCTCTTTTTCGACTGTTAACGTATCATCATCGCTTTCACCACACCCACTAAAATCAAAAACTAAAACATTATATTCTGATTGATTAAGTTCTTTGGCGACTCTGTCAAGTTTTCCTCTCTCTGATTTGTCATTAGCCATTGCATGCGATATGATGATGATTGATTTCGATGCAGAAGTATAAAGATGACCCACTAGTGATTGGTTTCTCGAATTCTTGAAAATAACCCGTTCCATCATAAATGCAAGTAGTGTAGAATATATAAAGTTTTGTTCCTGACAACGTTCACAAATAGTGCAATAGATTGGGAAAAAGATTATTTCTTATATAATTTCAAAATTTCTTCTCTTAATACTCCGCCTGTTATCTGAATCTTATTACCGCTTTTCTTATTAAGATAATTTGTGTTTACATTGATTTCTTCAAAAGGCGATTCGTCCAGAGAGGTTCCATAGACGATTCTTTCGATATGTGCAAGCCATGCTGCAGAAAAACACATCGGGCACGGTTCACAGGTAGCGTATAATGTGGTGTTTGTTAAGTCTATTGTTTTTAGATTCTTACATGCAAGTCTGATTGCCGCGATTTCTGCATGCGCGGTTGGATCAAAAGCCTTGCCTGATTTACCTTTTGCTATGACTACATTATCTCTTACTAAAATACAGCCATACGGGAATTTTGAAAGCTTTGCCTCTTTAATCGCTAAACGCATGTAATGAACGTCCATGGATGGATAAAGAGAGAAGGGTTTAAATGGATTGTTGTTTAGGATAATAATACTGAAAAAGAGGAGATTTGAAACGTTTTATATGGTTAGAGGTATGTTATAACTGATATCAGGACGGATTCGAGTTATTCTTATGTAATTTAAAATAAAATTTATGTTTCATTGTTATTCGCTCAATATATCCTGATTTTTCAAGATGTATCAGATCACTTCTCGCGGTCTCATAGACAATACCATAGATTAAAACCAACTCTTTAATAGCAAAATTCTTTTCCGGATGCTGTAAAAAATCTTTAAGGATGCTTGCTTGGCGCGAATTTAATTCAGGATTATTTTTTAGCATAACTGAGATCTCACGTTGCTCTTTTTGTTTTCTTGCAAGATATTTCCTCATATCTTCTAACGCCTCATCAATACATTTTAGATTATAATTGATAAAATAGGTTAAATCTAAATCATCGGTTTCAGTATATAAATAGGCGAGTCCATAATTAGTTTTTGAACGAAGGATTGTTCTTGATAGAGACATAAATTCAAACAACCAATACCCTTTTTTTAAAACATACCAATAAAATAACGTCCTTGCTGTTCTACCGTTCCCGTCATTAAATGGGTGAATATATCCTATAAGAAAATGCAAAATTGCACCTTTAACAATCGGATGAATAAATTCCTCAGTATCCATATTTACAAATTGACATAACTCATCTAAAAGTAAAGGAATAGTGGTATAATCCGGCGGTCGATGAAATACTTTCTCAAGAATCACCGGATCCGCAACAACAACATCATTATTATCCCTGAATTTCCCTTCATCTTCCTTATTTTTAAGAGTGTCGCGGGTAATGCTTGCCTGTAATTCAATAATCATTGCGGGGGTAAGTGTGTTTTCTTTCATAGTACGCATCTTTTGCATGGTGCTAAAACCATTTACAATCATTTGTTCAGAAATATTTCTTGGACGAATATTTTTTCGTAGCAACTCCTTTGCTAATTTTCGTGTTGTTGCCGCGCCCTCTAATTGACTTGACGCGATGGCCTCTTCCATTAAAGAACTAATAATATATTTTTCTCTGTTATTTATCCCATCTAAATCAGACTCGATATTCCCCACCGCATTGACATCTAATTTATGCAGTTCTGATTGAATATTGTCTGTTAAAATATAGTGCATTGTTAAATTACACAAAGGGAGCACTTTATATTGTTGCATACGAAAAAACTTCATGAGTGCCCATAATTCTTCTCGTTTGACATCTTTAGGAAGAGGACGATATTTAAGATTATCCCAATGATGATATTCATTATTATATTTTCGTATGACTGCAACAACCTCCTGATCAGATAAGTACGCTAATGGAGAGTTCGGATTATTAAATAAGATATCCATTACTTTTGGTGGTTTTTCGGGCACGTCCATGACTATGGAAGTATTTTTGTGTTTATAAAGTTTATTACTAATTTTTAAAAATTAGTAGATATTAAACATTAATTAGAGATATTTTAGCACAAAGCCTACTAATTTAGTAGAGATTAGTAGTTTACTAGTAATAGCATAATTACTAATTTAGTAGAGATTAGTAGTTTACTGGTAATTAGATATTTTATCAGATATTAGCTAACTTTTTATAGTTCTCGAATATACCTTTCGTATGCAAGATGATTATACACACAAATCTATTCTCATCAAAGAACACATTGTTCACGATTTCACATCATTAAATTTATTTCAACTTGAAAAGACGTTTGATAAATTTAAGGATGATAAAAACAATAGAACTCTTTCCTTTATCGCATACTATAATAGGACTGTTCTTGATAAAGAGCGCATTCGCTTTGGTGAATTCAAACAGCAATGGGCGATTCAGGGAATGACTCGCAAATTTTATACATTTTTTGACGAGAATTTTGATAGATTAAAAGAAGAGATTCGAAAAGAAAGGAATATACGAAAATTTTACGAAACTTATTGTTGCACTTATCGAAGAGAAGGATCATTTTGCAGTAAATTATTTCATACCGTGCTTCCTGCTGAATTTCCTCCTGTAGATAATCCAATCAAGAAAAAGTTTAATCTCCAAAAAGAAGAGTTTATTGATTCTGTTTTGATCATAAAGGAAGGATACGGACTATTTATAAAAGAAAATCCTGAATTAATAGGTGGTATAAGAACAATCCTTTCTCGAAAAAAGTTTGCGTATTTACGAATAAATGAACTCTCCGACATACGAATCTTGGATATGTATTATTGGTTTAAAGAGAATAGGGATAAGGTTAGTTAACTATACTCTATGGATGGCACAGTTAGGACCGCATTTACATTTTGACGTACATAAATATAACAAACCTTATGCGCCGGAAGATTATACGACGGTGGAAGTGAGATGGAAGAAGAGATAAATGCAATAATTTAAGACAACGTTGTAAAAGAATTACGTTCTATGGTCTGTTTTAAAATCTCTTTTTTATCAAGCGTCCAATTGATTATCCTCTTTTCATTATCCCACCAAATTATCAAGGTCATGCAACAGTAGACAGTTCTTAAAGCTTCGTATCTTCCAATTGGGACTGTAGATCTGTGCGAGATTGCATTTCGGTTTTTAATTGCTTCTCTAATATTATACGTTAACTGATTTGGAAAAACCGAGCAAGTATTTTCTTTATTCTTATTAACATCAATCAAATCAATAATAAATTTTTTATCCTTCTTGATATAGTTTAATATCTCTCTCAAAATACCCAACAATTCTTTGTTATACACCAACGAATCAGTTGTTTGAGTGAGTGAAGTGATGGAGTCATAAATTGGTTTAATTTCGGGAATGGGCTCAGGAACTTGCTTAAATGTGTCGTTTATTTTTGATTGAATAAGATTAAAAAGCTCACCCATTGTCAATCCCTTTGGACAGATATCTCTAAAAAAAGTTTCATATACTTGAATTAAGTAGTCTTCTAAAATTAAACCCACTGTACCGATACAATGAGAATAATCTCTATCATTATACTCGGAAATTGACTTCCTAAAGTGTGATTTAATATTTTCGTTATCTATAAAATAAAGATATGTTTCTTGCAAAAATGAGAAATAGGGCCCAAAAACCTCTTCTTCTGGAGAAAAAATGGGACGAATAGATGCGTCTGAAAGTTTTCCTAGTTTCTCATAAAAAATTTTGAGTTTTTCTAAAGATTCTAAATCTATTGATATTAAGCCAATATCTTCAATTTCTGTAGAAGGCGGAAAAATTTCATTAGCGGTTTCACCGCGCCGCACCATAGATACATATTCCTGTTCATCTGTCGCAAATTTATTAAGAATAAATACCCCTTCTTTTATTCTTACAAGATCGTGTGCCTTAACAGTCGGACTAAAACCTTCAAAATAAATATTATTTTTAAAATACTCAAACGCATCAAGATATTCCTTCTTAATTTCTTCTAGATCAATTATGTCAAAGGTTAGCTTATCATCTGAACCTTCCAAATAATTAAGGAAAGAAATATCTTGTTTTTCTAGATGAACTAAAAACATAAATAAATTAAATAAGAAAGTAAATCTTTTAGTATTATATTTAAGATTAGCTATAAAATCTTTTTGAATTTTTATTTTAAGTTTTCGCCTTCCTTCTTGTATATCTATGCTTTCTTTTTTAGACTCTTTTTCAAGTTGCCTAATAACTGACTTGGATACTCCACCAAATCTGTGCCATTTGCCATTCAGTGTCCAAATCCCTATCTTTGTAGGATTTTCTAGATAACGACAGATAGTATCAACTTCTTTTTTTGACAGAGAAGGTTTTGATCGACCATGCGTTCTCCGATGTATAAAATTATTTCTATTCAGCATGGCTAATTTTTCTTCTTCGACATCCGCAGGATTAAAAGTACTCATATTACCAACGAAATGATATACGCCTCCAACAACTAATAGTTTCTAAAAGTATACCACTATTTATATAGTTTGTGCACATATTATATTATGAGAAAAAATAAATAATCTTTATTCCTTCCTCCCCTCCAATCTCTCCTGCCTAATTCTTTTTCTCAACCCAAACTTTTATAAAGAGTAAGTAATTCCCTTCTATTGATTGAATCGTCATATTGACGAGGGATTTGGTTGTAACACACTAAATCAAACACACAGGCCTGAAAAGTTATCCTCTTCAGTACAAGAATGTTCTTGTTCTCGATGGATTTCACGGAAAGGCTTATTTGCATTTATGCTGCTATGCATACCATAAATGTGAACACATATTAAGTGAGGAGTGGAAAATATATCAACTGTGGGTTGAGCGTTAGCGAAACACACTTTTTTGATAAAACTTTTCCCAAAAGTTTTATGCCTAAACATCATCATCCAAGACACGCAAGCATGCAATTCTGGCCTAGAGTGAGGGCTAAAAAAACCTATGCGCGGGTAAGATCATGGGTATCACCTTCTAAAGATCAGATATTAGGGTTCATCGGCTATAAGGTCGGAATGACCCATGTTATTGCAATCGACACGAGGAAAACTTCTCCGAGTAAAGGCGAAGAGATCTTTATTCCCGTTACTGTTGTTGAATGCCCGCCAATGAAAATCGGCGGAATTCGGTTCTATAAAAAAACAATGAATCTCTTAAACCCTGCAAAAGATATTCTATTCAAGATGGATAAAGAGATGAGTAGAAAAATCGTTCTGGCAAAAAAAACACATTCATTAGACAGCATAAAACCTGAAGATTATCTCGATGCTAAACTTCTCGTCTATTCACAGCCAAAACTTGCAGGTATCGGTAAGAAAAAACCTGAATTCTTTGAATTAGGGATGAACGGAACAATCGCTGAAAAGACCCAATTCGCGAAAGAAAATCATGATAAAGAATTATTTGTCAATACTCTCTTTAAAGAAGGAGAATACTTAGACATCCACGCAATCACGAAAGGTAAAGGATTACAAGGACCTGTCAAGAGATTCGGAGTCCCATTCAAACCCCATAAATCAGAAAAAGGTGTCCGCCGTGTAGGAACACTTGGTGCATGGAGTGGTCAAGGACATGTACTCTACCGCGTCCCCCACCCTGGACAGATGGGTTATCATATGCGTACAGAATATAATAAACAAATCATGAAGATCTCAAATAAGCCTGAAGAAGTCAATCCTAAAGGCGACTGGCCGCATTATGGTAAAGTCAAAAGCAATTATCTCCTCATTTATGGAAGTATTGCAGGAGCGCAGAAGAGAGCAATCATTTTCACTAAGGCAACACGTGCAAAAACAACTAATCTCGTACCAACAATTGTTGAAATCAGTAAAGAATCAAAAAATTAATGGATAAACACACATGAAAATCCCTGTTGTTGACAAATCAGGAAAAGAAATCGCAAAAAAAGAATTGCCAAAACAATTCGATGAAACAGTACGCGAGGATTTAATCTATCGTGCAGTTATTGCAATCCAATCAAATAATCGTCAACCCTATGGGTCAGACCCGGAAGCGGGAATGAAGGTTTCTGCAAAACTTTCACGACGTAGACGTAATTATCGTGGATCCTATGGTCAGGGAATGGCACGTACACCAAGAAAAGTCATGTCCCATCGTGGTACAAGATTTAATTTTGTTGGAGCACTCGCACCAAACACCGTCAGTGGACGCCGGGCACATGCACCAAAAGCAGACAGGATCTGGTCAAAAAAACTTAATACAAAAGAGCGAAAAAAAGCAATCTGCTCAGCACTTGCAGCAACACTCGATAAATCATTAGTCGCAAAACGTGGACACTTACTCCCCCAGGAATTCCCATTCATCCTCTCAAATGATATTGAATCAATCAATAAAACAAAAGACGTAATTACACTGCTTGAAACATTGGGATTCACCAAAGAACTTAATCGTACAAAGGATAAAATCCAACGTGCAGGTAAAGGAAAGAATCGCGGCCGACCATTCAAGATCAAAAAATCAGTATTATTTGTTGTATCAAAAAAATGCGCACTCAATAAATCCGCAGCAAATGTTTCCGGTGTTGATATTGTAACACCCGACCATCTCAACGCAGAATTACTCGCACCAGGATGCGTCCCGGGAAGACTCACATTATACACAGAAGGCGCAATTGACGGGATAAGTAAATTATTCAAATACTAAAGGTAAAAAATGGAAATCATCAAACATCCCTTATCCACTGAAAAATCAATAAGATTAATGGAAGCTGAAAATATACTCATCTTTGAAGTTGATAAGAAAGCAAATAAGGATACAATCAAGAGAGAAATTGAATCAATGTTTAAAGTAAAAATTGTACGCGTCAATACACGCATCGGACCAGATGCAAAGAAACGCGCATATGTCAAATTCGGTAATGAGACGCCGGCAATTGATGTCGCAACAAAATTAGGGTTACTATAAGATGAAAAAAATTAATTCAATAGACGACTTAAAAAATTTTCGGGAAGGAGACGTGTTTAAAGTACTTGCACAGAATCCGGATTCAGGAAATAAGCAATATGACGCCCCACTAAAAGTGTATTTTATTTCATTCAATAATAGTATATTAACGTATATTCTGCCTTTGACACAAAGCAGGATAAATCAATACAACGCTAAAATCATAGATGCAAAAGATAATGCAGTATTCGTACACAAAGAAAATGTTGAACCAGTCAGAAGAGAATTATTTGATCAATACGCAGATTTAATTATAAATTCAAAGGATTAATATGAGTACAAACATAGAAATTCAGAATCAACGGAGGTACGAGCGGAATCATGTTAGATGAACTCACGCAGTTCGTGATTGTTCATCACTTTTCCCGAGGTTACTCAAAATTATATTTGAGTTCCGGAAATCTTTGATTTCCTCGATTTCGTAAAAAGCTCATGGGTAAAAACCTAGTTCAACAGGCACGTGGAAAAGGAGGGCCAAGATATAAGGCTCCCAGTTTCAGGTACTTAGGAGAAGCAACATTAAAACACGGTGTCACGAGTGCAACAATACTTGACATTGTCAAAGATCAAGGCCATAGCGCGCCACTCCTTGAAGTCGTGTACAATGATCAGACTAAAGGATTACTCATTGCTCCGGAAGGCGTCCAGGTCGGACAAACACTCCTTGTAGGCGGCAATGCAGAAATAGAAATCGGAAACACACTCACACTTAAAGACATCCCTGAAGGTGTCCTTGTCTGTAATATTGAAGGAGTCCCGGGCGACGGTGGACGATTCTGCAGAACAACAGGAACATTCGCAAAAATATTTTCACGCGCAGAAAAAGGCGTACAAGTCATGCTTCCCTCAAAGAAACTTAAAGAATTCCATCCAAATTGCAGGGCAACAATCGGTATTGTTGCAGGTGCTGGACGTAAAGAGAAGCCATTTCTGAAAGCAGGAACAATGCATCACTATATGAAAGCACGTAATAAGAAATATCCAATCATGTCAGGATCAGCGCAGAACGCAGTTGACCATCCATTCGGTAATAAGAGAACATCCCGTAAGAGTAAGGCAAGACCTGCTCCAAAGAATGCTCCACCAGGACGAAAGGTAGGATACATCAGACCACGACGTACGGGACAGAAAAAATAAAGACAAGCATTATATACAAAGGAAAATCACTAAAGGTTCAACATGGCTAAAAAAGAATTTGCTTATCGCGGAAAAACACTCGATGAGTTAAAAAAACTTTCATTATCAGAACTCGCAGAGCTTTTGCCTGCACGTCAACGCAGATGTATTGAGCGCGGTTTTGATGACGAGAAGAAAAAACTTATCGCAAAAATTGCAACAAAGGATCGCGTCAAGACACACATCCGTGATATGATGATTTTGCCGCAATTTGTCGATAAAACAATCCTCGTCCATGCAGGTAAAGAATTTACGCAAGTAATTATCCAGCCTGAAATGATTGGCATGTTTTTAGGAGAAGTTGCACTGACCCGTAAGCGTGTTGGTCACAATAGCCCGGGTGTTGGCGCTTCAAAATCCTCATCTGCAAAAAAATAAATATATGACAATAACAGTTAATCCACGGGTGTAAAAAAAATGGCTGTATTCAAATATGCATTCAACAATGTCAGGGAGCATATGGCGATAGCTTCAGGAAGAAACCTCAATATCTCTCCAAAACAATGTATTGAAATCTGCAACCACATTCGTGGACGAAAGACCGCTCAGGCCAAAATGATCCTTGAAGATGCAATGGCACTCAAACGCGCCATCCCATTCAAACGGTTCACGAATGGTCTTGGACATAAACCAGGAATCGCATCGGGAAGATATGCAGTCAATGCATGTACGCAAATCCTTAAAATCATCAAAGCTGCAGAATCAAATGCAAAAAATAAGGGATTATCAGGAACACATCTCACGCTCATCCATGCCGCCGCGCAACGCGGACCAAAACAATGGCATTATGGACGACAGAAACGTTCAGAATTCAAGAATTGTCATGTGGAGATTGTTGTTGCAGAAGTAAAAGAAACTCCACGTACTCCAAAAAAGAAGGATGAAACTACAGATAAAAAAACAGTTAAGAAAACAAATCCAAAAAAGACTGAATAAATACTAATCCATATATTATAAAAAAATAAAAGGTAAAAAATGATAGAAAGAAAATTTGTTGCTGAAAACCTCAAGGAATTCCAGATTGAAGAATATCTTCGATCCACACTGGGAAAAGCAGGACTCAGTTATATCAAACTCCAACGAACACCAGTCGGTGAAAAGATCCTTATCTGTTCATCACGGCCAGGACTTGTTGTCGGAAAGAGCGGATCCAATATCACACGACTCACCACAGAACTTAAAACACGATTCAAACTCGAAAATCCTCAGATTGAACTTATTGAAGCAGACCAGCCCTGGGCTGATGCAAATATTGTTGCGGAAGGTATTGCAAATTCACTCGAACGATTCGGAACAACCCGCTTCAAAGGTATTGGTCATAAGGCAATGACTGATGTCATGAATGGCGGCGCGCGTGGAGTTGAAATCCTCATCTCCGGTAAGATCCCGTCGAGCAGAGCAAAGACCTGGCGATTTTATATGGGTTATATTAAAAAATCCGGCGATGTTGCAGTTTCTGGAATCAATACTGCATATACAATTGCAAAACTCAAGACAGGTGTTGTCGGAGTCCAGGTAAGAATCATGCCCGGATACACGAAACTTCCTGACGATGTAGAATATCTTGACGCAATGGCGCAGGACACTAAGACTGGCGCAACTGAAAAGATAAGTGCAGATCAAGCAATTGCAAATGAAAACGCAGCAAGAAAAGAAGCAAAGAAGACTGAAAAGAAAGCTGCTCCAAAAAAAGGAGAAAAGAAACCTGCAGATAAAACTACAAAAACAGTATCAAAAAAGAAAGCTGCTCCAAAAAAAGATACAAAAAAACCTGCAGAAACTGATGCTGCAAAGGACTCCACTGCATAACCCTATGTGATACTCATGAATTTCGACGAAATCAAAAAATTACCAAAGGACGAATTGCAAAAGAAGATGGCTGAACTTAAACTTGAATTAATGAAACTCAGTGCGCAAGTCGCTATTGGTACAACTCCAAAAAATACCAAGCAGATTCGTGAGATTAAAAAGACTATTGCGCGTGTCGAAACACTGCATAAACAAGCAGTAACTACAGAGATAAAATCATTACATTCACCAAAGAAATATACCCGATTGTAAAGTATATCACACAATCGTAAAACAGTATAAAAAAAACAAATCAAAAAAACAAAAATGACAAGTGTATGCACTACCTGCGGTTTACCACAAGAACTCTGTGTCTGTGAGCAAATTGCAAAGGAAAGCCAACAAATTGTTGTCAAACTTGTAAAAAAGAAATTCGGCAAAAATTATACAGTCATTGAAGGATTGCAGGATATTAATATCAAGGAAATCGCAAAGAATTTGAAAAACAAGCTCGCATGCGGTGGCACTGCAAAAGGCGGATATATTGAATTGCAGGGAAACCACCTCTTCAAAGTCCAGGAATACCTGGTCCAGATGGGATTTCCCGCAGAAACAATCCAGATCAAGGAACGATAAAAAATAAAAAAAAAAGTGAGATAAGGGAGAACGTATGGCAACAAACCTCAAAATCGAATTCATCGGACAACCTGTTGAAATAATAAAATCGCGAAACCGGCAACTCGTCGGTCTCTCCGGAAAAATCGTTGACGAAACAAAACAAAGTTTCAAAATACTCATCAACAAACGAACATTCCGTGAATTCAAACTCGTCTTCAAAAAAGACGCCGGGTTCATCATCAATGGAAAGGTGATTGACGGAAATAAAATACTCAAACGCCCGGAAGAACGGATCAAATTAAAAGAATGAAAAGAATATAAACAGTACCTCCTGCAAAGAGCATAAAAATGAAAACCACTAAAAATATCGGAATCCCCGTCCCTGCACCTACAAAAACCTGCGTTGACGCAAAATGCCCATTTCATGGTGCACTCAAAGTTCGCGGACGAACATTCACGGGAACCGTTATCAGTGATAAGATGCAGAACACAGTCATTGTCGAATGGCCTACGAAACGATTCAATAAGAAATATGAACGATTCCAGGTCTTTCGTTCAAAAGTCAAAGCGCACAATCCTAAATGTATTGATGCTAAAATGGATGATCATGTCACGATTATGGAAACACGACCACTATCCAAGACGAAGAATTTTGTTGTAGTCAAGATTGAAAAAAAGGAAGAACCCGCTAAAAAATAAAGAATTAACATGAAAGGACTCAAAGCGCACATTGTAAAATCATTGCCTGTCGGCACGTATCTTGATAGTTGTGATAATTCGGGTGCAAAGAATGTGAAAATATTCTCTGTATTCGGCCATAAATGCCGCAAAGGCCAGAAGCCTGCTGCAGGCATTGCGGATTTAGTTATGGTCACTGTCAAGAAAGGTAAACCCGACATGCGTAAACAAGTCGCATTCGCAATTGTGGTACGACAAAAAAAGGAATACCGCCGATCGAACGGGATGCGTATCAAATTTGAAGATAATGCAGTCGTCATCTTAAAAGATGATAAAGGAAACCCGAAAGGTACAATCTTCAAGGGTCCTATAGCAAAAGAAGTTGCTGATCGCTGGCCTGCTGTTGCAAAAATTGCGAGCAGCATTGTATAAAAAGACAAAAAAACTGAATGCATCATTAATTCACAGGGATTTATCAACATGAAAAAATTTTCATCACAAAAAAAATTGAAGATTTTTGAGTGTAGAAAATTTTTCGGAGCATTACAATGAAAACATTTTCTACAACATGGAAATCAAGCACCAAACCGAATAAGCAACGCAAATATCGGTTCAACGCACCGCTCCATATCAAAGGATCATTTTTAAACACGCACCTTTCCAGGGAATTACGGCAAAAATACGGCATTCGTGCACTGCGCTTACGCGTCGGTGATAAAGTGCGTATCATGCGCGGGCAATTCAAGAAACAGGAAGGAAAAATCGAAGAGATCGATGTACGAAAAACACAGGTATATGTCGCAAAAATCGAGCACACGAAAAAGGACGGTTCAAAAGCACGATATCCTATTGATCCTTCAAACCTTTTAATTATTGAAATCACCGCTGACGATAAGAAGCGTGTTGCAAAATTGGATAAGACTAAAACACCTGCAGTTCCGAAGGCAACAACCACTACCACACCTGCTCCTGCTCAAAAAACAGTTGAAAAGAATACTGCATAAATAAAAAAATCAGCAAAAGAAAAACAAAACACACTCATCGGAGAACACAACATGGTCAAACGACACATCCTACGATTAAACGCACCAAAAACCTGGACTATTCAGCGTCGCGGAATAACATTCATTACGCGCAGTAACCCCGGCGGACTTAAAAAAGAATTGACAATGCCTATTGCAAGCATCCTCAAATATCAACTTGCGCTCGTCCATTCCATCAAAGAGACTAAATATGTTATTGTCCATGAAGACATCCTCGTCAATGGTGTCAAGGTAACTGATTATCGCCATCCTGTCGGCTTCACTGATATTGTCAGTATTCCAAAAATCAATGCGCAGTATCGATTGATTATTGATCGCGATGCAACAATCAAACTCATCCCTATCACCAAAGAAGAAGCAGGCCTCAAACTTATCAAGATCATCGGCAAAAGTATGGTTCATGGAAAATTACAGCTCAATTTAATGGATGGCCGAAACATCTTTTTTGAAAAACAACACTATAAAGTGGGCGATTCATTACTGATCACCATTCCGGGTCAACTCGTCAAAGAACATTTCAGTCTAGAGAAAGGATCACTCGTCCTTCTCTACAGCGGAAAGCACACCGGAAAAATCGGTACACTCCAGGAGATTAAAGGTAATGCAATCATTGTCAAGAGCGGACAGGAAGTCTTTGAGACAAAAAAAGACTATGCACTAGTCGTCGGCAAAGATAAACCAGTCATCAAGATGACAAAATAAGTCGTAACATCAAACAGGCCAATCAAAAAAATAAATACAAGAAAAACAATTACCAATATAAAAAA
>JBBAAQ010000008.1:0-68126 GCA_041658255.1 Candidatus Woesearchaeota archaeon
CATCTTTGAAGCAGATTTCAATTTCTCAAAATCTATAGTTCTTTTTCGCCGTTCGACCATGTTTTTTACCCTTATAGAGTGGAGAAAATAAACCCGTCTTATAAAGTTTACGATGCTGCGAGTGCCGTCCTAAAAGTCGGTTTTGCCATCAATGATGCGAACATCTTTTGACCAAGCATGGAGAAAAAAGGAGATACCAAGAGGAATTTTTTCTTTCGAATAACTATCAAAATGTGAGCCGATGGCAGAACAAAAAAACTTAGGATGGCGCCGATGCTGCGATTCGCAACATATACTTTTATAAATATTACCATATATCTCTTATCATGATTAGGACCATCCCGTTAAATAACGCCCTCTCAAAACGCTACGAACAATTAGGATGTGCGTGCTCAGAGCCAATCACTTTACGTAATGTACTGCGTGTCAACACATTAAAGATTGATGAACAGGAATTAGTACAACGATTAAAAACACTCAAGATCAGAATTGAAAAGATCCCGTTCCTTGATCACGGATATTTCTATGATGCACCATTCTCACTCGCTTCAACAACAGAATATCTGCTCGGGTATTTTTATATCCAAGAAGCAGCATCGCAACTTCCGGTGCATGCACTCGATATAAAACCCGGAATGTACATTCTTGATATGGCGGCAAGTCCCGGAAGTAAGACCACACAAATGGCGCAGTGTCTTGAAAATAAAGGAATCATTATCGCACTCGATATTGATTCACGCAGATTACTTTCATTACGTAATAATCTTGAGCGATGCGGAGTCACGAATACTGTTCTCTATAAAAAAGATGCGCGCTTTGCATTCGACTTGCATATGCAATTCGATCGGGTGCTTTTGGATGCGCCGTGCACAGGAAATTACGTCATCGAAAAAGAATTTTTCAAGATAAAAAATATTCCCGGGATCATGGGGCGTGCACGTATCCAGAAAGAATTATTGAAGGCAGCAGTAAAAGTCCTCAAAAAGGACGGAATCTTCGTCTATAGTACCTGCTCACTCGAACCTGAAGAGAATGAATTAAATATTAATTGGTTCCTTAATAAATTCCCGGAAATGCAACTCGTCGAAACTGGTATAAAAATCGGCGATCCGGGACTGACAACAATCTTTAAAGAAAAACTTGACCCTTCCATTTCTAAATGTCGTCGGCTTTGGCCAGAAAAGACTGGAACGCAGGGGTTTTTTATCGCAAAACTGAAGAAAGTGAAATGAATAATATAATTCCCTTAGTTTTTACTTATTAGTGGCTAATTTAAGAAAGTTTTATAAATTCTTATTGTTTTCTTTACTGCATGAGTATTATTATCAGCCTTCAAACAACAACAGGAGAACCTGCACGTGTCCTTGCTGCAGATAAATTATTTTCCCGCCTACCATTTGAATCATACCTTTCTGAACTTATGTCTTATGGGTATAGTATGTATAATGATCTTTTTGAAGGACTAATTTTTATGATGCGTAAACACAATCTTGATCATGTTTCTTTTAATTATGAGCACAAACTGTTAATCTCCCCTGACGCGCGCAGCGCATTTGCATTCTCTGCTGGATATCACCCCATCGATTATACTCGCGATCTTCTCCTCGAGCCTCGTACATTCTTTTCAAACATTCCGTTGATGAAAAAATTATTTTTTCCGATTGTTGTTCCAGACAATGCTGAAGAAATTATTCGTGATTATGGCGCTTCTTTTAATTTAGAAACTCGCTTGAAATCAGGATATTTCCCTGAAATACGACGATTGATTGAATCCGAATCAGTACATGCAATTACTGAAAATATTGGTGGGCAAGAAGTTACCTCTTATGGTACTGAACATATTGGAGTAATTTTTAGTTATATTTTTTCTTCAGCAAATTTTTGCAATTCCACAAATCATCCACGAGCGCTTCATATCGCTTCAACAGGCGCAGTTGTTGAAGGATTAACAATGGCTTTCGGTTCAGGCGCAAATGATGCGATGGCTTATCTTCACAAAGAAAAAGTCCTCTCACGTTTTGGAATTCCTGCTAAAGATATTACTCTTGCACGTGCGATTGATATTGTGCGCTCAACCATTGAATATGTAAATACGCAAAACCCTTATTGTGACGGGTTTGAGTATGTTATTATCAGAGATTCAGGCATGGAATCACATCTTAATGAAGATACGGGTTCACGTAAGGAGTATCCACTCACTAAAGTAATTGATGATCGTAAAGCATACCTATCTCAATGTATTTCGCGATTAGAGAAGATAAAGGAAGAGTATCACTCATTAGGTGACGTATCTTCTTCCACTAATAAGATTATCGAATAATTCGTTTATTTTCCTTATACACATCCCATGTCGTCTTAATGATCTCATCAATATCTGAATGCTTTGTCTTCCATCCGAGAAGTTCATATGCGAGTTTTGATGATGCAAGAACAATTGCAGGATCGCCAGGCCTGCGCGGAGTAATTTCATAATGGATCTTTTTTCCGGTGATTTCTTCAGTCTTCTTAATTATTTCAAGGACACTATGTCCTTTCTCTGTCGATAGATTTACAATCAAATTTTCACGGTGCTTTTCAAGGTATTGTAATGCGCGATAGTGTGCATCTGCTAAATCAAGGACTAATACACGAAGCAGCAAGCAAAACATAGGCATACCAAAAAATGAAACGTTATGGAGAGAAATAAATTAGTCTATGCCAAGGCATCAAGGGTTATGAAACACAGCATCGCAGAAATCTATTTTGGAATGTAATCATGAAATCTATATCCTGCGTTCTTTCCTATTTCTATGAGATTTTTGATTTTTTCAGGTAAACCCTCATAAGGTTGCTTAAGTACAATGCACCGCGCTGCCTCTTGAACTTCTATAACTGTAAGTCCATTTTGCATGATATAATGGGTTGTTTCAGATACGCGAGCCGTATGTTTATTTTGCTTTGACATTTTTTTAACTACGTTATCAATTGTTTTTAAAAATTTTTCTCTTTCAACACTTCCCATAAAAAACAGAATGTGTGTTGCGATTATATAGTTTGCGTTTTTCTGGCATCTTCATTTAATAGAAAAAATCTAAAAGTGAAACAACTTGGCAAAAAATAAACATACGCAAGTTCTAGAGGATATTTTAATTCTTATACACATCCCACGTCGTCTTAATAATCTCGTCGACTGTTGAATGCTCTGCCTTCCATCCGAGAAGTTCATAGGCGAGTTTAGATGAGGCATAGATTGTTGCAGGATCGCCCGGCCTGCGCGGAGTAATTTCATAGAGAACCTTTTTCCCGGTGATTTCTTCAGTCTTCTTAATTATTTCAAGGACACTATGTCCTTTCTCTGTCGATAAATTTACAATAAGATTTTTATGGTGTTTCTCCAGATACTGTAATGCACGATAGTGTGCATCTGCTAAATCTAAGACATGAATATAATCACGGATTCCTGTACCATCGGGTGTATCGTAATCATTGCCATAGACTTTTACATCTTTACGCGTTCCTGCTGCAACTTCCATAACGATGGGGATGAGGTTTCCCGGATTTTTTTCCTTGCCGCGGATTGTACCGTATCCTGCAGCATTAAAGTACCGGAGTGCCGCATACTGTATCTCTTTAAGTTTACTATACCATTCGAGTAGTCGCTCAATTTCTAGTTTTGTAAATCCATAATAATTTTCAGGATTAAGCGGATGCTCTTCATCCATGGGGAGGTATTGCGGGCTTCCATAAACTGCGGCTGAGGATGAAAAGATGATGCGCTTGACATTATGCTCGACCATCTTTGCAAGAATATTGATTGTTCCGGAAATATTATTTCGTGAATATTTTTCTGGTTTGTGCATGCTCTCGCCTGCATCCTTATGCGCTGCAAGATGGATTACGACATCAGGCTTTTTTGAGAATACTTTTTCAAGATCATCGATATGCATAATGTCGCTGATGACAAGTTCTGCACGTTGGTCGACGTTTTCTTTAAATCCTGAACTGAGATTATCAAAAACCGTAACTGTGCATCCTTCATCACAGAATTTCTTGACAACATGACCGCCGATATATCCTGCTCCGCCGATGATGAGAATGTTCATAGTATTCTGGAAGATGGGGGGATTTATATGTTTTAGTATTTTAGACCGGAAATTCTCTGCTTCTTGTCGAAAATTATTCGAAAAATTATGCGACAGGTTTATGAAGAAGTTTCTATTCACTTATCTCGTGCATCACAACATTTAAATAATCCATCGTATACTTAGATATACGGTGGTATACTATGGGTGAAACAACGATAAAACTGCATGACGAAACAAAACTTGCACTTGATACATTCCGCGAGTATAAGAACGAGAGCTATGATGAAGTAGTCGTTAAAATCGTATCAATCGCGCGTACGTGTAAATCACAGCCTGAACTTGCACAAGAAACAATTGTTGCAATTGAAAAGGCGCGTGAACGTATCAAACGCGGACAATTCGTTACTGCAAAAGATGCACGGAAGCGACTGAGACTTTGAGTTGTCAAGAACTGCAAATTAGATCTAGCATCGCGCAGTTCTTGATCATGATCATAAATCGCTTTATTTGTTATGTTATCGAGGGCGATTTATGACATATGAAATCATTTTTGATACTGTGGCAATCGATTATGTGAATACATTCGAAGTACATTTGCGTAGACGTATCTACGAGAAAGTTCTATCTACTGCAACTAATCCCTTCAGATATTTTATTCGTCTTGAGGGACGTGCAGATTATAAATTACGTGTTGGCCATTATCGTGTGATTGCTGATATTGATCAATCGATGAAAAGAATTTCTGTAACATTGATTGGACATCGAAGAAATGTCTATAAATAAATAAGCAAAAATCCGCAAATCTTCTGTTTTCTGCCGTAAACTTTGCGAAAAATTATGCAATAGATTTATGAAGAACTGCTGCTTCCTTTACTCATGGAAAACTATATAAATACAAACTCACTCGATATCACTCAAGGTGATACCATGACACAAATTAGTTTTCGCGCAGATATTAATGAATACACAAGCAGAGTTCTTGGTGTAGTAAAAGAGAAGTATGGTCTCCGTTCAAAATCTGAAGCATTGGATAAATTTGCAGAAATGTTCGGCGAGAAATTTGTTGAACTTGAAATACGTGAAGAGATTATTGAAGAGGTCGTACGTAAACACGCCGCACATCTTAAGAAATATCCTCATCGAAAAATGACGCTGCAAGAACTTCATAAATTGCTCGGGAAGAAAGATGTTTGACTTTGATATGGATGAGGAATTGCGCGTGCAATTACGCAAACTTGCAAGAAAAGATCCTGTATTACGTGAGGCAGTGTTCAAAAAAGTTTCTGAAATCATCTCTCGAGATAAACAAACGATTGCGGCATACAAAAATCTCCGCCATGACCTTCATCAGTATAAACGCGTACATATTACGGCGCAGTATATCCTCATCTTCAGTGTCGATACTGCGCAGAACATGATCCATTTTATTGAACTTGGTCATCGTGATCGTGTCTATAAAAAGAAGTCTTGACACTATCCGTAAATCTTCTATTCTCGACCGGAAATCCTTCGAAAAATCTTGCGATGCGTTAATTAAGGAGTATGTATTCTCTTTTCTTGATACAATCTTTGTATCGGAGAATAAAAATGGGATTAACACAAAAACGTGAAGAACACCTGAAGAAGATGCCGATAATCGAGAGTAAGATTACGACGAGCAAGAATGGGAGATTTCTTATCCACCGGACAATTCTTACCCATATCATGCCCATCGATTATTATCGCGCAGTCCTTGCAAACACCGTCAAAGTTGTCGAAGAAGACCTTTCTGACGACGAGATTTCAGAAATCATCAAGGAAGGACGCGAATATCTGAAAGCAGGAGAATAAGCTACTGTTTATGTTTTTAGTGCAGTTTTTATTTTTTCTTTTATTATTTTTATGAGTTCTTCGTCCATATAGGAATAGCAATCCATAATATTGAGACAGAGAATCCTTTTTTTAAGGTATAGTTTTGGAAATCGCTCTGAAATAATTTTGCGTTGAAAATCTTCCATCACAAAAATAATATCTGCCCATTCCACCTGTTTTTCAGTAACGAGGTTTTGATATAATCCTGCGTAATCGGTATTGTATTCATTTGCAAGAATTTCTGCTGCAGTCCTACTGCGATGTTTTCCAAGATTACAGATAAAGAGGAGGTTCATACGATTAGGCGTATAATGCGGGGCTTGATTCTGTTAATCGCGGTACGAGAATAGGTGTTGTCATTCGATCGCGGGATAGAAATATGAGTAAGATTTTTATGATAAAAAAATTGTGCTTATTGATGATTTCTATTTGACATTCTTTAATATCTCCAAGAGAAATGCTGCCCGATTTTTCAAAACTGAGTTCTTTTAATAATTTTGTGGCATCGAGCAATTCAATTCCCGTGACTTCCTTTTTTCCATTATAGTCAATAATCATATCATTAACTTCTACACTTGCTTTTGATTTCGATTTTGGATCGTAGAGAAATAAACTATCATTTTCTTTATCATAATCAAATTTGAATTTGCGAAACATGTTATTTCCTCAGGAGTATCTTTTTTTCAACAATATGTTGCCATCTGCGATTAATTTTAACAACAGTTATGATGACAATGTTCTTTTCGATTGCAAGGATATATCGGTGGCAGAGATTTTTGCTATAATCAAAATAACAATCAAATTTCTGCTTCTCTTTACGTATAGCATATACTAATCGCTTCGGGTTTAAAATGTTTTCTATAACTTCGTTTTCAGATATCTGCCGCTGAATCATTCGAATATGTGCATGCGGTGTGATAATAATTTGTTCTCGGCGAAATGGTTTAAGTAGCGTGATAAGTTCATCTTTGCAATTCATCATAGAGAAAAACCGTTATACTTTAAATGTGTTATGCGCACTTGACCAGTGTGTATAGTGAAAAGAAAAGGTGGACAGCGAACCTCGGATAAGGCAATTGCCTTATGAGCTTTCTTTCCAGTATGGCATACTTCGTAGCCATACGATAATGTTTGTATTTGTTTTACTATGTAGAATGAATAATAAAAGAAAAGGTGGACAGCGAACCAAGGTTCCCAATCGGAGATCAGTACAACTTGGAACGTGAGGTTTCTTAACTTCCGAGTTCGAAATGGGATCGGGTGTAACCAACCTGCTATGACCGTCCAGATAAAAGGGAATAAAATAACATTTATAAATCTTGTGGTTTACCTCTTCGTAGGGGACTATGAATACTAAAAACATTTTTATTGTTATTGCCGCATATAATGAGGGCAGAAGCATAAAGCATGTTCTTTCAGGATTAAAAAAAGCAGGATACAAAAATATTGTGGTTGTTGATGATGGAAGCCGCGACAATACCTTTGATATTATTTCTCAAGAAGGCATATTTGCACTCCGCCACGTGGTTAATCGTGGACAGGGTGCAGCTTTGAAGACAGGCATAGAATTTGCACTCCGCAATGGCGCAAAATATATTGTCACCTTTGACGCTGACGGGCAGCATCGTGTCGAGGATTTACCTGCGATGATCCGGCCAGTGATGAATGGTGCGTGTGAGGTAACACTCGGAAGCCGTTTTTTACGGAAAGTAGAAATGCCGTGGTTTCGCAGATTCACCCTCAAAATTGCGATTCTCGTCATCTGGATATTTTATGGTGTTAAAATGACTGACGCGCATAACGGATTTCGGGTGATGTCGCGAAAAGCTGCGCAGCAGATTACTATTACTTCTGATCGTATGGAACATGCCTCGCAGATTGTTGAAGAGATCAATAAAAAGAAAATCAGATATAAAGAAATCCCGGTCGTTATTCAGTATACGCAATATACGCTGCAACATGGTACGGGAAGCTTCTTGCAGGCAATCAAAGTATTTACGCGTATGATTTTGAGAAGGATAATACATTAAAGGTCATGTGATGAAATATACTGAATCTGAAACTGTGGAATTGAAGAAATCTACTGCAGAATTAAAAGAAGCGATTATTAATGCGTTTTGTCACAGAGATTATTGGGGTGGTGATTCAGTAGATATCGCTATATTTAAGGATTGTAAGGATACTCGTATTACTGTTACGTTTACTTATATTGGAGAAAACTTTTTTGTTGAAATGAACGATACTACCCAAAAGACTACCCAAAAGACTACCCAAAAGACTACCCAAAATCAGTTGAATGCGGTACAATTACACATTCTTTCATTGCTCAAAGATGATCCTTCAATTACTCGGGGGGAAATTGCAAAAAAAATAGGAACAATAACCTCTGATGGAGTAAAATATCATCTTAATCTTTTACAAAAAAACAAGATTATTAAACGAACCGGCGGAAGAAAACAAGGAGTATGGAACATACTAAAGGTGAAACCATGATATCAATAATTCAGATTGTAATGATTATTTTTGCGCTCTTTGCATGGAGCAGGGCATTTGTCCGCTTGCGCGATAAGGATGTTGGTCTTAGAGAATTTGCGTTTTGGAGTATTATTTGGGTCGCAGTCATTGTATTTGCACTTGACCCCGGGATTCTTGGAGGAGTATCGTCCATTGTCGGTATCGGGCGTGCAGTTGACCTTGCAGTATATGTCAGTATCATCGTATTGTTTTATCTCTTGTTCCGGATGTATGTACGCATGGATAGACAGAATCAGGAATTGACTACACTCGTACGGGAGATAGCGATAAAGAACGGGAAAAAGAAGAAGAAATAAATTTATGTATTGCGTCTGCAGAGTATCACAACATTTATAAACAATCCTATTTATAGGAGTGATTATGCCTAAAAATAGGATTAATCTATCGCGCAAGGATTATGAAATAATCCTCCCTTTTATTAAAGAGCCGTGGAGCAAATATACATTCAAGGATATCAAGCGAATCTCTGGTAAACGTTCTGAAAGTTATGTGTATACCACTCTTAAAAAATATGTTAAGGAAGATGCGTTAATTGAGGAGAAAGTGGGCAATACACTCATTTATAGGGTTAATTTTGAACAATATTCGGCGCTGAGTTATTTTGGTTTTATTGCTGAACAATTCGCATGGAATTCTAAACAATTGCCTCATGATACGATTAAAAAAATTTTATCAAAGATTTCAGCAGCCTATTTTACTTGTATCATAACAGGAAGTTATGCATCCCAGAAACAGCGCAGTGATTCTGACCTTGACATTGTTATTATCTGCGATGATACGCAGGATACAAAAAATTTACTCGCACGGATACATTATACCTGCGAGCTCTCAATCCCGCACGTTCATCCATATATTTTTAAGCGATCAGAATTCATAGAAATGCTTCTCAATAATCACGCAAATTATGGCAAAGAAATTGTGAAGAATAACTTACTGCTATTTGGCGGGTCATATTATTTTAAGATGATGGGTGAGGTGATGCAACATGGATTTAATGATACGAATCTATCTTGAACGGGCTCAAAATGAGATTATTATTGCAGATGCATTAACGCGATTAAGCGAAGATATCTTTCGGGATTCATGATTAATTTCTGATTTTTTTTATGGCTTGCGTTATTTCTTCTTTTGTGATTACTTTTTTTCCTTTGATTTCAGATATTCGTGCAGCAGTATTTATTAAGTTATTTATCTCTTTAGCAATTATTATTTCTATTTCTTTTATTGTTTCATCATTAGCCTTAAAATGCTTCTTTTTAATTATTTTTCGTATTTTAAATCGAATTAATAAATTAGTCATTTTATTGTCTTTAACGGCTTTTTTACTAATGTATTAGTATATATCTTTTTTTGAATAATACGGCGTTTATTTTAAATGCTTCGTCGAATATTTCTTCATAAGCAGTATCTGCAATAAACGTCCCATCAGTAATCCATTCACCATATTTTTCTACTAAGCCTTTATTTTTTTTTCCACGAAATAAGGTTGTTATCTTGACTTTTTGCTTATTGTCCATGTTTTTCATACTATACGTGTATAAAATTTTGCTCTCGAAGCGAAATATTTCTGAGAACTTTTTATTATTTAGGATACTATATCCTTCGCGAATTAGCGTATTTATTAATGTTATAGGCTTGACAAAGAAATCTTCAATAGTAATAATACTTATATGGTATCCTGTGAGGTTTATCTCTAAATCTTTGTTCGTAGTGATTATTGCAACATCTATGTCTGAAGGATTTATTTTGCCTTTAACCGCGGATCCGAATATGATGATATCTATGATATCTATATTTTTTACAAATTTTTTAAAATCATTTCTTATTTTTGATGATAGTTCTGATTTCATATGAATATGTTTTAATACTAATGGCGTCTTTTTGTTCTAATCTTAAATTATATGAATCAACATATTTTTTAAATAAATTGGAGACCTTCAAATAAATATCCGGAAAATATTTTTTTAATAATGAAAATCGGTCATTATGATTTTTAGGTAAAATGCGTATCTCTTTATAGATGAGATAGTCGCAAGATATCACTATTGCTTTGAAGAAATCCGAAGCCGCCGCATTGAATCTATTTTTCTTTAAATTTTCTTCGCCCGATTCGATGAATTCTGCAATATTATCTAATAATTCTTTCATAATACGTTAGTAATTACTCTCTATTTTTAAACTTTTTGCTAATGCATTAGTTTTCCATCAAAAAATTAATAAACTACTATCAGTGTATTTGTTTAACTGCCCTACGAACATAACGATGAACTCGGTTGCGAAGGCGAGAAATTAAAAGATAAGGGTGTGAAGGCTACCCCCCAAGCTACCCCCCAAGCTACTGCAATGGAACAAAAGATCATAAATGAAATGATACGTAATCCAAAAATATCCCGATCGGCTATTGCAAAAAAATTAGGCGTATCACCCGATACAGTCAAAGAATATTTATCCCGCTTAAAACAAAAAAAAATTATTGAACGCATAGGCATTACAAGCAGCGGATACTGGAATGTGATTAAAAAATGAAACTCTTAATCTTTACAGCATACTATTATCCCCATGCAGGTGGTGTTGAGAATTATGTCCATGAATTATTCAAGGGAATGGATGTTACAGTTGTTACCTGCAATACTGAAGGCGCTAAACCATTTGAGCGGATCCATGGATTTAAGGTGTACAGATTTGATTGTTATCATCTCATGAATAACACCTATCCGGTATTGAAATATTCTTCTTTGAAAAAAATTGATCAACTTGTTTCTCAGGGGGGATTTGATTATATCGTGACCAATACGCGATTCTTTCATACCTCGCTTATCGGTGTTCGTGCAGGTCTGAAGTATCACATCCCTGTCATCCATTTCGAGCATGGGACGCAGCACTCGCCGATAAAGAATCCGTTATTGCATCTGCTGGGAGTATGGTATGATCATACAATTGGAAGATATATTGTGAAAAATGCTACTACTGCAGTTGGCATCAGTCATGCATCTGAGCAGTTCATTAAACATTTGTATAATCGGAAGACATTCTGCGTCTATAATGGCGTCGATACTGCACTCTTTAAGAAAAAAAAGACTGCGCTGAAGAAAAAATTAGGGATTACGGGTCCGGTCATCATCTTTGTCGGGCGATTAATCTACGCGAAAGGTGTTCAGGATTTACTTGAAGCAGCACGTGGACTTGATATGACGGTAATCGTTATCGGTGATGGACCCTACCGCAAGACACTTGAAGAAACGTATCCTTGGGCTAAATTTGTCGGAGCAAAAAACAGTTCTGAAATCGCTGAGTATTTATCCATTGCAGATATCTTTGTGAATCCCTCCTATGCGGAAGGATTACCGACGTCGGTTTTGGAAGCAGGCAGTTCCGGGGTTTGTTGTATTGCAACAGATGTCGGAGGGACAAAAGAGATCATCACTCATCTCGTGAATGGATATTTGATCAAACCCCAAGATGCTGAAGGGTTGCGAAAACACATTGTAACATTGTTAAATGATAAGAAGTTACGAGACAAATTCAGTAAACGCTTACAATTAAAAATAAGAAAAGAATTCGATTGGAAAGTTGGACAGAAAAAATTAAGGGAATTGTTATCTCGAAATCGAAATACATAAAAAGAGTGCATGATTTTGACGACTATGAATATACTCATTATCAAGACAGGAGCATTAGGTGATGTCCTTCGAACATCAGTTATTCTTGAAGGACTTATTGAGAAATATGTTCATCCAAAAATCTATTGGCTAACAAGCGAGGCTGCAAAATCATTACTCGAGAACAATCCTTTTATAAAAAAACTGTTTTTTTCAGAACAATTAGAGGAAGATCTATTTGACATCTCTTTTGACCTCGTTATCTCTTTAGAGGAAGATAAATCGATTCTTGCACTCCTTGAGCGGATACATGCTAAAAAGACCTTTGGCGTGTACTTAAAAGAGGAATTGGTTGTGTATACTCCTGATAGTGCTCCATGGTATCATATGAGCCTTGTGAGTAGTTTGGGAAAATCTACTGCTGATGAATTAAAAAAGTCAAACCGTCATTCGTATCCTGAATTATTATATACCATGCTGGGATTGCGATGGAGTTTTCAGCGATACAGGATTTTTCTTAACAAGAACAGTTTACAGTATGCACGCATTCTTGAATCACAAATCCCTCAGGATTCTATTGTCATCGGTCTTGTTGTTGGTGCAGGCTCGCGCTGGCCAATGAAGGCATTGCCATTAGAAACGCAGATAGCATTTGTAAGAAAAATCCATTCGAAATATCCTGCTGTTAAAATAATATTATTGCATGGTCTGTCAGAACTTGAATTATCCCATGCGGTTTTGCGCGATTGTCCTTATGTCATCAATCATGATATTCACGATCTTAATGAATTTATCGGCATTGTTAATCTCTGCGACTGTATAATCACTCCAGATACCCTTTCTATGCATATTGGGATCGCACTAACTAAATATGTTGTTACATACTTTACAGTAACCTCTGCCCAGGAAATAGAAGTATATACGGGTTCTAAACTTGTTGCGCAGCATCCGGACTATTGCACGTATACCAAAGAGGATAAGCAGCATCCTAATATCACTGATACCATAACTGCTGATCAATTGTTCTCTGAAACAGCGAAATTACTTGAGCGTCATCATGGCTAAGAAAAAAATATTCTTTTTAGGATTGAACGGCCGCGGGGGAACGTTGCATTATGCATCAAGTGTCTCTTCTCACATGACCGCATATGCTGAAACGCATTTATTATTGCCGTCTTATAGTGATACGAAGCTTATTGATAAAAAAGTTAAACTTTTGCGTATTACTGCGCCGCCGAATGCTTTGAAGACAGTGGTGCTAACATTTAATATTTTTGCGCACGTACGGACAATACGCGCGATTAATGCGATTGATCCTGATGTGATTGATATTCTGGATATTCATCCCTGGTATATGCTCTGGTGGCCATTTTTGAAGGCGAAAAAGATAGTTACTATTAATGATCCTGAGCTTCACAGCGGAGAAACAGGAGTAGTTGAAGGATTTATTTTACGCCGGATTACTAAATTTCTTTTAAAACATGCACAGGAGATTATTGTTCTTGGCGCAAAACAAAAAGAGACAGTCCGTCGATTAGGATATAAACAACCAGTTATTGTCTCACGTATAGGACATTATGGTTTTTTTGCCAAGAATGCGGGACACGTGCAGATGGAACCGCGTACTATACTTTTTTTTGGACGGATAAAAGGGTATAAGGGATTAGGGTACTTACTTGATGCATTGATTGGGATGCCACGGAATTTTAAGCTGGTTATTGCAGGAGATGGTGACTTGAAACCATACGAGGATCAACTCAAAAAACTTAATAGACTCGTGGAGATCCATCAGGAATACATCCCTGACGAGAAAGTTGCTGAATATTTTAATCGTTCAGCATTTATTGTGATGCCTTACACTGATGCGACACAGACAGGTGTTGTACAGATTGCTTATTCATTCTCTAAACCAGTCATTGCGACTAATGTGGGGAGTTTACCTGAAGTTGTTATAAACGGGAAAACTGGGATTGTTGTTGAACCAAGAGATGTTGTGCAGTTACGTAAAGCGATAACGCGATTGCTTGATAATCCTTCTTTAACGAAGACCTATGGTGCAAATGGTCATCAATTCATGAAAAAAGAATTAGACTGGAAAAAGATTGTGAAGAAGCTGTATTCAAATATTTTTCATTGATCCTCTACTTTCAGAACCAAACTCTATTTAACCCTGTTCATTATTTTTTTCCTGGAGACTGACTTTCTTGCATGGTATATTGTGCAATAAGTCAGTGGAACAATATTCATAGGTATTTGTATCCGCGTAAAAGGAATTTGAATATAACTGCCTTCTATATTAAAAGGTTCGAACCCATACACATTAAGAAGTGTTATCATGTTGGTTGTCGGGAATTCATGAACGTGATCGCCTTTAATTCTGTAATTAAGATTATACCCTTTTACCCAATGCCAGAAATGGATAGCGACTTCAATTGGAGACTCGGGATTCGGAGTAGATAATGCTAATACTCCTCCTGGTTTTAATAGCCTATACACCTCTTTCATAAATGAATCAAGATCCGGCAAATGTTCAATAGTCTCGCCGGCAATTATACAATCAAAAGATTTATCTTTAAAGGGATATGGATAAGGCTTATCCATGTCTATGGTAAATATTTTTGAATAGTTCTTAGGTTTATTAGATGGAACAAAAATATCCAAGCCATACGCATTTTTTATAAATGGATTAGGGATAGCTGCATATCCTATATCCAAAACTTTCTCTCCTCCCCTCAAAAATCGAGCAAGTCGCTTCAATCGATACCTGATTCCCCAATTGTAAAAAATATTATACTCTTTTATGACTTCATAGTTTTTTTTTGTAAACTTATCTGTTCTTCTCTTAGTAGTTGTCATTTCGTTCACTCATATTTTTTTAAACATAACTCCTCAATCAAAGCAAATCAATGATACACCTGTATGGGAACAGATCAAAATTGAGATATCTCATTTTTGTAGGATGAAGTCTATTTAAATTTATTCATTATTTTTTTCAAATATTTGTTTCTTAAGAAAGAATTCTGGACAAATTCCATCACAAATATGTGACCTGCTACTTTGGCAAATGACCCTAGATATGCGTATCTCTTAGCAATTCTTTTTTTTATTATCGTATTGCTCACTTTTTTTGCAAGCTTAAATGCTTTGACCCGGTCGTCATAACCCATTTCCGGTGTTATGAAGCACGGGATATTTTCTAGGGGCGAGGATCTATTGAGATAGTTTTCATAAGGCTGCAAAAGAAAATTATTTTCAGAAAGATACTTGTAAAGCGGAGTCTCAGGAAATGGCATTAAATTATAAAAATTAGCATATCCTATCGGATATTTTAAGGCTAATTTAAACGAATTTTCCAGATCCTTTAATGTTTCACCAGGGTATCCAATGACATAAAAAAGTCCAACAATATACCCTAATTCTACAGCATTTTTAATCGCTTCTTCAACACATTCTATTGATTCTGCTTTTCCCATATTCTTTAACACATGATTATTTGCCGATTCAACACCGAAGCAGATGCTGTAAAATCCGACTTCTTTCATTCTTTTTAACAAGTTATAATCTGCCTTATCAGCCCTAATCCCATTCCCGAGGATCATTCTTAATTTCAGATTTCTTTTTTCTATCTCATCACAGATTTCAATGACCCTTTCTTTATAGAATGAAAAATTATCATCAACAAAGCCAAAATTGTTAATCCCTTGTTTGGACCAGTATTCAAGTTCATCCACAACATTTTTAGCGCTCCTTACTCTAAAACGTCGTCCAATCGATTTTTCAACAGGACAAAAGCCACAACCATAAGGACATCCCCGTGAAGATACGACGTGAATCAAAAATTCCGGATATTTTGAAAGCTCAAATTTTTCATATGTTGGAAATGGGATGTTATCAAGGTCTGTGATGAACCCTCTATCTCCAGTATACACAACATTATTTTTATTATGATATAACAAACCTTTGACGTCTGCTATGTTTTCTGCTTTGCATAGATCTACTATTGTCTGATCGCCCTCGAGCACCACACCGTAATCTATCTGTGGGCATTCTTTTAGGACCTTTTCTCTGAATAATGAAATATGTCCTCCGCCTGCAACTATCTTTATTTCAGGAAATCTCTCTTTGAGTGTTTTTATGATGCGATACGCATAATTGTACCTTAAAGAGAGGATCTGAAGACCTATTAAATCCGGCTTGTAATCTTCAATTTTCTTAATAACATCCTTGAGTTCATATCCTAAATTCATATCTATGACATCGTATTCGATATGATGTTGCCTAAGCGCTTCTGCTATGTATCCGAGCCCGGCATAGATCAGCGGAGCATATTTAACCTTCTCATACTGGGCATTCAATAGTAACACTTTATTGAACCGGTTTACCATGTTATTTTTCAATTGGTGGTCTTATATAAATTTTTCTAAAAAATAAAATTTTTTATTGTTCGGTAAAAAATAACGCTATTACCTTTTCTCATATTAAAATAATAAAAATATGGACAGCGAATCAAGGTTCCCAAACACAAGTGTAGTACAACTTGAAACGTGAGGTTGCTTGACTTCTAAGTTCGAGATGGGGCCAGTGTGACCGACCTGCTATAGCAATCCAATAAAAAAGACTTTAATAATATTTATAAAGGTCATGGTCTACTCCAAAAAAACGATTCGTTTAAGGGAAGAAATTAGATCAATATAGTATTATATGTTTTGCCGCATTATTATCAAAAATTTAAAAAATATCGGGGTAAGTATTATGACAAAGGAATTTAACTACAATTATGCAGACACTGTGAAAAATGCGGATATTAATGTAAAATTTCCTCATCAGGTTGAGCTACAACCCGGAAGAGGGTGCGGATTTTATAAATGCCCATATTGTTATGGTATAAATCAAGCAAACAATAGTGACGCTGAATTAACACTTGAACAGTACGAACAATTATTCAGCGATATAAAAGGAAAGGTGCCATTAGTTACAATTGCAGGTATCAGAACAGAATCATTAACAAGTAGACATATATCCGGAATATTCAAGAGTATAAACAAAAATGGATTAGATTTAGGATTAAATACAAAAGGGTATTTATTTACCGACGAAATAATAAATTCTATGATGACTGGCATAAAAGAAGGCAGTTTTATTACCTTTAGTTTGGACTCTGCCATAAATGAATACTATGATAAAATCCATGGGATAAATGCCGGAACTAACTCGCTTAATAAAGTATACGAGAATATGAAAAAGGTTTTTGAGATAAAAAAGCAAAATAATCTAAATATATTTATCACGGGTTCTTGTTTGCTGTTTGATGGGAATAGTTCATTCGAAGATATGGAAAAGTTCGTAACAAAATTCGGACCATATTCCACAAGAATAAGGTTTTCATTTCCACAAACACCTAATTTCAGTAATGATATACCCGCATATTATGTTGCACATAAAGAAGATGTTGAAAATAATATTATCAAATTGAGAGAAAAATACCCTGAATACAAAATACATTTTTTAAAATTCAATACTGACAATCATGCTACGGAGTTTAAATATTGTTATGCACAAAGATTTTTATTTGCAATTGATTATTGCGGTAATGTTTATCCATGCCCGCAGGTTACTGTGAAGGAATATAAACCTTTGGTAATCGGCAATTTACATAGAAACACATTTGATGAAATATTAAATTCAGATATACGGAAAAAATTATTTGATACTCCAATAGATGATATGAAGTGCCGTGTTTGTGACAGAAAGGATGAGGAAATAAACACCTATTTGAACATAAAACATAGCGACTACCACAAATGAAAAAAGTATATTTAGATGGAATGGGGAAACGAGGCACAAGAATTGCTGAAGAGATAAGAAAAAACAATATGTTTGAAATTGTTAATAGCCCAACTGAAGCTGACGGCATAATTATTTCAACACCACCAGAAACGCATTACAGTGAATATTTGAAATATAAGGGTGCAAAAATGCTTATAGAAAAGCCCATGTGTCTTTCTTACAAAAAAGCAACGTGTATGAACAATATTATGATGGGAAATAATTATATGTTCAGCGACGTACTGGTTTTTCTCACAGCATATTTCCAGAAACATAATGTAAAAGTAAAATCTATCCATTCCGATTGGCTAAAATCCGTAGATATAAAAACGGATGTTTGTTATGATTTGGGATACCACCACATCTATATTCACGCTAAAATATTCGGGAAAATTTTTAAGAAAATGAAGATCACCAACGTTAGTGATAAAACAAAAAGCATAATTTTGAGCTTTGGCGAAAATAAATCCATAATCAATGTTTCACACAGCAACAATCATAAATTTTATAGAAACGATTTTAATATCGAGACCAATATCGGAACATTTTATATACTTGAAAAAAATAATATTATGAAGTTGTATAGTCCCTCTGAAAATCTGATTTGTTCATCAGATACCGGATTATATAATGAATTGAAATTGTTTTCCAAATTTATCGATGGTAAGTATAAGTATGATAATTTAATTGATAAAAATATAGTAAAATGGCTGGAAAAAGCAGTTAAAACATAAACGATGTTTTTCAATACCTACTATACGATTCTGTATTAAAAAAGAGATATCACAGGGGGAATTATCAAAATAGTATTTGTTTCTTTCTAAAATGAGAGACACACTAATGCGTTTTGTGTTGTGGTCGTAGTTTGGAAAGATTTTTAAATAATTAGCCATTTTAAAAGCCATGAATTTAAATAATAGAAAGAACAAAGTTGAAAAATTTTTTATTCAAAATTTATCGATATATTATAATGGTAATCTAAGTATGCTAGAGAAAGAAGATTGTGTCGCACTTGTATCTAATATAATGGCTGAAAATGGATTCAAATCATATATTGCAGCGATAAACATTATGGGACTTAAATCACTCAAAACTCCAGATGATGTACATACATCCCACTCTGTGAATATAATAAATTTTAAGAGCAAAATATCATATTTTAGATTTATGCTAAGTCATCCGCGAGCAACTGTTTTTGGCAATTCACGTACATATATCGGACTATCAGCATGTTTTTTTGGGGATTACAGGATATTCATGAATCATACTGCTACACTACCCAAATTGTGGTGGCAGCGAAAAATATTAAAATTTTTTCTCAAAAGATTTGATGTTATAAAGGCCGAATCTGAAGCGGAAAAGAGAGAATTATTAAAATTAGGAAACTTAGACCCAGAAAGGATAGTTATTATTCCTATACCTATTGATCATAAATATCTATCAATAAGGTCGGATGAAACAGTCTTCAATTCATTAAGGAAAAAATTTAAATTGGAAAAAAAGGATAATATTTTGATATTCCTTGCCGTGATGCGTATGCATAAGAGACCCGATACGGTATTAAAAGCAATAAAAGTATTAAAAAACCGCGGGATAAAAGTTAAACTGTTGCAAGTTGGAAAAGACGGACTAACAGGACAGATAGGAAAGAGCGTGATGGATTTAGCTAAAGATATTGGAGTGGCTGATGAAGTCACATGTACTGGCAGAGTAAGTGATGAAGAGTTGAGATGTCTTATACAAATGTCAAAGGTAGGCATACAAAGTTCTGAAGTTGAAGGACAATGCATTGTTGCTTTTGAATATGCAGCTGTAGGAATAGCAGAATGCCTATCAGATATACCTTCGTTCGAGATATTCGGAGAAAAAATTTTAAGACATGCACCTGATGATTATAAAAAATTAGCCAAGAATATAGAATTTTATATTAAGAATCCTAAGATTGCAAAATCGCATAGTAAAGCAAACCAGCAATTAGTCAGAGAAAAGTATGATTATAAATTGATAAAAAGTAAAATGAGGGATTTGTTGATTAAAAAGAAGAACAAATTCAAGAGTGCTTAAATTTTCTCAATTGTAATATATTCATAATAATAACTCTTATTCGAGTGATATTAAAAAATCTTCTCCTATCTAGAAAACAGATACTTATTTAAATAGATTTATATTTCTGAACTTAAAATCTTCATTCATAAAATGATATTAAGAAACCAAATACATAGCTTGAAAGTATTAAGTCATACAATCCTAACTATAAGAAACTGGTCAGAATTCTTATGGTCACATGTCTCCAAAAGCAAAAAAAATATGGTTGTAACCCTGAGAAATGGATATAAACTCGAAGTTCGTCCATGCCTTTCAGATGTCACTATGTTAATGGAATCATTCGGGATGAAATATTATACGCCAAAAGGCTTTGAAATTCATGAGAACGATACAGTAATAGATATTGGTGCGCACATCGGGTCATTCACACTTTATGCAGCAAGATTTGCTAATAAAGGAAAAATTTACTCATTTGAGCCACTTCCAGAAAATTATTCCATATTAATCAAAAATATAAGACGCAATAATATAAAAAATATAGCAACTTATAAAATGGCTATTTCGAGGCATACTGGAACATCGTACCTCCATTTATATGATGGCGTTCACACAGGAAGTAGCAGCCTGTATGAAAGAAATTCAAATAAAAAAATCCAAATAAAAACCATCACTCTAGAAAAATTCATTATAGAAAATGGTATTAAACAAATTGATTTTATAAAGATGGATTGCGAAGGAGCAGAATATGAAATATTATTCAATACACCTGAAAAAATCCTAAGGATGATAAAAAAAATATCTATGGAATATCATGATAGCATAAACAGACATAAACATAATGAATTAATGACTTTTTTTAGAAAGAAAGGTTTTAGTGCAAGACTTGATGGCGAATTCATATATGCTACAAAGAAAAAAAATGAATAAGCAAAAATATTTAATGAATGGGTTTCCATTTTTGTCAGAGGCATATAAGAAGGGCCTTCCTAAGTACGAGTATTACAATATTGCTCCACTTAACACTAAATCTGACTTTGAATATTACATAAAAGACATTCTCGGATTTAGACAATTAATGACGTCTGGAAAAATCAAAGAATATAATGTCGTACACATTAATAACTGGGAAAATTTTATACAATATAAAAAAATGAGTAATCAAGTATCGATTGCAGAATCACATGCATTTCATCTTGGGTTGGATTTAAGAAAAGGTCTTGCAGATTCAGAATGGTGGAAGAAAACCGTAGTTTATGGATTAGGTGGACCGATATTTCACAAATTAACCCAAAGAAATATCAAAAACTTCGATCTATATTATGTTGCCATACCTAATCTTCTAGAAACTGCAAAAACTATTAGAAGTGATGCCCAATGGCTTCCAAACCCGATAGATACAGGCATATTTAAAAAATCTAGAACGCAATTTGAAGTAGAAGGCGATCCTGCAATATTTTTTCCTACACGAATTCATAAAATGAAAGAACCAGATAAAGGCTTTGAGATATTTTTAAAAATAAAGAAACATTTTCCGAAAGCAAAACTTCACCTCATCAGATACCCAGATAGGTATTGTCAATATAACGTATATAAGCCATACCTTGATAAGATGCAGAAAGATATTATCTGGCACCCATTTGTAGATCGTAAAGATTTACCAAAATTTTATAACTCTTTTGATTTAATACTCGGAGCATTCGGAAAAGGCTTGTTAAATCTCGTTGAACTAGAAGCAATGGCCTGTAATGCGACAGTTGTGACTTACGATAAATATGAGTTTGTAAAAAAAGAACTTAATGAACTTCCCGAGTTTGCAATAGATTTACTTACCCGTCCCACACTAAAGAAGCATTATACGCAACAATCTTACGGTTATGTGATAAATGTTCACAGCCCGAAAAATGTGTGTAAACTCCACTTGAAAAATTTACGCGCTGTTAACCCACAGTTGTAATATTTTTTGTCTAGATTTTCTTTAATCGAATGATTTTTACTTCACCTAGTATCCTTAGCATTGTCGGTATCTTCCATCTGACAATAGGGATGCGTATTCGATTATAGGCACGGTTTTCGACTACGAATTTTTTATGTGTTAATGCATTTAATTGAAAATCGAATAGCGGATTGAGATGTCCCATGCCGGGTGATTTATTATTATAAGCCATATCTGATTCTAAAAAACTGAAAAATCGCGTTTGCAACGCAAAATGAATCCTACTTTGCCAATTTTCTACATTGGGTGTACTAATAATTAATCGGCCGCCCTTTTTAAGGATACGATGAATTTCATCTAATAATTGCGCGGGGCTTCTGACATGTTCAATAACTTCAACAAGCATAATGACATCAAAGCTCTTATTTTTAAATGGTAATGGCGATCTATTAAGATCTGTTGCGATAAATTTTGTTTTTGCTTTAAAATTTTTCTTAATGAAATCTGCGCCCGTGATTTGAAATTTATGAGGATAGGTTGATGCAATACGTTCACAGAGTGCACCTGCGCCACATCCAAGGTCGAGTAGATTTCCGTGCAATCCCTCTAATAACGAAATAGATTTTGCATGAACATTTGGTGCAGTCATTTCAACAAGCATATGTTCCAGAGCGTTCAATAGTTTAAAAATGTTGTCTTAACGCGGGCGATATTTTTGCTATTTCTTTTCTGTGTTGCGCGCTTTTGCTACATATTTTAACTGATAATATATTTTTCTTAGAAAGAATTTTACAAATTTTGGGACCTTGAGATAGACATACCATTTTAGAAATTCTATCTTTTGTTTTAGCGGTCTTTTTTTTGCTTGATAGTATAATAATAATATTTGTAGATGCTCGAGTTCTTTTAGTGTATGCTCTGCAGTGTAATAAATCTCCTCATTTGTTTTAAGCCAGATTGAATCGTTAACAAGTTTTTTTTGTTTTGCAAGGTCGTAAATTTTTGTTCCTGGTAGTATCCACATAATTCCTCCGTAGGATAATTTCTCAGGCAGTATCTCATTGAGAAGATCAGCGGTCTCCTTAATTGTTTCTTTCGTTTCTCCAGGACTACCGACGATAAGTGATCCGCCAACATCGATATGATAGTTCTTTACGAGCATATATGCACGTCTTATCTCTTCTTTAGTTTGTGGTTTATCAATATTTTTCAGGATGATATTTGACCCTGATTCCATTCCAAATCCTATTCCAATGCATCCTGCCTTCTTCAGCCAGTATACTCGTTCATCATCAATGATTCTTACACTGGCGGCTATAGAAAATCTAATCTTTTTATGCATTTTTATGATGCCTTTACATATCTTGATCAACCGTTTCTTATCTATGATAAAGTTATCATCATAAAAAAATATATTATATGTGTGATATTTCTTTACGTAATATCTTATCTCTTTGAGTACATTCTCTGCTGAACGCGCCCTGAATCTCTTCTCCCAATATGGTGATGATGAACAGAATGCGCAACCATAAGGGCATCCGCGTGAACTCATGATTGGAATAAAATCTCCGTTAAATGCAGGACTAATATAATTAGAAAATGTGATGTTTGAATAATCTGGCACAGGAAATGAATCAATATCTTGTTCGAGTTGTCGACGTAGTGTTAGTGTGATTTTGTGTCCTTGACGATAAGCAATTCCTTTTATGATAGTAATATCTTCATTCTCTGTAATTGCTCGTACTAGTTCCACCAGTGTATGATCCCCTTCATACAGCACTACATAGTCAATCGGCGCAAGTATGAACATCTGTTCAGGAAATAATGACGCATGCTGCCCTCCGAAGATGATGATGCATTCAGGAAATAGTGTCTTTACGAGTTTTGCTAATTTGTATGACATTCCGCGCTCGATTGTTAAGCAGGGTATTCCAACAATATCTGGTTTCTCCTCTAATAAGATGCTTTTAATTTTTTCCTCATTCATTCCTGCAAAATCCCATACTTTAGAATCAAATCCGTATTTTTTCAGATTCGCAGAAAGATAACATAGCCCTATCGGTGCAACGAGGTGCGAATATCCTGTTTCGCTCGGGGGACTGAGTAATAATATTTTTAATTTTTTCATGTGTGTATTGTATGTATTTTTTTAGTCAGTATTATTTCTGTTCAGGCATCAATTCACTTTTTCCTGATCTTTTTTTAATATTAATTTCGTAAAAAATAAGATGTCCTGAAATTTAATTATGCGCAGCACTAACAGCAACGCGGCGTATACGATTGCAGTGATCGCAGCAATGACAATGAGTTTAGGTATTATTGTCAGCAGTATTATCCCGCGCAGCCAGTTGATAAAAAATATCATCCCGATCGATATGAGTGTGAGCATCCCCCATGCATAATACGGGAATGAGAATGCGATTTCTTTTCGTGCGTAAATTATAGATATGATGGTTCCGACGATAAAACTTGCAAGTGTTGCATATGCTGCACCAATAATTCCATAGCGTGGAACAAGCATTATATTAAGTAACAAGTTTAATACAGCGATACCTATCATGATCCGTGCAATCTTGTGAGGTTTTCCTATTGCAGTCAATACCGCAGTATTGATCATGCATATGGAAAAGAATATTGCTGATATGGATAATATCCGCAATACGGGGGCGGCAGCAGTATATTTTGATGTAAATAATATATTGATGATAATATCAGGGAACGCGTACATCATAATGGTGATAGGTAGGATGACAATGATGAGGTAGGTGTATATCAGTTCAAGGCCCGCAATAAGCTGTTTATACCCTTTCTTTGAATATAGCTCTGTTGCAAGAGGGTAGACCACTAGTGAAATCGAACTCGTGATATACAGAATCAATCCTGAAATCGGAACCGCAATCTGATATATTGCAACTTGCACAGGATTAGTAAAATATGTGACTGCCATAGTATCAAGTTGTGTAATCAGAAACCATGCGAGATTAGTGAATAATATGAACATGCCAAATTTGATTGTTTCAACAGTTAACGCTTTGTTGACTTTGAATTTGAATGATATTTTTCGCAACCGCTTTGCAAATAAATAGGCAATAATAATGAGTACGAATTGGGCGATTAGATATGCATATGCTGGTGCTGCAAACCCAAACCCGAGCAATATCCCGACAATGCTGAATAGCATGATTAAAAAATATTTCAGCATATCAATAAACGCGAAAATCTCTGAGCGCTGATATCCATAAATCGTATATACAAATGAAGATAGTATAGGCATCGACACAAGCCAAATTGCAAAGATAATTATCAATGATGATGCATTAGCATGAAAATAGTATTGTGATAAATATTTTGAAAATACTACCAGTAGCACTCCAATAATCAATGAAACACTTAATTGGAAACTCATGATGTTCATGATGAGATCATTAATGAGAGGTGTTCTCTTCTTTATCGTTAACTCAATAATCTTTCTTGCTACTGCTTGTCCAAGTCCTGCGTCAACAAAATAAGTGATGAATAGAAAAATAGTAACGACGCTATAGAACAATCCGAATTCTGCAACACTCAGGTTTCGCGCAAGGACAATACGTGTCAGGTAACCGAATAATCCTCCCAGAAGCGATATCATAAACACAATCAGTGTCCCTCGTAGTGCTTTCTTGAGATACATATTGTTGTAAGTATTTCTCTTTTTTTAAATCTTCTCTCTTTGACGTTATCGTCAAATGCTCCAGTATATTATTTTTCATCAAATTTATAAATGAATTCTTATGTGTGTAACTATATTAGGGGGTGTTATGGTGAGTACACAGCAGCGTGATTCAGATGATGATGTAAGTATTGACTTTTCTAAATTGAAGAGTTTTTTTAGTCCAAAAACAATCAGTATCTTATTATTGGTTCTCCTTATCGCAATCCCTGTTATTCTTACTGCATATATCCGTTTGCAGGCATGGAATATTCCTGCAACAGATGGTTGGGCAAAATCTTCTGTAGATAATTATTATCGTAATCAAATAGCACAATCAGTCACTGCACAATATCCAAATCTTCCGACAGCACAACGCGAACAATTAATCACCCAACAATACACTGAATTCAAGAAAACAAATAAGGCGCAGATTGATGCGCAAGTTCAGCAAACATCTGCTTATTTTAAGACAGGGATGCAGTATGAAGAAAACGGCAATACTTACACTTTTCTTGGAGATTTAGATTCCTATTTTTATTTGCGTTATGCTCGTAATGTGGAAAAAACAGGCGTGGTTTGTGATATTGTGGATTCAAAAGGCGCATGTATTGATACTCACATGTGGGCGCCATTAACTTCTGAGGCAGGTGCATCACTTCATCCTTATGCTACAGTCTACCTCTACCGATTCCTCCACTTCTTTAATGCAAAAGTTAATCTTATGCAGGCAGCATTCATCCTTCCAACAATTATTGCAATGATTGCAGCTATCGCAGCATTCTTTATTGGGCGAAGATTAATGAATAATACGGCAGGATTTTTTGCTGCAATATTTATTGCAGTAAGCCCATTATTAGTGACGCGCACCATGGGTTCTGATACTGATATCTGGAATATTATGTTTCCCATGGTTATTATCTGGTTATTCCTTGAAGCATTCGAAACAAAACGTTTATGGGTAAAATTAACACTTACTGCAGCAACAGGCCTTGCATTAGCATTCTTTAACTTTGCATGGGGGGGATGGTGGTACATCTTCTACTTTATCCTTGCAGCACTCATAGGATACATTGGTTTTATTGCACTAAAAAAATATTTAAAGCATAAATCATTAAAACATATCTTCGATACTGAAATGCGTGATACCCTTTTCGTTTTAGGGATATTATTCTTTTCAACTGCATTTTTTGTAACCATTATCTATTCATTCAATAATTTTACGAATGCACTTCAAGCACCATTCATGTTTTCTGAAACATTAAAGGTTGCTGTTGCAACCCAATTATGGCCTAATGTCTTAACAACAGTTGCTGAACTCAATGAAGCAGGACTTACAACAATAGTCGGCCAAGTATCTTTTGGTATTGCAATACTCTTCAGTCTCGCAGCACTCGGCATTATCTTTACGTTAGTCAAAAGGAAGCCCGACACTAAAGATTATATTCTCATCGCTATTGCAGCAGTAGTATATTTATTCTTGATATCGACAACTGCATTAAACCTTAATTACAAACTGTATCTTGTGATATTACTGCTTCCAGTACTATTGGGTTTATGGTTTGTTTTACGTGATGAAAAGACGCACGATATTAAACCTGCATTGATCTTAATGATATGGTTTATCGGAATGATCTATACGAGCACGAAAGGTATACGATTCATCCTCTTACTGATTCCCGCGTTCAGTATAGCGCTTGGTGTTGCAATAGGGTATTTTTATCAATACTTTGCGCGTATATTCAATGAAAGTTTTCATATGAAAGAGAAACTTGCACAATTTATCGTATTTATTCTCCTCTGCTTGATTTTGATTGCACCAATCAGTATTGGTATCAATGCAGGAAAATCTTATGTTCCATCAATAACTAAAGGATGGTGGGATTCGCTCTCAAAAATCCGTGAGGAATCAAAACCTGATGCGATTATCACCTCTTGGTGGGATTTCGGGCATTGGTTCAAATATGTTGCAGACCGTCGGGTAACATTTGATGGCGCTTCACAATTACCGCCAATTGCTATGTGGGTAGGACATAGTCTTCAGACGAACAGTGAACAAGAGACTGTAGGAATACTGCGCATGCTTGCCTGCGGCAGTAATAAAGCATTTGAAGAAGTAGATAAAAAATTTAATGATACAGAAAAATCGCAAAATATTGTAGCAGACATCTTACTCCTCAACAGGGCCGATGCAGAATCCTATCTCAAAAAGCACGGATTCACTAATCAGGAAATAATAGATATCCTTCAGTACAGTCATTGCACTCCACCTGACGTCTATTATATCACTTCAGAAGATATGGTCGGCAAAGCAGGCGTTTGGGGACACTTTGGAACATGGGATATTGATCGCGCATACATCATTAACAATGTGAGACCAGAATCATTCGAAGTAGGAACACGATTACTTAAAGAACGGTTCAATTATTCTGATGAAGAAGCTGCTAAAATCTATTATGAAGTACAAGCGTTGTCAACAGACAGGCAAATGAATGATTGGATTGCGCCATGGCCGGGATATGCGGGAAACATGGTCACTTGTACTGAGAGTAAGAACATGACAGGTATCATTCTTTGTCAGACAAATCTTAATCTTGGAAGTAATGGTCAGGCAAATGTAGTTATTGAACGTGCAGTCATAAACCTCACTAATCCACTAGAATCTGTTGTAAGTGTCGGATTCTTTGATGGTACGAATAGACGCGTCGGGCAGAATGTCGCAACATTCCAAAAAATAGTTATCGCAGATAACAACTACACAACATATACTCCACAGAATGCAACATTCACATTCGGACTACTCTTAAATATTAATCGTGCAAATAATCAGACAACCTATAGTGCAATCGTCGCAGACCAGCTCTTAATAGATTCAACATTCACAAAATTATTCTTTTTAGACGGAAAGAATATGAATCATTTCGAGAAGTTCTCAGAGATAACAGATATCACCGGAACAAAGATTATTGTCTGGAAAGTCAAGTGGTAGAATTAATAATAAGTCCATAGCATAACTAATAACATGAAAAATGTCGTTATTTTAAATAAAAAAGAAATTAAGGACAGAATATATTTAATCCGGGATATGCAAGTAATACTTGATAAAGATTTAGCAGAACTATATGGGGTAAAAGCAATTCGTTTGAGAGAACAAGTTAAAAGAAATATTAAAAGATTTCCTCCAGATTTTATGTTTCAATTAACTAATAAAGAAGTAGATGTTTTGGTATCGCAAAATGCGATACCATCAAAAAAACATCTTGGAGGATATTTGCCTTATGTTTTTACAGAACAGGGTGTTGCAAATCTTTCAAGTGTACTTACAAATGATAAGGCAATAGAGGTAAATATTCAAATTATGCGAACATTTGTAGCAATGAGAAAATTTATCTCTTCAAATGCGCAGATATTTCATCGATTAGATACAGTTGAAAGAAAGCAGTTAGAACATGATGACAAATTTGATCAATTATTTGATGCAATACAGAGTAAAGATATTAAGCCTGAAAAAGGGATATTTTTTGATGGGCAAATATTTGATTCGTATAAATTTATTTCGGATATTATACGAACAGCAAATGAATCTATTATATTGATTGACAATTATATTGATGATTCAGTATTAACGCTATTTAATAAGAGAAAGAGAGATGTAAGGGTTATTATATTTACTAAAGAAATAACGAGACAGTTAACACTTGATTTGAGTAAATATAATTCTCAATATTCACCAATAGAAATTAAAGAGTTTAAACAATCACATGACCGGTTTATAATAATAGATAATAAAGAGGTTTATCATTTTGGAGCTTCATTAAAAGATTTAGGAAAAAAATGGTTCGCATTTTCAAAATTCGATAAAGAAGCATTCAAGATAATAGAGAAGTTAAAATGAGTATAATAACGACGTGCTCGTATTCGGTTATAGCAAATAACATTATTAATCATATGGAAAGTAAAGTGGTAACGTGTTAAATCATCATGAGAAAACTGATTGAACGCCTCAAACAAACACCTCGGCAGACATACATCATTATCGGGATACTTTTCTTAATCATGGTATTTGCATTCATTCTGCGATCCTACCATATGAATTATCCGACAATCGGATACCATAATATGAAGGAGGATCATTACCTTAGTTTAGCATTAAACATGCGCGAAAGCGGCAATTACCTAAGAACAACATGGTTTGATTGTTCAGGATACTTTGTTAATAATTATTTCGGAGATTCTTATCAGTCCTGTAGCGCAAATAGTGACGAGAGCCCTCCTGCGGTGTGGTCGCTTCTACTTTTTTTTGGAATTTTTGGATGGAAACTATGGGTTGCGCGGCTATTCATCATTCTTCTTGCAGTACTCACCATTGTACCAATTTATCTTATCATAAAGAAATTATCACATAATGATTATCTTGCATTACTTTCAGCATTTATTTACGCAGTTCTTCCTCTCGCAATCTTTTTTGGGCGCAACATCCAAATGGATGCGCCATCATATTTTTTTAGTCTTTTCGCGTTATATTTCTTCATGGAATTTATAGATACTAATACTACAAAACATTTCATTCTAGGTGCAGTCATGTTTGTACTTGCTGCATGGTATAAACCGTTATCGCTTTTTGTCCTCGCTGCATTAATTTTTATTATCCCTTGGCAGACCTATAAACAATATGTTACCCGCGCCCGTAAATACAAAATCGAAATTTTTGTTCTTTTGATTGCAATCATTTTAGCAACGATTTGGCCATTATATCTTGCAGGCGCAGTGATGCCTGCTGCAAAATCTTTAGGCGCTGCAGGTGTAGATTTCAGCGCAGCATGGTTTGGAAAGAATGGCTGGGTTGATATCACGTTCTCATTATTTAGCGCAGAATACTGGCAAAATTATAAACCAATACTCTTTTCCTATTTTGCAGATAACTATAGTTGGATTGGATTCTGGCTCATGATTATCGGCTTTATACTCTTCTGTTTAAAGTATCAATCAAAAATCTCGCGATTCATTTTTGGATATGCTCTAGGGATAGCACTGTATATCCCATTATTTGCATATAAATGGAATGCGCACGCCTATTACCAATACCCATTCTTATTATTTGCAGCATTATGCATTGCAAATGTATTTTTCCAGGCGGGAATGCTGCTGAAGTCGTTTACCTCTCATAAACTTGCAAAAACACTTATACAATACCTCCCACTCGTAGGGTTGTTGTTTCTTGTCGCCCCATTCACAGAATCAACTGCACGCGTATTTAACACCCAATTCTTCGGCTCAGACATTGCAGGAACATACATTAATCAACATACGAATAAAGGCGAGATCTTCTTGATAGAGCGCGGAATCCAAAGCCAAGTCTCCTGGTACGCGCAGCGATTCTATTACGCCCTTCCTGATAATGAAACCATTATTGAGCGCCTCGAAAGCGAAAGAAATCTGAAATATATTGTCCTTACACATTCCGGAGTATCTACTGCACAACAAAAAAAGAGTTGGCAATATATTGTAGACCATTATCGTATTGTACAAGTAGGATTTATTCAAACACCTCAAGGACCAAAAATATATCATCTTGTTCTCGAGAAAGGGGGAACTGTTGATTGGGATGGTCTTAACGGTAAACCTTCACGTCTTATAACAACTTATGAATTTACGAGTATGAAGATTCCTTATTATGTTATTGAACCATAATAATTATTTTCTCCAGTGTTTCGTTATAGGATCAATAAAATATTCTACGAATATGGAAATTCCTAATGAAATAAATGCATACCGCGTACTTCCTTTAGTCTCGGTCTTTCTCTTTCGAAGTGCATCCCGCAAACTTCCCGTAAATACCGTATATCCTCTTCCAATATCTTGAGGGATATGTGCATCACTTCCGCCAGTCTGCGCGAATCCATACTTTTCTGCAGCATGACGTGCAGCAGAATTGAGTTTGCAGGTATTTCTTGAATTAATTGTTTCAATAGCATCAACTATTGAACGTAATTTGTTGAATGGATATTGCATGGACATGAATCTGACATATGTTATTGGATGAGGGATGATGATGAGCCCACCCTGATGCTTTATTTCACGGATGACTGTAAAGAAATCCCTGCTCTTAATCTCTTTCTTAAGATATAATCCTATCACATCACCGTATTGCGTGCGCATCTCCTCACCCGGGATGACTTCGAAATATTTATCCTTATTCAGTTTCTTAAGGACAGGGTATGCGCGCATGGTCTCATGATCCGTAATTGCAATGCCATCAAGCCCTGCTTTTTTTGCGCGTCTAAGAATTTCTTTTGGAGTGATGATGCTGCAGGGTGAATAGTGGGAATGGATATGTAAATCATATTTTTTGAGCGCCATAGATTTCAAAAGATGTAATAATTTATTAATATTGTTATCTGTGTGATTATCTTCGATGATACTCGTTCTATCGTCGAAATAATAACCTTTATAAAAACAATATCTTTTAATTTATTTAGGGGTACAGTATGTTTACTACACGAACAAAACTATCTATGGGAAGAGCGATTCTTACAAAGAACTCTCCATTCTATATCCAGTTCTATATCACAAAAATGTGTAATTTTAAATGCAAGATGTGCAATATTGTTGAAGCAAATGCTGATGTTGACCCGTTTCATCATGATAAGATAGATGCTATCGCAAAAAATCTGAGAAAGATCGGTGCAGGAGTCATCTTACTGACTGGCGGTGAACCATTTTTGCGTACTGATATTGATTATATTGTAAAGGCATTAAAATCGCAAGATCTTGATGTGCGTTTGCAGACAAATGGTTTTAAGACAAATCGTGAAAAAATAATTGCATGTGTGGCAAATGGTGCACGCGATATTAGTATCAGTATTGATTCATTAGATGAAGAGTTATTCGATTATATCAATACAGCTAAAGGATCGCTTACTGCAGCACTGGAGACTGCAGCGTTTGTCTCAAGAAATTTTCCGAAGAAAGATTCAATCTGTGCCTTCGGATGTGTACTCTCACGATATAATGTAGATGAAATAGAAGCAATACTTGAATTTGCAACACGGATCGGATGGTGGATTTCCCTGGTGCCGGTGCATATCACGAAAACCGATAATCCTCTTAATTTTAGGGGATATGATGAATATTTTGAATTCAAACCAGAGGATTATCCGAAGGTCAAAGAATTGATTGGACGATTAAAGAAAAAGAAACGTGAAGGTTACCACTTGTTTGATTCTGATGATTATCTTGATTCCATATATCATTTTATATCAACAGGAAAACCTAATTGGCGGCATAATGATGTGTGCGATTCGCCAAACATCTATTTTGCAATACTCCCTGACGGGCGTTTTGCGCCGTGTTGTGATCATCGATTAAAAGAAAAGATCTATCTCTATGATCCTGAATTTCCCAAAATCTACCGCAGTACAATGTTTAGGGATACGGTGCGTTGCATCACCACAAAATGTCCGGGGTGTAATTTTGGAAGCTATCCTGAGATGACGCTTTCTGCAAGATCATATTCCACATTATTTGAACGATTAAAACTGCAGCAAAAGACAAAAAAAAGTGGGCTTGTATCTCTAACAGATGAAGAGATGTTGGATATACTTGCTGATGTCAAATCAAAATATCCAATCTATGCGCAGAAACGCGATTTACCTCAACGTGAGAAAAAGAAGTGGCCGCGGGTACCTAATATCCCTGAACGATTATGGCAGACTAAGGAGGAATTGGCGCGTAATAGTGTTGCAAAAATAGAACAGGATAAATTACAGAAGGACAATAACAATGATAAGTAACGCGTACTGAACGGGCAATAGTGATTGATATGCGCATTTTTATAACAGGGGCATCAGGATTTATCGGATCAGCGTTTATCGCTAAACTTAAGGAGACGCTTAAACATCATGATACTGTTTTCGTATTATCACGTCAAGCGTGCGAATTTAATGATAAGCGATTTCATACCCTTATCGGAACACTTGAATCAATAGAACAATATACGAAGATCATTCTTTCTTGCACGTATGTTTTTCACATTGCTGCGAATGCAACTTTCGGGAATACTGCAGATTATGATTCAGTAAACTATATTCCTACAAAAAAGATTGTGGATATCCTTAAAGGAAGCAAGCGACTAAAAAATTTTATTTTTATAAGTACGATTGGTGCAATTGATCGGCATAAACATGACCAGTGCACCGCACCGCTCACTACGCAGAGTGTCCCCTCTCCGAGATCTAAATACGGATTGTCAAAATTGAAAGCAGAACAATACATTACTGCAACGCATATCCCTTATACGATCATTCGACCAACATGGGTATATGGAAAACATATGCGGCAGGAGTCACATATCAACTTATTTGTTACACTTGCGTATAAGAAAAATCCGTTGATGCGCTGTAATTTTCCGGGAAAAGTATCCTTGATACATGTTGATGATCTTGTGACATCATTTGCTCATTGCATCGGAAATGATCATATCATTGGAAAAACATATTTTGCAGAAACAGAAAACAGATCGTTTGGAGAATTATTTTCTTTGATTGCTAAACAAGTCCATCCTTCCAAGGATGCATTTACCCAAATACCAGTCCCTTCATTTAAATTATTTATTGCGCGCGTACATTCACTGCTTCCTGTTCCTATAGCGAATCTATTCATCAATTATTTATATGTCACTGATCCTGCATATCATGCGGATTTATTGTCAGGCATTCCCTTAAAAAGAATCGACGCTACAATTCCTGATGTCATCTCTACCAATACCGCTGTTTCAGGATATTGGGTGATTACCGGAGCAAACAGCGGAATAGGCCTTGCATTAGCGCGAAAACTGCATATGCAAAATAAAAATTTGATACTTATTGATAAGGAAGCTTCTGTCTTAAAAGAAGAATTCACTCACTCAAATATTATTCATCCAAATATCAATCACTCGAATACCAACCACACAAAGATTATTATCGCAGACCTCTCTTCACATGCTGAAATCTCGCGTGCTGTTCAGGAAATACAGCATTACCTGATTTATTGTTTAGTCAATAATGCAGGGATTGGTTATCGCAAGTCATTTGCTGAATTGAGTGCTGAAGAGATATCCCGCATCATTGCAGTCAATATCAATGCGCAGGTATTTATTACAAAACTACTGCTTGATAAACTGAAAAAGGACCGCAGCGTTATTGTTAATATTGCAAGCAGTGCGGCGTATAATCCGCTGCCCAATATGCTCTTATATTCCTCAACGAAAGCATTTATCTCTAATTGGTCGGAATCATTGACCTTTGAATTGCGTGATACAAATCATGTCATCACATTTTCGCCTTCAGGAACAAATACTAATTTTCAGCAGACTGCAGGTGTGCGAAAAGAGAACAACGGCAAAGGTCTTAAGACACCTGAATATGTTGCTGATAAGATCATTGACGCTGTAAAAAAGAATCGCAGCGTAGTAATCCTGGATTTTAAAACCAATATTTTGCTTTACGGTTCAAAATTTCTTCCACGAAAACTCAACATCCTTTTCTGGGGGAATCTCTTTAAAAAAATGCGGTAGGTGAATTTATGAAAAAACACACATTAGATATCATCATTCCCATATATAATGAACAGCAATGTATTCCTGAATTAATGAAACGGCTTTTGGCATTGAAGAGAAAAATGAAGACAGTTGAGATAGGTTTCGTCTTCATCAATGACGGTTCAAAAGATAAAAGCCTCCCGATGTTGTATTCCTATGCGGATAAATACAAGGGCATTACAGTCATTAATTTTTCAAGGAATTTTGGCCACCAGCTTGCGGTCACTGCAGGGGTTGATCATACGACTGCGGATTATGTTGTTATTATTGATGCAGACTTACAAGACCCTCCTGAAATCATCGCTGACATGTACGCGAAAGCGAAAGCAGGGTATGATATTGTTTATGGCCAACGTATTGTTCGGAAGGGAGAAACAGTCTTTAAAAAAGCGACCGCAGCACTATTCTATCGGTTAATCAATATGTTATGCGATGTTGAAATCCCTGTCGATACCGGAGATTTTAGGCTTATCACGAAAAAAGTTGTAGACACACTCAAATCAATGCGCGAGAAACATCGATTCATCCGCGGAATGGTTCCATGGGTCGGATTCAAAAGCTATCCCTACCAGTATCATCGCGATATCCGTTATGCCGGAGAAACAAAATATCCTTTGAGAAAAATGCTTAGACTTGCTAAAGATGCAGTATTTTCTTTTTCTGACAAACCGCTAAGACTGGCGACCTATATAGGATTTATAACACTTATTATAGGAATACTTTCCTTAATCGTATTATTATATCTGCGATTTTTTACCGCATCGTATATCTCCGGAATAACTGCAGTCATTACTGCGCTCGTTATCCTTTCTGGAGTACAAATCTTCATTATGGGGATTATGGGTGAATATATCGGAAGGATATTTGAGGAATCAAAAAAAAGGCCATTATATGTTGTTGAACATATAAAAACAAGCAAGTTCAAAACAAATAAATAATACTCTGTAGTGTTGCATATGAGGAGAATCATGACAAAAATTTTGCCAAAAGATAAGAAAAAAAAGATTATTTTCAAAAAAGAAGAAAAATTTCATGATGCATGGGCAAATAGTATTGATATTAATACACTCATGGTTGACGAATCTTTTGAAGCATGCACTGCTCCTGAAAATAAACTCATCTTAAAAAAATTGGGCAATATCCGCAAAAAAAGGATTCTCGAACTCGGTTGTGGTGCCGGAGAATCATCAGTATATTTTGCAAAAAAAGGCGCCATAGTAGTCGCAACTGATCTTTCAAGTGGAATGCTTAAGGTCGTACAAAAACTTGCAAAAAAACATCATGTACATCTAAAAACCACCCGATGTCGGAGTGATAAAACCCCCTTTGCAGATTCAAGTTTTGATATTGTTTACGCGGCAAACCTTATGCATCATGTTGAACATGCACCTACATTAACTGAAGCATACCGTGTATTAAAAAAAAGAGGGATTTTTGTGTCTTATGATCCGTTGGCATATAATCCTTTGCTTAATATTTATCGAAAAAAGGCAACGCAGGTACGCACTGAAGACGAGACACCTATAAAACTGTCTGATCTTAAGAAATTTAAAAAGATTTTTTCTAAAGTGGAATATCATGCAACATGGCTTTGTGCATTATGGATATTTATCCGGTTTTATCTTATCGAAAAAGTCGACCCTAATAAAGAGCGGTACTGGAAAAAGATTCTTATTGAGCATAAGCGACTCGAGAAATCATATACCCGACTGGAAAGGATCGATAAAGTATTATTCAGACTATTCCCCTTTTTGAAACGCTTTGGGTGGAATATTGTTATTATTGCAAAAAAATAATTGATTATGCATGTACACGCGATTATGAAATTATCCACGAAATCTCATTCATCTTATGCGGGAGTAATACTATTAATAATTGTATGTACCCTATTCACGTCTATTGGTCAACTCTTATTAAAACTTGGTTCAAGTCATACAAATTCAATTATAGAAATCGTCACTAACATCCCGCTTATTTTTGGACTCATCTCTTATGCTTTTGGTGCAGTCCTACTCATCCTTGCATTAAAGTATGGCGAACTTTCATTAATTTATCCATTCATCGCCTTAAGTTTTATCTGGGTGAATCTACTTTCATTATTTATCTTTCATGAATATATTGCATTCATCAATTGGATAGGTATTATCGCTATTGTTATCGGTGTTTCGCTTATCGGGTATGGTGGGCATGAACATCGTAAGGCGGTGAAATCATGAATATCTTTGTAGTCATCATCATCATGATTGTTGCAACACTTATTGGTTCATTAGGATCTATCTTCCTTAAACTCGGAGCAGCACATTTTACCATCAGATTCACATTCAAAAATCTCATACATCTATTCCGGAATTGGCGTCTCATCCTTGGCATATTCCTTTATGCACTTTCAACAATTCCCTTCATCTATCTATTACGTTCAGTCGAACTCTCCGTACTCTACCCGCTTACTGCCCTAGGATATATCTTTATCATATTCTTTTCGAGATTAATCCTTAAAGAACACATCACATCATATAAGATTGTAGGTATACTATTTATTATTCTTGGTGTGATCTTTGTAACACTCTAGTCACACTGGCGTTTTTTAAGCTCAAAACGAAACATTTATATACTTTTAAGTGAACACTTGTTCATATAAAGGTGAACACATGTATATTAATAAGTCTACAGCTAAAATACTCCAATTATTTATTAGTCATATAACTGAATCATTTACTCTTAGGGAAGTAGCAAGAAGATTAAATATGTATGTATCCCTTGCACATCGAGCTATACGGCCGTTAATAGATGCTAAGATTGTTGAGCAAGATAAACATAAAAATCTTAGCCTAAATTACAAGATTCATCATGAAACTATTGCTTTTGCTGAATATCTAAGGAGAGATCATTTTCTTGATAAATTCAAGGAGGTTAAATTTTTTGCAGATGAAGTTATTAAAAAAATTGAACAGAACAGTTTTGTTTTGCTTGTTTTTGGTTCATCAATTGAATCCCGTAAACCCAGAGATATTGATATATTACTCATTGTAGATAGTACTGATAAAATAGCATTCCATGAGAAATTCTTACACAACATCGCATCGAATTATGATTTACCATTTGAGGAAAGAGTTGTAGGATTTGAAAGTGTTTACGAAATGCTTACCAAGCGTGATGAAAAAAATGTTATGAACGAGTTATTGAACAAACATATCATTTTATATGGTGCGGAACTGTTTTATAGACTAATTCAAAGGGGGCGGTTATAACATGTTAGATGAAAAAAAGCTAAAAGAAGCAGAAAGCAGGATTAAGCAGTTTATACGTGAAGGAATAATTAAGTCAAAGGGAAAGCCAGAGCAGGTAGATTTTTTTATTAAGAATGCTGACGATTCAATTGATTCTGCAAAAGCATTATTTGAGTTATCAACCAATCCTGAAAAACAGGAAGTAATATGTTCATTATCTTATTGAATTCAGGTTTCATGGAAAAGCAAAGTATGAAGTCAAAGAGTTTAAACAATCACATGATCGGTTTATCATAATAGATAATAAAGAGGTTTATCATTTTGGTGCTTCATTAAAAGATTTACACTCAAAAATCTTGTCGCTCTTATCAAAAATTGGCGTCTCATTCTTGGAATTGTACTCTATGCTCTTTCAACAATTCCATTTATATACCTTCTCCGTTCAGTCGAACTCTCCGTATTATATCCTATGACGGCCTTAGGATATATCTTTGTCATATTCTTTTCGAGATTAATCCTTAAAGAACATATTACTTTTTACAAGATCGGAGGAATCATCTTTATCATTCTTGGCGTAGTGTGCGTGACACTCTAATGTGTTGTAGTATATAATGTACCAGTGTTCACTTCTCACACTGGTCATGCACGCGTGAAGTTTATAAGTTCATAGATATTTCTTAAAGCAGGTTGATGCGCATGGATATACATTATTCGATAAAATTATTTGAAGATAAGAAAGTTAGAGTTCAATGGGTTGAGGAAGAGGAAAAATGGTATTTTTCAATAGTTGATGTTATGGAAGTACTTACAGAAAGCTTAACACCGCGAAGATACTGGTCTGACCTAAAAATCAAGCTCAAAGAGGAAGGTTTTGAGTTGTACGATAAAATCGTACAACTGAAATTAGTATCTTCGGATGGTAAAAAGTATGAAACGGACTGTGCTGATACGGAGCTAGTATTAAGACTGGTCCAGTCCATTCCTTCAAAGAAAGCTGAACCTTTCAAAGTTTGGCTTGCAAAAGTGGGGAATGATCGAATAAATGAGACATATGATCCTGAACTTGCCTTTGATAGGGCCATGAAGACGTATTTGCAAAAGGGTTATTCTCAAGAATGGATTAATCAGCGACTAAAAACTATTGAAATACGTAAAGAACTCACTGACGAATGGAATAGGTCTGGAGTAAGTAAAGAATCAGATTATGCAATACTCACTAATGAAATAACTCACGCATGGTCAGGAAAGACGGTTCAAGAATACAAAAGATTAAAGAGTCTTAAGAAGGAAAATCTTAGGGATAATATGACGAATCTTGAACTCGTATTAAATATGCTTGCAGAAGCCACAACCACTGAGATTTCAAAAAATGAGGATCCAAAAACATTTCCTGAAAATAAAAATGTTGCGAAAAGAGGAGGAACAATCGCAGGAAATACGCGGATAGATATAGAGAAACAATTAAAAAGAAGTGTGGTGACCACAAAAAATGCAAAAGACGATATTAAAAAATTAGATTCCGATCGTATCAAAAAAATAGGACACAAAAAGAAAGGATGATGATATATCCACATTCAAAAATCTCATCCTTTTACTCCGGAATTGGCGTCTCATCCTTGGCATATTCCTTTATGCACTTTCAACAATTCCATTTATATACCTTCTCCGTTCAGTCGAACTCTCCGTACTCTACCCGCTTACTGCCCTAGGATATATCTTTATCATATTCTTTTCAAGACTAATCCTTAAAGAACATATCACATCTTACAAGATCGCAGGAATTATATTTATCATTATCGGCGTCGTGTTTGTGACGCTCTAGTCACACTGGTCATGCACGCGTGAAGTTTATAAGTTCAAAGATATTTCTTAAAGCAGGTTGATGAACATGGATAAACAAATTATCTCTAAACTTCAAAAGACATTTGAAGATTATGCAAAAGAGACTGAAGGAATAGAATTCTGGTTTGCAAGAGACTTACAAATTCTTCTCGAGTATGAGGACTGGCGAAATTTTTGGAATGTCATTGAAAAAGCAAAGATGGCCTGTAAAAATTCAGGTTACGACGTAAACCATCATTTCGTTGATGTCACCAAAACGATCCTTATGCCAAAAAGTGCAAGTAAAGAAATTCCTGATATTGTTCTTACGCGATATGCGTGTTATCTTGTTGCACAAAATGGTGATTCAAGAAAAGAACCAATTGCGTTTGCCCAAAGTTATTTTGCAGTACAGACGAGAAAACAGGAATTAATAGAAAAACGGATAGCATTACAGGAACGATTTGAAGCAAGAAATAAACTCATTGTTTCAGAAACAGAACTTTCTAAACTGATTTATGAACGCGGTGTTGATGATGCAGGATTTGCAAGAATTCGGGGTAAAGGAGATGAAGCGCTCTTTGGAGGGTTCACAACAGCACAAATGAAAGTCAAGCTTAAAATCCCGCAAAACAGACCAATGGCAGATTTTTTACCGACAGTAACAATAACTGCTAAAAATTTTGCTACTGAAATCACGAATTTTAATGTAATAAAAGAAAACCTTAATGGAGAAATCGATATCACTCACGAACATGTAAAGAACAACACAAAAATCCGTGGAGTGCTTATAGAGAGTGGAATTGCTCCAGAAAATTTGCCTCCGGAAGAAGATTTAAAGAAACTTGAACGAAGGGTTAAAAAAGACGAAAAGAGTATAGCCCTCCATGCAAAACATCACATTAAACTAAAATAGGCGTTTTGTTTAGCATGCTCACATTTTATATTGTTTTGCGTTCGTAGCCGAGTTATATTCACTTCTCGCACTGGACAGGCACGCACGAAATTTATAACAAGAGAGATGCTTCTTCAAATGTGCCACTATTTTACTCATTCTCTTCATATTATTAGCTTAGAAAGTTATCAAAAGCGATAACTTTACACATCAGGAACAAGATAACTATCTTATGCAGACGATATTATTACTAAAACAATTGGATGAAAAGGCGGTATTTACAATACAAGATATTAAGAGAATAACTCATTGTAATAGTTTGTACGCTAAACAGATCATAAATCGATTGCACAAAAAAGGATTCATAAAAAAGATTGATAAAAAAGGGAGCATATGGGTGAGTGAACTAAGTCCATTAATAGATACTGTTCCAAAATTTAGCGAAGTAAAAAATAAAATACTCAAAAACATCAGCGGATAAAATAATACGCGAAGATTGTTACGATTACTCTATCAAAAGCGCTTCCGTAATATTTTTAAACTCCTCACCGTATAAGCATATGCTATGGATACACTTGAAGCGATTGAGACGAGAAGGTCGGTTCGTAAATATCTTGATCGTCCTGTAGAATTTGAAAAATTGACGACAATTCTTGATGCTGCACGCAAAGCACCATCCGCAGGTAATTTGCAGACTTGGCGTTTTGTCATGGTTACTGAGAAGAATCTTATTAAGCAGGTCGCGACCTATTCAGTCGAACAATACTGGATTGCAACTGCCCCTGTCCTGATTCTCGTGTGTACTGTTCCGGAAAAACATGAACTCTACTATGGTCTACGGGGAAAAAGATTGTATGCAGTGCAGGATTGTGCTGCAGCAATACAGAATTTGATGCTTGCAGCAACAGACCTTGGCCTCGGTACGTGTTGGGTTGGCGCGTTTGAAGAGGATAAAATAAAGTCTTTATTCGAGATTCCTCCAGATATCCGCCCTCAAGCAATTATTACACTCGGATATCCTGACGAAGTATTAGAACCTCGTGTTCTTGACCCGATCGAAAATCAGGTCTATTTTAATCGTTGGGGTATGCGTGTCGAGAAACTTCATATTGTCCTGCGTGATTATTCTGTCGAATGGCAAAAACAGAATAGTCGCATGAAGAATGCATTCAAGAGCACTGGCCGCAAGTTCCGCGAAGAACTGAATAGGTTCACCGGTAAAATGCGTGAACGATTCAGGAAGAAGAAATAGTATGCCAATATTACTTTATTCTCGTTATGTCTCCTATTCTGATGATCTCAAAAAGCGAAAGATTTAAATATCAGTTACCTATAAGGTAACTAGATGACAATCGAAATTCCGCAATATGGATTAAAGGCATATGCGTTATTGTTTTCAAAACATCACACGCATGGAGAATTCAGGCAGTCTGAATTAGACTGGATAGTATCTATCAGCATGAAAAAGAAAATATTCTCTTTGTTATTGAGGACAGGATGGATTAAAAAAAATCCCGAAGGAACATATTCTTGTACAAATCCTACAGACGCAATAAGAGGATTATTGGAGTTTCGGGTTCCCGAGATTATCAAGAATGCAGAGAAGACATATGCATTTACACGAGTTTCGGCTGTCGAAATTTGGTCTGATTTTTCCTATGTACAACGAGGATTAGAAAAGTCTCCCTATTTCATTAAGATTTTGAAAAAAGACTTGAACTATTGGAAGAAATTTTTTAATAGTAATGAAATACCGAACTATGTTCATTCAGGAGGAACAATAGGAGAGTTTATTATTTTTATTCCAGTAAGTTCATTATCATTTGAAGAAAAAAATGGATTCAAAGTCGATTCATTAAAAGAGACCATCACGTATGCAAAATCAAATGACATCTATGCATATGCATCAGAATATATGAAGAATAAATATGGTGCATGAGCATGATTAAAGATCTTTTTTCATTAAGAGAAGGAGAAATATTTAATACGCTTAAAGAATTAAGAGACTGTGATTTTTCTATTATCGGAGGTTATGCAGTCAATGCATACACATTACCAAGATTTTCAGTAGACTGCGATATCGTCATTAAAGACGAAACCGTGCTGAGAAAAATAGAGAAGATCCTCTTAAAAGTTGGCTACAAAAAAGAAAAACTTCCACAAGAAGCACAATATTCCGGAAACTTTTCCAGATATGAAAAAAAATTGAGTAATAATTTTGCGGTAAGTATGGATATCTTGATTAGTCATGTAACAGACCGAATGACTGGGGTAGTATTTGCAGCAGATTGGATTTTTGAAAACTCGAGTATGCAACTATTGAGAGGAAAAACCATTACTGAAGAACTCAAAATGCGCATACTGCACATCGATGCATTGCTTGTGATGAAAATGATATCATGCAGATCCACAGATATAAGGGATGTATTTATGATGTTTCCAAACGCTAAGGATAAAGAATGGATAAAGTCAGAGATATCTTTACGATATTACTTTAAAGACAGAATCACGAAAATCATTGAGAAAATCTCCTCAAAACAATTCAAAGACGGACTCTCAGGAGTCTATGGCTATTTTGACCAGAACGTTTTTGAAAAACACAAGAAAGCGATTATAGGTTTTATCTCTCTATAAGAAAATAATAAAAAAAAGAAAATTTTAGAACTCTTCAGAATCTTGCGATGCGTCGTAATTCTCTTCAGGTGCTGCTTCTTCTGCTTGTTCTGCAGGTGCTGCTGCATCTTCACTTGGTGCCGCTGCTTCTGATGTTGTGCCTTCTTCATAGCTTCCGACAACTTCAGCAAATGCAACCTTTTTAGCAACTTTCTTGACGCGAATCTTTACCTTATCGCCGACTTTTGTTCCGGGTACAAAAATGACAAATCCTGCTTTTTTAGCAATACCGTCGCCTTTTTCTGCAACTGCTTCAATCACTGCATTGATCTCTTCACCTTCTTTTACCGGTGAAAATCCGTGATCTGAGCCGCCACGATAACCGCCACCGCCCATGCCTCTACTCCCGCCGCCGCGATCGCCGCCATATCGGTTGCCACCGCCGCCACTAAAACTTCTTCGTTTTTCTCCATACTCCATTATTACACCTTTGTTTTTAGGGTTTTTTTAGTCCTGCAAAAAGAACATTATGTCTATTCTAAAAAATGTAAGAACACTACAATGCTTCTTTTCATCTGTTGACTAAACCCCAATATAACATCTTAAAAGGAGGGATTGTTTATAAATTTTATTAAAAATGCCTTTTTTAAGCGTGTTAAGGAAAGGACTTTGTAGAAATTGTTGGTCGCCTTAAGATGAGCAGATGCAAAGAACTATTCGAGAAAAACGGACAGAATTTTCACTACGTTCAAATTTCCTGCAGGGAAATTGCAAATGGTACGTTTTTCAATCAAATAGCATATAAATCTGCGAATGGCGACTACGAGCGAAGTGAGAAATTCTACAAAGTCTAAGGAAAGGGTATTTCTGGATAGTTATCTTCACGTGTGATCTGTCCATCCCTTTCTTCTGCACTGAGAATGATATACTCCTCGCGTTCCATCCCCATATATTGTCCTGGAATGTGGAGGAGTTTACGTGTTCCTGATTCTTCATATGCAGAACCTTTTGAGTATTCAATGACTGCAGTAAATGTGTTGTTGTTTACTAATCCTGTAATAATTATTTTTTGTTCAGAACCTGTCACGGTTTTTGAATACGTCGGGGTATGATAATAGATGTGCAGCCTATCTTTACGTAATCTTTCTGTTGTCTGAGGATAGTTTTTCGCGAATATGCTATCAATACTTGATTGTTCATCAATTGTTGGTGCCATTTGATTTATTAAAGAGGTATCTGCGTATATTCATCAATACGCTTATTATTTACACGGATAAACTGTATCTTCTTTTCTTTTGAATTCTTTTCAAGAATAGCTGCCCTATCGATAGTTACCGTACGGACATAATCAGGATTTTGAGAATCATTTTTAGGAATAATTTTTTGATATTCAAGCAATCCTTTATAACCTATTTTATCAATCTGTAGACTGATAATATTTTTTTCTGGGAATATTCTGTAATCGATAAAGTCAAGCGTATATTTGCGCGTTTCCGTAAGATACGCGATGAATTCCGGGAATAATTCTTTTGCAAGTTCTTCTGCTTTAGCGCTTCGAATGGCTAATTCGTTATCTTTTTCTTCCTTAATAATTACTCCCATGAACCCATCGGAATATTGTCTTATTTATAATTCTTACTATGTTTCGGTTTTTAAACCAGGGTGATTTTTCGGCTTTGTGTAAAAACGCATCCTGTGTAAAAATAGAGGATTTTGTGTAAAAATGAAGCAGATTATTATACAAAACCATTTCTATATCGAAAACTTTAAATATTCGCGTATGTGGGGAGTATTATGGTACAAGACATCAAATTAATAAAAGAACTTGCAAATGGTTGGGTGGTACAGGATAATCTTCGTGAGAAAGGAAGACCTGAGAATTTAAGGATCTCTTACCGGTTTACATTAGACCAAGCTATTTCCTTTAGAATAACCGCAAAGACTGAAGAATTCGGTGATATTTTTGAGCTGTTATATATTGGATCCGCTGCTAAGGACATCTCTATGCAAAATACTTGGAGGTTTATAGGGCTCAAAGACTCCTTTCGTTTTTTTAGTGAGGATAAGGTGCGAATACAAAATCTTGCTGTAGAGATGACAGGTTTAAGAAAGATTATGGCAGCGCAAGGATGCAAATTCGACGAGTGGTATGGACACTGATTTTATTAAAACATCTTCTTATAATATGGATTGCTCGCCTGTCTTTTTGTAGCTTTAATAAAGACGTGTAGTAATCATTTTTTGAGTGAAATCGAATTTTTCGAATCCTGTGTAATAACAAACGCCCTTTTTACACAAAGCCTCATCTTCCACAAAATATATAAACTAGTTCGTTCTACCTCTCCCTTGTTGAGTTGAAATCAACTGTACGCACGTAATTTAAGGTGATAACCAAATGTCTAAATTAAAAAATTCGAAAGAACCACTTCAGGATTTGTATACTGATTCACAAGAAAATGAGCAGACAACTAATCAAGTGCCTGAACAATCAAGTGAGCAATCATCCTCATCTGGACAATCAGAACATGCATCTAAAAAATCTTCTAAACATCCTGATCATTCACATAAACAAGATTCTCAAGATACAAAAATCGAAGAACTTACAGATACATTAAAACGTTTACAAGCAGAATTTGAAAATTATAAGAAGCGAACTACAAAAGAAAACGCTGAATTTGCAAAACATGCAAACGCAGGATTCATCAAAAAAATGCTCCCCATCATCGACACATTCGATACTGCACTGAATACAATACCCAAGAATTCGAATCCTGAACTGCAAACCTATCGTCAGGGGATGGAATTAATCCATGGACAACTCCTTGCATTACTTGCAGAATCCGGCCTTCGCGTTATTGAAACTAAAAACAAGAAATTTGACCCATTCAAAAACGAAGTACTGATGATTCAAGAATCAACTGCAGATGACGACACCATCCTTGAAGAAGTCCAGAAAGGATATATGCTCGGTGAATATGTACTGCGCCATGCAAAAGTAATCATCGCAAAAAAACAGGAATCCCAAGATAAAACAAATAATAAATAAAATATTCGTGAGGTAAACAACATGGCAAAAGAAGAACAACAAAACCAGATAAACAAGATCAATTTTAATATTACTGACGGCGACAGTTTTTACTCGAATGAGATGAGTATCACCTTTGTTCCGACACAATTTTCGTTCGATTTCAAAAATATCAGTCCACGCGTTGATATGAGAAGTCAGGATGGAAGCAGGAATTTTGTCCTCAAACATAATGTCGTACTTATCGACCCATTCCAAGTCAAACAATTTGCAACAGTACTGAATGATGCACTGGTGCGGTATGAAAAAGAATTCGGTCCCATCCAAATTCCTGCACCCATCAAAAAAGCAGAACTCAAAGCAAAACACGCATCGAAGAATGTCGTAACCAGCCACGACGTTCCAAGTTATTTTGGATAAGAAATTAGTATTAAACATTATGAAAAAATAATTATAAGCTATTATTGTTAAAATCATAGTACGCCATAGAAATAAAATAAAATAATAATAACCTATAAGATAAAATAATAAAAATAAAAACAAGACAAGATAAAAATCAGATAAGGCAAAATAAAAAAATAAAATAATAAAATAAAATAAAATAATAAAATAAAATAAAATAAAAAAATAAAACGAGTATATACGGAGGTATTTACCATGGCAAAAATTATTGGTATTGATTTAGGAACATCAAACAGTGCAGCAGCAGTCTTAGAAGGGGGAAAACCAAAAATAATCCCGAGCGCTGAAGGAATGACACTCTACGGAAAAGCATTTCCGAGCGTTGTCGCATTCACCAAAGACAACCAATTACTCGTCGGAGAACCTGCACGCCGGCAGGCAATCAGTAATACTGACGGAACAATCACTGCAGCAAAAAGAAAAATGGGGACAGACCATAAATATAAGGTTCATGGCAAAGACTATACTCCACAACAAATCAGTGCATATATTCTTCAGAAGATAAAAAAAGATGCAGAAAGTTTTCTTGGTGAAAAAATAGACAAAGCAGTCATCACAGTACCTGCATATTTCGATGATAATCAGCGTCAAGCAACAAAGGATGCAGGAACCATTGCAGGCCTTGAAGTTGTCAGAATTATTAACGAACCGACCGCTGCAGCACTCGCGTATGGTCTCGATAAGTCCGGTGCGCATAAGATCCTCGTCTTTGACTTAGGCGGCGGAACACTTGATGTTACGATCATGGAATTTGATGACGGAGTATTCGAAGTAAAATCAACATCCGGTGATACGCAACTTGGCGGAACAGATATGGATGCTGCACTTGTCGATTTTCTCGTCAAAGAATTCAAAAAAACAGAAAGTATCGACATTTCAAAGGATAAAGTCGCGATGCAACGTTTACGTGAAGCTGCAGAAAAAGCAAAAATCGAACTCTCCACAGTACTCGATTCAGAAATTAATTTACCATTCCTCACCGCAACAAACGAGGGACCGAAACATTTTACGTATAAATTGACACGTGCAAAACTTGAACAGATTGTCGAGCCACTCGTCAAACGATGCAAACATCCTATTGAACAAGCAATCAGTGATGCAAAACTTTCATTAAAAGATGTCGAACGCATCATTCTTGTCGGTGGACCAACACGTATGCCCATTATCCACAAATTCCTCGAAGAATTCACCGGTAAAAAGGTCGAACGTGGTGTTGATCCTATGGAATGTGTCGCACTCGGTGCAGCAATCCAAGCAGGTGTCCTTGCAGGAGAAGTCAAAGATATCTTACTTTTGGATGTTACACCACTTTCTTTAGGTATTGAGACACTCGGCGGCGTATCAACAAAACTCATCGACAGGAATACAACGATTCCGACTAAGAAATCGCAGATATTCTCGACTGCAGGCGATAATCAGAATGCAGTAACAATTCACGTCCTTCAGGGAGAACGTCCTATGGCAACTGACAATAAGAGTCTTGGACGTTTCGATCTTATTGGAATCCCTCCTGCGCCACGCGGTATTCCGCAAATTGAAGTATCATTCGATATTGATGCAAATGGAATTGTCCATGTCACGGCAAAAGATCTTGGAACAGGAAAAGAACAGAGCATCAAAATAACATCTTCACAGAAATTGAATAAGGATGAAATTGAGCGCATGAAAAAAGAAGCAGAAATGCACGCTGAAGAGGATACAAAGCGTAAAGAAGAAATCGAAATCATCAACCAGGCAGACAGCCTCGTTTACTCCGCAGAACAATTATTCAAGGACTTCGAAGGAAAAGTTGATGATACAAAACTCGGCGATGTGAAAAAAGAAGTTGATGAATTAAAAACACTCCTCGCGCCAGAAAAGAAAGATGCTCTTGCAATCAAGACTAAACTTGAAGAGATCAATAAAAAAGTTCAGGAACTCAGCATGGAAATGTATAAGAAAGTTTCTGAAGAACACGCAAAATCGCAAGGTGCAGGAACTGCAAGTCCAGAAGGCGAAGAGCCCTCATCAACAAACACTGACGACAATGTTGTCGACGCAGAATTCACAGAAACTGAAGGCACAGAAGAGAAGAAAGCCGGCGCAAAGAAGAAGAAATAAATTATTTTTTTTAATTTTTTTTTAATGAGATATTTTTTATTCACATCCAAACATTTATTAACCGTATCTTATTCCAGTAACAATTATGGCAAACAAGGACTACTACAAAGTTTTAGGATTATCGAAAGGCGCATCGAAGGAAGAAGTCAAGGCAGCATATAAGAAGCTTGCAAAACAATTCCATCCGGATGTGAATAAGGCAAGCGACGCTACAGAAAAATTCAAGGAAATCAATGAAGCAGCATCAGTACTTGCCGACGACCAGAAACGCCAGCAATATGATACTTATGGTTCAGACTTCGAAAAGAAGTATCATCAAAATTTTAATCAGCAATATTCTAATTATGATTTCGAAGACATGGATTTCGGCGATATCTTCGAAATGTTTTTTGGCGGCGGAGGAATGGGCGCGAGTAGTGGACGGAGTAGACGGCATCGCGGAAGCGATTTACGATTCGATGTAGAACTCATACTCGAAGAAGTCGCGAAAGGGATCAAGAAAAATATCTCTATCGAGAAACCATCAGTCTGCGACGCATGTGATGGTAAAGGTGGCGACGATTATGAATCCTGTAAAGACTGTGGCGGTAAAGGAGTAAAACGCGTAACACAACGTACACCATTCGGAGTTTTTGCATCAACTGTTACCTGCAAGCGATGCGAGGGGCGTGGAGAGATCATCAAAAACGTCTGTAGTGAATGTGACGGTCATGGCGTTATCCGGCAAAAAAAGAAACTCGATGTTGATATCCCTGCAGGAATCAGTGACGAGGCCCAACTGCGACTCAAAGGCGAAGGCGAAGCAGTAAAAAATGGCGAATCCGGAGACCTCTATATTTTTATCAGTGTCAAAGAACACAAATACTTTGCACGCGAAAATGATGATATCCTTATTGATGCACATATCAATTTTACACAGGCAATACTTGGCGATGAAATAGAAGTACCGACCCTTGAAGGAAAAGCAATGTTAAAGATCCCTGTGGGAACACAGCCTGAAACGATTCTTCGCATGAAAGGAAAAGGAATTAAACATTTACACAGTCATGGAATAGGCGACGAACTCGTCACCATCAAAGTACAGATCCCAGAGAAATTGACTCGCGAACAGGAGCGTCTCGTCAAAGAATTCCAGAAAGAAGCAGGAAAGAAAACATCATTCTTAGATAGGATATTTGGATAATTTTTTGTGTCTTTATCTTACTTCCACAATCCCCACTTTCCCTTCAAATATTTTTTTAAAGTGATGTAATTCTTTTTCAGAATAGGATTTCTCATCCTTAAATGTATTATCGATCAGATCTTTTTCTGTCTTGAATTGTTGCAACACATATTTTTTTGCTCCAGTAATCCACGATGCGATCGCTTCAAGATCTTTTGGCGAATGTAATTTGGGAAGAACTGTTGTTCGGAATTCATAATCGATTAATCCATCGCGTCCTGCATTGATGATGAGTCGGACGCTTTTTTTGATCTGTTCGATACTTACTTTTGCGCATACAGTCTCTTCATAGCGTTCTTGACTATTTTTGATGTCCATTGCGATATAATCGACGAGTTTTTCATCAATAGCTTTTTGGATAATCAGAGGAAATGATCCGTTGGTATCAAGTTTGACAAGCAATTTACGTCTCTTAATCTCGCGCATAAAGTCGAGAATTCCCGGATGCATAAGCGGCTCTCCGCCAAGCAACACGATTCCATCAATCCATTTACGTTTCTTATCGATGAATGCAAAGAATTCAACAGGCGTGATATCCGGAAATTCCTCCTCATTGAAGATGAGTTCTGGATTATGACAATACGGACAACGAAAATTGCATCGACTAAAGAATACGACTGTTGAAATCTTATCCGGATAATCGATGAGTGAAGATTTCACAATCCCTTTGATGTGGATATCCATCTCTTTCATTTACATCTGCTCCAATAGTTTTGGAAGTTCAGTAAGTGAAGTAATCCTGTTCGGGTAATCAGAATTCTTATTTTTCCGGTCAATAAGGATTCCTTTGATGCCAAAGTCCTCTGCACTTTGCACATCTAAACGTAACGAATCTCCGACCATAATGACTTCATCTTTAGAGACACTGAGTTTTTCGAGTGCGATTTCATAGATACGCGGGTCGGGTTTTTGCATACCGACTTCGTATGAGAGAATAATTTCATCAACGAGTTCATAGAGGGGAAATTTCTCAAATATCTGTTTCATTGATATATTAGTGGTATTACTCAAGATTGCAATCTTATATCTCTTTTTTAATTCTTGCAATACGGCAATCGTTTCCGGAAATGCATATTTTCTTACTGTTCCATTCTTTTTAAAAATTTCACAGAGTTCATGAATAAGTCCTTCGTTCACATCAACTCCGATATTTTTCGTAAATTCATGCATGGTCTGTTCAATATGTGTAATGGGGTGTGCCATGAATGTTTCACTAAATACAGTATAGAATTCTGGATTGCGATATGTTCTTCCTAATTTTGTCGCGAATTCTTCAAAGGGGAGTGTTGTTGCATCTGACTCGAATAATGTCCCCCATAAATCGAAAATAATCGCTTTAATCATTTGAGAATTGCATTCATCTCTTCAAGTGTTGGCGAAACGCCATTCCATTCCTTAACGACATTCTTTTCTTCATCAAGAACTACGACCGAAGGAGTCGCCATGACACCATAATCAAGTGCTTCAGCAAGTCCGTCTGCAGTTTGGATATCATGATATTCAACCATCGTCTTATGCTCGACTTGTGAAATCACCTTCTTTGCTGCTGGGCACTTCGGACAGCTTGGTTGGATAAACACTTTAATGATCATTGCATTCACCTATTTTGAATCTAATCTTCATCAATAACCCCTGCCATCCTTATAATCATATACTATCTAAAAATATATTCTCATCATTAAAAAAATACTGTGACTATAGTAAATCGCTTTAATTTTCGGATAACAAAAAACGCTTTGCGTTTTAGGTTTTCGGGAATCTTTGATTTCCTAAATATCTAAAAGCGATTTACTATCTAGCAAATAACATCGCAGTATCCGAATATTAATGTTATTTGCTATAATAACACCAGTTATTTAGGGCGTCCGCAATCGTCCTCAACTTCATAATTTCCTTTCTGTCGGCTTTTGAATTCTGCTTTCTTTGATTTATTCCAATTATTGATTCGGGAAAAGTACCCGACTACGCGGCTGACACCATACACATTCTTGCTTCCACACTGCTTACATTTTGCTCCCATGACTGCACCTCATCATTTGAATATGACTTACTGTTACCATCGCTCGCATTCTTATTTTAATATTGTTGCTGTCGTTCGTGTTTGCGATTACTGTCGCTCGCATTTGATACATGTTTTTGAATGAAAAACGTACCACTTGCAATCCTGTCCGTTTTTCTTGATTGTGCGTTTGTTGATGCTCGCATCTTGACAGTAATCGTACAGTACACTACTAATTTTTCTTAATCCCGATCGTACCCTCTGGTTACTGAATGGCAATCCTCGCATACAGTAAATTCTGGACTAATCGTTATTTGTGCTGAAACAGTATTTGTCCAAGTCTTCTTTACAAGTTCATAAATCGCTTTTGGGCTTGGGGTTTTTTCACCTGCAAATACGTGGGTGATTGCTCCTGCTTCAATGATGGGATTGAACTTGGCCTGCTTCTCAATGCGTTCCATAATATCTACTGGCGCGTCTGCTGCTAAGTGGATGCTATTGGTATAATAGACTTCTCCTTTACTGATGTCTCCGCGTACAAAGTCGCGGCTTTCAGGATATTCCTGCAAATCAACTTTTGCAAATCGTAGGGATGTTGATTCTCCGGGTGTTTCTTCAAGGACGAGTTTGAGGCTGTGCTGTTCTTCAAGTTGTTTAGCTTTAAGATACATGCTTGATGCAATCTTTAATCCTAATCGATATGCCTGGTCTGATTCATGAAGTGCCTTACCTGTTAAATATTTAACACATTCATTAAGTCCAATCATTCCAATAATATAACTTGCATCATTCAAATCAACATAAGGTCTTCCATCATGCGCTTTCATCCCAATCTGCCATAGCGGAGTTCCTGGTTGGTTACTGATTTTTGTGATGAATGCCTTCTTTTGGAGATGTGCTTTCATGGCAAGATCCATTGTTTTTTTGATTTCTTCAATTGTTCCTTCAACAGTTTTTCCACGGTATGCTGCCTGTGGAAGATTAATTGTTACATTCTGGAATCCGCAGAAACGTAAACTTTCAGGATGCAATAAGAGATAATTATCTGTTATTTTAGTTCTTAACCTACAACATGCAGAAAGTGTTGCCTTATCGCGATCAAACACAAAATACGGGCTCCCATTGTCTGAAGCGATCTTACACGCATATTCTAATAATTCGCGTTGGCTCAAATCATCAAAAGAATCTTGATCAACATGAAGGTCCATCTTTGGGAATGCAAACATTTTACCCTCACTATCCCCCTTATGCCATATTTCCATTAATGCCCGGCAAAATTCTTGCGCCTCTTTTTTGAAATCTTGATACACTAAAATTTTTCCCTCTTTAGGATTGAGCTGTTTAAGGGTATCATCAGGATTACGGGGGATTTCATCAACATAATCAATTGTTCCATTGACTCGTTTAATCATATATTTGCCGCCAGGACCGATTGCAGGAATATTTTGCATATATTCGGGAATGCCCATGTGGATGTTGAAATCAATGAAGAGTGTCTGCCCCCCGCGACTGAACGCATTCTGCGAGCAACTAAAGATTAAGAATTGTGCTTCTTGTTTAATCTGTTTCTCACTTAATCCAACAAGAAGTGGTGCGTAAAAAATGTTGAGATATGCAAGACCTAAAGCGCCCGCATAGTATGCTTGTATTGATGCAAGAAATGTATTCAAATGACTTGTTAATGTATCTGCATGTTTGGCTGGTGTTGAACCGCTATTAAGATTGTTCAGTTTGAGACCATATTTTTTAATATATTCAGGTGAATGTGCTGAGCAGTAGACGCGGATAATATGCCCTAAATCATGGAGGTGTAGCGCTGCTTTGAGATGCGCTTCAGCAACATCTTTACTAAAAACTTCCTTGAGTGCATATTGTTTAAGTACTAATTCAGCTATTGCAAGATTTACCGCTTCAGGATTATTATTGACAACATTACTATCCTCATTATTTTTAGAAAAGATGACTTGGTTAAGGTTATACACACTGATGCCCATGATTTCCTGTTTTTCAAGTTTTTTTGTGTATCCGCGTTCAAAGAGTTCATTATTTACAAGTTCGCGAAGTAGTGATACTGAGATTGTCTTGACACCTGATTTCATGACCTTTTTTTCAATACATGATGCGATTTGTTCTGATTCCTCCTTTTCGAGTTTGATCTCTTTTATGAGTGCATCGACAATGCGCTGGCGATTCCACTCATTAATCGTTCCTTTGACTGGTGTTGATACGAGAAGATTAAAATCAGTAGTGTCCTGACCGCTTCCTTGTTGGTCATGAGATACAATTCTAAGATTTTTGAGTTCATGCTCAAACTCATCTAGATCCTTAAACTGGCGATAGACTGATGCAAACCTAATATATGCAATCTCATCAAGTGCCTTAAGATGTTTCATGATAATATCGCCAATAATCGTACTCTTTATTTCATTAGTCTCTTGATTGTAGACATCTGCTTCAACTTCAGAAACAACTGCTTCAATGCGTTGAGAACTAATAGGTCGTTTCTCGCATGCTTTAACGATGCCTTTAAGAATCTTATCGCGGGTGAATGGTTCACGTCTCCCGTCTTTTTTAATGACTTGGACTTCAACCATCTCAATAGTCTCATAAGTAGTGAATCGTTTACCACATTTGAGACATTCTCTTCTACGCCTATTCGTATCATCATCAGAGACACGTTTATCAACAACTTTAATTTCAGAACTTGAACAAAATGGGCATTTCATGTTTACCAAACTCCGATAACGCAGTCTATATTGTGAATTTTAATTGTTTTGGGCCCAATATGTAGTATTCTTCTAAAATTTTTAGGCACCAGATATTGTGTATTCTTTTTTGAACTAAGATTCTTTTGGTTCCTAGTTATATATAAATATTGTTGTACTTAGATATGGGTGTTATAAGAAATATGACCAAAAATGAATAAAGAAAAAGAAATACTGCATATGTTATTGTTTATTTGCTGAGTAGGCTCACACAGCATATCTTCTCGCACGCCAAACCGAGTTATATTCACTTTGTTCATATTTGTTCACTAACGTTCTCAACCCTCTCTGAGGTTTCCCTACGGGATATTTGTAATCGCATATTACATAGAAGGTTCGTAAGCAGCTCAGTAAATACCTCGCTTTTATAATCCGCACCCACCATTTTTATTTCCACAACCAGGACAGGAATAACAATTAGGTGTTGTTCGATCCATTGCGCTACCGCATTCATTACACATGACTCCGCGATCATTGGTTAATTCAGATTTTTTGAATCCATTTGATTTTTTTCCGTTAGTGCCGTTAGTGTTTTCTTTAGTACCTGTAACAAATCCTCCAAAAATCGAGTCATTGATGACTTCTTCAAAATTCCAGTCATTAATATGCCGCCGAGCATAGGTCTGAATTGCGCCATTCTTTGTTCCGCGTAGTTTGTTAATATCCACTGTTGAAGGATCATTAGCAATGTCAACATCACCAAGATATTCAAGTCGTAAGAGTTTTCCTGCAAAATCAAGCGGTGAAAGCGCGGTTTTAATATAGGAGTGGTCAAAGACTAATCCTTTTGGTTCGAATTCATCACCAATCCATCCTTTTAAGACATCTTCAAGTTCAACGCCACGTTTCAAAGATGCTGATGCTTGAATCCCTGCCTGTCGAAGCATTGCTCCTAATGTAGATCCCCCTTTATAGGATTCAATAACAATCTGACCAATACGTCCGTCTGGATATTCGCCTGTGATAAAATGAAATTTAGTGCCTCCGATTTTAACTTCATATTCATGCCCGGGTCTGTCTGGTGGGAGATCCTCTTTTTCTCCGCGCTTTAACGCAATCATCCTCTTATCTCCAAAGCTGAGTGCGCTAATAGGTTTGCTATCATCACGAAAGATTGCAATTGCCTTTAATCCCAGTTTATAACTAAGAAGATATGCATCATAGATATTTTTAACTGTAGCTGATTTTGGAAAATTACTCGTTTTCGAAATAGCACCCGAGATAAACGGTTGTGCTGCAGCAAGCATACGTACATGACCCTCAAACGGCATTGCTCCTAAACCATCTACATTACCAGTAGCTGTCTCGAAAATTTTGTAATGTTCTGGATTCATGTGTGGAGCGCCTACAACAGTGCTGCGTGCAACTCTGGGTCGGATCTCTTCAGTAATATATTTATTGATCTCACTAATTTGCGCTTCAGTATATCTCAGATTATGCAATGCATTTGGTACCTCATTATTTACCAGTGTTAATGTCCCTCCTCCTGCAAGGTTTTTAAAAATACTTAGTGAGTAGGATGGCTCAATACCTGTAGTATCGCAACCCATCAAGAAGGATATTGTACCTGTCGGGGCAATGACACTTGCTTGACCATTCCGGAATCCATATCTTCGACCGTTATTTACTACCTTATTCCAGGTGTGGTATACTTCGTCCTTTAATGCAGGATCAATATGTTCCCACTGAATTTCATCAAGATTTTTCTGATGTTTTTTAATAACTTCACGCATAGGTTTACGATTAAATTCATAATGGGTGAATGTTCCACGTGCTTTTGCTAATTCAGTTGATTCTTCATATACTGCGCCTGTCATGAGCGCAGTAACTGCGCCTGCAAATGCGCGCCCTTCATCAGAATCATACGCAACTCCTTTACGCATCAATAGTGCGCCGATATTTGCATAGCCGAGTCCAACATTACGGAATTCAGGACTAATTGCTGCAATATCTTTAACAGGGTATGATGATACATCATTGATAATATCTAATGCAATCCCTGTTATCTTCGATCCGTGCTTAAAACTTTGATAATCGAAGTTTCCATTTTGATCGCTGAAACGAAGAAGATTGAGTGATGCAAGATTACATGCAGTATCATCAATGAACATATATTCAGAGCAGGGATTACTGGAATTAATGTTTCCAGAATTCTTTGCAGTATGCATTTCCTGAGTTTTTGATTCATATTGGACTCCAGGATCGCCGATGCGCCAGGTCCCGAATGCAATCTCTTGAAGCATGCGACGTGCAGCTATCTTTCCTACAACTTTTCCATCGGTTACTTGATGGAATTCGACTATTCCGTCTTTTTCTACCTGATCAAAAAAATAGTCATCGAGCCGTATGGAAAGATTAGTGTTTTGGAGTGCGACTGTAGTGTACGCTTCACCATCCATACCGCCACTATATCCATTTTGCATAAGGATGAGTGCTTTATGGTCTTCGCGTACTTTTCGGCGGATGAATTCTAAACTGTCAGGATGATGATACCTTGTGGTGGTCATGCGCGCAGCGCGTCTAGTCTTCCCGCCGGATTTTATTGTTCCCGCAGCATGATCATAGCTTACAAGAAAACTCATACTACCCGAAGATACTCCGCCACTTGATAAGGGTTCGCCCTCTCCGCGCAAACGATCAATACCTTGACCAACGCCTGATCCTGACTTAAAAATCATAGCCTCATTCTTATGATGTTCAGCAATACTTTCAATATCATCATGAGGGCCAGTGATAAAACAGGCATGACTTTGTGGTTTTATCCATGAACCTTTAGTGATTATTTGAACTTCACCTGTTTGTGAATCACGCCAGTACTGTTTTCCCCCGCTTCCTGCAATCCCATATTCATTATAGATTCCTGCATTGAATTGGACTGGCGAGTTGAATGCCATCTTTCGATTAATTTGAAGCCATTTGAGTTCGTCTTTGAATGCTTCTTTGTCTGTAGAAGTCTTGAAATATCCTAATTTTTCTCCCTCATCTGCAATAAAATTTGTGACTCGGGTGATGAGATGAGTAATGGATTGTTCGTAAGGTTTTCCAATCTTTTCTTGTATCTTTTCTTGCCACTCAGGTTTTCGAGGTTTAAACAGATAACGATGTGCGACAATCGTGACATCATTATCACCCCAACTTTCTGGAAAGAGTGCATCATCCATATGAAATACTGTTCTTCCTTTATTATCAGTAATTGTGACTGCACGTTCAGTATAAGGTCCAACTGTGTCAAATGGATCAATTTTTCCATCAGTAAAATACCGTTTGATCTCTATACCTTCACCTTTTTTCGATTCATGATATACCCGCCCGATATCTAATCGATCAAGATATTGCGCGTTATTAAATTGGTGGACAGTAATATTCTTTTTATTTATTGCATTAACTAATTTTTCTAATGGGAGATTCTTATCTTTTTGACTTTTGATGAGGTCATATGCTGCTTCAAGCGGGATATGTCGTTCTTTATCGTACGTATCTAAGCTTGTTTTAGAATAAATTGCGCTTGTTTTATTAGCTTTCATCATGTACACCCAACCCAAAAACACAATATATTGTGTGTGTCTTTTAAATATTACACCAAATACGGGATTGTTGCTCTTAGGTTATATATAAATATTGTTGTAGAAAAACCGCTAGGTTTCAAAGGATATATTGTGATGTTTAGGCTCAGCAATAGGTTTTAAGTACGAGATGTTGTGGTTATGAGGGTTATATCGGAAATCTATGAAAGATTGAGAAATATTTTAATTAGTTTCTTTTAAGTGGTAACAAGATAGAAACTTTTATAAATAAATACTTATTACCTTATAGAATGAGTTCAAAATATGAATTTAGAATCGAATGCGGAAAATCTTGGCGAAGTTACAAGAAATTTCTCAAAGAGACTGTGCCTATAGTGTTAGAAGCTTGCAAAGGATCTGATTTAGAAGAACGGGTAACTGCATTTTATAGCTCAGCGCTTCCTCGACAGTGGGAAAATTCGATTAATTTTTTATCACGAAATGAATCCCTTTCATATCAGAACGAATCTGAATACCATGATACTAATTTAGTAGTCAATAGAATTATGGCTAAGATTTGTTATTATACTGGAAAAGTTCCACTGTTGCGAAAAGTAATGAGATTAGGCACATTATCCACAGAATTATATCTTGGACAAGATATAAACACAAAACCAATGGCATATATTTCAAATGAAGAGACCACCCACAAAGAAGGATTTGGTAATGATTGTATTTCAACAACAATAACTGATTTTAATAGGATTCCGAATTTTGACATTGATGTGGGATTTACAGATGGAGGAAAGAATTATTTTTTCAAAATAAACGCGCACACTGATTCTGCGCTAGTTGTAGCAAAGAAGGTGTATCAAGGCATCAAGGCTAATTTTGATCAAAAACGTAGGAACTATGCAGAGACACAATCTGAAAACAGGGCAGTATTACAGTTGTTCCAGAACCGATAAGCGTATAAATCCTTAATCATTACCGCTTTTTGTGAATGACTCATGAATGATATTGATATCCAAATCCATACGTTGACTGAACACGCACTTGAAGTGCTGCAAGAACGATCCCCGGGTAAAACATTCTCTATCATTATGCGCGTAATCCTGAAGAACTGAATGCAAGCAGCGAATTACTCACAAAAGAACTGGGTAGTTATCTTTCCCATTACGAACTTTTAGTCCAAGATAAAGTGCATTATTGGCGGTAATATACGCCCGGGATTTATACGACACTCAAAAAAAAGTACACGTAATTTTTTTCCATTCTCGAGTGGTTAGTATCATAAACTTTATATAGAAAAACAAAATTACATATCTTATGGTACTTTCAGAATTGATTATGAGTTTATATCTTTCTGCAGCAAATCCCGCAATTTTGCTACAGAATTATTCACAAGAACAGTCTATACAGCAAGAAAAAACATTGCCTGATTCTACACTTTTTACTCAGCGATTAGAGAATATTATTTCTCGTATCCCTAGCAAAGGAGCACCTGGGGGTACAATCGTAACTGAAGGATTTAATGTATCTACAATAGATTATGATCTTAATGGACAATATTTTTTTGAAAAATTTACATTCGAAAAAAAAGATTATGTGGTTGTCGCGCGATTGTTCAGCGATGATTCCTGTAAAAAATATTTTCTTATGGTTTCTGGAGATCGATTTGTTCTCAGTTATGATTTGAAAAGTTTAGATAGTAAGACTGCAACTGATCCTATTCCTGACGCATATGATGTGCTAGAAGGAAAATCTTCAAAGTTATTCAAAAGCGGACCAGACGCTGCAAAATTAGTCTCAGAAAAATTACTCCCTGACGCAGAAAAATATGTTGCGAAGAATAAATAATTCTTTTATTATTCACAAACACAATCCATTCTCTTATTTACCTTAACCTTCGTTATCATTCCTGTCGCTAGATTCACACGGATCATTTCTTTCTCAATTTTTCCTTCGATCAGATACTGCAATGCTATGTTCACCGCAAGCGATCCTACAATTGAAACCATCGAATTCAACACACCGATTTCGCACGACGTTTCTCCTTCTTTATCCTGATTGAAACATGCAAAACAGGGTGCATCAGTGTTTTTTGCATCGATGAAATAGATTGCACCAATTCCATGCACTGCACCCGTATAGATCCAAGGAATTTTTTTCTCAAGACAATACTTGTTAATCACAAGACGCGCTGCAACATTATCAGTGCAATCAATAACTAAATCTGGAATTCCAATAATTTCATAATTTTTCTCGTCAATCATTTGCGTGATTGCAGTTACTTCTGTAAAATCTTTAAGTTTCTCTTTGATTGCAAGAACTTTCGATTTCAATAAATCTTTCATGTCAAAAAGCATTTGCCGTTCAAGATTCGGAGTGTCGACAATATCAGAATCAATGATGGTGAATGGAATTCTCATCCGTCCGAGAAGTTGCGCAATGCTGCATCCAGTACCACCCGCGCCGATAATCACGATTTTTTTTCCAATAATTTTTTCTGCATCTTTTCCAAAAACTTTCTGATAACTCATCTTGCAACTCCTGAATCTGTCTTGCATAATTCTTTCTCGAGTTTGCAGGCATTACATATTTCACCACTACATGCATCACCGCACGCTGTGCAATACCTGAATGTCGTATGCTGTTTTTGTTCTCGATAATGGTCTTTGAGGAGTGGAAGAATCTCTAAAAATGCATTGACAATGCCATTTTTTGCTCCGGGAAGTTTTGATTCAATGGCGTTGATCTCGTCGCGAACAGTTGCACGAAATGATAATGCGATATTGGGGCATTCATTAAATTCAACTTTGAATCCTTTAAGAAGCGCAAATAATCGCGATTCTTTTTCAGAAATGAAATAGAGTGGTTTAACACGGGGAACAAATTTATCATTTGCATTGAGCCCCGTTGTTGGGCCTAATGAGGCATTGTGTGACATATTGCCAAGCAATGTATTCATCAGGAATGATTGCGCTTCATCGTCGAGATTATGACCGGTCGCAAGTTTAGTTGCACCCAATCGTTTTGCTTCGCGATTGAGGAGTGTTCGACGAAAAATTCCGCATATCGTGCAAGGCTTTTTGTTTTTTGCAATACCCTTCTCGCGGATATTATCGAGTGTATCACCAAATTTATTTTTGAATGAAGCGATTTCTAATCGAATATCATATTGTTTACAGAATAATTGTAGATCATCAAGTGTGTGATCACGATATCCTGCAATCCCTTCGTCGATCGCGAGTGCAAAAAAATTGATATCATACGTTTTGCAGTATTTCATCGTCATATATAATACTGCGAGTGAATCTTTGCCACCCGACGTTGCAACACAAATGGTGTCCTTCTTATCGAATAATTCGAATCGCGCAATGGTCCTTAAAACTTTATTTTCAAAATAGTTAAGAAAATGATTCTTACAAAAATTCTGTCCCTGTCCTGCGTAGACTGCTTTTTCTTCACATTTTGTGCATTGCATTTCATCCACCACTCACGACAGAAAGGATCTGAATATCGTTTTCTCTTTCGAGAACTTCATCATCGAGAACAACGGTGCCGTTTTTGACGACGATGACTGTTGATGGATTAATCTTTAGTGATTCGAGAAGTTCACGTGCAGTACAAGTACTATCCTGAGAAATATGTGTATTATCCTTTTCAATATAAATCTTCATTGTAATTCCCTGGGACTAGTTCCCAGACTATTCTGAGGAGTGGGATAGGTTTTATAAATATTATCCTAAATGATGTGATAAGAAATTTGATTATCGCTGAATCAGACTCTCGCCCGTCATCTCTTTCGGTTTCGGAATCTCTAGTAATTCTAATACAGTCGGAGCGATGTCTCGTAATCCTTTGCCTTCTTTTAATGTGCACTGTTTTAATATCTCATCATTACTCACAAGAATACCCGGAACAGGATTGATGGTGTGGCTTGTTCGCCATTCAGGTGTTTGGTCCTCAGCATTTCCATGATCTGCAAATATGATAAGTGTATAATTGTGCGCGAGTCCTGCTTCCACAATCTTTCCTACGGCTTCATCGACTGCAACCACTGCCTTATGTATTGCATCAATAACTCCGGTGTGCCCGACCATATCGCCATTGACGAGGTTTGTGATAATAAGATCATATTTTTCTGTCGCAATCTCTGTCTTCAATCTCTCAGTCACCTCATAGACGGACATTTCCGGTTTTAAATCATAGGTTGCAATCTTTGGTGAAGGAATTAATATGCGATCCTCTTGAGGATTGGGTTCTTCAATTTGACCATTAAAAAAGAATGTCACATGTGCATATTTTTCAGTTTCAGAAATGCGAAGTTGTTTTAGTCCATGTTCACCTAATGTTTTTCCTAAAAGATTATCAAATGCAACATCCTTAAATGCAACATGCGCATTCATTGGAATATAATATTGTGTCATACTAGCATAATATACGTTTAACGCTTTACGATCCCATCCATCAAATTTTTCTTCAACAATGCTCTGCGTGAATTCACGTGGACGATCGGTTCTAAAATTGTAGAAAATAATCGAATCATGTTCGTGAATCCCCGTGTAACTAACCCTCGCGCGCGGTTTAATGAATTCATCAGTTTCATTATTGGCATGACACTGTTTAATTTCAGCAGTCACATCAGTAAACACCGAAACGCCCTTTGCATTTACAATACATTCGTATGCTTCTTTGATACGGTCCCATCGTTTATCACGATCCATCGTATAATACCGTCCAGAGATCGTTGCAATATTACCAAAACCTATTTGTTTAAATTTTTCTTCTAACGCAGCGATGTGCTTCAAACTATCAGTGACTGGAGAATCCCTGCCGTCAGTAATCACATGTACGACCACATTCGTGAATTGTTCTTGTTTACATAAATCGAGCAGTGCAAATAAATGGTCGCGATGACTGTGAACGCCTTCGACTTGTAATAATCCTATAAGATGTAATGTCGTGTTATACTGTTTGCAATTCTTTATTGCATCCAAAAATTCTGGAATACTAAAAAAATCACCATCTTTAATAGATTTATTGATGCGCTCGAGTGATTGAAAAATAATACGTCCAGAACCGATTGTCATATGTCCAACTTCAGAATTGCCTTGATATCCCTTCGGGACACCGACAGCTTCACCAGATGCTGCAAGAAGTGTATGTGGATAATTTTGCATGAGCATAGTATCATTCTTGAGATGCATCTCACAAATTGCATTATCAGTGCATTCTTTACGATAACCCCACCCATCACGGATGACGAGAATTGTTTTATGTTTCATATCTTCTCAGAGGATGAGTTGTTTTTAAAGTTTGTTAATTATACTCTCAAGAGTTTATTTTAGTAAATCAGCGCCACAACAACTCCATGTATTTCTTCGAATCGCACTTTTTCTGGATCGACGAAGGGATTATTATCGCCTTGGTGATAAGAAATGCTCCAAGATTGCCTTGCCCCTTACTGATGACGCGATGGATAATGATGTTGTTTCCTTTTTTATACGAGACAATATCTCCCATAGTAATCGCATTGATGTTTTCGGACTTCTTTTCTATCGATCGCGTATAATGATTGATGGTCGGGAGCATTGATGAACTATTATCACACGTTGCCCAGAACGCATTTTTAAGCGTGATGATAACTTTATCATTCAAGACGAGGATGTTATTATTGGAAATGATTGCCGGACGATTCCCGAAATCTTCAGTAATGAGGAACGTTTCATCCCTCAAGTTGCGGCGTTGATGATTGCATACTTGTTATTTTTTCATCTGTTGTTGCTTTTGCAGTATCTCTTCTTGGCTGATATGCCCGCAATCGCACATGACCGGGAATGTATCTGCAAAAAGTACTGAACCACAATTTTGGCAAGTAAAACCATAGACTTCTGTCGGCATTGAGAATTCTTGGAGTGCGAGTTCCGGAGTTTGAGGAGATTGTTTTGCAAATTTCATACTATCTTTATAGATGTCGATAACTCCTTCAGTTAAGCACCCTAAACAGATATGGAGTTCGCCTTTCGCATAATGACAACTAAACACGGCTGTATCTTGCGATGTGATCTTGCAGAGATCGCATGTTTTCGATTCGAGAGTATTATCGCTCATTGCACTCAGTATACCTTATAGTATACTAATATATAAATGTTTTGTTGTTGCGGGAGGGTTACGAAATTGACGAGCAATTTCTATTTTTACTGTATAATGATTACTCACGAAAAGATTTTTAAGGAGATACTAATACCTAAGGGTGTGGGGAGAATAAAAACAATACTCAAATATACCTTTCTTGCAGCAGTGATTTCAGGAGTAATTAAATATGATATATCTTACAATAAGGATTTTGATAAACAAGTTACTATCCAAAATTTGAACATAAATACTATTGTCCAAAAACCCATTGCAAAGACTAAACCGTTATTGACTGGCAATACTGCACTGTTTATTATTGATATGCAGAATTCCTGGCTCGAAGATATTGATTCAATCGAATTAAAAACAGAGATTCCGAATCAAATCAAGGTTATTAACTATTTTATATCACATCATAATCCGATATATGTTTTTGAATATGCAGATATGGGCAAGACAACACCAATTCTTCGTAAGGAGATTGATCGATATCCAAATAAACAGTATTTTTTAAAAGAGGGGCAAAGCGCATTTAGTACGCGTGATTCACTTGAAAAAATACTCTATAAACAAAATATTAGAAATGTTATCGTCATGGGCATTAATGCATCAGGATGTGTAAAAGAGACTGTAATAGATTTGTTATCTGCGCAATATACTTTCAAAAAATTTAACGAGACAGATTCTTTATCATTACAGTTGAATGTGCTCTTATCTAATGATATTATTGCTGATCCAAGAACTGATTATGCAGTGAGACGTGTTAATGACCGATTAGAAAGCGGTTCGTGGTATCGTATGCAAAAGAATTGTTTTTTTCGTGATACTTATGAAGAACTTTTTACATTGTTAAACCATAAGGAACAATAACATTTTTAATGGGGTTGGGTGTTATATACTTATGCTCCTCGCGTCCATCGTTATCGCTTTCATCGCACTCATTATCGGTTCGATTACTGATCTGAAGAACCGTGAAGTCCCTGATTATGTGTCGTATAGTCTGATATTCTTTGCATTTGCAAGTGCAATCATGTATTCTATTATTCAATGGTCCTATATCCCGATTGCGCAGACTGCAATGGGTTTTATTGTCGGACTCATCATCGCATATACCATGTTTTATCTCGGGCAATGGGGGGGCGGAGACAGTAAACTCATCATGGGACTTGGTGCCGCATTAGGATTCAATTTGTTTGCACTTTTTGGACAGACAAATTATTGGCTCCTTATCTTCCTCTTCCTCACTGTCATTGTCGGAGCAATCTATGGACTTTTTTGGAGTATCGCTCTTGCCATTAAGCATCATCGCGAATTTCGTAAAGCACTTATTGCATTATCACATAAAAAACACATCCTTATTATTCGAAGGATTGCGCTTGTACTCCTTATTGTTTTCACCATTGTCACATTCTTTTTTGTACCGCAAGAATTTCGACTTATTATTTTTTCACTCATCGCCGTCGTATTCTTCATGTTCTATCTCTGGCTCTTTGTCAAAGTCATAGAACTCGGATGCATGGTCAAAGATGTTTCTGTCTCAAAACTCACTGAGGGCGATTGGATCTATAAAAATATTAAGATCGGAAGGAAATATCTTGCAGGGCCAAAAGATTTAGGGATATCCCGTGAGCAAATAACACTCCTCAAAAAATATGTGAAACTCGGAAAAATAAAGAAAGTGACCATCAAAGAAGGGATTCCATTTATTCCTGCGTTTCTTATCGCATTCATCCTCGTCCTCGCATTCTACTATCTGAAGATCGTGCCGTTCTTTTAGAAAAATATTACGGTATCCTGTCCAGACTCTGCAATAAATAATTCTTTTTTTTATGTTTGTGCTCTTTTTTCTCGCCCTCAAATTCTTCCTGAGATGTCTCTTGCGTATGTATGGGCAGAACCTTTTCTACAGGTTTTTCTTCTATGACTTCTTGTTTGGGTTCAGGGGTACTCATACCTTCGCTGATGATGCGCTGCATACTCTCGAGTGCATCAGGCGCTGCTTGTTTTAAGTCCCAATCAAGTTTTAACCCATCATCACTTCGACGGGGAATGATATGGATGGATACGTGAGAAATGGTTTGTCCTGCAGAAATGCCGTTCTGCATAATAATATTTGTACCATGTACTTTTAATAATTCAAAAAGGAGTATTGAGATTTTATTTGCAGCAGCAGCCATATAGGTAAGAAGATCCTGCGGCATCTGTTCAAGAATGGAATAATGTTCTTTTGGGAATAGTTGAATGTGTCCTGATGTTGCAGGATTTGGCGCGAGAAATACTTTGATCTTCTCATTCTCGTAGATGAGATTTTTCTCGAATGTATTTTCACAAATTTCGCAATTCATGCCTTATGCTCCGAATAATTTTGCAATATCGTCTAAATTAGCTTTTTTTTGTTGGGGGATTGTTGAATGTGATTTTTCGCCTTGTGTTTCTGTTTTTGTGGTAGATTTTTTTACTGGCGTTTTTTTTGCAGGCGACTGTTCTTTTTTTGTGATTGTCTTTTCTTCTGAAGAGTCCTCTTCTTCATGAGGTTCTTCTTTGTTTTTCTTTTTAGGAATATCACTGAATTCTGCAGGTTTCTCAAGAGGTTTTTTCGCGCCAAAGAATTGATTTAAATACGGTTTGAGACTTGCGCGTAATTTCATGATTTGCTCATCATCCATTTCATACGTCGGTAATGGGATGAGCCCGTCACCTTCGCGCCTCGGGAATACATGGATGAGTACATGGGGTGCTTTCTGTCCTGCAGCTGCGCCATTTGCAATAAATACCGTTGTACCTTTACATTGTAATGTCTTGAGTAGAGTATGTGACATGAGTTTGACATGGGTAAAGAGTCTGCCGAGTGTTTCATCAGGGATATGCGGAAGGATCATGTAATGTTTTTTGGGAAAGACAAGAATGTGGCCTTCAGATGCCGGATTAATGTCAAGAACACAGATGACGTCGATATCCTCGTGGATGACTTTTGCAGGAATTTGTTTCTCTGCAATCTTACAAAAGATACAATTCTGTTTCTGCAACTCTGCAATCTCTTCCGCAGACATGTTGCTGGTGTCGATTTCTTCGGGCATAATGTATTCTCCGTTACATATTATTTAAAGATTATGATATAAGTTCAGCCATTGTTTCATACTTGTATTCTTCAAGGACTCCATAGACCTCGTAATCCTTGATTAATGCAGAGAAATTCTGCCGCAGTTCTTTCATGACTTCGTTGAACCGACC
>JBBAAQ010000009.1:0-61500 GCA_041658255.1 Candidatus Woesearchaeota archaeon
TTGTATGACACATTCTGGCGGAAGCGCGCGGATGATATCATCGACTTCTCCACCGATCACTCGCTTAATTTTTTTTGCAGTCTCGCTCAGTTTTGATTCGCCCTGCGCGATAATAACATAATTTTTCATATGTGTGCTTATCGCAGTAATCGGCGCGCACATCACTTTACCGTCATACATTCCGATGGCAAGATTAATTTTTGGATTCAAGTAGTTTCTTTTTCCATGAATCATGAATGAACCCTTCGGGAGGTATTCACCTGCTTTTGCTTCTTTCGACACTTGTTCTGGAGTGATCCAGTAGAGTTCTGCTGTTGATCGTCCTGCCTTCCATGACTTACTAAAACTTGCGCAGCATTCTGCAGCCTCTTGAATGGTCTGTTCATCAATCACTTTCCGTTCAGGATTTTTGACAATGACAAAGGGACTTCCTGCAAGTTCAGTATGAAAGACAATATCATCATGCTCAGTATATTTTTTGATGACAATCTCGTTCGTTGTGGCATCTCTTCCACCAATGACGAGAAATCCTGTTGATGAGATGAACCAGCGGAATTTTTCGAACCATTCTTTCTTACGGATAGGTACGGGAATTTTCGCGCGCTCTTTTCCTATGCGTAATTCTTCATGTTCGAGTTTTTTCTTGTATTCTTCAATAGTCTTTTTTACTCCCGGAATCTTTTTCTTTATTTTTTTAGCCTTCTCAAAATAGGTCTGTGCATTCTGTTCAATAGTCCTCGTAATCGTGAGACGAACATCCATACATTACTCGAGGGAGAATATGTTTATAAATATTGTTACTGCAAATAGAAACACCATCACAATAAGATATTACCCGCACTTCGGGATATCTTCGACAATAAGTGCTTCATTACTGCATGATTTATCCTTAGAACTTGCAATGATTTCTGGAATGATTTCAACATGAAATTTTCCTGAATGGATATACGGGATATTTTTGACGATAATACCTCCGGAGATGATTCGTGATGCATCAACAGGCTTTTCATCAATTGCATAATCAGATGTGATGATGCGTAAGTGCAAGCGTTCAACATCTATTTCACCAGTATTTTTGACCATAATCCTGATCTGTTGGTTTATGGTATCATAACAGAATACTGGTTTTCCATTAATCTCTTGGACTTCAAGTTTGACAGCATCGCAATCGTTCCCACTGGAATTTACTGCATTTTTTCCCCAACTCATAATCATTGCGCCGATAGAGACGGCAAATGCGATGAGGAGGACTGTTGCAATGAGTGGAGAAATACCCTTACGACTACTCCAGAATAGACTACGACCTCTTTTTATAGACATATTCTTCTAGGGAGAATAAGGGTTTAAATAGTTAGCGATTAGCAATCTTTGAGTCTCTATTTTGATCGGCCCCAATCTGTAATCGTCTCAAGATTTCAATTGTTTCAGTATCGAATTTCGAGAATGCAAACCACTTTTTTCCCAAGTCTTTGAGTGATGCTCCAACATGATATATCTCCTTCTCGTCTATGATAATGAATCTATCGTGTGAATGATTGAACAGCTCAATAGTTATTTTTGGATATTGCAGATTGTGTTTCTCGAGGTCGAGTGCTAATGATTTAGGTATCTCTCTTGTTAAAATCTTGACTTGTACGTTTTTCTTGCGTTTGGTGAGTAATAGTAGGATTGAGTCGTCAACGTAATTATCTATTATCACTATAGATTTTTTTGCTTTTCTGATAATATCAGAAACGAATATATACGCATCGAATACTTGTCCGTTAAAAAATATCTTTTTGTTTGGCGGTGTCTCTCGATTGTGTATTGCATCAAATAGTGCTCTAAATGTTTTATCATGTTCTAATTGCTTTTGTTCAACACGATCCAATCTATGAAATACATCTGCATTTTCAGTGATGAACTGTCTCATTACAACAAATGCGTTCATAATTTGGATACTCACGCTTACTGCAGTATCACTTTTTAATACTCCGGAAAGCATCGCGACTCCCTGTTCGGTGAAGGCGTAAGGCAAATACTTTCTATGTTTTCCATGTTCAGATCTTAAGGTCACAAATTGTGACCTTAAGTTTTCAAATTCTTTTTTAGTAAGCTGAAACATAAAGTCTTTTGGAAATCGTTCACTATTCCTCTTAACAGCTTGGTTTAGTGTTCTAATTTCAACGCCGTATAATGCTGCTAAATCTTCATCAAGTAATATTTGTTGTCCTCTGATAAAATGGATTTTGTCTTTAACTCTGTCTGTAGTTATACTGTTTTTCGATAACATGATTATGAGAAATATATCCGTCTTAATAAGCCTTTTCTTAAAAAATCCGGAGGATTTGCGGAATGTAGCGTATTACGGTGTTTTGCAGAATTGAGTGAGCATACTTCTTTATATCCATTGCTTCAACGCATCTTCTTCGACGAAATGGAGATCTCCCGGAATGATTAAGCAATGGAGTGGTGGACCGAAGTCTTCTGTTAATAATTCGCGTGCAGTTCCGTATTTGATTTTTGTATCTCCGCCGATGCGCGCGCAACCCACACAGTAGGTGTCAAGTGAGAATATTCCTTCCTGGCGTTTGTTCTCGATTTCAAGAAGTGATTGGATTGCGTCTTTGATGGTCATAAATTTATCTTCATGTGGCCGAAGATCGAGCAGAATAAGTGTATGAAGTTTATGTGTTTGATTCTCTTTTAATACTGAATAATGTGTTTCTGGAGCGAATCCCGGACTTTGGAAAGGGATGCTTGTTATGCGTCCATACTTATAGAGTTCGAGTCCCACAATTCCGACACCATTGATGATGGATGCGTTGTGGATAAATTCGCAGTGTACATTTTTTTCTTTTGCTCTGAGCATTAAATCGGTATGGGTTGTTGCGCCAAAAATGTCGCCAATAACAAGGAATGCGACATCTTCATCTTTAGCCGCATCAATGATCTCATCAGCTTCTTTTTCAACCATTTCTCTATCGGCTGTGATAATTTTGTGGTCATAGAGTTCTTCTAAGTCTTTTATACTGCAATGGAGAATACTTGTATAATATTCAAGATAAATCTTATCACACTTCTTCACAGTCTCTAACCCTTTGAGTGTGATGTCCTTCTCATCATGGAGTCCGATGCCGATAAAATAGAGTGTCATAGAATAGGAAGAGATGGACTGATTTAAAAAGTTATTTTAAGAATTTTAAAAACTCTTCCGCTTCCTTCTTCGTGAGCTCTTTGAATACTTTGCCTTGATGGATCTGTACCTTCTTATATAATTCATCCTTAAATTCGCGAGGTTGTAAATGGATGTGGAGATGATCAACTTTATATCGGTCCTGCTTTTGGGATGGTCGGCAATTCTCTTTGATATCGCAACCCCAATACTTTTTTAAGATCTTTTCTTGATACATAATTGTTACGTGCATGATTTCATTAAGTTCTTCTTTTTTGAGCTCTGCAGGACGAATCACGTGACGATACGGAATGACGAGGAGATGTCCCTTCATCAGTCGTGGATTAGAAAAACAGATGTAACAATATTTGAACTTCTTGACAATAATTGTATGTCTCGGGGCGATTTTGCAAAATGGGCAATTGTTCATAAGTTATCTCAACACCCGTCTCATCTGTGTCCAGGGATGGCTGCTGGTGATGAACATCTTTATTCCTTTATCATCGCCGTCACGGACATTTTTAAGTAACGTCGTATAGAATTGCATGATAGTTCGCTCGCGTACAAGTAAATTATTGCGTTGCATCCCGTTCATTTTTAATTTTGTCAGGAGAATCTTAATAGTATACCCCTTGCCAAGGACCTTATGGAATATATATTCACAGCGTGTAATATTGAAATCCGAGGTGATGACGACGATATCTTTCCATTTTTTTGGTTCTAAGAATTTTTTCTTTATATAATAGGCGCTGCTGATCGTGTCCATGGCATTTGATTCTGTAAGAACCATCTTCTTAGGGATTCCTAAGCTGATTGCGTACTTTTTCATCAATGCTGCCTGCGTGTACCGATGTTTTTTATTGTCTAAAAAATCACATTTGCCAGAAAAAATTATTTTGAGTCGCTTATTTTTCAGATACCGTTTATAGTTACCGACGAGAAATTCGACACGCGATTGGGAAATCTCGCTTAATTCGCCATTACGTGCAAATCCATTCCCTAAAACAACGAGTACATCAACCATTCAGAATTATTTATGAAAGATGTATATTAAAAAGGTTACGGAAATGAAAGAAAAATAGTCTTTATAGAAAATATTGTTGTGATTTACCGCATCGTCCGTTGCAGTATCAATAAATCTTCTGTCGTCAGTTTCTTTCCGGTCTTCAGTTTTTCCTGGACTTGAGAGTCTTTCTGTCGTAAAAGATCCTGTTTGTTCTTCTCGACATCTTCTTTGAGTTGGACATTGTTCTCGGACAATTTTTGCTTGATCTCATTCAATTTCTCGACTTTTTGATCAACAACCGTGATGAGTTCATTCATTTCGTTTTTGATCTTTGCGATCTGTTCGTCAAGCGCATCCTCTTTTGATCGTAAATCGTCAATATCTTTAGAACTTTCAATAAGTTCGACGTGATGTTTTTGCGATTCTTTTGCAGAATGCTGGACAATCTTTTTTTGCATGTCAAGCTGTGCGCGGATATCGCGTAAGTCCCGAAAACAGATATCGAGTTTTTTTTCGAGGACATGGACTTCTGATGCCTTCTCGAGTTGTTTTCGCATCTTTGAGAGAACTTTCATCAATTCTTTTTCCTTCTCGAATGATATTGCTTCAGTCTCGACTTTGTACTCGAGTTTTTTAATATTTTTTTTGAGCATGCCCGGATCTTCAATACCGATTTTTTCAAGAAGTTTTTTTCGTTCATCCCGAAGTTTTGCAACTTCAAGATCAATTTCTTCAAGTCTCTTTTCAAGTTCTTCTTTAGAAAGCTTTGTATTCTTTACAATGGACGTCAGTGAATTACGCTTCTCTTTAAAATCTGTCGCGTTCTTGATTTTTGAATGGATTTCAGAGCCAAGACGCTTGCGTTCACGAAAGAGGTCTTCCTTCTTGCGGTCCTGCGCGTTTAATTTGGCGCGTAAGTCACGAATGTCGTTTTTGACTGTATTCAGTTCATTCATCAATTGTTGAATTTCAATATCACTGAGCATTCTGTACGTCACCTAACCATTCTCTATCATTACGACTCAAAAAAATATATAAAATAAAAATATAATAAAAAAAATTTATCCGAAAAGTGCGCTTAATCCTGCTGCGGATGCTTCTTCAGCTTGCTTTTCTTCTTTTTTATCATCTTTCTTTGCTTCTGCCTTTGGAGCATCGTGTGCGGGTCCTGCATGTGCGACTGGTGCTGCCATGACTGCGGCGTTCTTAATAGCGTCGTCAATACTGACTCCTTCAAGTGCTGCAACGAGTGCTTTTACCCGACCATCATCGACTTTGACACTTGCTGCTTCAAGAACTTTCTTGACTGCTGCTTCGGTAACTTTTTGTCCTGCTTTATGCAAAAGCATTGCGGCGTATACGTATTCCATATTATGTACCTCCAAAAATATAAATCTTGTTTTTTTTTCTCCTGTTTTATTGATTAACAATAGTTGCAATAGCATTTGCTTGCGCGTCAGCTTTTGCAATAATCTCTTCGACCATCAAATCTGCAAGGATGTTTTGTTCACGTGCAATTGTCTTTGCGTCCCTGAATGCTTTCTGGATGAGTAATGCAACAACGCCACTTGCAGGGAATGCGATATCGATTGCAAGGTTCACTGCCTCAGTTGCTGCAGTGGTAAGTTTCAACATAAATGCATCCTGATCAATATCAAGCACTTCTGCTTGCAGTATTTCTCCATTCTCATAGACTGCGGTAAGATTAAGACCAATTTCCATAGGTTCAATTCCGAGTCGCAAAAGGAGTGAAGATAACTGTGGTGAAATAATATCTCCCTTCTTTGCAACATGAGCGTCCTCTTTGATCACTACTTTTCCTGCTTCAATACCTGCCTTGATCTTGAGCATTCCAAATTCTCCAATGATTGGACCCGGAGCAAAAGGTGTCGGTCCTTTTGGAATGATAATATCTTTAGGAGCAGCTTGTCCTGCTTTAATCGGTGCAGCACTCTTATTCTCTTTTAATGTCTTATAAATTTTGAATGGATTCGTATTTGTCAAGAGCAGTGCAGGCATTCCATGAAGATTCTCCGCAAGTTTTTGGATATCCTTTTTCTTTGATGCAAGAATTGCATGTTTAATCAAATTCTTTTTTGCCATACGGATATGCATATCTTTACGCAGTTTAGTCTTCATCTTCTGCAATTGACGGCAAGGGAGATTCTCAACATTAATAATACCGATAATTTCATAACTATCAATAAGTTTTGCAAGTTCAACAACTTCCTTCTTTTTGAAGCCCGAGATGTGAGGATTATTTTTTGATCGCGTGTGTTTCATGTTTACGCCCCCATCCTCACAGCCTTACCCATGGTTGTTTTCACATAGATATTTTTGATATTATTCTTTTCTTTAGGTAAGTGATGGACCATCTGATCATAGAGTAAGTAGAGATTATCTGCAAGTTCTTCATCAGTCATGGTTTCAATACCAATCATCACCTGGACAACGGGTTTATTTCTTGCAAGGATCCTGACTGTCTTTTGCAATTTATCATAGAGTGGTTTTAAATTAGATCGTGGCGCAACAACCGCGCCTGCTTTAGGGTTTGGCATCTTATTTTTCGGACCAAGCACGCGACCGAATGTTGCGGCAATCTTTGTCATGATTGTTGCCTGTGCGATAAAGAAATCATGTTGCTTTGCAAGTTTTTTAATCTTTTTCTTGTCTTTACCAAATTCTTCGAATTGCATGAGTGAAATAACTTGATCGCAATTCTTCTTTGCTTCATCAACCATATCTGCATCAACAAATGCAGCAACACTCTTCTTCTTCCCAAGCGTATGCGGGAATGTAACGAAGAAATCTATCTGATGTTCAGGTTTCTTGAAATCAAGGTCTTGAAGATTGATGATGACATCTACAGATTGCGTAAATTTCCTCTTCTCACTTTGCGCTCTTGATTGTCGAATAAGTTCTATTGCTTCTTTTTTATCCATAACGCCCTCCTACATAAAGTAGTCTACAATTCGCCATACAGAATGTACGAACTGTCTATTGGGTATACGCAGAGGAATTATGGGGTGTTTATAAAGCTTTTGGGCTTACACAAAAGCTCCGAATGAAATGAGGATGATTTCGGGTCGATGGGATTAAAAACTCCTTCTGGGATGTAGTTGTTTTTTGATTCTTCGTAAAATACTACGGTATCAACTATTTTTATGTAATCTGCGAATGTATTTCGTATTTCTAGAATTATTTTTCTTAATTCTCCAGGATTTTTTACGAATACTCCTATTTCTAGATCCCAGTATCCTATGGGTTTATAATAAAAATTTATGTTCGGATGGTTTTTGATATAGCTCATGAGTTGTTTTTCTTTTTCCTTGTCGATATTTTCAAACATGAACTGTATATTATATTGTTCGTATCCTAATGCAGTTTTATCTGGCTCTACAAAGAATGATTTTATAATTTTTGATTCTATTAATTTTTTGATTCTATTTTTTACCGTATTGGAGGCCACATGTATTTTTTGTGATAGTTGCATTAATTCCATTCGCGCATTATTTGACAGTATTTTCAATAATTTTAAATCTATCTCATCTGGAGTATATTTCTCAATTGCGGTTGAGTTATTTTTTTCTTCTTTAAAGCCATAATATTTTGAGTTATAGAACTCATATTTTATTTGCGGCGCTATGATGTATTCTCCTAAATATTTTCCGTATTTTTCTTTTATGCCTTCAACTATACTATTTACGTGTTGTATGTCCTTTGCTATGATGTCAAGAATGATGCTCCACTTTCCTGTAGATGTAACAACCCATGTGAGGAATTGGTGATTTACTAAATATTCCAGAATCTCTTCTTCTTTTTTCTCATCAATGCGTTTTAATTGTATGTACATGATGTGTCGTTCATATGCTAATTTTTGTATATCTATTTCTGTAATAAAGCTTTTGATGATCTTTTGTTTGAGGAGTCTTTTTATCCTATAATCTACTGTTTGTTGTGATAATCCCACTTTTTTTGCCAGTTGTGTTGTGGCTATTCGACAATTTTTTGAGAGTTCAAATAATATTTTTCTGTCTTTTGTATCGATCATTTCTGGTAATATCGCATTTATAATATATAAATGTTGCGATAATACAAAATATACAACAGAATATTTTAAATATATACGAGAATAACATAACATGTTTACTATAATGAAGTGATTAATATGAAAAATAGTGCAATTGAAACAATAACACATTATGGACATTACACAGTCACCGGACCAACTACTTTGCCTGTAGCTCTAACTGATGGAACTACGGTCGAGTTTGTCCATAAGGGATTTAAATTTCCGCAAGGAAGGTATGGTGTGCTCCTGAAAGGAAGTATTGAATCTGCTGATGATATTCTTGTGAGGGTTTCATCTAATTGTCAATGGGCTTTTTATTTTTCAAGCAGGCTTTGCGACTGTAAATATCAAATGGAAGAATCTCAAAGAAGAATAGTAAAAAAAGGAAACGGATTAATTATATTTGCTCATGATCAAAATGGCAAAGGAGTTCCTTTAGAAGATCATTGGCTCATCTATAGTGAAGGACAGAAACGGGGATTAGAACTTGTTGTAGATGCATATACACAAATAGGTTTCAAAGAGGATTACAGAAATTATAATGATGTTCTAACTATTTTACAACATTACGATATTAAAAATATGACACTTTTAACAAATAATCCTAACAGAATAACTTTTTTCAAAGAAAACGGCATAACAACAAAAGTCGAAAATATAGAACAACCCCTCAATCAAAATCTTGAACAAGAATATCAGTCAAAAAAGTATAAACTCGGACATCTATTAAATTTAAAATGAATCAAGATACTATACAAACAGGACTTGGAGATTTTAGTAGAGAGAAGTTTGATGCGCTCACTCATGTGCGTGAAACTGCTTTAGACGGGTTGAGAGAAGCCATAAAAAGCAGAGGATACAGAGAAGTAACAACTTCCACATTAGTAAATGTTGCCGGGTCATGTGAAAATCCTTATGCTTCATTTAGACTAAATTATTATGGTACACCCGCACACCTCTCGCAAAGTGCGCAGATTCAACTGGAAAATCTGGTTCTCAGTTTAAGGAGAGGATTTTTTACAGTAAACAATAGTTTTAGAGAAGAGAATTATGAGGATCCTGAAGCACGAGGAAGAAGACTATCAGAATTTACTCTTGTAGAGCCCGAAAGACCATATGCAAATCTTACACCTGAGAAGGTATTGGATAGGATTATCGAAGAGGAAACAGAAGTAATAAAATATGTAACTCAAAAAGCAGTTGAACAATGTTCTCCGGATATTAAAAGATTAGGAGGAGATATAGATTATTTGAAACGAATTATTCCATCGGGGTTTGAAAGAATCAGTTATGATAACGCATTAGAGTTACTGAATAGAGAAGGAGGAGAATACAAATTTGGCGATGATTTAGGAGTATTAGAAGAAAGGGCAATTTTAAGACATTTTGGCAACACTCCCACTTTTGTGACTCATTATCCTGCATCAATTAAGTTCTTCAACATGAAAAGAACACCGGATGAACAAAGAGTTTACAGCGTTGATTTACTCATGCCACGATTGGGTGAAACAGTGGGTGGAGCAGTAAGAGAAGAAAATGGAGAAATAATAAAACAACATCTTAGAGAATCAAAAATTGCAGAATACATGAGAAACCAAGCAAAAGAAGAAGCGGAAAAACAAGGAGAAGATACAGAACTTGCAATGAAGTCAGTAGATCCTGTACTACAATTTCCTGACTACTTCAATATCTTAGGACAAGTCGAGCCGGTATTGAGGGGCGGGTATGGAATAGGATTTGAGCGATTCGTCGGATTTTTGTTACAGTCAAACGATATTCTGGATACAGTCGCTTATAGAACGCTTCATCCGTAATAAGTCTTTTAGTATTTGTATTTTTCTACTTTGAGTATTATTTTTTTCATTTTTTCGTAAAGTATATAATCCCTTCCATCCTCTTCTTTTCATGCCTGAATCAATCAAAGTCTATTCTGAGAATAATGATTTCCAACACTTAGAAGTCTTGAAAAAGAATAGGGTGAAGAGGACGCAGTTCGGGGAATTCTTTGTTGAGGGCGTAAAACCTATTGAACTCTTGATAAAAAACAGGTGGAATATCTTAGCATTTGCGTATGCTCCTGAGAAACTGTCGGATTGGGCAAAAAATATCCTCCAGAATTCGACTGCAAAGAAACATTTTGAATTACCTTTGACGTTAATGGAGAAACTGAGTGATAAGGAGGATTTTTCTGAACTCATTGCAATCGTCGAGATACCGAAAGACGATCTATCAAGAATAAAAATAAAAGATAAATTACTACTCGTGGTCTTCGATCGCGCGTCAAGCCCAGGAAATCTTGGAACAATAATCCGATCCTGTGATTCTCTAGGAGTAGACGGATTAATCGTGACTGGTCATTCTACTGATATCTATGATTCGAAAACAATCCATGCAAGTGTCGGAACAGTGTTCTCCCTGCCTGTAATTAGACTCAGTTCAGATAAAGAAGTCCTGATCTATATCAAAGATTTAGAGAAAACAATAGGTCAGATACAAATTGTCGGCACTTCTGCAAAGGCGCAGAAAGAAATCCATTCACATGATTTCAGAGTTCCTACTGTTCTATTAATAGGAAATGAAACACACGGACTGAGCAGTAATTATAAGAGCATGTCGGTAGTTCTTGTAAACATACCGATGGATGGATCTGCAAGTTCCTTGAATGTGGCAAATGCTGCGTCTATCATCTTATACGAAATACAGCGGCAGAGAAAAAATAAGTGAATTAAGTAAAGTATGAACTATTATCTCGTATGACACAAAGAAATAAATTATCTGCGAGAGTACGCCTGTTCTAATGCACGTAGTTTAGTTTTGTAGAGTTCTTTTGTTTTCGTCCATACATTCTTTTCAAGTTCTTTACTTTGTGCCTTATCGGTTAATCTCATACCTTTCGCGCAGCTTAAATCAAATTAGCCATCGAATGACGGCTCAACGTTGTATCCTGTCCGGGCTTTTCTGTAGTGTGGAAAATGAAACACGTCATCTATTGCGATGAGATCTCCTTCATCAAATTTATCGTTGGTATTAACATTAAATACAGTCACTGTTAATGAATCATTTTCCGTATAGAACTTTTTTTCCATTCTGAACGGGATTGGGAATCGTTCATCACGAGGAACATACATATAAGTTATATTTTCATGCATCGCTACGTTTCGTTCCACCTGATCGAGTAATTGGGTCTCAAGATCAGTGGTCTTTATTTGTGCAGCCACGTAGATAGGCAGTGCCAGTGCGATAATTCCTGTTAATAGTTTTGATGTCATTATACCACAAATTCTTCTTTTCGTTTCTCGTGAGGGATGGCCTGGAAATTCCAGAGAAGGTTTAAGGCGATGAGCGCGATGAGCGCGCCGGTAAGATTAAATATCATATCCCAGTACGAATCATAGACTTGGAAATCTTGCTTCAGTCTGGGGAGTCCTTCAATCATGATGGGTTTACCGATGCGAATGCCTTCTTTATATATGAGTGTATTTTCTAAATCGCCCTGGCTAAACATCGTGGGTCCAGTAATATTAAGATAAGTAGAGCCTACAAATTCATTAATCTCATTGAATGAACCAAAACCTAATGCAATGAGGAGCGCTGCAATACCTTTCTTGATCGGGTCGCTTTTTGAATGGGCGAGCATCACAAAAAATATCGTGAATGTGATTGCAAATGAATTGATGAAATGCGTATATTTGTCATATCCGATTCCAAAAAACATCAGGGTAAATAATCCTAACACTACGCCTACACTATGCAAAAACACCGGTATGAGTCCGATAATGATAACTCCCGGGGGTAATGGATAACTTTCTTCGATGATATAGAATATGCCGATAAACGCAAGACCGAAAATACCATCAATAATGAATGATTGCCCTTTAATGATTGAAACAAGAAGAAAGATACATTCGAGAATAAATGCGAAGATGAATATTTCTCTACTGACGAAATGATGTTTCATGCGATATGATGCTATCTCTTTGTATTTATAATGTTTACGGGAGAACGATAGGAAAACGCCGTTGCCCGAACAGGGTGTTACGCCTGAAGCAGTCTGTTGTTTGTATTTAAGGTTTTTTCAATATTACCGAAAGATATATAAATACATAACTATTGCTAATAGTGTTAAATAGGTGATTATACCATGAAAATACCCTTATCCGTAAGAATAAAAAAAGAGCAGCACAGAAAGATTGCTTATGCTCAAGATATGATAGTTGAAGAAGTCTATAGATTCTTTGAACGAGCAGTACTTCATGGAGGAACAGCTATTTGGAGATGCTACGATGGAAAAAGATTTTCAGAAGATTTAGACTTTTACCTCACAAAAGATCGGGGAGCTATAGATACACTTTTCGATGCGCTCGAAAAAAAAGGTTTTAAAATATTGAAAAAGAAAACAAATGAGAACAGCTTATACTCAGAACTCATGTTTGAAAGAGTAAATGTACGATTAGAAGCAACATTCCAAAAGATTCAAGGACATCTTGCAGATTATGAAACATCAGACGGGAATATCATCAGCATATACAGCCTAACGCCTGAAGAATTTACAATAGAAAAAGTCAACACATACCTGAAAAGGAATAAAATAAGAGATTTATGGGATATATATTTTCTCTTAAAAAAGATTCGGAACATTTCTGTAATAAAAAAAGAACTCGAGAAACTTATAAGAAATTACAAGCCACCAATAGATGAAAAGGATTTGAAAATAATCATCTTAGAAGGCATAACACCGACATCAAAAGAAATGTTAGAATATGTCAAGAGAATATGGGAAAACATAAACACATAGACAAAATCATGGAACTATTCCATAAAAGTCCGATAGTAGATTATAGTAGCATAGAAAGAATAATAACAAACAAAAACAGGAAAACCACCTATGCAAAATTGCTCATGAGTAATCTCATAAAACAGGGCAAAATAAAAAGATTGACTAAAGGATACTATACCATACATACCGACATTAGTATCGCGGTATTTTGTTTCAAACCGGCATATTTAGGGCTGCAATCAGCGCTGAGCATATACGGATTATGGGAGCAGGAAACAGTACCAATAATACTTACAACAACAAAAACACGTGTAGGAATACGCGAAATACTCGAAGCGAACGTGTATATAAGAAGACTGGAAAAAAAACACTTCTTTGGATATTCCCCGATACAAGATGGAACATTCTATATACCCTATTCGGACATAGAAAAAACATTCATAGACATGATAGTATTCAAACAAAAAATTACGCCAGAAACACTGCGAGAAATAAGGAAAAGGATAGATCAGAAGAAACTTCGAAGATATTTAGAACTCTATTCTGAAAAGACAGGAAAAGAAGTAATAAAGAAACTAGAATTGTAAAGAATACCATATACTGTTCAATGCACAGGAGCGTTGAATACATATATACATAAAAGGAAAACGCCGTGGCCCGGATTTGGACCGGGAAATCCTTGCGGAAACAAGCTTTCCAGGCTTGCGCAGTACCAGGTTGTGCCACCACGGCAATAATTGGGAAGAACAAAAGCCGGTTTTTAAATGTTATTGATAAATGTTTTAAACATCACTGTATTTCTCTCATCTATGCAGAAAGATACGCTTGATAAAAAACTTGATGAAAACGTTTACGAATTATGGAATCCTTCGGCATTGATACAAACTTACATGAGCGCATTCACCTTTTGGAAATATGATAACAATCAATACTATGCTGATAAAATGGAAACGATTATTCAGGTGCTTTCTCGCAAGGACTTTCAATTCCAGTCGGAATTTATGATTCTCATGTGTGCACGTCGCGATGCGTGCGCTGCAGAAGAATTATATGATGAAGCTGCAGATGTTCGTGATGCAATAAATTATACTGCGTCCCAATTAGATTTTTCAGAAAAATAGTTTACTATCAGAACCGATTCATATTCAGATAACTTCGGATATCATTCTCAACTTCAGTGCAGTCACGGATTGCTTCAGTATCATAGTTTGAGGTATATATCTTATAGATGAATTTGTCGAATATATTCTTGATAAAATAAAATACTGCTTTTGTCTCCCATTTATTCTCGTAATCCGTGACCACATAGGCGTCAAAATAGAATTCTGCTCTCCCCTTATTCATCTTGAGTGTAACCCCTTCTTTAGTGGTTTCAATATCAGTAATCTTAGAGAATATCATAAAGATGCGGATGTCAATACGCGCATAGTCTGAAACTTTTTTGTACGGGATAATTTCAATAATGATCTGCTTTTCCTGTTCTGTAATATCTTCCCAGTTCTTGAGCTCCTGCTTATCGTATCCGTGACTTTTGAACCATTTATCAATCACGCGGTAGAGTTCGTGAAGATTAAAGATTCCTTCGTAGGAGAGCGATTTTCCGTCGATAAGTGTTTTGACTTCTGCCATAATTCCTCAATTAGTATGCGTTTGATGGGGATTCGGTGTTTAAATACTTTTTTATCTTTGCATGTAAATCGTATAATGAGTATGCTAAGGGGTCTGCGTATTTAATGCGCCAATCCCAATAGATGATTTTTTCAGTATAAAATGCGCCGAGCTTTTTACTAAATTCGCTTCCTGCAAATTTTTTTGTGTAATCGAGTTCGAGCTGCGCATCGAGTCGTATCTCCATGCGCGATTGTGTCATTTTCACCTTTTTTCCGTCTTTAATCATTTCAACTTCTGCAAAGTCCCAGAGATGGAAATGAACAGTAACATATTGCTTAATAAATTCAGTGACCTTTTTCTCTGCTACCCATTTGACCTCTATTTCGTTACCAAATGGCGTATATACTTTATCTTTGTATTGGTTTTCGTGAAATAAGAATCGTTTATTGATGAGCCACGCGTGCATCATGCGATAGAGCCCTTCAAAATCAAAGACACCCTTATATCTAATAAGTAACTTTCCTTCAAGGATACTGAACGGTTTACCGAGTTGCGCAGCCATTCTTCTCTTTTATAAACGTGAGTATTTAAATATTACTGTTCCTCGACTTTTGCAGTTTTAGACGCTGAGAGCCATAATCTCAATTAGTACGAATTTATCGACGCTGTATTTATAAATAAGATTTGTAAAAAACGCAAAAGTCTAGTGTTAGAAGGGACTCATTAGTGTGTTTAAATTATTGTTTTTGTGGTATTCGTTACATCTTGTGAACAGCGTGGTAATTAGTAGTAAGATTAATGATAAAGGTTATTGTTCTTCTCATGTTTCTCATATTATTCGCATTTCTGTTCAGTTTTATATTTAGTCACAGGTCTATACGCTGTAACTTGTCTTTCTTTTTGAACATCTTTATATTTGATTACATCCCTACATATTTGTTTAGTCGGTTCGTATGTAGCCGCATAAGAACAACTATACCGAGTATTAATCTCATCTTTTGAAGTAATTTTTCCTGTCGCTCTTATAGTCCGCGATGTTTGAGGATACAACCAATCAGATACTGTTGCAGTGGTTAAAACTCTGTTTGTTTCTAATTTGAAAAAACTAAACGTATATGTCCAACTTCCTCTTTCAGTATCTAAATTGTTTAAAGAAAGTGTACAAATGACGTCTCTATCAACACAATAAACTGTTTTGTCCGTGCATCCTATAACAGGATATGATTTATGACATACTTCTTCTTGAGTATTACAAACAGACGATTCAACGATAAAGTTAGTGACGGAATAAACTAATGTTTTTTGTTCACATTCTTGATCCGTATAAGGCACAGTTTCGGTGTAATATTCTGTTTTTGCATATTCTTCTTGAGATTCGTAAGATGTTTGCACATCACGGCATTGTGGTGTCTTTGTAGTTTGTTCAGTACCTCCACTGGTGCATCCTGAGATAAAAAACGTAATCAGAAAAAGTGCTAAAATAATTATTATATTTCTATATTCCATTTATATCCCCCCATATAATATTACTGTATAGTATGTTTACTGCATTCTAGAGTAATTTATATACTTTACTAAAAGTAAGTATGCTATATAGAAAGCTAGGAAATATATTTATACGAAGCGTGGCTAGTTGACGATATGAGCAGTAAGTTTACTATATGGAAAATCATGTCTCAACCGTATGCATACGAGATTTTGAATGAACTTAGAGAACTTCCGATGCGTTTTAAGGATTTCTCTTCTGTGTGTAGGGTTGAAAAGACTCGCTCGAAAAGACTTAAAGAACTTATTAGCATCGGCTTAATCGTATTAACTACTTCTACAAGATTTGGTGAGAGACCCACTATAGTTTATGGTATAACTAGAACGGGAAAGAAAATCCTAAGAATTCTTGATCAGATAGAATAACAGCTTGTCCGTAACTTTACTTGAATATCTATTTTGCTTCATCTAAAAATTTATAAACATCCTTGCGTATCAGTAGTATGATGCGTATCTCCATATTCGTATTGGTCCTTAGTGTGTTAATCATTCTTGTAGGCTGCACTCCACAACCCGAGGAGAAGATCATACCTGTTCCGCTCCTGAAATCAAACGATACTGTCGATATTCGTGTTGCGACGTATAATTCCTGTCAATCATTGATCAAAGATCATACTGCATTCACCGGATTCGTACGCTACGAAGAATGCGGCAAGAATTGTCTGGGTGGTTGCACCAATAGCGGACCACAATACTGCTATTATGCCATCCAGGATAATTATAATTGCACGATCTATGTACAGAGCAGAATTGATTCCGGCGATGATACACGATTTACACATTCGAATAAGGTATTCCGGACATACACGCCAGATGCGGTTGTAACGATTTCAGGGAATATCACGATGTATTCCGCGTACTACTGCGATGTTGATGAACGGAACACTTCTAAGAAAAGTCCAGCATGTATCTATTTAGTGATGGAAGGATAAAAAAATAATTTAAGAAATTTCTTATCGTATCCGTATCGCATCTAAATTTCGCGGTGCAATGGTTTCAATCTTGTATTGATTGTGGATACTGGATGCAAAGTTTAAACATCTTGAGTTTTCTCCGTGATTGACAATGACTTTTTTTGGCCGGGGAGAACATTTGCCGACGAAATTCATGAGTTCTTTACGGTCGCTGTGGCCCGTGATTTCGAGTTTGAAAATATCCATTTTTACCTGGACAACTTCAGTCTTATTTCCTTCACGGAAATTGAATTCTTTTTCCCCGCGTTGTACACGTGCACCAAGGCCGCCTTCTGCCTGATATGAGGTGAAGACGAGCGCGTTAAGAGGGTTATTTGCAAGCGCCTTGAAATATTGTACAGATGGTCCGCCGACGAGCATTCCTGAAGTTGCGAGGATAATACAGGAACCGGTTTCTTCAATGATTTGTGTTCGTTCCTTAGTTGAACCGACACGTTTGATATTAGGCATGAGGAAGGGATTGTTATCCTGCGTAAAAATTTGTTGACGTACATCATTATTCAGATATTCCGGATACGCAGTGTGGATTGCAGTGATATCCCAGACCATTCCGTCAATATAGATAGGGATTTCCGGCATACGTTTTTCGCGAATAAGCCGTTCCATGAGGACAATGACTTCCTGCGCTCTTCCTGTTCCAAGGACGGGGACAAGTACTTTGCCGTTATTCTTCACAGTTTCGATAACCACTTGACAGAATAATTCATCTGCTTCATACGGTGGGGGCATCACATTCTCTTTACCACCATACGTTGATTCGATGAGTAATGTTTCGAGTCTGGGGAATTGGGTGATTGCAGGACTGAGCATTGATGTTTTTGCATATTTCAAATCTGCAGTATACAAGAAATTGTGTAAGCCATTACCAATATGGATATGGACCATGGCACTGCCGATGGTGTGTCCTGCATTATACATTGTTATCCGGATGTCTGGGGTAATATCTGCGACTTCATCATATTCGAGTGTGATGGTGTGCTTGACAACTTCACGAATATCATCATTTGTGTAGAGCGGTTCCTTATTATCTTCACGTTGGATCTTCATGAAATCAAGTTGTAAAAGTGACATAATATCCCGCGTGGGTGGCGTGCAATAAACTGGTCCACGATATCCGAATTTGAAGAGGTAGGGGATGAGCCCGCAATGGTCTAAATGTGCGTGTGATACAATCACTGCATCAAGTTGTGAGATATTGAATTCCGGAGCTTCAAGATAGGGATAGGATGTTTCAGGAGTATCGCCGCCCGGGTTGATTCCGCAATCAAGAAGTATTCGTGATTCCGGTGTTTGTAATAAGATACACGATCTTCCGACTTCCCTCCCGCTTCCTAAAAATGAAAGTCTGATCCATTCCTCTTTTTTCTGGCGTCTGAGCCACCCATTATAGATACGCTCACCGGTCTTATGCAGGAATTTTCTTCGATAATCATTATTTTGGTAGAGTACTTCACGAATATTTTCTATGAGTGGAGAACGAATGGATGGTGTTCGCCGGATAATCGGGACCCAGAGGGTCTTCTTTTTGATCTCCTGCAATAATTCTCCATCCTTACCGATAGCTAACCCGGGTTTTTCTGCTTCGATAATCACAATGGACCTCTGGACATCAAAGATGATGTTTCCGATTTTTGCGTCAACAGGCATGATTTTTTTGATTACTTTTTCTGCTTTTTCCTGTTCGAGACAGATACTCGGGTCAGGACGTAGTTCAATACGTTTTTTTATCTGGTCAACGATGGATTTAATGATTCCGCCATTGTCTAGAAAAAATTCCTTTTTTTTGGTGTAGAGCACGATATTTGCGCCTTCAAAATAAACTTCGCTTATTTTCCCTTCCGGGATAAATTTTAATATTTCTTTGATAATTTCAGTTGTCATGATATTTTCCTCATTGTGGTATTCTCATAAGATGAGAGAACAGTAGATAAAAAGTAGAGATATTTTTTGTTTTTTTTTTGCTTTCGTATACGGTTTTTATGTCGGGCATATTTGCGTCGACAAAAATATTTCTTTATATGTATTATATTTTAGATATCTTGATGTGCGTGTATTTCTACTCACATCTTTTTTTGTACAGTCTTTTTGATGCTATCTTTCGTGATAACCATCACATCAATTCCATTTCCTGAAGCACTATCACGTTGCATGGATGCCATGATCGCTTTGACTGCAAGTTCTTCAGCCTCTTTTATGGTTATGTTTTCACGATACGTATTTTCGAGTATGCCAAAAACATAAGGGCTTCCAGAACCGCTACTGATAAAATCTTTTACTTCCATAAGCGATCCGTCAGGATACACTTCGTAGAGATGTGTTCCCTGCTTATCATATCCTGCAAGCAAAAAATGCGCCATACTCGGAAAATACTGCCTTATTCCGTCATAGGCCATGCGCGCAGAAAGATTTGCAACCTCTTTGATTGTTGCCACGCGATTGATTTTGATGCTCTTTAATTTTAGTTCTGCCCGAAGGAGTTTGATGAATGCCTGAATATCACTCACTGATCCTGCAGTCGTGATTGCAACATTCTCATTAATCTGCACTGCCTTCTCCATATCTTTTCCTGCAATAAAATGCCCTGCAGTAGCTCTACGATCTGCAGCGATGACGACGCCGTCTTTACATACGATACCTAGTGTTGTTGTTCCGGTTTTCAAGCCTTCCATGTAATCACCTTCAATAACTGCTTGAGAATAATTTATCTTATAAGGTTAGTATTCATCAAAACTTTATAAATATTATGGTTTGTTCGGTAGTATAGCAAAATCAGGTATAATTGCCTGTGTGTGAGCATCTTTCAAATAAATATGCTAATGCAAAGGAATATTACAAGAGGGAATGTTCACTTCGTTCTCATTTCGTAGAACGAAATTTGCATATTGATATACAATCGAAATGCGAACCGGCAATATGCGAACGATAGTTCGCAAGAGTTTTGCAATATCGTCGGTTTGTACGTTTAGTGTGAAATACGAACAGCGCTCAAGTACGAATACGTCACCGTTCTCTACAATTCAATTCAAATACTTATCCGTCACTGTCCCGTATATTGTTCCTACTTGTTTATGGGCAGGATTTCCTGCGCCTGCCTTACTGAATGCAATTGTTGCTTGAACTTTTATTTTATCATCTTTAATGAGATTAGAAACATTAAAATAATAATATCCTTTTGCACCGGGTTTAAGGTCGCAAGAATTGGTTTGTGGAGTTATCCCTGAACAACTCACGACATCTCCCGTATAATTTGTCTCTTCGATAAGTACTGAAGATCCTGTGGCGGAGATGTTGATCGTAACGCCAAAATTATTTCTGAGTTGCACTGCAACAATCCCGTTGCCGGTTGTTCCATTCGTACTCATGACAAAATCTTCGCATTTGAGTTGATCCCCGAAATTGCATTGATCATTCAGGTATTTTGCGGGGTTAAAGATTCCGAAATAGACGAGTGCACCAATAGCAACCATGACTCCTAAAATCGCCCATCCATAGGTTACCATAAATTCAATTGCTGCTTGTCCTTTTGTACGATTTTTTTTATTCATGATTTTTAAATTTAGGAATAGGTATTCTTATGATGTAGGTTTTCGTTATTGTACGGTCGCGTATATCTCTCCTGTTGCAACCTGTGAAAATCCGCCCTGTACTTTCGCATAATTGAGTGTTATTTTCACTTTGCCCTTATCTTTTTTAATAAAACTAAGGTTGGAGGTATCACAGGTTATTGTTTTACGGATGTCTTGGATCCAGGGATTACTCACTGCGGATGTGTCACAGGAAGTTCCGGTGTCAGTAACTATTGCACTAAAATTATATACTTTATGTCCGAGTCCATTTACGAGAGTTATTGCTGTTGTTGTGGTATTGATCTGGTAATCAATGCATTGAAAATTATTTGTAAACATGCATTTATCGGAAAGATATTTTGAAGGATTCATAATTCCGAATGTTGCAAGTGCAGCGATTGCAATCATGACGACTAGAATGGCCCATCCATACGTCATCATAAATTCGATTGCAGCCTGTCCTTTACGGTTTTGATTCATATGTTCACCCATTGTTTATTTTCGTATGAGGGTTTAAGGTAGTGTGGTATTTTAAATATTGTTATTTATGAGTGTTTTTTTAACCTGTCCCCAGTCCTTTGAAGAGGACGTTTAATACATTGAGGAGTATGAAATAGACGACGATTGAGGAGATGATAAACATCGGGATATATTTGAGTCCTCCGCGGATATCGCCTTTTTCGATGATGGAGACGATAAGTGAAGAGAAGAGCGAAATCACGACAAGTGCAAGAATAGAAAATATGCGAAAGTCACCGGGGTTCATTTGCAACGCATTAATACTGATTGGGAGCGCAGTAGAACTTACATTTGCAAGTTTACTGCTAAAGCCAATCATCACCTTGAGGAGATGATAGGAAAGTGCAAAGAGTGCAGGCGCGACAAGCATGACAATGGCACCGATAAAAATAATATAGGATAATGTTGCAGAACTCATCTCTTGGGAGAGTTGTTTTGTTTTAATAATATTCTCAATGACTTTATCGACAATATGAGATATTTTTCCGCCCGTTTCGAGTTCTCCGATAATAAGATCGAACGATCGGCGCATGAGTGGTGAATTATATTTATTCGTGAATTCACGTAATGCATCTGTCAAATCATTACCGGTCATGACTTTTTTATAGACAATACTGATCTCTTTAGAAATAATGCCGAATTCTGGTTTAATGGCATTCCAGAGACTTTTTTCAAAACTCATCCCGCCTTTCAAATTCGCAGACACCATCTGCAGATAATCCGGAAGGATATATTCGAGTTCCTTCGTGCGTTTATAGATATGGATATTGAGGTTGAAATAGAGGAGAATAATTGCAAGAGTAACGAGAGCACCTTGGACGATAATCCACGATAAGAATGTGAGTAAGAACACACTGATGAATGTGTATTCGGCAAGAAGGGGATATACAAAAATAACATAAGTAATTCCGGTAATGATTGCCGTAATAATAAAGAGCCATCCAAAAAGCGCATAGGGAACATCATCATATCCTGCCTTGAGGAAAAAACTTCTGATCCCTGACCGGATCTTTTTGAAAATGAATGCTTTTCCGAATTCCACTGCAAATGATTGATTCATGGGTTATTTTTTTGAGTTATATAGCAAATGACACCGCAGTATACGAATATTAATATTATTTGCTATAACAGGTGATTAAATATTGAGGTTTGGCCTGATTGATTTGAATGCGCCGATAAATGCGAGTTGAATGAGGATCAAAAAAAAGAGTATGACCATAAAGATGGTTAAATCAATACGCAGGGAAACAATAGATCCAATGACACTAAAGAGGGTGATACCGAGGGACGGTGCAACAATGGCAATAAGCATATAAAACATGGTCATTGAATTAAGTTTTTTACCATACCGCTGGATTTCGATGAGTTGCTCATGTGCAATTGCATCAAGGGTTGATTCGAGCGGAACTGATACATCCACACCGATTTTGAGCGCATTATTTATCTGGAACAGGATTTTTTGGAATCGTTTTGAAGGCGTGATACGGCTTGCTTTTTCAAGTGCCTGTTCAATCGGTGTTCCGAGGTTAATATCGTCAACAATCTCCTTAAAATATTTTCCCGCAACGCCGTAACTCTCCGATGCATCAACGAGTGCATTAATGAGGGGTTTTCCAGAATTTAATTTTACGAGAAGAAATCGTCCGGCAAAGAGGACATCGCGATCAATCTCTTTTTCACGCTTCATTTTGAGCGCGTCAAGATTTTTAATCTTTAAGAAGAAGATGATACAAAAAAAGATGCAAAATACGGGAATGATGGCAAATAGTGATTCGCCAGCCTGCATGATGAGAAAAATTGCAAGAACAGTCATCAGACCTGCAACCATCATGCTTTGTTTGAGTGCTTCATCAATAAACTCTGCAGGCCGTTTATGAAGCCCTGCTATTGCGAGTCTCGTCTTGAGATCAGACATTCGCAGTGCAATAATTTTCGCAAGACTCATATATCCTCTTTTTTAATCTGCTCGGCGGGTGTACTTCGCCTTTTATTCATCCATGACAAGTTTTCCCCTATAATACTTTGCCATGACTTTACCGATCTCATCGACATTATCGGTATTTTTTCGTACCATCCATTCAAGGATTTTTATCTTTTCATCAAGATCTTTCTTTAAATCTTCCTCAGAAAGTCCGGTATACAATTGTAATCGTTCCATGACGATGCGAGAAGAAGCAATATTTTCAAGGAGATCAGTTGATACATTAAGCTGCATCAATACGCGTGCATCGCCCGTTTCGGTGATTTCGGCGATTTGGAGTGTTCTTCGTTTTCCCGTACGCCTATTACGTGATTGCACGAGAAGTATCGAGAGTGAAGAGATCATGGGTTTGGGGATTTCAATAGGTGGATTTGTCAATCGAATAATGACTTCATCAGCGTTATTGGCGTGAATAGTTCCATACACTGAATGACCGGTGTGCATTGCTTCGAGTAAGACTTGTGCTTCACGTGCACGCCTGATTTCTCCGACGATTATTCGATCAGGGCGCATACGTAGTGAATTGATCAGAAGATCAAGCATGGTAATTTCTCCTTTACCTTCAGGATTTGCGAGCCTTGTTTCGAGTGGAACCCAATGGAGACTATCAGGTAAGATAAGTTCGCGGGTATCTTCAATAGAGATGATGCGCTGGTTGGGGGGGAAAAAATTTGCAAGAACATTAAGCATCGAAGTCTTTCCTGAACCTGTTCCTCCGGCAACGAGAATTGAGAGTTCGTTTTGTACACACATCCACATGAATGCTGCGGCTTCAATAGAGATGGTGTGGTCGCGGATGAATTTAGTAATTGTCCACGGATCTGCAGAAAACTTTCTTATGGTGATCGTATTTCCTCGACTTGAAATAGGACTGAGTGTGGCATTGACACGATCGCCGGTCTTCAAATGGGCATCCATGAGAGGATTGAGAATGGTGATCTCTTTACCAATATCACGTCCAATCATTGTTGCATAATGCCTGATTTTTGCCTCAGTAACGAGTTTAATATTCGTTATCAGCCAGCCATGTCTTCGGTGATAGACCCAGATAGGTTCCTGATGACTGTTGATGACTATTTCTTCAAGGGACTCATCTTTGAGCAGAATCTCAATTTTTCCCATACCAAGATTTTCCTGGATGATATAATTGACGAGCATGTTTGTTGTTTCTTCATTTGCAGAATGAAAATATTTTTTGATGATGCGTTTGATCTCTCCCTGGAATCGTTCCCGGATATCTTCTGATTCGCGGATTTCTTCAATTTGTTTTTTGTCCACAACAGAGACAAATTCTTGACGAATTTTTTCGAGAACAAGTTTTGTCGCGTCACTGATATTTGTCAATGACACCACATATTCGGGGACGGGTTTATCCTCGTGGAGAATAATAGTGATATCAACGATAATATCATTAATCTCAATTTTATATGTTTCAAGAATATTTTGCGAGTCACTCTCTTTTACTTTTTTATTATTCATGGATACTCGCCTCTTGACATTGTTCTTTTCGGATACGCGCAGCACGGTTATTGGGGTCGCGTGCAATGATTTCTTCGAAGAATGCTTGCGCTTCACTAAACCGCTGGTGATAGAGTTCACGCAGGCCAGAACTATAGAGTTGATGAATTTCCTGCACGTTGATTTTGGGAGACAAGGATTTTTGTTGTGAAATTGTAGTCGAATGCGGTGGAGCAGCGGTCTTCGTTATTGCGGATGTTGCAATAGGCAGGGATGATTGTTTAAGCGGTTGTTTTTGCGGTGTAGCGTGTTCGTGAAGACCGTGTTTTGTTAACAGATTATGTTTTGTCAATTCTGGTGATGAATTTTGCATACGTGGTAGTGAAGGGGCTCCCGGGATCGGAGGTGACTTGAAGAGTGGTGTAACAGCATGTTCTTGTTTTTCTGGTATTGGCGGATACTCTTTATCGAGTATTTCTTTTGTTTGAGGTGCGGGAGCATTTGTTGTTTTTGGTGTCGCAATAAAAAGTGGCGTTGGCACAGATTTTCCGGCATCTTTTTTTGCAACTATTTTTTCTTGAGCGACTATTTTTTGTTGATTTTGTTCGTTTGCGGGATGCGCTGCAATCTCTTTAGGCAATGCATTCATGGCGTTCTTTTTTTCAGAGAGGTTTTCTATAATCGCGTTTTTAATAATAATGATTGGTTGTTCCTGCGACATTGCAAATGCAGGAACTCTGCTTTCTCTTCCTAACGCGGATATTGTGGACACTCCTTGGAGGTGTACTTGCACTCTTCGTTCCTGCACCTCTTCAACATACTTTGTAATGCGCGTATACATCTCATCGAGCATGATATAAATCTTTTTTTTGCCGAGCGGTTGATTATAGGTATGATAGATTGCTTTAAGTTCGTCAAAAAGTTTTTTCGCTCTACTCAAATTATCATTTTGGAGTGCAGTCTCTAACTCTTTCACATAATCTTTCGTGATGTAGAGTCCATAATCATCTTCACGATCAACACTTGCTGTTCCACGAGTTTCTACCTTACTATCAAGAAATGTGATGATGTCTTCTTCCAAAAATTGTTCGAGGTCCATGGTAGCAGTGGTATTATTTGATGAGCGTTGTCTGATATTCTTCCCATAATTCGTTCGCGCGTATGAGCCGGCGATTATTCGCTTCGAAAAAGAAATATTTCTTCTTGCGATCCAGTTCTTGTGCAAGATGATTACGCCACAGCGCAGCTATTTGCGATTCCGGAAGATTTTTTTTGCGTGCTTTCACCCAAAATTCTTGCTTGAAATCATCAATAGTTACGGTTTCTTTTGCTGATGAATCTGTTTTTTTATTCTCTGTGTTCATGTCTATGGATTTATTGAGATAGATATAGGGTGTCGTGAATCGATATTCGATTCCGAGAATACTTTCTTCGACAAGAAAATCAACCCATGCCTGAAGAATGTCAAGTGGTACGTTAAGTTCTGTCGCGACCTCGCTCATCGGTATTTTATTTTTTTTCGCAAGAAGGTCTAATAATTCATCTACTCCTGTTCTGACAATATCTTCATTCATCTCTTTTCATCACCCGTAAATCCCCTGCTACGTGTTCTGGGGCTAACCTATAAAAACTTTGCTTATTATTTGAAAGTAGTGTATCTTTTTTCTCGTCGTTATCGCGGGGTTATGGTATCGGATTTGGATTGCAAACTTGAACGCCGTTTCCTGCAATATTATACCGTGCTGCTGCGTTATCGTCTAATCTGAAATGGGTGGAGGGATCAATAGTTGTAAATTCAATAATCGTTTGCGTCGTAGGGTCTGTTTCATTACAGATATGCATCCCTGTCCAAAATTCATGATCCACATAAGAATTATTTTCAGTCACATTTAATTTGGTAATATTAAGGAGTGCTTCGATTCCGCAACATGATGACAGTGTATTGTCGTTCCAAAATCGGGGGAGATACGCTGTTGCATTGGGCATATACCTGAATTCTTGTGCCCTATAAAATTGCGTTGTGGTCGTGATGTTCCAACAGGATTCATTAAATTTGCAGAGTGTCGTCGGCGTAATACTATAGTTATAGCTACCATTGGTATAAATTGATGTTAATGGGTCGAATAGACCATCGATGGGAACAGTTGCGATAATAATCGTTGTCTTATTCCATCGAAAGTTATTTGCATCAACCATATCACTAACCACGTACATTATTTGTGCAGTAACTTTTACTTCGAATGGAGAATCTTGTTCGATTTTTTGGATCGTAATCGCATAGGTGGTATTAATATTCATATGCGCTTTTGCAAGTTGTGAAATATTGTTCAAGAATTGTTCGACACCAAAATTTTTACCATCAGGAGAACATATCATAGCGGGTGCTGATTCACAATTGATATACCCGCATGTTGTACAATTCATGAACGTGGATTTAAACTCTTCTTCGTCCGCATAAAAGGTGTGATCAGTTATCTTTTCTTTTGTTAAGATATCAAGATTTCGATAGGTTGCAATTTTGAGACTGCTCTCGGCGTATTTTTCAAAATTGCGTACATAGGTATCGATAACTTTTGCGCGAGTCGCAGTAGCAATGGTTCTTTCATCGCCCTGGACAGTGAATTGGGTGGTATAGAGCGAGATAAATAGGATAGCAAGTAACACTGCAATGAGGCTGAATATGATTGCCTGTTTATGTCTGAATAATTGGTTCATGTCCACACCTTGATTTCGACAATAGCAGGCCCATAGAGTGTTGTACTATTTTTTTCCCAGTAGACGATCTTTTTTGATGTGACGATGAGTTTTGAGTCTTCAAGAGGATGTGTCGCATTTCGTGAATAGAGCGTGGTAGTATCAATCATGTACGAAAATCCGTTTTTATCACTTACGGTGCCATTCGCAATAATACTGATGAGATTTGTTGCAAGTGTATCATTGGTGTTGAAATGGAATTCTGTTATTTGTTCAAGAAGCGAGTTTTTTGAATTTTTAATAAATCCTGCGCTGATCCAGTTGTTGACTACAGGATTATTCATGTCTTCGATATTGGTATTGATGATGAATGTGGCGAATTCTTCGGCAAGAAAATATTTGTTTTGAATGGTCGGCACCCGCTCGTCAGAATTAATGATGAGCATGAGTGCAATCACAATAATCGTACTTGCAATAAATGCATCTATAATGAAGAAATATCCCTTCTTACCCATCCACCTCTTTTTCATAACACTACTCACCTACAGGTTCTTACTATCATCTCATGCATATAAAAAGGTATTTGTTTAGAGGGCTCTTTTCAAAATATTTTTTTGTCAAAGATAAATTATAGAAATAGAATTCTATTGATCTATCGGTTCCCAATAGGCAATGATCAGTCGTACGGGGCGCTCATTATATTTTGCGATTTTTTCTACAGTGACGAGATTTTTAATCTTTTGTGTATCGACGACGCTTTTTGCGTAATAGCGAAGTACCGGTGCATCTTCACAACAGTCAGTAAAATAGGCATATGTCGTATTGTAGGCATTCAATAATACACGTGTACCTTTAAGTCGATTATTACATGCCTGCGCGACTGTTGCATCATAAAATTTACAGCTATCTGTTCCATTTTCGAATACGATACCATCACATGCGGCATTACATCGACCATAATAATTGGTACAATCTGCGTGACAGGTGCCGTTGACAAGATTAAAATTGAGACTTGTTGTTCCATTGTGGGTGATGGTTGCTTCTTTGAGTTCAGTATCATAACCATCCTTTCTTGCACTGATATAGTAAGTCCCTGTCGGAGTACTGAATGTGTACGCCCCGTCATACCCTGTTGTTGTGTTTCGTTCGAGATTGGCGTTTTGATCCCATCGGATTGGGTGAGAAGTAACTTTTGCACCCGCAACCGGAATCCCTGATTCTGCACGTACTGTCCCCTGTATTGTTCCTGTACAGTCAGGGTCAGGACAAGATGCGCAACTCACTGATTCATTACTTTCACCGTCTTGATAGTCTTCTGGGCAGATAGAATCATTAATATTATTACACGTGACATTAACCCCCTGGATAGTGATTTGGCCATATCCTAATGCCGAATTTGGTTCATGACCACAGACGAGATCTGCGGTTGCATAACGTGTACTCGTGAGTATTATGATGAATAAGAATAACCCAAACCATTCACCCTTTTTTAACATAACATGACTTGAGTGCAGCCCTTATTTAAAGTTTACGCAAACGAAAGCTTCGACTGAACAAATAATTACTTATACTGTTGTGACAGCATATGTTACGTTTAGATATCTGATTCCAGAATAAGTGAGCGGTCCTTAAATTTATTTTTTCGATAGAATCCGATGGCGCGAATATTTTGTGCAAATGTTTGGACTCGAAGTTTCTTTATTCTATTATTTTTGCACCACTGGATAAATGCACCACATAATTTTGCACCAATCCCTTGCGATCGATATTTCTTGAGGACAAACATATTTTCAAGTTGTGCCATTTTCGGTAATTTTCGAAATGTTCCTAATGTAGTTATTCCCCCGCAAAGGTATCCAACAATTTTTTGATCGACGAGTGCAATAAGTACACAACAATTTTTTGCAGTAATATGTTTTTTGTAATATGCCGTGCCTTCTTTTCCAAATGTCCATTGCAAATTTAGTGATTTATCGTATTCGTGATACTCTTTTTCGAAGAGCAGTTTATTGAGTCGTTGAATTTCCTTAAGATGCTGAGGTGTTGCCCGAATGATTGTTACGTCTGTTTTTTGTATTGACATCATACTATTGTATCACAGATATTTAAAAACTTTTATAAAACACTTTGCACTTTCAATAGAGATGGTCGAATATCCTGAAGAGATCAAGGAACTTGAAGATAAGATTGCAAAGACCAAATATAATAAGAGTACGCAGCATGCCGTCGGGCTCATGAAGGCGAAGCTTGCGAAATTGAAAGAGAAGCAGGAATCGCGCGGAAGTGGTGGGAAAAAACCTGAAGGATATGATGTGCGAAAAAACGGTGATGGAACAGTCATTCTCATCGGATTCCCGTCAGTCGGAAAATCAACACTCCTGAACGACCTTACAAATGCAGAATCAAAAATTGCCGCATATGCATTTACGACACTTACTGTTATTCCGGGTACTCTACATTATCAGGATGCAAAAATCCAGATCCTTGATGTTCCCGGGATTGTCCGGGGTGCAGCTGCAGGAACTGGTCGCGGTAGAGAAGTCTTAGCAGTCATGCGATCCGCAGAACTTGCAGTTCTTATCATTGATGTCAATCAACCTGAACATTATGATGCGCTCCTTAAAGAAATTCGGGACGCGCATATCCGTATCAATCAGGAAAAACCTGAAGTCAAGATTACGAAACAATCAACGGGCGGGATTAAAGTTGCGGCGACAGTAACACTCACTAAAATTGATGTTGAAACAATCAAAGCTATCTGTAAAGAGTTTCGATTGATGAATGCAGATATCATTGTACGGGCCGATATCGACGCCGATGGGTTCATTGATGCACTTGAAGGGAATAAGAAATATATTCCTGCACTTACCGTCATCAATAAGATTGATTTAGCAACTGAAGGGCAGGTGAAGCGTGTTGTCAAATTATTGAATGCAGACCTCGCTATTTCTGCAAAGGACAAAATCTATATTGAGCAACTCAAAGAATTAATCTTTGAAAGACTTGATTTGATACGTATCTATCTTAAAGAACCCGGCAAAGAAGCAGATATGAAGGTGCCGCTCATTGTCCGGCGTAAATCAAAAATCGAAGATATCTGCAATAAATTGCATAAAGAATTCGCCCTTAAATTCAAATTCTGCAGAGTATGGGGGAAGTCATCGAAATTTCCCGGACAACGATTAATGCTCGACCATAAATTATTGGATCGGGATGTTGTAGAGATTCATTTACGATAGATTGTCCTAATTAAATCGCCAAAGCGATTTCTTCGCGTCTTCGAGAAGTTCTGGGAATTGCGTGTATCCGGAACGCGTATTGAAATGACCGGCATTCTTGACAAGGATGAGTTTGACGTGGAGTTTTTTTGCTAATGCTTCCCCGTGTTTTAATGGGACGTAGGGATCATTGTCTGCATGATAGACAAAAAATCTTTTGCTGTGCTGTCTTATTTTTTTCCAGTCGAATGGTTTATTAATAAATGTGTTATTGAGTGTGTCGAATGCGGGATTTTCGAGGGGCTCAAAAAATCCTGCAATAAAAAATGCCGCCTTAATGTGTTGTTCTTTTTGTGATAAAAAACCGAGAATGAATGCGACGCCGACACCATGACCGATCATGATAGTATCTTCATGAATATTGTTTTCATATCGGGAGAATATCTTCATCCAGTTTTCCAGGGTTTGGTTTTCTGGCGTCGGAAACTGTGGAACAATGACCGTATGCCCAAGATTTTCTAGTTCTTTCTTGAGCCACAAAAACCAGTTTTCTTGCGGATTTCCATATGCGCCATGAATGATGAAAACCGTTGCCATAGCGTAAGGTAATACGTATGGCTTTATATTGATTACTTATATACTGTTATCGTCGCTATCATAGTGAGTGTAATTGCGTTTTAAAATAACTCGATATTTCCTTGTGATTATTGAATATTCTGTCAGCGTGTGTTATTTGCGCGCCATTATACTTATTTTTTAACGCAAACACTTTACATCCTGCAGATTTGCCTGCGGTTATCCCTGCGCCAGAATCCTCGATGATAATCGCTTCTGATGGTTTGATTTTTAATTTTTTTAATGTGAGGATGTAGCATTCAATGTCGGATTTTGATTTGGCATAATCTTCGCCTGCAACAATAACCGTGAAATATTTCAACAGGTTGTTACATTCTAGTACTGTTTTAACTATAGTGTGTGAAGATCCGGTGGTTATTGCAAGAGTATATGTGTCGTGCAGTTTCATAATAAGATCTTGGATTCCTTCAATAAGCGGAATTGATTTTGTATATTGTTGTTGTATACTCCTTCGCTCGTCTTGTATATGTTGTAGAAGTGATTTATTCATTTCAGGAAATCTATTTTTAAGAAAATCTTCTGTTTTTCGACCAATGAGATTAGGAAAATCGCTATTTGTTAAGTGGCGGTTGTATTTTATGAGTATTTCTTGCAAATCTTTAAATCGCTTTTGTTCAGTATTTGCAATGACTCCATCAAAATCAAAAATCACGCTTTTAATCATAGTAGAGATATATTGTTCTTTTTTATAATCCTTTCTCTTAAATTTCCGTAATATTTACGGCATCTGTCGTAATTAACAAACTATATAAATCGCAGTGTTAAGGATTGAGTGGTGAATACGCATGGCTGAAATTTGTCCAAAATGTCATACTGAAATGAAGAAGGGTACAAAGTTAAATTCCGGAAATTCTATGTTTCAGGAATGGGTCTGTCCGCATTGCAGCAATAAGACAATGAAGGCGCTTAGTACTAATTAATTTTTTTAGAGGTGAAGTAATGGCTGACGGTAAAATAAAAATCGATTTTGATCCACTCGTCAATTATTTCAAGAAATTATCCGTCGATATGCTCGTCGCGTATGGTGTCATTGTTCTGGGAGTGATACTGGTGATTGTGGGGATTGTGCTCATATAGAAAAAATAGAATCCTTAGTTTCTGAAGAATACCCATGTATCAGGCGGAATCTTTTGATCATCAATATCATCACCTGTTTTGATGACCCACTTATTGGTTTTCTTATTTCTTGTCACATAGAATGTGGAATCATAGTCCCATTTTTTACCGACGGCTTCATATGCAGTGCGATCTTCTTGTATCCTCCCGCCATTTACATAACCGACAAGCATGCCTGTATCTTCCGGAAGCCGATTCAGTAATTCTTTATCTTCTTTTTTCAACTCAGCACCGGTACGTATTTTTCCATCAGTAAGCAGGTAAATACATTTTTCTGTTGCATAAAGGTTCTTTGCAATGCTCCATGCTGTTAAACCATCTTTCTTGTCTTTTTTGTTCCCAATATACTGTATGCGATCAGTATCATCTTCAGATGGTTGCGGTTTTGGATGCATTGGTTGAGGAACAATCCCTTTTTTTCCCCAAAATAATTTTGTCAAATATGTTCCTATATCCTCACTCAGTATCAACCGGCCTTCCTTGACATCCGGATCATAGGAAGGTTTTTCAGTGAGTCCGAGTTTTTTGCGCACTGCATCTGTCCCAAAATACATGCCGCACAATCTTCGTCCACGAAATGGGTAATCATACCACTCATTTGGATTATTACATGCAACCATAGAATGGGGAAGAACTTTATTATCGCTGAGTCTGTATTCTATTTGAAGTTTCTGAATAAGCGCAGTAGCGGCAGTATATTGTTTAGCAGTTATGGGTTTGTCATGAAATCCTGCAATTTCAATACCGACGCTATGATTAGAAAGATTTGTGAGTCCATTCCACATGCTGCGGCCAGCATGTTTTGCAAGTTTATTCTGCGGTATCATCATATAAATTTTCCCATTGGTCGTCACGACATAATTTGCAGTTCCATCTTTTGTCACAGAATTGATTGAACTTTCATCGTTTGCTTCAGTCGTATGAAGAATGATATATTTGGTGTCTGGTCGAAAAGGACGTCTATGTGCATGTCTGCTTAAATGTGGTGTTATTTTTATTTTTTTTGCAGTAGTTTTTGCAAAATCATAGGATGGCAAGAGTAGTATTGCAAGACCTACAAGTCCTTGTTTTAGCATGGTTCTTCGATCGCATGTACTGTCTTGGTTTATAAGCGTCGTAGTTTCGTCAATAAATGATTCGATACCCATAATCTGAGCATTTATGCAATCTTTATAAATGTTATCTTTTTTTACTACCTTGTAATAACAATAAAGAATGTTTTCTTCCTGCTTTTAAATAGTTCATTTATAAAGCTCGTCGTTCTTATTTATAAATAACGGCTTATTACGTGCCAGTAGAACGGAAAAGCTTATATAGTTCTCTGGGTTTACTGACAGTATAGTCGATAACGGGGGATTACCATGGGTCAACAAGAAGTCTACGATTTTTTATGCAAGAACAAGGGTAAATGGTTCACATCGAGGGAAATTTCAGAAAAACTGAAGGTTTCTATCGGATCAGTCACCATGTCCTTAAAGAAGTTACGCAAGACCAACATCATCAAATACAAGAATACCGGCAAACGAAATACGTTTATGTATAAGGTCGATAAACGGTAAACGCACGAATTTCTTTTGTTACTGTTTTTTTATCTTTCTCTTTCAGCTGCGTCCTGTTTTATATGTATTTAACTTTTGTGATAACTCTTCTAGAGTCAGGATTTTACTTTTGGGTTCTGCGCATCTTTCAACACTCAAATCTGCAAAATAATGATTCGACGGACGAAAAACCTTTATAACATTTTTCACTATATCAATTGACTCGTTTGATATTTGCTCAGGAACTGAACGAATATTCACATGTAATATGTTTTTCGATTTCTGAAGCCCTAATCTAGTGATTCGCCTTGCTTCGGCGCTAGACGCTTCGTATTCATAATCTTCATTATTATTTGCATTAGCGCGGATAAATAAATCATCTGTTAAATATAATTCAATACCTCTTAAACCTGCCCATAATTTTTTTGTCAAATCAGCGACTTGTTTTTTGGAAGGCTCGGGTATTTTAAGAGGGGGATTATTGTAAAGTTCAAAACCAAAAGATTTTCTAAAGATTGCATGAAATTGTTTCTCATCATAACACGGATTGATGTATGCAATTTTTATTGATAAAACATCTATATTATCTAAAATTTTTGTAAAAAGATAATAACTCGGGCCATCTTTTTTGTATATGCTTATGGTTGTTTCGTTATCATAACTCATTTTTGTCTTCCTCACTCTTACTGATTAGTAAAAGCATAGTGTGTGTTTATGGTTTCATCTTATATTTATCCAACTTCTCTGATAATTCTTCGAGTGTAAGAATTTGATTTCGTCCTGCATCATTTCTCAATACACGTAAATCTGCACAATGATTATCAGATGGATGAAACACTTTTATGATGTCTTGTATTGCGTCAATGGATTTTTTTGGTATGAGTTCAGGAATATCAGCGGATATGCTAACTATCTTCCTAAATTCCTTATATCCTAAGCTGATGATTTTTTTTGCTCTGGCATTGAGAGGTTCTCCTCTGCATATAATTTCGCTTAAACTTGCATACGCAGTAAAACTTAAGTTATCTTCACTGGAAAAATCGGATATTTTTTCTCTTGAAAAATGTATGTCGTTTAATCCATTCCATAATTTTCCAGTTAAATCAGTGATATCTTTCTTCGTGGGTTTATATATTTGAATGTATCCATCCTCATAGTCAAACCCATAAGCGGCTCTAAAGAGTGCATTAAATTTTTTCTTGTGATTAGCGTGTATATATGCTGTTTTGATTTGTGGAATATCTATCTTATCTAATATCTTCGTGAAAAGATTGTAGTTAGGACCGTCCTTTCCATATATGCTTATTTGTGTTTCAGTGATAGTGCCCATTTTGACCTCCTTATTCTTACTGATTAGTAAAGACATAGTAATATTTAAATATTACTTGTAGTTTATAACTACTACTATGATTCAACAACTCGAAAATATCGGATTATCGCCGTATGAAGCAAAATCTTACGTCGCATTACTACGTAATGGGCCGCAAAAAGGAAAAACTCTCGCTGACATGGCAGGCATTCCACGGACATCAATATATCCTAACCTTGAAAGTCTCGAACATAAGGGATTTGTAACATTGATACAGCGGGAACCAAAAATATACAAAGCAAAAGACCCACAAATAGCAGTAAACGCATACGTTGACAGACAATCCGCGAATATGAAGGAAAAAGCGGAACAGGTTATTTTAGCATCAAAACAATTAACAACAATAAACATCGAAAACTCATACGAAAATATTGAACTATTTATCGGTACAAATCAATCATACAAAGCAGCAAAACAATTAGGTGAAGAGACATCAAAAGAACTACTCATCATCGGATCAGGAAGAAAGACCGTGGTACTTAGTGCAATGCATAATTGGATAAAGATAGCAAAAAGAGGAGTGAATATAAAAATCATATTCGAGAACATTACAGAAATACAGGGATTAATCCAAAAATTGCGTGAACATAACATACAGGTAAGAGCATACAAATTTCCCAATATGGCATTAATTATATCAGATACTAAAATAACACATTATTCAATAAAATCAGAAAAGATAAGAGAGAAACGGATAGTGATGAGAGTAGTGCATGAAGATTTTGCCAAAGCGCAGACAGAATTCTTCAATATGTTATGGGATAAAGCCAGAAAGATATGATGATTTTTATTGATTTTTCTTAATCAGTATCTAAATCTAAACCATAACATTTATATATGTAATTATTTACTCAATTGAGTATGATTTTACACACTAAATATTTTGAGATTCTTAAAGAGTTCTGCGGCGACTACACCAAACAAATTCATGGACGCGCATTAGTGGATAAAATCAATTTCTCGCAGAAAGGCATCGCACTCGCATTGCAGGATTTAGAAAAAGAAAGGATTCTCCAATCGAAAGATGTGGGTAATTTAAGGTTATATTCGCTCAATATTCAGTATCTTTATCTCAAGGATATTCTTGCCATGATTGAATTGCATCAAAAAAATATTTTTCTTAGAAAACATCTTATGTTTGATTATCTCTTTAAGCAGAGCGATAATCGTATTGTCGGCATCTTTGGGAGTTATGCAAAGAATAATTATACAAAACATTCAGATATTGATATTTTTGTCGTCGGAAAAAGGGGCGCTATTGATTATGAAGCACTCGGAAAAATCGTAAATCTTCCGGTCAGTGTCAAATATTTTTCGGAAAAAGAGTGGAAGGATTTATTAAGACGTAAAAACACCCTTATGCGAGAGATTGTTGCAAACCATGTCCTGATATTTGGTGCAGAACGATTTGTCAATATGACTTGGTGCGATTTTTATGGCTTCGATAAACTGGTGTTTTAAAACAGCGAATGGTATCCGTATTATTAATCCGAGTGAAGCATACGCGCTTGCGTATCTGCGTATGGCTGATGAATCTATCCGTGCGCTCTCAGATATCAAAGAAAGTCTAGTATGGAAAGCGGCCGCGAGTTATTATATCTTCTATTATTCACTCTATGCAGTCATGATGCGTATTGGCGTCAAATGCGAGATTCATGCATGTTCGATTGCGTTCATGAAAAGATATTTGATGAACTATTATTCGTCCGAGGATGCCCGCATTATTGAAACCGCATTTACTGTTCGAGAAGACACGCAGTATTATGTTGATCGACCCATTAATACTGTGCAGATTGATGCAATAGCAGTATACTGTCTGCAGTTTTGTGCTAAAACCCGTCGCATACTCACTGCACTCACTAATCAAGAAATTTCCTCATTGCGAAAAACACTGATGGAATCACGCGAAGAGTAAACTTTATATTCTTGTCATCATGCAGTTGGTGTTATGTGGATTGCTAAATTTCGGATGCGTCATGATTGTATTCTAGGTAATCGTACACGAAAATTTGGCGTAACAGTTCAAGGTGTCGCATTCTCTGTATTCAAAGAAAAGGGGAAAGTCTTTAGCTCATCAATGTTTTATTGTATGGGTGAAGAATCACAGCTCAAGAAATTCTTTATTGACTTGAAAAAGGATAAATCACTTGTCTCTCTCGAGCAGCGTGGATCAATGTTTTTCATGATTGAGAAGGCAGAATCGCGTGCAGTGCAATTCTATCATCCCAAATTAATTTTTGTCAAACCTGTTCTTGTCGATACAGATGGATTTGAACATTGGGAAGTTGCGTCTTGGGAAAAATCTATTGTCTCAAAATTCATCAATCAAGTGGAGAAACATATAGGGGAATTTAAGTTACTCAGATTTACTGAGGTCCCCATAAATACTGTCTTCTTTCCGAAACTCATGCCGGACTTGACAGATAAGCAGCGGTTTGCAGTTGAACTTGCAATCAAGGAAGGGTATTATGCGACCCCGCGAAGGACTGATCTTCGTAAACTTGCAAAACTCATGAAGATTTCACTTGCGACCTACGAGCAGCACCTGCGTGTCGCTGAAGAGAAACTCATCCCGAATGCATTATCGTATGCACATCATTAGACGACGATAATTCTCTAGTACCCTACATGTTCGGTAAAAGAATTAAGTAGATGATTGATACTTCTTGAAAGTAATGACGTTTATAGGGAGATAATATGAAACAAGAATCAAAGTCAATACCTATTCAGAATATTAATTGTTTGATTCAAAAAAGAAGAATTACTGGAAGATACCATATTAATTATACGGGAGTTATTGAGGATCCATATAAGACACTCATCAATCTTGAGAAAGCATCTCATCATATTGATCGGTACGATTATAACTGTGTTCATCGCGAATTGACTGCATTAACTAATCTTGGATTACAAAAAGCATCGCTAGGCCGAAATCAGCCGTATCATGTTAGTCATGCGAAAATTCTTGATTTCATACAAGATGCAAATGAATTTAATCGGCTTAATATGGAACAGATTGTAGACTATTTCACTGCATCTTATGAAAAAACCCCTGGTAGCGATTATGCAATGCAGAAAGGATGTTTATATTTTAGTGGTCTCACTGCAATCAATGCAGGCAATGATAAATTTAATGTGAGAGAAACAGCTTCTCAACTCATTATTGGTCAAACATTCTCTCGCAAATACTCTTTAGGCTATCAAGAGCCTCTTGAAAAATATCCTTATGATCATACTGGCCTTCGTAATAGAGTAATAGCATTTATGACTAATCCGCAAATTATGCTTTGCAAGCAAACAACAGGGTCGTATGTTGAATTAAAAATTGCCATGCTTGAAAAACCCAAAAAAACGAATCATGAAGCGATTCAAAAACCCAAGATTTCTATTATCACTGAATCGGAATATTCCAAACTTCCTGATACCACTCGATTTACTTTTCAAACACAAGAAAGAATATATCATTTGCCTTATGCGTGGTTTGCATACCATTATCGTGAGTGAGTACTCTAAACCATAACATTTATATTCCTCCATTTCATCTTTCTGTTATGACGATTAAAATCACATTTCCTGACGGGAGCACTAAAGAATTCGAACAAGGCATCACGCCATTTGAGATAGCAAAATCTATCGGCGAACGCCTCGCAATGGCAACAATCGCTGCAAAAGTCTCTGGAAATCTCGTCGATGCATCTTATCCAATCCCTCACGACGCGCACATTCAACTCATCACTTCTAAAGATAAAGAAGCATTAGAAATCTTACGGCATAGTGCTGCGCATCTCATGGCACAGGCAATAATGCGCATGTATCCTGATGCAAAACTTACTATCGGCCCCGTTGTCGAAGAAGGATTCTATTATGATATTGATACGACGCGAAAATTTAGTACTGAAGACTTTAAGGTCATTGAACAGGAGATGGAAAAACTCGTCAAGGAAAACATTCCGATTCATCGAACGGTTCTGACAAAGAAAGAGGCACTCCATAAATTTGCAGCAAATGAATATAAGGTTGAACTCATCAACGAACTCCCCGAACATGAAATTATCTCCTGTTACTCTCAAGGAGAATTCATCGACCTCTGCCGCGGACCGCATGTCCCATCAACAGGATTCATCAAAGCATTCAAGTTGATGAAGGTTGCGGGAGCATACTGGCGTGCAAATGCAGAAAATAAACAATTGCAACGTATCTATGGAATTGCATTTTTTGAGAAGAAAGAGTTAGAATCACATCTTACATTATTAGCAGAGGCAGAGAAGCGGGACCACCGGAAATTAGGAAGAGAATTAGATCTCTTCTTATTTTCTGATCTTGTGGGTCCAGGACTCCCATTATGGACCCCGCGAGGAACACTACTGCGAAACCTTCTTGATGATTATGTCTGGTCATTGCGAAGCGCGAAAGGTTACCAAAGAGTTTGTATTCCTCATCTTACAAAAAAAGAGTTGTATGAGACAAGCGGTCATTGGGTAAAATATGGTGATGATCTTTTCAAGACAGTTTCACGTGAAGGACACGTATTTGCACTTAAACCAATGAATTGTCCACATCACACTCAAATCTACGCGGGAAATATCCGCAGTTATCGTGATCTTCCTCAGCGTTATGCAGAGACTACTGCCTGTTATCGCGACGAACAATCAGGAGAATTATCAGGACTTTCACGCGTCAGAGGATTAACACAAGACGATGCACACGTATTTTGTCGACATAATCAGATTAAAGATGAATTCATGAAGATTTGGGATATCGTCGATACATTCTACCCCACATTTGGATTTAAATTACGTGTACGATTATCTTTACATGATCCAAATAATATGAAAGCGTATCTTGGCGATGAACAGCGATGGAATCAGGCAGAAGATATTCTTCGAGATATTGCTAAAGAACGTAATGCAGATTTTCATGAAGGCATCGGTGAAGCAGCATTTTACGGGGCAAAGATTGACTTCATGACTAAAGATTCATTAGGTCGAGAATGGCAGGTCGCCACAATTCAACTCGATATGAATATGCCAGAACGTTTTGATCTCTATTGTATCAATGAGACAGGGGCAAAGGAACGAGTTGCAATGATTCATGCTGCAATTATGGGTTCACTCGAACGATTCTTATCTGTGTTGATTGAACATCTTGCCGGTAAATTCCCACTCTGGCTTGCGCCTGTACAGATAACATTGCTTCCGATTGCAGACAGGCATGTCGAGCACTGTCATGCATTAAAAAAAGAGTGGGATATCCATGGATTACGCGTCGATGTTGATGATCGTACTGAGACTATGCAGAAGAAGGTTCGTGACGCACAGATGCAAAAAATTCCCTTAATGATTACTATCGGGGATAAAGAGATTGATAACCATACGCTTGCAGTCCGCACACTCGATGGTAATGTGAAGTTTGGTGTGAAAAAAGAGGATTTCCTGATCACTATTCTTGAATTGATCAAGTCGAAAGCATTGAATGTAGAGATATAATTAAATTTATAAACTCTTAAGTAGTACTAATTCTGTGATGAATGATGTCAGATAAATTGCAAGGTATATTAACTTATCATATGGGTTTGCTTATAAGCCACAAGAAATCTGCAGCGATTATTATCGAAGAAGCACGTGACTCCAATAATTTGAAATATGCAGTTAGTAAGTTCGATGATATGAATCAATATTTTAGACAAGCTCTTGACAAATTTTGTCAATTGCCCGAAGTAAGCGCAAATGTCGATGAATTACATTATTTAGGTATTGTCATAAAAAGTTTTGATTCAGGATATTATTCTATGCGCGGTCTTAACGCAGCTTTAAAAGATAAAGAACCTATTTCTCGAGAAATATTTGAACAAGCAATACGCGTTACAGAACCATTAAGACTGACTATTCCGTTTGTTATTCAAAAGTATTATCACCACGATTTATCTGAAATGGTGAAATCTAAGAAATAATATTTTTTTAAAGTATATATCCCTATTCTTCCATCATCTCCGGCGTAATCGTCGTCATGGGGATATCTTCATAATGGTAGAGATCGCCGATAAATAGTCTGTTATAGTCATGTGGTTCGTATCGCATTGTTTCACCCCGAAATACAGTATCTTATTTTGTATAATCATCAGTATTTTTTAGCGCATAGTTTCACCCCGAAATATTGGTATGCACGTTCATGATGTGTCCTTTAGGATATAAATGGGGGGTGGATGGGCCTTGGGCAGCCCATCCAGTACGGCTTTGATGTCTTTAAGTGTATTAAACACTAAATGAATTTCTTGATGATTCCCAGGCGTCAACGCGCTCCATTTTTTTGCGTAATGATTCTTGCGCCTTGCGTTGCTCTTTGTTGCCATCGATATAATAGTCGTCGAAGTCTTGGATAGCTTCCATGTTGATCATCTTACATCCGTAGTATCGCCTGTTTATATATCCTTTATTAAACCATACTTGCGAGTATATTTCCATAACATTTAAAAACGACTTTCGGCTTTTCTCTCTTTATGACGAATGTATTTATTGTTCCGAAATGGTTTTTCGGGTATGATATTATTTTAGAACTGGTTTTCGCGCTTATTACACTCTTTGTTGCAATCTACGGGTTTAAACTCTACAAGCTCTGTCGCGAGAAACAATTCAAATATTTTGGCTTAGCATTCTCGTTTATTGCACTCTCTTATTTTCTCCAATCGCTCATTAATTTCTTCTTACTCTATGATTTGAATAGTAAAATTCGATCACTCATGCATGCAAGCTATATTTATGATCTCGCCGTCATAGAAATATTTATCCATATATTCTTTTTTGTCCTTGGATTCCTTCTCCTTACGTATAACACATTCAAAATAGATAACCTGCGGGTATTTTACCTTCTATTCGTGGTTGTTATCATCTCTATCTTTTTTAGTCTCAATAAAATTTTTATGTTTTATCTTCTTGCGTCAGTACTTCTCTTCTATCTCGTCATTCACTATGCAATCACTTATTGGTATAATCGCAAACCTAATGCGCTCATTATGAGTATTGCACTCCTGCTTATTTTGTTTAGTACATTGCATTTCATTCTTGCGATGAATCAAGGGATATATTATGTCATTGGGCACATCTTTGAACTTATAGCATATCTTTTCATCGCAGGGAATCTTTATATGATTGTAAAAAATGGAAAAGATGTCTGTACGGTAAGTAACCATGGGAAAAAAAAGAGATAGACTTCAAATTATCCATGATATCTTGAAGGCTATTCAGGATAAAAACAATCGCATTAAGCCCACACATATTCTTTACAAGTCGAATCTGTCCCATCAGATGATGGAAGAATACCTCGATGAACTCATGGGCAAGGGATTTGTCATCAAAAATGTTGATAAGGCCGGAAAGACGTATTCACTGACACAGAAAGGATTTGATTATCTCAATCAATACAAACTCATCCACGAATTTGCGGATTCATTTGGATTGAACTGATCATGGACTGGGGCATCTGCCTGATGCAATTATCGCGTATACTGCAATGTCTTCTGGATTAAGATTGTTTTTTTTGATGATTTTTTCTTTTTTTGAAAAAGCTTTTTCAGGAGATTCGAAATTAGCCCACATCTGATAATAGCTGTTTCTCAAATTTTTGAATGGCACTCCCGGATGCAGAATGTTTATTGCATAGAGAAATCCTTGCGGTAGCTCCTCGATGCGAAAGCAGTTTTCATAAAGATCTTTTGTTTGATGTTCAAGATTCATGTTCACACCACAGAAAGGGAATATTCTGGGTTATAATTAATTTATCCCGTACCTATACGGTATTTCGAAACATTTAAATGTTTCATGATCTTCTTTATAGGATGTGGTCGCTCAAATACGAGTATCGGCATAGGGATTGCACCTATCAACCTATGGCAAAGAAATTAGGCGTGGTGCTTTACAGTCAATTAATTAATAACTGGCAGGAGAATAACCTATTATACATCACCGCAATCCATCGAATTGAAGGTACGCCTGCTGCGGTGAAAAAATATCTTGCTTATCTGAAAAAACTTTCACTTAAGATGGAGCAGGTTTCAGCCAATATGGCATTTACTCTTGCAATAAAAAAGACCAACATGAAATATTATGCAGCAATCTATAACCCGCTGTTGATCTATCCGCGCCCGATTAGACATGAGGGTGATCGGGAATACGTCGAGATACTATGCTGGGACAAAAAACCGCTCATGCACATTGTTGATGTTATTGCAAACAATGACGAAACCACTTATTTTAAATTGTTTCATCTCAAACAACGACATACGAAGGATGTTTTTGTTATGCAAGCAATTGATCACTGTACGGGAAAACAACGCCGCATATTTGAGTTTGCATCACAGCAAGGGTACTACGCGTATCCTCGAAAGATTAATTTAGATGAAATCGCGCGTCATTTTAAGATAACTAAATCCACTTGTCATGAAATATTGCGTCGCGCAGAAACACATCTATTGAATCAATCCATAACGCGAACATAAGCAAAAAATAATAAGAAAAAATCTAGAATTCTTCTTCGAGGACGTCGGTTTTCTCTTCGTCTTCCTCGTCAGCATCCTTTTCGTAGCCTTCCATGAAAGCTTCTTCTGCATCGTCTATTTCGTCGTTGTCCCGAAGGTTTTCCGGATTTTCTTCGAATGAATCAACTGGTTCTTGCGGCTCATCCTCGTGTGTCGTCATATTCAAATTTTTACAGTCCATGTTTATAAAGTTTATTATTCGAAGAGGGTAAAGAATATGATAAACAAATATTTATTTCTTCAGAATATGTGCAATCATGTCAAAATGTTCGTGAAAGAGATGTGCGGAACTGGATATGGTTGTGAGTGAACCGATACTGACTGCGAGTTTTTCAGCAACAAACCTCTGCAGTATTGCAATCTGGTAAATATTGCCGGGCCATCCGATAAAAAAATCATTGCTGCGAATAAAGCAGGTAATATGAAGCGCGCCTTTCTTGATTTTAAAGGCAATGAACATGAGGCTCGGAATATTTTTAGAATGAATATCTAAATCTTTGACAGGATTAAAGAGTGAGACAACGCCTCTGCGGCTTGAAGGATCTTTTCTGAGGAGCGGGATAATAAAATCATTAATCTGATCTTTCTGTCCCAGATAATTAAACATGCGCGGGCCATAACTATATTCAAACATGTTTGAAGAATCTTTTGAAAATATGATTGCGGCAAGTTCGTCTGTTGAAGGATAGACGAGGTCGAATGAGCGCATCGCGTCAATTGGTTTTTCAAAATCAGATGTCGGGTCGGTAATGACAACGCACAGATTAAGGATTTCACGGCACACCCTTTGTTCATGATCAATAAAATCTTCTCCCTCTGTACTAATATAGTTGAGTGCTGCTTTCCACGCCTGCATTGTTGTCTTTTCAGTGAGTTCCATTTGTTTTCCTTTAAAGGTCTGTCCTAGAGATAATTCGTAAGTTTAGTCATACCTTGCATACCACTAAAATCATAGGTAAAAAATGGGATTTTGTAGGAACTTAAGATATGATTCCATTCATGGATAATGTCTTTGGTGTTGAATTCTGCACTGCGAAAAATTCTGAGGCGATCGCCGCCGTCAAAGATCTCAAACATCTTTTCGCGCGTATAAATAAATCCTTTCAATTCTCCCTTATAAAAATCTTCAATACTTCGGATTTGTGCTTTCTTATATTCGCGCTCGCCCATGAATTTGGAATCGAAATTTCTGAATGCAGAACTAAAGGCAATACGGAATCGTATGGGAATTCCGCAGCTTTTGAAAATTGTCTCTTCAGAATAACAGAATTGGTCAATGACTTCCTTGGTGCTTTTCAGGAGATCAAACAGTACTTCTTTTTCTTCAACATGTTTTTGCCAATCATAATTCCAGAACCGGATATAATTATCTTGGAAGCGATAAAATGCTCCGGCATGCACACCATTGAGGAGATTTATAGTCCGAAAATATTCATTGAGTTTTCGACGCTGCAGTGTATGTGCAGAGAGGAGCATTTTTGCAGCGCTGAGTACTGCTTTGCGAAATTCTGCGTCCGTATGATAATTTTCAAAGAATCGGTTGATATTGATTGCGATTGCTGACTGCGCGCAACTTACTCCGATAGTTTTTGAACGATACTGCGTGCAATACTCATTCCATGTTGCATCATCAAATGTATACATTCCTGCGCGGCCTTTAATATAGGGTGCATGTTTGATGTCGTTGTTTTTGATGTTGATCTTTATTTTCTCTTCGGAAAAAAGTGTGATGCATTCTTCAAAGAGTGTTGCGTGCTTATTCAGTTCTTTGGTCGTGAGATTAAAGACGATGTTAATATTTTTGGGGTGTTTTGCTGCAAACAATTGGATGAATTGTAAGATTTCTTTTTGATGCTCATAGGTAGTAATATTGAGTGAGAGTATGATATTCCTGTCGAGTGTCTCAACATTCATCTCATCGATAAATGTTTCGAGTTCATTATTTTCTGCAGCAAGCCGGATAATATGCTCAAACTCATTGAGTGCAATGGTATCATTCACCTGATTCATGCATTCTTTAATTATGGATTTGAATTTATGGATTCCGGTAGCAAAACTGCATTCGAGAAGGATGGTGTTGAGGCTGCTGATGAATGATTCTTGCGCGAACTTTTTCATGATGAGTTCTTGCTCATATTTTTCTGTTGTCGAATTCGAAAGCGCAGTCTTTGTGATGATGATTTTCTTATACCCTTTTTCGAGGATGATTTCTCCTTCATCAATTGCAAGGCCGAAGAGTTTTTCGCCTTTTTCTTCGATGCGTGTCATCTTGATGATATGCTGCGATTCTAATTTATTGAGATAATAGAGGATTTTCCGGTGTAGTTGGAACCGTTTTGCAGTGGCCCGTTTGATTGTGGTTTTATCAATACTTTCAAACTGTTTTTCTAATTTCTTGAATTCTTCAGGATAAAGTGCCTTTGCAATGATCTCTGCACCAATATCCTGAGTCGCATGTTTAAAAATATCCAATATCTCCTGTTCAATTGTGCGCATAGTTGTCTTTAGGATGGATGGTTTTTAAAGGTTATGAGAAAACTTTTAATCTCTTCAGCTTTTCTTCTCATAATGTCTAACCTCCTCCCCTTCACAACAGCTGATGGCTCGTTATCATTCCGTAATATCGCATTCGATGAGATGTATCACACGAAGTCCGGTGCGCGTGAGGAAGCTTTTGAGAAGCATGCGCGGCCGATCAAGGTTTGGGAAAAAGAGAATCCTATAATCTATGATGTCTGTTTTGGTCTGGGATATAATGCGGCTGCAGCAATTGATCTTATTCGGCAGAATGGAAATAAATCGCTTATCACGGTCTATATTTTTGAGAATGATTTGGAAATTCTTGAACAGATTCCTACGATTGACGTGTCATTTGATTGTTTTGTATTGATTCAGAATTTCATAAAAAAACTTATTGATAACTATAAAAAAAATAATCAAATAAATAATAATCAAAATCATTACGAACACTTCTATACGAGAGAAAACATCAAGTTCATCATGCTCCTCGGTGATGCACGTAAAACCATTCTTGAAGCAGAAGAAATGGCAGATTTCGTGTTCTTCGATCCCTTCTCACCGACACATCATCCGGAGATGTGGGAACTTTCATTCATTAAAGATGTTTATGCAAAGATGAACGTAGGCGGCAAACTCACAACTTATTCATACGCAAGAATTGTACGAGAAACATTTGCTGCCGCAGGATTCAAAGTCATCGCAGGACCAATTATCGGACGTAAAAGCCCGAGCACGATTGCGATTAAAGAATAAGTTATCTTTTGTAGCTTCTGATGGTCTTTTTTGTTTTGTTAATGATATCTCGCTGCCTGTTTTTATTTGGTATTATTCGGTCTTTATCGTTTTGTATAGCGCTTTTTGCTTGTTGACGAAGTGTATTTTCATACTTTTCCACAGTTGTTTTCATTTTATTAATAATGTTGCTATATAATCCGTTGAGTTCTGATCGAATTTCTTTGCTTGCAGGATGTAGTCCTGAATATCGTAATCGATCTTTTGCAAAAAATACTCCCTCTTGAAGATCTTCATATTCTTGTTTATACTCAGTATTTTTTTTAGTCCACTTTATCCCTGTGGGTTCTTCATTATCTCTGATTGTAAGTTCTAACTCCTTTTCTAATGTTTTATCTAAGCCGTTAACAATATCGCTATTGATATAATCTCCGTATTTGCATAGTTCATCTAATTGATTTCCGTTATAGATTTGGATTATCTTATCTGTTTTGAATGTCTTGGTAACAATATATTTACTGGATTCTTTTGCATAATGGCCTTCTCCATCTGATCCGTACACTTGTAGTATATATGTTTTTTTTGTTTTATTGTCGTAGAATGCAAGTTGAACAGCTTTGTATGGATCACTACTTTCTCCTGTTTCTCCTTGGTTAAAGGCGCATATTCCAAGTCCGGGATGGGATGCCATAAATTCGTTTAAGGAATATTTTCCTTCATGACCTTCAGATATACGCTGCATTGCGTTTTCAAGTTTGGTATATCCTTTTGCGATTGTAGTAAATTCATCTACAGTTTTTGCCTTCTGCGCGAGTGCGACTCCTGCAGAGATAATTACTGCTACTGGAATCATTTTGAGTGTATTGGGGATATAGTGGGTATTCATGATTGAGAGAAACATAGTTGGATTTATAAATCTTTCGCTACTTATTAGTAACTACTATTATTCGGTCGTTGTTCAGGAACTTTATCAGACTGTTCGAAGAATCCTGTCAAGAACCACCGGTCACAGACCGATGGCATGACTGCTTAGTTAATGAAACATCATGTGGTTCTTGACGCAAAGAAAAGCACAGCTTTTCTTGCGCACAAAATCATTGATTTTGTTGCGCTCAGAATTCCACGACCGGTGATTCCTGAGCACAGCAGATTCCACTTCGACGACCATCATAGATGAGTGGAATTCTGTTGTTTAAAGAAGCCTGACAAGATCCTTGATAGAAACTATCCCGTATGCTACTAACTCTTGATTTCCTTCAGGCATGGATTGAGATGGAGGATACATTCTAAGTTTATCTCTACTCCTCTTTTTATAGAGCCATACATCTGCTGCTTTTAATCCACAGAATGGCACTAATGCGTCTCCTAAATATTTGCATGGTGTTATTTTTTTGCTTAAATCCTTACACGATTTACACTTTTTCGCATCTTCTCTTGTTCCAAATCCCTCATAGTACATCGATTCATTAGAACATCTGAATGTTGCGGTTAGTTTATCATTCATGATGACTTCAGAGAATGTAAATTTTTCTCCTACTACATGTCGTGCTATAAGTTCGCTTGGAGCAGAATCCATGCTTTCAGCCTTTCGATATTCAGGATTTGATCTGACATATTTGATAAGATTGGTGAGTATATTTCTTGACATGATTTTTAGGAATAATCTCATATTTAAATACTTATTGTTGAGTAGTCATATTCTTGTTTTTGTGCTGTCGTCTGCCATATCTCTTACCTTCTCCCAAGAACCACTACATACACTATCTCTCCAACCTCTGCTTCAGTAATTCTCTGAATGCTTCAGGATTTATTCGTAACAAATGATTATATGTCTCTATGACTTTACTTAGGAAATATTTCGTCAATAACCGAAGGGTTATATCCGCGGAGGTCTCCCATGAGTAACTACCAAACAAGAAAAGATTTTTTGTTATTGTCGTATTTCCGGAATAATGCCCGGGAAAACCTGACAACCATCAGTCGGCAGACGAATATTCCGGTGAGTACGATTTTTGATAAACTCCACCAGTTCGAAGAGTCGCTTATAAAAAAACATACTTCGCTCTTTGATTTTAAGCAGATCGGGTTTGATGTCAAAGTAAACATTCTTTTCAAGACAGCGCGTGAGAACCGTGACGCATTCAAGGATTTTCTCATGGGAAACTTTCACATCAATTCAATCTATCGCGTCAATAATGGATTCGACTTTCTTATCGAAGCAATATTTAAGGATATGAGTGAACTGCATGATTTTCTTGAAGAAGTCGAGGCATTTAAGATTGAAAGCAAGCAAGAACTTTTCATCCTTGAAGATCTGAAGCGTGAAGGATTCCTTTCCGATGCAGTACATGCAGAAATTATCTATAATAGTCGCTAGTATCTTATTGAAAGGTAATGATGGCACATTTCACATTTCCGGATGTTGAAGAATTTTTAGTACATGCGCGAGAAGAAGCAGAATTAGACAGTGATGGTATTGGATATCTTATACTTATGCAGGAACCCTACGTACGTTATACTGTGGATAATTCTCTACGCACACTTTCCGGTCCACAAAAATATGCTTCACTTGCGCATATCGATAAGATCAATCAGGAGGTTGGCTTCATCCAAAAAATATATAGCGCCTAAAGATGAGCATTTTCTGATATTACGTCTTAAAATGTTCATAGGATTGCAAGTGGTGAACATTTTTCTCAAAAAAATGATGGAAATGCGAATGGCGCTATTGCGAAGCGAATTATTGGATGAAGCCAGAGAGGTTTGCAATGACGCTCAAAATCCATATTATTGAAGATGATTGTATCACCTTGTGCGAACTTGATCCTTACGAAGAACAGCCTTTACGTAAATACATTCGTGCGGAATTTTCCGTTACTGATTGTGAAGTAGAATTGGATAGAAGGGTTATTTGATGTACGCTAATCGAAAATCTTTCTACTCTTTAGGATAAAATTTCTATTATAAGATTTAAGCGCAATTTATCGATGATATCCCTGATTATCTAGATAGTACAACATCATAGTTGATTTATGAGCTTCATCGATCTGCCTACTTCCTCGTTATCGACATAGAAAGGTATGACTTTTCCTTTAAGAATTGCGGTGTATACTGCTCCTGTTCCCGTGTGCATATAACCGCACGCAGTATCTACGAGAGCCATATCTTTAATTTCCTTCGCATAATTGAAAAGAATTACTCCGAAATCTGCAACACTGTTTTTGTTGGTTGTAGCACTAAGTGAGTTCTTAATTTTATCGCAATTTTCCTTCGTAACTTGCGTCGGATTAGAAAAGAATGGCATTATTAACTCGTCTACAGATGTCCCTCCTTCAGCAGAAAGTCGAGTATATAACTGTACTATATCATCTAGTGGTATTTGATTAGTTCGATACTGTTCTAAAGCACAATCTTTGATTTTATTAGTGATTGATGGTGTTGAATATATCCACTCAGCAGTCTTAGAGTTTTTATCTATAGCCTTTTCTAACAAGTAGAGTTCTTTTGAATCCTTTTCGCGTAATTTATCTAACACCATATCTCTTAATACCACTGCACCATACTTTAGTGAGGTAAAACATGCGTCTGTTTTACTAATCGTTTGGTTAATTTTTTTAGTGTCTCCTTCAAATATGATTTTTTTCTGGAAATCATCCAAAAGAATGATGTCTTTTTCATATGTTGTTAATTTCGATAAATCTTTTTCGCCTATTTTTTTTGCTTCAAATTGTGTGAGATATGTAATGAACGTAGGTGAATTAACTGCTTCTTCTAGTTTAGCCTTCTGTTTTCTTATTTTACGTTTTTCAAAAGGTCGATTAATTAAATACGTAGGCAGTGCTAAGGCTGCACCGATACCTATTGGAATACCTATTTTTGTTAATCCTCTGACAACCACAAGACCTATCTGTTCTAATAGTGGTGATGTGGTTCCATGTAAAGTAGAAATGTAGTCCCAACCCTTATTCTTTACAGTATTACTAAAACCGAAAACATCTTTCATCCATTGCGCTGGTGCAACAACGTCGTAAGTATTTTCCCAACCCATGCCCGGGATAAGATCATAGTGTTGGGTTTCAACACCAAGTATGTTTTTAAAAATATTATTTCCATAAATTTTCAGCCCATCTCCCGGAATATTACTTATCAAGGAGTCCGCAGCTTGGTATATGATACACGCTACTGCACCTATTGCTGCTCCTGCAACAAATACTCCTACAGGTGTCGCGAGTCGTTCTTCCTTAACTCCGATAGGAATACTTCTGTTAGAATAATTCTCTACAATCTGTTGTAGATCTTTATTTTTTGAAGCAGGAATGGTTGAACTCATGGTTTCATCTTAGGTAGCGATGTACCTTTAATATAGAAAAACATTGGGTTTTATAAAGGTTTTTCTTTTTGTTACTGAAAAGTGGTCTTATTTGCTACTTCTCTTCGTTGATACAACAAAATTTAGCGTCGTATCAAAATAATTTAGCAAAAAAAATGAATAAGGCATATTTTCAACGAGTATTAAGAATATTTTGTGCCTAGATCAACCCTTCATCGATAAGCATTTGTTTATGGTCGTAGGCCATGTCCAAATCTCTGATCTCATCAGGATCGAACCATTTGACATTCTGCACTTCTTCAGGTTGATTGATTTTAGGTTCTCCTCTAATAATTCTACAGATATGAGGCATTGCAACACTGGTTTTTGTCGGATGTCTTCCCGGGCGATCATAGTATCTGCCCGTAAATCGGATAACTTCTATCTCAACACCAACTTCTTCTTGAGCTTCGCGCTTAAGAGCATCTTGGATTGTTTCTCCCCATTCCATCCAACCAGAGATTAATCCCCACTGATTCGGATATGTTCTTGTTTGTGAAGATCTCTGCATGAGTAAAATTTGACCTCTATCATTGAGAATGATATTATCGACGCCGATCCACGGATGATCTTTTTGTTCCATAAGAATAAAAAATAATCCTTACTGTTTCTGCAATGAAGATGCAATCATGGATCCTGCAGATATTAATGCTGCTGCAAGTACCATATAATTACCGCTAATCAGCCCAGCCTTCCACATGTCAGGTAAGATGAAGCTTGCGCCAACTTTGACAATCCATAATGTAAACATGAAATATAATAATCCCATGATGATCAAAAAGAATGATGCGATCACCGTGACAAGCATTGCCTTAACTCCAAAACCAACAGCCATAATATCACCTTGTATAGTTAATACAGGGAAGGATATCGGAGAGATTTATAAAAGTTATGCTCTTATGCCTACTATTGCCCGTGTCTCTTTTAGGGTTATCTTTTTTTGTGGTAGATAAAGTTTCTTTGCGGTCTTTGTAAAATAGTGGTGGGCTTTTAAGAATTGAAGAGTATTTTTGAACCATTCCTTTTGTGTGATGTGTTTCTTGTTATGGTATTCGATCTCTTGTCTGATAAGTTCTGCATCCAAAAAATATGTTGATACCCCAAGATGTCCCATATCTGCATCACACATAATCTTTTCTAGGATATCCTTTGGTTTGTAAGGCATGTGTGTTGCAAGGATAAGTCTTTTTATTGTGCTCATCTGTGCGGGCGAAAATTTGAATTTTTGGAGTTCAGATTCTGCGATTGATGCCCCTCTTGCTTCATGGTTGGTGGGTCCTTGGATATAACCTGTGTCATGATATGCTGCAGCAACTTCTAATACTTGTTGGTCTGCAGTTGGTATCTTCTCTCCTTTTGCAAGAATCTTAACTGCTGCAATCACATTCATTGTATGTGTGATGTTATGGTACTTGTAATTTGATGGAATTTTCTTAAGAATTGTAAATGCATTGGCGATTGCAGGTGCGGTATTCATGATTTGGTGAGTATATTGTGATATATAAATGTTTTCAGAATACGTTTACTGGTTGTTCAAATCCATCCCTTTTTATGGAATAACCAATACGTTATTCCTGCGGCAAGTATCATTCCAATCCATAAATAGAGATAGCCGTATTTCCAGGTGATTTCAGGAAGGTTATGGAAATTTGTTCCATAGACGCCTGCAATAAGTGTCGGTACCATAATGATGATGGTAAGTGCAGCCATTTTCTTCATGACAACATTGAGCTGGTTTGAGATGGCAGCAAGACGATTACTTACATTAGTGGTAAAAATCTCAAGAAAATCTGTGACTGTCTCCTTCTGGGTTTCGATGAGATCGATCTGATGGAGCAGGGTATCGTAGATATCGTCGAGTAATGAGAGTTCTTCACGGGTAAGTTTGAGTGATGTCAAATCTTTTTTAATTGTAAAAATTACTTTCGAAGATGCCCAAAGTCGTTTATTCATATGGATAAGCTCTTTTTTGATATGCATGATCTCTCGGAGCATAATCGAATCTGCTTGTTTATTATCAATGACTTTTTGTTCAAGTGCAGTAATCTTATCATCCATACGTTCCAAAACATCATAGTTCTCTTTAGTATCATGGTGCAGGAATTCGTAGAGAACAAATGCTTCTGACTTCAGTTTTCGTTTCTGCGCGCTCTCTTTAACCTTTGCAAAGAGGTCTTGAAAGTATTTTGATTCTTCAGCAACAATAAGGAGGAGAACATTTTTTTTAATCACAAAGAGCAGCCGGGCAATTTTGATGCGGTTATTCGCGTCAGTATAATAATCTGTAAAACTGAATACTAATGGGTCAAGTGAATATCGTAGTGATCGTGTATCAGTCTTGAATTTTGAAAAATAGCGTTCTTCAACAGCAAAATCTGCACTGATCTCCTTAATTTCTGCCACTGATGGGTTCTGAATAAACATACATAATAATTCAGACTTGGGAAATGTCTTGGGATTTAACTTCTGTTTTTTTAATGCTTCGCGATACGTCAATCCCTTTCCGGACATATAGTTACTCTTTCGCGTATAGAGATAATCAATCATACCTGCATACTTATAGTTGAGGTATTTAAAGATTTGTAATCATTAGAGAAATAAAACTTATAAACCCGTACACTTTTGTGTTTGTATGCAAATCGCTGATTTTCATTTACATTCAAAATATTCTCGGGCATGTTCGAAGGATCTCGACATCAAAAATCTTGAGAAGTGGGGGAGAATTAAAGGTGTTGACATCTTAGGGACGAGCGATTATACTCATCCGAAATGGATTACTGAACTCAAGACAAACTTGACTGAAGATCCTGAAGAAAAAGGTATTTATGTATCTGAAGGCGGTCAACGGTTTATTCTTTCAACAGAAATCTCTTTAATGTATTCCGAAGGCGGCCGGGGACGAAGAATCCATAATGTCATTTTAGCGCCAAGTTTTGAAGTCGTGGATCAAATCACTGAATATTTACTCACTAAAGGAAGAATAGATTATGATGGCAGGCCAATCTTTAAAATCCCATGCGATGAATTCACGTATGAATTGAAAAAGATAAGTAATGATGTTGAAATAATCCCTGCACATTGCTTGACGCCGTGGTTTAGTATTTTTGGTTCAAGTTCAGGATATGATACAGTCAAGGATTGTTTTAAGGACCAGACCAAACACATCCATGCATTAGAGACCGGAATGTCTGCTGACCCTGCAATGATCTATCGCGTTGCAGACTGGAGGCAATACGCACTCATCAGTAATTCTGATTCCCACTCGTTCTGGCCGTGGAGAATGGGCAGGGAAGCAACACTCTTCAACATGAAGAAAATCTCTTATCTGAATATGGTTAATGCGATTAGAAATAAGGAACTTGCAGGAACCATTGAAGTGGATCCCAGTTATGGAAAATATCATTTTACCGGTCATCGTAAATGCCACTTTGTAACTGATCCTGCAACTGGAATAAAGATTGGAAATATCTGTCCAGTCTGCCATTCAAAGCTTACGGTCGGTGTACAAGCGCGTGTTGAAGAACTCGCTGATAAGCCTGAGGGTTATTATCCTGCATTGGCGCCAAAATTCTATTCACTTGTTCCGCTGAGTGAACTCATTTCTGGATTCTATAAATATCCTGTTGCAAGCAAGAAAACCTGGGCAATCTATAATTTATTAGTTAAGGACGGTGTCAATGAATTCGATATTCTCCTGCGTAAGCCTGTGGAAGAATTGAATTTGCTAATCGATCCGAAACTTGCCGCAATCATCATGAAAAACCGTGAAGGAAAAATAAAAGTCAAGCCCGGTTTTGACGGGGTCTACGGAATCCCTTTGATCCATGGCGATGAAGAATACAATTTTGAAATTGCAGGCGATGACGAAGAAAAACCGAAAAAAGAGAAAGTGATTAAAGAGAAAACCGCAAAATCAGTAAAGGAAAAACCTACTGCAAAATCTGCAGCGAACCAGGCGGCGTTGGATAAATTTTTCTAGGATAAATTATTTATAAAATAATAATAAAAAAATAAAATCCGCTTTTACGGCAGCACAAATTCTGGTGCTCTGTTCTTGTCTTTTACAGTCACAAATACATCTTGTGTTGCTTGATAGACGCCATCTGATGCAGTCACAGTAACTTTGTATGTAACACTGCATCCTGGTTTATTGCAGCCTTTTGGATATGCATCATCAAATGTTGTTTCGTATTTGCTTGTAGTCATCCAACCGCTGTACGTGAATGTGATGGGGTCGTCTTCGCGATCTTTCACATCCGGTTTAATAATTACTGTGTCTCCTTCATCAATAGTAATGTTTGCGATATATTTCATGACTGGTGCAGTATTCAGCATCTTAACAGTCAATGTGAATGTTTCTTTAGTGGTGAGTGTTCCATCAGATGCAACAACCGAAACAGGATATGTTCCTGCGTCTCCAATTGATGTCTTCCATACACCTTTATTGTCGAATGGTTCGCTGTATTTGATTGATACTTTGTCGTTGTCAGGGTCTGAGACATCAGGTTTTAATGTGACAATATCTGTTTCTACTGCGGTAACATCTTTTAAGCGTTTATTGAAGACCGGTGGCCTGTCAATATTTTCAACATGAACTTGAACAGTCTTTGATACATTATGTGTTCCGTCTGAGACTCGAACAAAAACTTTGTGGTCTCCACTGGATTCGAAGTTAGTCGTGTATGTTGGGCTGCTTATCCATCCGCTGTAGTCAATAACGAGTGTGTCATTTTCTTTATCAAAGAAATTACATTTGATGGTGACATCATCGCCTTCTTTGATATAAATGTCTTCCGGGCAATCTGCAATTGGCGCTTTGTTGCTCGGATTAATGATAACGAGAACATCAGCGCTACTGCTGAGTCTTCCGTCAGAAACTGTTACGGTAATAAGATATTTTCCTGCATCGCCATCCTGTGTTTGCCAGAGTCCGTTCTGGTTGAATGGTTTGGTGTAGGTATACGTGAGTTTATCGTTGTCTGGATCGACTGCTTTGAGTTTGAGTGTGACAAGATCTCCTTCAGTTGCAATTATCTTATAAGAATATTTTTGTTCGGGTGGCGCTGTTTCTACGGTTGTAGTTGTATTGGTTTCTACCGGAATTTCGGTAGCATTAACCGTAACACTGATATTTCCCGAAGAAATAACTGCTCCTTCCAGTGAGATATTAGGTGCGGTATTCACTTTTGGCCCGCATCCAACAATAAATAATGCAACAAATACTATTATTATAAATCCAAGCAATCCTTTCATTCATACCACCCTTACTGTTTCTGTATTGTAAATAAACAACAAAAGAGATACGCGTATCGGAGTATTCTTTCGTATTCCGGAATTAAATTGAAAGAGTATTTAAAGTTTTCTATTGGGAAGTGAAAAAACCGTTCGAAAGTGTCCTTTTCTCTATTTCATCAGGGATAGAAAAAATATTTATTTTTAGTATCACTCGGTTGTGAAAAAGAATTCTTTTTTGATGGGTGTTTAACAGTTCTTTCTATCTATTTTATTTCAGGTTCCATATGGACAAACACTTTATCGATGTGATAGATCGCTTCAATAGCAAGTCGTACATCATGATTGATCTTATGTACTGCCGTCGCATCAATTTTTCTATCGACGACAATTTCGATTTCAACATGAATGAAGTTACCGACATAATGTGCTTTGACATCTTTTATTTTCCTGACACCTTCAATATTGAGTGCGCGACGCCTGATTTCAAAGAGTGTGGTGTCATCAGGGCTTTTACCCATGAGATAATCAATATTTTTAATACCGATTTGATAGCCCGTATAAAATATGATTCCTGCAACAATGATTGCGGCAATATCATCAATATAATAAAATTTTAGACCAGATCCCAAAAATCCGAGAAGTGCTATAATTGAACAGAAAATATCATTTCGAAAATCTTGCGAACTTGCAAGGAGTGCAGGACTATCATTTTTTTTGCCGACTTTATAAAAATATTTTGTCAAGACAATCTTTACAATAATTGCAATACCCATAATGATAATAGGGATTGGTGTAATAAGTGAATGTGTTCCTTGTCCCTCGATAATTCCCATAACTGCGCTCCGTGCGATTTCAAATGCTAAAATTCCTGCAAGAAGCGCGATGAGGAGTGCAGCCATGGGCTCAGCGCGTTTATAGCCGAAGGGATATCTTGCACTCGATTCTTTCTTTGTCAGCTTGACTGCAAAATGGATGGTGATTGAAGAGATAACATCGAGTAAGGAATTGATTGCATCTGAAATGATGGCAATACTCCCCGTCATCAGTGCCGCAATGGTTTTAATGATGAAAAGAAAGATATTCGTGATAAGGCCAATGACTGTTATCTTCTTGGTTTCTTCCATACTCTGTTTTCGAGAATACTATTTTTAAAGGTTGTGAAAGAAATGGATGGGGTGCTAAACCATTTTTCAGACAACCCCGTAATAATCAATAACTATAAAAACCACAAGGCAATTGTTCTGGTATGAACTATCACCAATTAATACGGATCATTAGTATACTTGCATTTGTTGTTGCGATTGCAAATATCTTATTATTTGCATTCCGAATTATTAATGCGGCAATGATGTGGTTTGTGATTGTTATTCTTGCGCTCATCGCGTGGCCGGGGATCAATTATCTGAGAAAAAAGGCAGGAAAGAAAAACACTTCTTCGAACCCTCAATCTCCAAAATCCACGAAATCCCGTAAATTTTCGAGGAAGAGATGATTATTGCAGTCACCGGAACTCCTGGCGCAGGAAAAACATCTATTGCAAAAAAACTTGCAACAGCATTAGGATTTACCTATCTTGATCTGAATACACTGATTAAAAAGGAAAAATTATATGATTCATACGATTGCAAAGCCAAAACCTATGATGTCGACGAGAAAAAGCTTGCAAAATTCATGAATACGCTCCTCAAAACGTATGCGTATGATTTTGCTGATCCGTATCAACAACAATTGCTTGATGCGTGCAATGCGCATGCTACACTGAAATCAGGCGAACTATTCAAAATTTGTACATTCAAAAAAAACATTTCAAGTCGTACTATCAAACAAAAAAATATTATTGTCGATAGCCACTTAAGTCATTTGTTCAATTCAGACATCTGCTTTGTCGTGAAAACCGATATCCGTACACTTCGCAAACGACTCGCATCGCGTGGTTATTCAAAACAAAAAATTCAGGACAATATTGAAAGCGAAATATTCGATGTATGTTTAGAAGAAGCAAGACAGGCAAAACAAACAATTGTCGTCGTACATAATTAATTAATTTTATTATTTATACTCATGAAATTTGAACTCTCCTCTTTGGATGTGCATTATCTTGAACAGGAGTTGCAAGTAGTTACCCTTGGAAAACTTGACCGTATCTATCATGCGAAAGAATCAAAAAATGAATTTCTCTTCGCATTCCATGTAACGAACCAAGGTAAAAAGTTTTTACGCATCATCCTTCCCTCACTGCTGTTTCTTGATGAAGTTAAAGAATCATTCGGGGAACCAACTGGTTTATGCATGATGCTGCGCAAATATCTTGAGGGAAGTCGGCTAAAAAGCATTCGTCAGCATGAATTTGAACGAATCATTGTCATGGAATTCGATGCAAAGATCGAAGGGAAAAACAAAACATTCTTTGTCATTGTCGAACTTTTCAGTAAAGGCAATATCATTTTTTGTGACGAGAAGTTCACTATTCTTAATGTTTTGGAAACACAACACTGGGTTGATCGGGATGTTGCGCGCGTACAAACATACAAATATCCGAAACCCGGAATTAATCCTTATACGATTACCTGTAAATCTTTTGAAGAAATTCTCGAGAACTCCTCACGTGAATCTATAGTCAAATCACTTGCCATGGATTTTTCTTTAGGCGGAAAATATGCAGAGGTGATCTGTGTCTGTGCAGATATCAAAAAGACAATGCGACCAAAAGATGCGGATGCGTCTCAATTATTCTCTGCATTGCAACAAGTTTTGCATATGCCGCTATCTCCGAATGTATTGGGAGATATTCTTTATGCAGTATCTCTTCCTCAGTCGAATAGTGTAGAGACTTCAAGGATCATTGCTTATGAATCATTGAGTAAGGCGATTGCCGTGCAATATGGCCGTATCGCGCAAGTGTCTAAAGATTCTGTGCAGGAAAAACGTGCTGAAAAAATAAAAATTATTATTGCAGAACAGGAAAAAACATTACAGGCCTATGAAGAGGAATATGCGCTTGAGCAATCAAAGGGTGAAGCAATTTATACAAACTACGCGCAACTTTCCAGTATTATTGAGACAATAAAGACTGCGCGAAAAAAATATTCCTGGAAAGAAATCAAGGCAAAACTTGCAAACGATCCGGAGTTCAAGAAATTAATCAAGGATATCGACGAGAAGAATCAGGAGATTGTTGTTGATCTTGATGCATTATCGTGCTAAGGCATTAAATATCGAGTTGTATAGTGTATTTTTTTCGGTCTTCAGGAGAATATGACTTGATTCGTGATCTTGCAGCATCAAATTCCAATGGAACCAATGTATGCAAATTTACCGTGTTATTACGCGCTTTGTTTGAAATTAAAAATAATTTTCCAAGATAGTCCCGATCTTTAAGAACTCCTGGTGCATTCTTTGGATTTTCGAAATTAACTTCTGGTCGTGTAAGAAATATTACATTATCTGCTACATTGAAGATCCCTGTCTTTTCATGGTCTGCAATGTCAATCGGACTGAGTGGGATTTGATACTTATTTATTTTTTTAACTTCAACCCAATCGTCAATTTGGTTGAGGACAACAGTATGAACTCCAAATCTTTCATTTTTGGTAATATCATGATAGAGCACTTGCGTAATCTCCTTGTAGACACTCGCGTCATTGCGGTACTTCTCATTAGAATTGAAATTTTGGATATTATCAAATACTACAAGACTGAGGTCGGGGCATGCAGATTTTACTGCTGCAACACTTGCGACAACTGATTTATGATCGCGACTTTCAGTGTCAATAAAAAATTTAAGATTTTTGACTTGCTCTTGAGCTGCCTTGGTTTTTTCTAGTTGTAGTGGTGTATATTCATCCTTGTTATAACGGAAAATAGCGCTGTCAAGACCGCTTAACATAGCCCATAGCTTATGACTAAGTGGTTCAGGATCTGCTTCATATGAGAAGTAAAGCACTGTCTTATTTTGCGTGTCTGGTTTTATTATCTTGTATGCAACATTAAGCGATAGTGTTGTTTTTCCGTGTTTTGACCTTGCAGCAATGACTGTCAATTCACCAGGTCTTACGCCATGCGTAATCTCATCAATTTCTTCATAACCCATAGAGATTAATGGTTTTCCCTTGCGCTCGACAAGTACGTTGAAATTCTTTTCAACCGTAGATCCATAATCTCCAATAGTGTGGATTCGTCCGAGACGTGTGGGGGCGATTTTTGACATGGCAGCTATTTCTTTAGTTGCAAGATCAAAAGGGTCTTCCGTTCCCTCATACGCACTATTTGCGACATCCATATTTGTTGCTATGATTTTACGAAGGTGATATTTATCTCTGACTAGCGCCAGATGATACGCAGTATTTGCTGATGAACTAATATCTTGAGAGAGTTTTGAGATATATGCTGCACCACCTGCATCTTCCAACTGTGCTGTTTTTTCAAGCTGGCGATATAATGTTATGGTATCAATAGGAATATTTTGTTTGAATAATTCATACATTCCGTCGTATACGATGCGATTTTTTTTGTCAAAGAATATTTCTCCATCAGTCTCTTGAAAATTAAGCTTTGCAAACATTGGACTGTCAATAAGAATTGCTCCAAGAATAGCTATCTCTACTTCCGGAGCTGCAGGAGGCATCTTTGAAGCAGATTTCAATTTCTCAAAATCTATAGTTCTTTTTCGCCGTTCGACCATGTTTTTTACCCTTATAGAGTGGAGAAAATAATCTGGTCTTATAAAGTTTGCGATGTGATGAAGCGTAACATATACTTTTATAAATATTACCATATATCTCTTATCATGATGAGAACCATCCCGTTAAATAACGCCCTCTCAAAACGCTACGAACAATTAGGATGTGCGTGCTCAGAGCCAATCACTTTACGTAATGTAC
>JBBAAQ010000010.1:0-55840 GCA_041658255.1 Candidatus Woesearchaeota archaeon
GCTTAACTTTTTTAATCAGCTTGTTTTCCTTAGTCACGGTGGGGTTCGCTCCCACCCCCAATCATACCCCAAAAGGGTATATTGGGTTAATAAATATTAAGAAAACAGAGATTTAGGACGGCGCCGATATCAAGATGTCTCATTCTCTTTGCGAATCTGCTACGAATCAAATAGTTTGTCTTCCCTATGCAAAATCCACTGTTATATCATCCCGGAATTATTCATCGTGAGTATTCTACATATTCTTTGATTTTGTTGAATATCCTTTCTGCCATAATCCCGTGTCCTTTTGCGTTGGGGTGGATGGGATCGTATCCTTCGGGACTGTTTTGCCGTAAATTCTCCATTCCGTACTGCATATATTCAGGAAGAACATCGATAACCATAAAATTATTTTTCTGTGCTTCTTGACGAAGTATGATTTCAAATATCCCTCAAATAATCAGTATAAAGAGAACAATCGTGATAGTGAGTACTGCAAATTCTTTTTTTCTCTTACCAAACCAATGTATTACTTGCGCAGTTGTTATGTCATCGTCTTTCAGTCTTTCGTATCTTTTTCACTATCCCATATATCCTGTGGATTATCGCTGCGTTTAATCAAGAATCTATCCATGACAAGATAATCAATCCCTGTTCCCATCATGCATTTATACGCGTCATAGGGATTGCAGACTATTGGTTCTCCACGGATATTAAAGGATGTATTGATAAGGATCGGAATTCCTGTTTTCTTCCCGAATGCTTTGATAACATCATAATATCTTGGATTCTGTTCTCGCCTGATGGTCTGCAATCGTCCAGATCCATCAACATGGGTCACTGCAGGAATCTTTTTCTGGTATTGTTTTTTGATGGGGTAAACCATGAGCATGAAATCTGTCGGTAAGGGAATGGGTTTATCACAATCAAAATATGTTGGTGCATCTTCAATGCATACGATTGGCGCAAATGGCCTGAATTTTTCGCGGTGTTTGACTTTGAGATTGAGGATGTCTTTCATCTTCGGGTTGCATGCATTCGACAGAATACTTCGTGATCCGAGTGCGCGTGGTCCAAATTCCATTCGCCCCTGAAACCATCCAATGACGTGATCTCTGTAAATAAGTTCTGCAGTCTTTTCTACAAGTTCTTTATCATTCTTGAATGTGATATACTTAATCTTATTTGTATCTAAAAATCTCTTAATTTCCTGCATATTATACGATGGGCCAAGATATGCAGTTCTTAGTACTGATTTTTCGCTACGTTTCTTATTGAGCAAATTAAAATAGACATATGCTGCTACGCCAACACTTGCCCCGCCGTCTCCTGCAGGTGGGACAATATAAATATTTTTGAATGGGGTGTTCTTGAGTATTTTTCCATTTGCAACACTATTCAAGGCAACGCCTCCTGCTATACAAAGATTATCCATTTTGGTCTCTTTATGGAGATAATTCAAAGTTTTGAAGATGATTTCCTCAGTGATCTTTTGGAGTGATGCAGCAATATCTTTATGGTATTGTGTAACTTCAGATTCCGCTTTTCGCACCGGCCCAAACAATTCAATATATTTTTTTCCAGGCATTGCCATTTTATAATGATATACAAAATAACTCATGTCAAGATGGAAACTTCCATCGTCTTTGATATCAATGATTCTTTTGAATCCATCATAATATTTTGGCTTGCCATACGATGCCATGCCCATAACTTTATACTCTGAATTATTGACAGAGAATCCGAGATGCGCGGTTGCGGTACTATAAAGTAATCCAAGCGAATGTGGGAAGTCAATATGTTTTGTGAGTGTAATCTGATTTTCGTGTCCATATCCGCAAGTTGTGGTTTCCCATTCTCCTACTCCATCAACAGTATAGATTGCGGCATCTTTGAATGGTGAGATAAGAAATGAGCTTGCGGCATGTGCGAGGTGGTGTTCGATAAAAAGGATATCTCCTTTATACTTCAATTTCTTGCGGATTGTTTCCTGGACGCGTAGTTTTTCGTTGATCCATGAAGGGATGGATTTATAGAATGTCCAGAGACTTTTCGGAAACATTTCAAGATGTTGATAAAGTATGCGTTCGAATTTGATGAGTGGCTTTTCATAGAATCCAATATAATCAATATTTTCAATTGTTATCTCTGCATGTTGCAGACAATAATTTATGGCATTGATTGGAAAGCTATAATCATGTTTTTTACGAGTAAATCGTTCCTCTTCAGCGGCAGCTACGACTACCCCGTCCTTAATCAAACATGCTGATGCGTCATGATAATAACAAGCGATACCGAGTATATACATTGTTTACACCGTTATAATATCCTACAATAATAGTATAAAATTATAATATCATTAAAACTGTCTATAGCAATCTTCTTTCGAAGACTTCTTCCCTTCTTTTTGAAGCCAATATGTCTCGAGTTTTTTATCTGGATTTTTAAGATTCAAAAAATGTTTACCAAAAATCTTAGCAACAAGAGATGTAACTCCCACTCCGATAATATATACTGGAAAGAGCAGAATAAAATTTACAATCGCGGCAATTACTCCGCCAAACTCTTTCATTCCTGCGAGCCATCCCTTAAAAAATAGTGTCATACTCATTGTCCAAATCTCCTCTTAATAATAATCGGTTTAACTGCAAGATAAATCAGATGAATACCTACAAGGATAAGAATATACCAGAGATATGCAACAGGTATGTTTACATGAAATCGATTAAGAACATAATAGAGTATTGAAAAAAACAGAAGGTAGCTGAATAGAAATCCTAGCCTCAACCCGACGCGATAACTTTTCTTCTCAGTTGGTTTCGTGAAGTCCATAGTCAATCCCTAAAAGAGTGCATAAATAAACGGGCTTACAGGAGAACTCTGCGCAAAAATAATGAGGATCGCAACAATGATGAGCATGATAATGATTGGTGTAAGCCACCACGCTTTACGCACCTTCAAAAAATCCCATATCTCACGAATAATCGAGCGGTTGTGTGTCATAGTTTTTAGAATATTCGTTATTTTAAATACTTTGCTCTTGAAACAAAAATATTTATAAATGCCCTTTAAATCCAGTGAGTAGGATGCCTCCGTAGCTTAGTGGTGGAGCGCGAGACTGTTAACCATGCAGACGTTTCTGGAACAAAGAACGCGCTGTGACAGCAATCTTGAGGTCGCCAGTTCGAGCCTGGCCGGAGGCGTTCAGTTTATCCAATTCAGTGGTCTTAACCAATCACTGTTGTCGTTCATATTCATTCGAGCCCGTAGCTTAGCCTGGTGGAGCGCATGACTGATAATTGTGTCAGTCCTGTATAAGTCAGGAATGATTATACAGACATCATGAGGTCGCGTGTTCAAATCACGCCGGGCTCATTTTTTTTTAATCACGTATAATCTCTCCATTTCTCATGAAAAAGAAATCCCCGCCCAAAATTCTGCATATTGCTGAAGAGGTCAATGATGAGACTACAAATATTGTTCTTGATACATTGCATCTCGGCAAACAAATTATTGTTTTTGTGAATTCTAAGAAATCTGCAGAGTCTGTTGCAGAAAAAATCAGTGTTCTTCTTAAAAAACGGGATCTTATTCAAAACGCAGAGTCATTGCATCCTATTTCTGAATCCATCCTTTCTGCACTTGATACTCCGACAAAACAATGTCGCAGGCTTGCCATGATCGTGCAAAGTGGTGTCGCATTCCACCATTCAGGTCTTGTGAGTAAGCAACGCAATGTGATCGAGGAAGAATTTCGCAATCACAACATCAAAGTAATTGTGGGAACAACCACGCTCGCAGTCGGCGTAGACTTGCCGGCATATCGCGTCGTCATCCGCGATCTGAAACGATTTACGCGGTGGGGGATGCAATATATCCCTGTTTTAGAATACTCTCAGATGTCGGGCAGAGCTGGTCGTCCAAGTTTTGATGATCATGGCGAAGCGATTATGATTGCAGATTCACCTGTCCAAAAAGCAGAATTAAAGGATCGATATATTTCTGGAGTTCCTGAAGAGATTGTCTCGAAACTTGCAGTCGAACCTATCATGCGAACATACATCCTCAGTCTTATTGCATCAGAATTTGTACGTACAACCTATGATCTGGAATCATTTTTTGAACAGACATTCTACGCCCACGAATACGGTGATATGAATAAATTGCGATTAATCATCAGAAAAATGCTTGAACAACTCGCGGAATGGAAGTTTATTCTTATTGAACAAAAAGACGATCCTTCTCAGGAGGGTTCTGGAAAAGATTTTGTCTCTGCATTAAGATATGCATTTGCGCACGACGCATCTATTGAAAAAAAAGTTGTTGCAACACCGCTTGGTCGTCGGGTTTCTGAACTCTATTTAGATCCCTATACGGCAAATTATCTAATCGCGAGTCTGCAAATCGCATTTTTCGCCCAGACACGCAGCGATTCAGAAAAAAAGGACTCTGAAAAAAATGTGACTGTACTATCTTATCTGCATGTCATGTGTTCCTGCCTAGAACTCTATCCATTGCTTCGCGTCAAGACCCGGGAAATTGATGGCATCATTGAATTTATCAATACGCATGAAGAAGAATTCCTTCCAGAGATTGCTGAACCATTTACTGATGAACATGATGAATTTTTAGCATCTGTGAAAACCACTCAATTCTTTTTATCATGGCTCGACGAGAAAGATGAGGAATTCCTATTAGAACAATTCAATGTGACACCCGGAGAATTAAATAGCAAACGTGATCTCATCGATTGGCTCTGTTATTCTTCTGAAGAGCTTGCAAAACTTGCAAAAATGCATTCACTTGTCAAAGATATTGCAAAATTACGATTTAGACTCAAGTATGGGGTGCGCGAAGAACTTATCGCGTTGTTGCAGCTCAAAGGCATCGGTCGCATCCGTGCACGTAAAATGTTCAACAGCAGAATCCATGATATCAGTGATGTGAAAAAAGTCGATCTCACGACACTCTCTCAACTCATCGGTAAAGCGATTGCACTTGATATCAAAAAGCAGGTCGGGCAGGATTTATCTACTGAGAAAGTCGAAGTTAAAGAGAATAAACGAAAGGGGCAGATCAATCTGAAGGATTATGGAGAATAAATTATTCATACCATCCATGCTTCCTGTCCGTCGACCACAACTTTGATTGTCTGGTTGATTTCGAGTTTTTCAGTAGGATTCATGAGCCGGGCCTGATAGTAGGTCTGTGGATCTAAGACTTCTGCTTCAGGATATTTTTTTATGACTTGGAAGAGTGCGGGTTTGAGGATGTGATATTTTGATCCATGCACCAGTGAAGTCTTTTTCTGTGTCTTTAAATTTGTCACATTGATCCGTGTACCTAAACTCATGATGTGGTAGAGATTATCCTCGTCTTTGATACAATCCCCGGCATGATATGCGGGTATTTCGACAAGTACATTCAAGCGGTAGATATTTTTTGTTGTCTGCCAATTGATGGAGAAGAGTTGTGCATTCTTCTTGATGATTGCGCCGTACTGATGATGCAATTTTTCTGCAATGACTTTAGCGTAGGTCTGATCAGTGATGGAAAAATCAATGTTTTCTTCAGAATATTTATTGAGCTGTGATTCCTTATTGATATAGATTCCCTTCTTTTTTTGTTTTGCAATATCATTGCGGATGAATGCATTGATTTCTGGTGTTGCATTCCGTACCTGAAGTATGGATTCAAAATATTTTGTGCCCTTCTTTGAGCATTTCGGGCAGAGTGTGACTTCATAGGTTGCAGGAATATCAAATAATGATCCCTCGTGAGCAACTTCAATCGTGATATCGCGCGTTACACCTGCTTTAAACGTACTCATGGTCTCGTGTAATTCATCAGAAAGTTTTCCGATTTTTACTGACGTCTTAATTGCGTCTTGTGCAACTTTTTTAACCGCAGTATTGATATCAATACATTTCGTCCACTTACTGCGATGCAGATAAGAGCGGCAGGAATTGCAGAGTGTGATATGGATATCCTTGAATGTGAATTCCGGAGTCGTGCACCCTTTACACGTAACCTCTGTCCCCTGCAATTCTTTTCCACAATTCGGGCAAAACTTCTTGCCTAATTTACGCTTCAGCATAAGAACAGTGAATAAAGCGATGTTTATAAAGTTTGTTCAGGTCTTTTTTTCGGAAAACCGTTCGCCCCACTCTGTCAAATAAGGATGTTCTTTTACGAGTGTATTAATTGTTCTGCGCTTTTTTTCAAGTATGGCATCGCGATATTGTCTTTTTTGTGCGGCAGCATTTTTTTCAGCAATATACTCTTCTGATATCATATCATATATGGCAATACTCGATGCTTGTGCAATCGCAGTAATGAATGTTCCTCCGATTATACTCTGCCATCTTTCTCCTCTTTGATATCTTTCGAACATATCATAAATTACCCATCCATTCCATGCATTCGTAAATGTGGTCCAGAACGTTGCGCTCAGTCCGTATCCGATCATTCGCGCATAATTTCCTGCAATGCTTTTTTCTTGTTCAGGTTTTGGTTTGTTGTATGTTAATGGCGGAGTATACATGATCATTGTTATCACCAATGAGCAGTATATTTATTGAAATATTAGAATGTTTTGTTAATATTATGCGATTAATGCAATAAACTTTATAAATAAAGTTGCAATTATAGCTTTATGCTTTCATCTATACAGCAAAAAATCCTGAAACTTCTTGCAATTAATTGTCGTTATACGAATAAGGATATTGCGCGTATCGTCCACACATCTGAAGATGCAGTGCATTATCAGATAACCAAACTTATCGAACAAGAACAGCGATCCTATTTTGTCGTGACTTTTGATTACAAAAAACTCGGCTTTAACCACCATCATTACCTTATCCGACTCATTGATCCTGATCTTATCCCTATGGATGCACTACAGCGCATAGAAGAGATATCCTTTATCAATACCTGCTTTGGCGCATATGACTTACAACTACTGTTGCTCAGCAGAAATGATAGCGAATTTTATGCTGTTAAGAAAAAAGTCGATGACCTCCTTATAGGAAATATTGATGAATCAATACTATTACAGTACTTTGCACAATTTAAGTATACGAATGTTGTGCCATTTATTGATGTTCCTGTAACATTACCAAAAAATCAGAAAAATCCGCTATATGCGTATGCACGTGAAGATTATTGCAGTTTGCAAGAAACACTTTTGCCTGCACCAAAATTTACCCTTCTTGAAAAAAAAACTATCCGCTATCTTCTTAATCATCCGCGTGCATCCTATCTTGAAATCGCAAAAAAAACAAACCAATCACACGAATCAGTGCGCCAGCAACTCTACAAATTCGTCGGTCAAGGGTTTATCGCAAATTTTGGGATATTTCATTATTATGAAAAATATGATTATTTTACTCATTTCTTTCTGTTGAATGTTCGCGATCTTGATAAAAAAAAGTTTACACGTTTTGTGCAGGAAAATAAAAATATTTTTTATGCTGCAGAACTTATTGGTTCATATAATATCGTCCTCTATGTTACTGTACATACGCCCTCGGAATTTCATGAGCAGACACGGATTCTTCGCAAACATTTCGGAAAAAATCTTGCAGCAATACAGATGCTCAGTTTCCAAAGCCTTATCAAATCAACTCAATTCCCGATGGCACTTCTTAATGAATAAATCATAACCTTTATAATCCGCTTTTTAATTGCGAAAGTATGGGTGATTTTGGAAAGCTATTAAAGAAGATCTGGCACTTCATCTGGTATGAGGATAGTGTCTGGAGTTGGATCATCAATATCATCATCGCGTTTGTTCTCATCAAATTTATCATTTATCCTGGACTCGGATTGCTCCTCGGAACAAACCTTCCGATTGTTGCTGTTGTTTCTGAAAGCATGGATCATGGTATGGTCCAAAAATGTACGCAATGCAATTATCTTACAGAGTCATGCACAAAATACCAATATGAAATCTGCGGACAGTACAGCGATACAAGAACCAGTCTTAATACTGACGAATACTGGTCGAAGTGTGGGAAATGGTATGAGGATCGTGGGATCACAAAAGAAATGTTCTCTACGTATAAGATGGATTCAGGATTTGCAAAAGGAGACATTATTCTCCTGAAAGGAATCAATTATGATAAACTTACAGTCGGAGATATTATCGTATTCCAGTCAGGATTGCCCTACCCTATCATTCATCGCGTTGTAAAAATTGATGACGTTATCCAAACCAAGGGCGATCATAATAGTGCGCAGATTGAAGATACTAATGTGAATGAGAAGTACGTCACAAAGGATAAAATTATTGGGCGCGCATGGATCCGCATCCCGTATCTTGGATATGTAAAAATCTGGTTTGTTGATGCACTCACTTATCTCACATTCAGAAATCCTTATCCAGTCTGTCAGAATCCTGCATTAGGATAAAATTTGTTTAGTACATAAATTATTAATTTTGAGGTGTCCATCATGATGTTTTGTCCAAAATGTGGTTCGATGTTAAGACCAAAAGTTGTCCGTGATAAGAAGGTCATGGGATGCACGTGCGGCTATGTTGCAGATAAGGGTTCAAGTTCTGGAACAGTCTCATTCAAAAAGAAAGAGGACGAGATAAGATTTGATGTCATCGAAAAAGAGGAATCTGCCTATCCGATCGTCGATGCAGAATGCCCGAAATGTAAATACGATAAGGCGTATTCATGGACGCAGCAGATGCGTGCAGGCGATGAACCAGAGACACACTTCCATAAGTGTGTCAAATGTTTACATACGTGGAGAGAAGGGAAGTAATGGAGATACAATGTCCGACGTTGTCTTAAAAAAATATATCTGTGCACTCGATGCAAAGATCCAAAAACAATTCTCTAAGGATTCGTGCCATGACTTATATCATCTCTATCGCGTCTACACTTTAGCATTGGCTATCCAACGAAAAGAAGGCGGTGATCGTCTTGTCATTGGTGTTGCTGCATTTCTTCATGATCTTCATCGTGTCATGCAAATCGAAACTGGCGCATATTGCGAACCTGCAGCATCATTGCCTAAAATTAAAACACTTCTAGAATCAGTGCAGTTCCCGAAAGAAAAGATTTCTGCAGTGTTGCATGCAGTCGAATTTCACGAAGAATACACTTTCTCGAAGAATGGAAAGACTGTTTATGATATTGAAACACTCATTGTGCAGGATGCAGACAATCTTGATGCAATAGGTGCTATTGGTATCGGGAGAACATTCGGGTTTTCCAATCAATTGCAGGTTCCGATGTGGAATCCAAGCATCCCTTTAGGAAAAAAATATTATGATGAGCATATGCCTAAAGATCCTTCAACACTCCATCATTTCTACAGTAAACTTTTACGACTTAAAGATACCATGAATACGAAAACTGCAAAGAAAATGGCGCTTGGTCGGCATCACTATATGCAGGAATTTGTCAGAGAATTCATGGATGAATGGAATGGTCGGAAATGAATCTTCAAGAAATCTTTTCTCATATTTCAGGCAATTATCTCGCAATTATCGTCAAACCCAGTAGTTCGAAGACTGAGATTATCGGATGGGATGAATTGCGTAAAGCGCTCCGTGTCAATATCCATGCAAAGCCTGACAATAATGAAGCAAATGAGGAAGTTGTCAAGTTCTTCTCGAAATTATTGAAGAAGAAAGTCTCAATAAAATCTGGAACAAGATCAAGAGAGAAATTGATTTTCATTAAAGATATGAATTCTGATTAAGGAATCTACTCAGTAGTAGTGTAAAAACAAAAAGTATTTAAAGCGTATGACACCTAATTATTGAATGAATACAGGAATTTCAGTCTGTATTGCCGCAAGGAACGAAGAAAATAACATCGAACAAACAGTTTATTCTGCATTAAAACAAGATATACCTCAAACTATTGAACTTCTTGTATGTGCGAATGGATGCACCGATAGCACTGAGGAAATTGTGAAATCTATTGCAAAAAAAGATTCACGAGTACGACTTCTCACGTCAGATCCCGGAAAACCTTGCGCATGGAACACATTAATGGAAGAGAGCAAGTATGATACTATTATATTCGCAGATGGTGATGTTATCCTCGGAAAAAACAGCATCAACGCATTAGTGCAGTTTATGGACAATCAAAATCTTATCGGCGCATCATCAAAGATGAAAAAAATCATAAAAACACCACTCGATTACATATTTTCAGCACCTCTTACAGAACCGTGTGTAGGCGGGATTGTTGGGCGGTTATATGCTATAAAGAAAAAAGAATTTGTAACAGAAATGGCGGCAAAAGGATATTCGAAAATGCCAAACAATATCATCTGTGAGGATTTATGGGTTTCATTAATTCTTGAAGAGAGAAAAGAAGGAGTTGTCGTAAGAAAAAGATGGGGATATTGCAGTGATGCAGTGGTATTGTATCAAGCACCCACAAGCATAGACGATTATAAAACAAGCAAAAGAAATGCTAAAGGAGCAATACAACTAGAACGGGAGCATCCTCAGTTAGGATATCTATTTTCTGGAAAAACAATAAAAGAAAAAGTAAACTTCTTAGCACATAAATATTATGCTATAGATAATCGACAAGAGCGCATTAAGAAGGTGATCACTTATTTTTTAAGAAGAATGAAACCACAACACATTATAAATTATATTGCACATTATCATGCAAGAACAGAATACGATGAAGGAAAATGCACTAATCTTTGGGATATCCCGTTAAGTACTAAAGAAAAACTTGCAAATCAAGTCATTTCAAAATATACGCACTAAAATCGTTTTTTAATCCGCTTATTTTTCTATTCTCGAATAGTTACAATCGTAAGCTTTAAATAGCATACGTAAATCTGCAACACTACGACTTATTATGCTGGGGTAAATTATAAGTAGACTACAAGTCTACAACTATAATTCGGTTTATAGCAAATGACACAATTTTTTATACGAATATGTCATTTGCTTATTACGTATTCACATAGTTGTGAATACTCGAAACCTTTGGTTTCGTTGAATGGACAACATTTCGTATAAATATTATTGTCCGTGAGTATAGGTGATTGCGATGAGTGTTCCATTAACAAAACGATTAACTGTTCAGAGCGCTGAAGATATCCTTAGGAAAGAGCAAAAATTCCTTAATCATGGATTTGTACGATTAGTGGATTATATGGGTGGGGATGCAGCAATTATTAATGCCGCAACAGGATTTCGCGGTTGTAATTTTTTGGGCATTGATAAAAAAGATTTTATGCTGTATCTACGGCAAAATAGGATTTTATATCCCTTTCAATTTGCTGAAATAAAATTACATGTTGCACTGCCTATCTGGTCGGGGAGTAAAGTCGTCTCTGAAAAAGATGCAAATGTAAATGAATACTCTTTACGTTATTCTGCACCTACTGAAGAAATGTTTAATCCATTGGCGGGTCGTGTTGATGCAAAATGTGGCGAATCAATTATGGATTTTGGAAAGCAGATGTATAATAAACTTGTTGATGAAATGGACTTTACACGAGAACTTGCGCGCGTTCCCCTTTCAATGTCTCAATATACCTATTTCTATTGGAAGATTAATCTTGAATCTGCATTCGAATTTTTGAAAAACAATCCTAAGCCTTCAACGACACTTGCGCCTTTTGTTGAATCATTACGAAATACTCTACGCGCAGTTGCACCAATTGCATATGAGGCATATCAAATCATTGATGAAGAAAAACAAATTTTTTCTCATGCATTACCACATCGTGTTGATCATGTTGCGATGTGGCCTAAACAACTGACCAATCCTTACAGCCAGACTGAAACAGCACGATTCACCAATCCTGAAGCAGAAAAAAATCTCTTTTCTACTATGCCACTCCTTAATCATGGCTCACTCACATTTTTTGACTATATGGGTGGAGATAATGCTATTGTTCAGGCAGCGCGTACAAGTTATGGTGAAGGAATAAAAAAACGTTCAGAAGATGATGCATTAATAAATTATCTTATCACGCACGATCATAATACACCTCTTGAAATGGTCGAGTTTGCATTTCATCTGAAATTGCCTTTTTTTGTTAAACGGCAACTCATACGTCATCGCACTATTGATTGCGGAAGTTTTCTTGATAGCGATATCGTTTATCCAAATGATTTCTACATTCCTAAAGAATCAGATGTGCGTGCACAATCAGCGACAAATAAACAAGGACGTGACGAGAACGGAATTTATACTCCTGAATCACTTCAAAAAATCTACTCTTATATGAATCAAGGTTATGGCGTAGCGAATTTTGGGATTAATAACGTTGTTTCTGATCCTTCAGAAATTGAACGTGTCGGACTCTTTGCAACAATGGGGCATTTTACGGACTGGACAATAAAGAGCGATCTCCATAATTTCTTCCACTTCTTGCAACTGCGTGCTGACTCTCATGCGCAAAAGGAAGCACAATATTATGCTACGGCGATAAAAAATGTTATCGCAGAGGCAGTTCCTGTAGCATATGCATCTTTTGAAAATAATCGCGTGCAAGGACTTAAACTCTCAGGAAATGATATTCGCTTTATTACACAACTCGTTCAAGGGTCATCGATCGATACAGTTCTTGATGAAATATCGTCCAGGACAGGTAAAATGGACTTTACTGCAAAGCTTGAACGATTAGGATTATATACAAAAGGTGAATGAACAAAGAATTTTTTAATAGAACATCATGAGGGAGAAGAAATGAACAGCAATTATCCCGGAATATTCACATCATTTGAGGGACTTGATTTTTGTGGCAAAAGCACGCAGGTACAGTTGCTTGAGGATACATTAAAGAAGTATGCTATCCCTTGTTATATTACCCGTGAACCAGGGGGTACGCCCATTGGCGAGAAGATCCGGGAAATACTCCTTGATAAAAAAAATACTGCAATGTCTTTTCGAACAGAGGCGCAGCTTTTTGGCAGTTCACGTGCACAATTAATTAATCAAGAAATTTCTCCTCGTCTCTATCGTAAAGAATTTGTCATCTCTGATCGATTTCATGATTCCAGTGTTGCATTTCAGGGTTTTGGCCGTGAAATCGGTGAGGAAAAAATTCTGCAGTATCACCAGGATTTTGTACTTGTCGATGAACATTCAGGCAAAGTTGTCCTTCCGGACATCACGTTTTTTCTTGATGTTTCTCTTGATGAACTTGCACGAAGAAAGGAATTGCTTGCAGGAACGCGTCTCGATCGCATTGAGCGCGAGAAAAAAGATTTTTATGAACGGGTGGAGAAAGGTTATCTTTGGATTGCATCGCGTGAACCCGCACGATTTAAGGTGCTTGATGGAGAAAAACCTGTTGAATCAATTCATCAGGAAATCATGCAGTATTTGATGCCCGCGTTAAAAGAAAAATATGAATTTAAATAAGTGTGGGGTATAGATTTTTTTTAATAAATATCAAGAATATGATTTAACAAAGATAGCGCTAAAAAATACGAAAAAGAATATTTACTCTTCCTTTTCTTCCTTACCTTCAGATTCAAAGAATGTTGATAATGCGGAATTGTTTGTCTTTGCGATATAACTTATTTTTGCCATGTATGTTCCCCCTTTTCATAACAGATGTATTTTACGTTACTTAATACATACACTTTCCACTGCACTGCGAAATATTTTTTGCGAATGGTACAGTTGTTATCGTCGGTGTCGATCGTCTTTCAGTCGACACATTTTTCATTCATTTCCAAGGGTTGAACTTATTTATAAATACTGTTGTTGCCAAACATACTATGTACAAATATCACAAAGAAGATAGTCATTTCTGAACGTATATTTTGAAGAACACTATCTGTATCAGTACAGTAACAAATCAAGCACGAATAAAAGAATTCATGAAGAAGTGATGACGCGAAATGAAAATAGTACTATTAATAATTTAGAAAAAAATTATTTTGCAACATACTCTTCTAATCTCTTTAACACTTCATTCTGAACAATAGTAGGCATCCCGCTGGTTTTTGCAGTGCACCAATTATTTTCCTTAGGGCCCATTGCATAATTTGGACTGTTTATCCAGATTTCAGCCAGAGATTTATCATGGATATTACCATATATTGCAGTGTTATCTGATTTTCCAGGACACATTTGTATTTGGCCGTTTAATCGCATGAATAATCCGTTTGCTACCTGATTACATGGAGAAGTTCCCATATATGCGGATACCCCTTCAGTTCTAATAGTATCCATTGTCATAATACCATTATCCAATGCGGCAATATATACTGAAGTCATCAAGTCAATTAATTGCTCGTGTTCGGGATCTATTTTACTATTCGCTTTTTGAAGACCAAGAGATTTAGGTCCTGATTCCATTGTGGGAGCTATTATTAGTGGGATATTTCTTTGTGCGGCCCACAGATACATTGCAGGAATTTCATCCGATTGATAATAAAAGACAGGAGTAGCAATCAATGATAATTTTTGTTTTCCTTCACTAAATCCTGCATTAACAAGATTGACAAGCGCCTTATCTCTTTTAGTAGTATAGTTGGATATGCCTCTTTCAGTAAATTTTCCATCAGTTATGGTGTAGTCTCCGAGTTTCTTTAGAGATCCAACCATCCAGTCTTGTCTTTCAGAAGAGAAAGAATTGAACCCAAGCAAAATTCGCACCCCATCATATTTTGCAATTCGATTTGTAAGGTCGATCGCTGTTTGGATACCTTCATTACTGTAAACTTGTCTTGCAAGATTATCATCACCCAGTTCTGCTCCCTTTGTAAAGATACTTATAGGAATATCCCGTTCTTGTAATGCGTCAAGAATATCAAATAGATCAGGATTTTGGAATAATTCTCCGGGACCAAGAAATTTAATACCCTTTAAACCGACCTTCTTTCCTTGATCAATGACATTCATGACTTGTTGCCAGGTCATCAGATTTTCACGATCATCATAAATGCGCTCTTCAGAAAAACATCCGGGACATTTAAGACCGCAAGGATAATTTTTTACAAGATCGATTTCTCCTGTTTTTGCTTTTTCGACAATAACATTTGAAAGAAATTCTACATCCATTATCAAAAGAGGTCTCACTGCGGTTTTGGATTCATTTATGATAGTATCTATGGATTTTTGTGCAATTTCATCTTGTGTAAACGCCCAATCTATTGGTCTTAATGAAAAATTTTTTGGAAAATTATTTTTACTATATTTTTCAGGAATCATCTCTTCATACTTATGAAGAAGTGCATTAACCTCATCTTGTGTTAGTGTTGTTTTCATGTAAAAGCCACCTCGTTAGTACTTTTAAGTGGTATATTATATATTAAGGTTTCTATTAAAATCTGAGCGTAAATGATAATATTTATATATTTATAATAACAAATGCTCAATAATGGTAGAAATAACTAGAATAAAAGTAGATAAAACCGATAGAAAAATACTCGCAGAGTTGGATAAAAACTGCAGAATACCTACCTCTACTCTTGCAAAAATAGTAAGAAAATCCCGGCAAGCAGTAGAATATCGGATAATTCAAATGGTAAAAAAAGGCATCATAACAAGTTTCAACACTGCATTCAACCCCCACAAAATAGGATATAAATTATACAAGATATATTTGAAGATAAGAAATGTCCCTGAAGAAAAACAAAAACTCTTCGATTACCTGAAATCCTCGGGAATAGTTTATTGGATGGGAGAATGTTCAGGAAGTTGGGATTTGATATTTGGGGTTTTTCTGAAAAACGACTACGAATTTTTCCACATGAAAAATGAACTCATCTCAAGATTCCAGAAAATCATCGTTGAAGAATATGGAGATAATCTTCTTGATGTAAAACAATATTCAAAAATGTATTTTACTAATGAAATAGTCCCACCGACAATGTTTGCAGGAGAACTCGTGCAAAACATCTTAGACGAAACAGACTATGCAATACTCGCAAATATAGTCAACAATGCGAGGATTCCTATAAATGAATTAGCAAAAGAAATCAACTCAACTCCGACAATAGTCAGAGGAAAACTGAAAAAACTGGAACAAAAAGAAATAATCATACAATATCGGATAGGAATAGATCTTAACAAGTTAGGACTTGAACTCTACAAAATAATACTAAAATTAGACAAATATACTGCAGAAGATGAACGAAAACTCCTCGAATATCTATCACACCTCCCCAACATCCACTACTTCATAAGAAATCTCTGGCAGATAGAACCGGAAATAGTCGTGAACAACTATCAAGAATACTATGAAATTGTAGAGAACCTGAAAAAAGAATTTCCCTTCGTGATACGAACAGTGGATTCTGTTCTGATGATAACCGACGAATGGACCCCGGGTTTCAGGAACATGTTTAAACAACAGAATTCCACTCATCTATGATGGGATTGTTGATAGCAAGGATAGTGATTCGACAAGAAATACTGATAAGGATCATGACGGGATTGATGATAGTGTAGACTTCCAGGATAACCGATCGTTTTTTGTGAGAATATTTAGTATGCTCGGATTATTATAATCTTTTTATTAATTTCTTTTTTTATTGATATAAATTATTAATATGAATATGAGGTAAACAAAATGACTACGTATAAAATTGTATATAATCCTAACACCTGTATTGGCGCAGGAGAGTGCGCTGTGGTTTCAAAAATGTGGCATGTGAACAGTAAAGGAAAAGCAGAACTTGCATCAGGCCATGAAAATGTGTCAACAAAATTAATTGAACGAGAATTAATTGAGAGCGAACTTATCGAAGCTAAACGTGCTGCAGGAAGTTGCCCAGTCAATGCAATAAAGATTGTGCAGTGTTAATACATGCGCCATCATCATATATGTATATATAGTACTAATGCCCTAAAAATTATACCATGATCACAACAGGAATAATCACTAAAAATATGCAGCTTGCGCCAGATATCCATGAATTTTGGATTACATTGCCTGGTCCCTTGCCGTATCGCTCCGGGCAGTTTGTATTTATCTCTCTTGACGGTGAGGATAAACACGCATTCTCGATTGTGTCTTCAAGAAGCGAGGGAAAAGAAATACGGCTTGTCATCAAGAAACGCGGGCTATTTACCATACACCTTTTTGAAATCACTGAAGAATCAAAGACTTCAATCACTGTTCAAGGCCCGTATGGACAGTTTATACTTCCACAAGATCTAAATCCTCTCCCGCTCCTGTTTATTGCAGGCGGAATTGGCGTAACACCCATTGCAAGTATGGTTTTTCATCTTGCGCAAGACAAGGCGTTATGCGCAAAGCATCTGCCTATTATTTATTATAGTACAAAAACACGTAGTGAAAGAGTTTTTGCAAAAGAATTCGATCAATTAGTCAATGATCGCGCATCGGGCTTAGATATTCGTTATGTCTGTACTGCAGAAGGCGGAGTACGCATTAGTGTTGAACAATTACTCCGTGAAGTCCCAGACTTAAAAACGCGTATAGTCTATATTTGTGGTCCGCGAGTCATGATCAATACACTTCGTGAAGGACTCCTTGCTATTGGAATGCAAGAGGAACAGGTACGCAGTGAGGAGTTTAAATGAGTTTCTCATCAGCATCCTGTTTGGAATGCACCATGGTAGCAGAGCATTCAATGGTAGCAGAGCAATCAATTACGTATTACAGAACTTGCCGCGCAACGGCAAATCGTTCTTAACACGCTCGAAAAGAATGCCGCAACAGCTGCCTATGTGCAGCAATTCAACAGTGCACTGCAACAAACGCCGGTCGTAAGTACACCTGCAGTAGCATCTCTTGCAGCAACGCCTGCTCCTGTTGCAACTATATCAACAGTATCAAAACCTCGGTCTGCAACCGTAGTCTCAAAACCCGCGCTTACACCCGTAACAGTCAGTCAAGTACGAACAGTGCGAAGAACGGGGCGTCATAAGAATTTTTTTTGTAGGGGACGCGCCCCATTTTTATGATTTTTATCTCGCATTATTTATCATTTCAATGATATCATTCTCAACTTGTTCAGCTTCCTTTTTGTCTACTTCTGGAAAGAATTGTGAAATGATGGTTGGTTTCATCCCAACAATTTTAACTTTCCCATTTTCTTCCAGAACATTTATTTTACAGGGCATACACAGCGAGATAAGCCTATTCTTGTTCAAAAACTGGTTTGCATATTTTCCAGAACAAATTTCAATGATTTTCAATGGATTTTGTGTAAATCCTTTTGCAGCCAACCTTTCTTTTATATCATATATCTGAAATAAAGCCCAGCCTTTTTGCTCGACTGCTTTTAAGACTGAAACGACTGCTTCATCAAAACTCTTCTCTGTTTCAATGATGTATGCGAAATCTTCTATTTTCATATTTTACACCTCTTGAGATGATTTTTTTTTTGCGATAAATAATCTGAATACATCGAGTAATGCAAGATTTTGATCTTTTACAATTTTCATATTGGCATTAATGATATTTTGTTTAGTGTTCCTATTAATATTTACACCCATAAAAAATCTTGTTAGGGGGTTATGGATGCGTTCAATCAATGCTATGATAGGGTTTTTGCTTAACACATGTTCAATCATGATTAATCTGCCTCTTGGTTTTAGAACTCTTCTTATTTCTTCTAAGCCTTTTATAGGATCAGGAACCGAACAAAAAACACAACTTGTTACAACATAGTCAAATGAATTATCTTTAAAATTAAGATTCTCAGCATCCATCTGCTTTAGAGCGATATTTTTCTTACCAGATTTAATTAACTTTTCTTTGGCTTTCTCTAACATCTTTTCTGAAAAATCAACTCCTATAACTTTTGCATCCTTATTGTAATAGTCAATATTTTTTCCTGTTCCTATTCCTACTTCAAGGATCTTTCCCTTTAGTGGAGTAAAAAACTTTTTTCTCCATTTAATAAACCATAATTTTTCAGCAAGTTTAGTATGTAAATCATAGAATCTTGCCATGCGGTTATACTTCTCTTTGCTCGTGCTCATTTTAAAAGTTCTTTTTTCATTTCTTCATATTGCTTTTTTGTTATTTCTCCCGATGCGTATCTCTTTTTAAGTATGTTTGATGGATCTTCCTCTTTCTTGCCTGACTGCGATGCATTAATAAGAGAAACAACCAGCCATATTAACACGCCCCAGAACAGCAGCATGAAGAGGAATCCGAACCCCATCCCAAAACCCATCATGCCATACCCACCCATTCCAAAACTTCCGAACAGGAAAAGCAATGCTACAGCTGCAAGAATCCAGACCCAAACATTTTTGTTTTCTTCCATAACTATCACACTCCTATCTTTTTTTTCATATCATCAAACTCTTTTTTTGTTATTTCCCCTTTAGCAAACCTCTTCTTCAAAATATTGAGAGGTATCTCGGAGACAGTCTTTTTTATTCCAAATCGATAAACAATCCACACTATTAAAAAAATGGTTGCTGCAAAAAGTAATATCCAGAACATGTTCCAGTAACCATTAGTATAACCGTAACCCTGTGGATAACTGCCCATCATTCTTCCACCCATCATACTCATCATGCTTCCCGAACCCATCATTCCGCTAATATCTTCATTGCAATAAAGCCTTTTTGCCATGTTAATATGCAATTGCTCTTCAGCCTCAGAACCCTGTTTAAGACCCATCATTTTATGCATAAGTTCATGGGCTTCTCCCGGATGCATTTGCTCCATATAATATTCGCCGATAATTTCTAATTGAGAGTCTGATAAACTTTTGCAGTCTGCTTTTGAATCAATCAGGCGTTTAGCCTCGTTGATTTCTTGCGGTGTCATTGCATTGACTAAACTTAGACTTAACAATAAGACAACAATTGATACAAATATTATTTTTTTCATGCTTTTACCTCATAACTCTTTGATAATTTTTTTGTTTTCCTTTAATTTCTCAGTCAAGACCTCTCTTATAATATCAAATGCCTTAATGATTTTTGGGTTTGTAAGTTTATAATAAACATGTTTGCCTTTCCTGTCTGATGTAACAATGTCTTTGGACTTCATAATGGATAAATGCTGGGAAATATTAGCCTGACTTAACTTTGTTTTTTCTATTAATTCTGTTACTGACATCTCTTTATCTCTCAATAGATTTAGAATTTCTAATCTTGTTGAGTTGGAAAATATCTTACATGTTTCAGCGTGAATTTCGTATAACTTTTTCATAACAATACATTAGAATATCCTAATATTTAAATACTTTTTGGTTATGGAATGGAACTCTCCCCGAGGTATCACGTATAGCAAATGACACAACTTTTTATACGAAAATGTCATTTGATTATTACGAGCGGACAACATTTCGTATAAATATTATTGTCCGTGAGTATAGATAAAGCTTCGCCTTTGATGTATGAAAAATTGTCCCCCGTGATACTTGTTCTCAATTGCTCTCACGGGTTAGAATTTTTTATTTTTTTAGAAGTCGTATCTGTTTCCGAAGATTGTTTTTTGCGTATTGTAGATCTCTATTTTGGTGAGGTCTTCTCCGAGCGTCTGGTGTAATGCATATAATGTCTTTTTATACTCTTCAAACGTGGTTGATAATAATTGGGTGATGTAGATGTGTTCTCCGATTTTACAGAGATAGGGAAATTTTCCGAGTATATTTATTTTCTTTTTCATATGTTCAAAATTAATATTTGCTTCAATTACCAATATGTCGTTTTGCACGGCAAATCGCTTCATTCCCGGTTGTGCGATAAACATTGCAATGAGCCCAGAGTTCTTCATACGTTTAAATCGGTACTGCACAATATCCCAGGTGAGTTTAGTTTTCTTCGCAACTTCAAGCAGTGGCGTTCTTGCTCCGCCATCCATGAGTTCTTTAAGAATCTTAATATCTTTAGAATCCAGTGGTATTTGCTGTTTTTTTACGGGTTTTGCATCTTTTACGTTAACATCAAATAATGAATAGGGCATAATATCCAAATCTTCAATAGTGTATTTGATAAAAGCGTACTCTCTTCTTTGAAGATATGTTTCGAATACTTTTGCTTCATTATCCTGCATCATGGTCATGACTTCATAATTCCTTTTATGAATGAGACTGAGTAGTGCGATAACTTTTTTATTCGATTTACAATAGGTCTCAAATGTGTCTTTTTCTTTTTCAGGAATGTGGATGAAGTAGAAATGGGTTGGCGTGGAGAGCAAGGTGTAGTTGAGAATGATGTCATATTTATCGACATATCCTTGCGCTTCTAATTGTTTAATTCGATAATACACTGTGGGCTGCGTAAGTCGCGTGAGTTTTGCTAGCTTCGTCGTACTAATCCGGCAGTCATGTAGGAGATTCTCGAATATGATTTTGTCTTTATCATCAAGCATACTGCTATAGAGATGTAATTCTTTATAAATTTTCCTGAATTTATAGAAAATAGTGAAGAAAGATTTAAATAATACGTAAAATATACTATTTAATGGTGAAAACATGTCGATGATGTATATTGAAGAATATGTGAAAGATCAAGGAATTATTTTTTACGTTGATTCAGATATCAATATCGGATTAGACATATTACGATCAGTTAGTTTCGAGGTGATATCTCATCGAGATTTAGCATACGCACGTATTCAAAAAGGGATTAATAGCTCTTTATCAAAATATTGCTCATTTGTTAAGGAAGGCACCATAATTAATCCCGAAAAACCCTATCGTGGAAGGATATGGGTTCGTGAATCGCTGATATTTAAGGAGCTTGAAAGAGTTAGTTATGCAAATAGTATGTGTAATGATTACCAAATAAAAACTATTTTTCCTCATTTTGATATTGCACGGTATATTGAATGTATTCCTAGTACAGACTATTTTATTGTTAACAGCAAATGTGATGTGGGTGATATTAACATTCCAACCAATAAATTTGGCGAAGATGAAAGAACTGTTTGGTTATTTCAAGACCAAGCAAAAGAATATGGTTACTTTCTAAAATCAGAAGCAAAGATGAGCGAGGGAACCATCCATTTTTCGGATAGTTTTTCTACTCCTATTTTTGGCGTGCAAACGCTTATTAGTGCAGATTATGGACATTATTTGTTACACGAAATAAGTTCGCCGAAAGGTCGTACGCGTGTATTACGTTCAGATATCGGCGAATACGCACTATTGGCGCAAGAATTGGTTAAAAATGCATTACATAAAGTGGGTATTTGCGGGAATTTAGAAAAAAGAATACTTTCAAAAATTAACGCATAATATGACGCAATGCATTGTTAGAACAGTAATGGTTGCTAAATTCAAAAATTTATTGTTTACTCCATCCCATGAGTGATTCGCGGGTATGTTTGATGACAACACCAGTTGCAGCATTGACTTTGATATTGAGGATATGAAAGGTATGCGTGGTTAGTGTCACATTCCATATCTGGCCGAAATCCTTGATATTCTGGAGGAGGACAATCGCGTTCATGAGTGATTCTGCAGAATAATTTTTCTTCACAACTTCCTGAACATGTTCCAAGGCTTTTTCTTTAGAAATCTTTACCTCATCAAGAGTGAGTTTACGTACAACACCCTTCTCTTTAAAGACTTCCTGGGGTGGGAGAACAGTGATTTCTTCATTGCATAATTTAAAGACGATAATCCGGTCCAGTCTTTTACTATAATACCCGAAATCCCATTCATTCATGTTTTGCGCATCCATAATGGTAAAGACATGCACAATATACAAATCAGGCGTAGCCTTAAGGGTATCCTTGAATAGTGGCGATGATTCGATTCTTGTAATAAGGTCTTTGAAATCCATGATTTGAACAGATGGGTTGTGATTTATATACTTTTCCTTAACATTTAAAAACAGCCTATCTTTTCGATAGTATATGGATGATATCTATCGTAAACTTCTCAAAAAGCAGCAGTATTATCCGTTTGGCAATAATTCAGCAGTAAAGATCTGTAGTTGGACGAAGAAATCAATTCAAGATCAAGGCGTCTGCTATAAGGAGAAATTCTATGGTATCAGATCACATCGTTGTTGTCAGATGACACCGGATGTGCAATACTGCCAGAATGCATGCATCTTCTGCTGGAGAAATCTTGAAGGTTCAGAAAAGAATCAGAAGAATATGCACGTTGATGATCCCGTATTTGTTATTGAAGAATCAATTAAAGGACATAATCATCTTCTTAACGGATATCCCGGTAATAGTAAGACGAATATGAAAAAATATCATGAGTCAGAAGAGCCTATGCATTTCGCGATCTCACTATCCGGCGAACCAACCATGTATCCGAAACTTGCAGAACTCGTCCTCGAATTGCATAAGAAAAAGAAATCAACATTCATTGTAACCAATGGATTACTTCCAGACCAATTACGTCTCCTTGAAAAAAAGAAGGCACTCCCGACCCAACTTTACGTCTCACTTGATGCGCCGAATAAGGAATTATTTTTCAAGATTGATCGATGTAGCTTTAAAGATGGATGGGAACGATTATTAGAATCATTCGATGTTTTGAAATCCCTGAAAAAGCAGACACGAACAGCAGTCCGCATCACGCTGATAAAAAATATGAATATGATTCATCCCGGACAATACGCGGTATTACTTGAACGCAGCGATGCAACATACGTTGAGATCAAAGCATACATGCATGTCGGATCCAGCAGAGAACGCTTACTCATCGAACAAATGCCCTATCATGAAGAAGTCAAAGCATTCGCAGAAGAGATATGCAAGCATTGTTCCTATAAGTTCATCGATGAGCAAGTAAGTTCACGTGTCGTGCTGTTGATGAAGGAAGATGGGAAAGAGAGGATTATGAAGTTCTAGTCTGTTATTTTGTAGGATGGTCACTGGGCTCGTCTTCAAAAATATTATCGTGATAGAGATATTCAATAAGTTTTGTGAAATGGGGATGCTTTTCAAGCATTAATGTCTTTATTTCAGTTGCGGTAAGCTTTCTTTTTTCTCCGTGTTTGTCATTAATCCTTGTTGTAGCTGCATCATAAAAATCAGCGAGCGAAACAATCATTGCATAAAAATCAATAGTTGCGCGTGTTGCCTTACTGTATGGTTTATTATACGCGGGCAGTGTTTCCGGATAACCTCGATCCTGATAATAATGATGTCTTATTGCAATGTCTGCACTGAATGGATAGATGTCTCGAAGAATTCTATATGAGTATTCCGTATGATTCTGTATCTCTTCATAATCTTTTTCATCAAATTTGTCAGTCTTTTGTAATGTTTCTTTCATGATGAGTGTTTTTCCAATATCGTGAAGAAGTCCTGCGTAAAGCAATGCTTTGCTATCAAGATGAAGAAATTTTCCGATGTATGATGCAAGAATGCCTACGCGTAGTGAATGTGTGTATGTAGGAATATCTTTATTTTTGAGTAAATTGAGATAAGTGTGGAGACCTTGTTGTTGATCTACGCTAATGTTATTTTCTATAAATGTATTGTTAAGCTTTGTTTCAAGATTGAAATTTTTGTTCATACTATTGTGAACTCGATTATGTTTATAAATTTTTATATTGTAGTCCTTTTATAATGGTTACGTAGAGTCGTATAGTATCTTTACAATTCTATAATCTTCCCTTCTGGTCCGGGATTGAGCAGTTTAGTTTTTCCCACGGTGTCTTCTGCACCGAATGTTTCGTGGATATGTCCGGAAACTGCCATGAGCGGTTGATACGTGTCGATAAATTTTCGAAAACTTGTATTGCCGACATGCCAGCCCATATCATCAACTGTTGTATCAAATGGCGGTTGGTGGAGTATCAGTATCAATTGATGTTCAGGATATTCCCGCTTATAGAAATTCATGAATTGGTCTGCGAAATGATCAAATTTGCTGTCGCTCGAGGAAAATCCTCCACCGCCGTAACCGACGAAGAGAAAGTGTTTGTGGATAAAATAGTTTTTATGGATAAATTTGACATGGCGTAATCCTTGGCATTCGATGAGGAGTTCACTTGCAGTCTCGTGATTACCATGGATGATGAGAAATGGTTTTTCGAGATTATCAAATTGCCGTAGGATTTTTGGCATATCATTCTCGAAGATCGTGAAATCACCTGCGCACACAATCATATCTGCAAAATGCGCTTTCTTGAATATTTCGGCGTGTAATCGTTCATTTCCATGCGTATCAGTAAAAAAAAGGACCTTCATCACACAAGGATAAATTGATGATTTTTAAATATAGCGGATACTATCTCTAGAGATACTTTTTTGCGACATTCAAGAATAACTAAGTGTTTTGAAAATTGTTTTCTAGAACTTCACCGGAGCAGATCCCATCTGCTTCATCATCTTTTCCATGTTCTTCTCATTGCCTTTCATCATCTTCATGAGTTTTTTTGCTTTCTTATACTGTTTGATGAGTTCGCGAACTTCTCCGGTGCTCATGCCTGAACCTTTAGATATGCGTTCCGTACGTTCTCCGTCAATAATTTCAGGATCTTCAAGTTCTTCTTTGGTCATGGATTGCATGGTATATTTCCATTTGTCGAGTTTGACTTCCTGATCTTCAAGGAGTTCTTTAGGAATTTTAGAACCCATACCAGGAATGAGATCGAGAACTTTACTGAGGGACCCCATCTTCTTCATGGCCTGCATCTGTTCATATAAATCGATGAGATTAAATTCTCCTTGCAAGAATTTTTTTCCTAAATCTTTAGCGTCTTCTTCTGAAATTGCATCATGAACTTTTTCAAGGAGTGTCTCTAAATCACCCATGCCAAGGATTCGGCCGACAAATCCTTCAGGTTTGAACTCTTCAAGGGCATCTGCTTTCTCCCCGACACCAATAAATTTTACCGGGGTTTTAGTAACACTGCATGCAGTTAATGCGCCTCCGCCTTTTGCTGTCCCGTCAAGTTTCGTGATAATGACTCCAGTAATATTGCAGGTCTCATGGAATGTTTCAGCCTGTTTCTGTGCTGCCTGACCAATATCTGCAGAAATGATGAGAAGTGTTTCATCGGCATGAATATTCTTATTGATTTTGTTGAGTTCCCCGATGAGTTCATTATTTAATGCATCACGACCTGCAGTATCGACAATGACAATATCATATGCTTTGAGTTCTTTTTCAAATTTTTTATAGACTGCAACAGGATCCTTTGCACCTTTATCGCCGTAGAAGTCGACACCAACTTTTACTGCAGTCTGTTGCAATTGGTCAAATGCTGCAGGCCTCCAGGTATCTGTCGTGATGACTGCAACTTTGTGGCCGCGTTTCGCATAATATTTTGCGAGTTTACCGGTTGTGGTTGTCTTTCCAGAACCAAAGAGCCCGACAAGCATGATGGTAAAAGGTTTTTTTGTGATCTCAATCTTTGCACCATTGCCGCCGAGGAATTTTACCAGTTCCTCATAGACGATCTTTACAAGATGCTCCTTTTTAGAAATATTCTTCGGCGTCTCTTCCTTCAACGCACGTTCCTTAATACTTTTCGTAAGTTCAAAGACAAGTTTGACATTCACATCTGCCTGAAGAAGTGATTTTTGGATGTCTTTGACTAATTCATTGATAAGTTTATCATCTACAAACATCGCTTTGGTGATTTTGTCCAGCGTATTCTTTAATGATTCGCCGAGTTTATCGAGGACCATGGTTTATGGAATAATCGAGAATTTATAAAGGTTTATGCCGTATACTGCTTTCCTTTTTCTCATAGTCTATCATGAAATCAATATTTTGTTTTGGTTCTTCATTTCCTTCGAATAATCCGCTTATGAGCACAATATTGCATTTTTTACATATTCCATATATCATCCATGCCAGAATATTTTTATCATCATCTTTAACATCAACTATCCGCATATCCATCATTTTTCCGCACTGATGTTTTCCAGTTACTAATTGGATTTCTTTCATAATAATTTTTTCATCTCAAAAGAGAATTCTTGAGCTCTTTTGAGCGATGTTTTTGCTTTCTCTTCTTTGGTCTCTTCAAGCATGTTATACTGGAATCTTGAACGTTTTGCAAGTTCAAACGCGTAAGATTCTATAATAGATTCTGCTCTTGCATTTATGATCTCGAGAGCATCTTTCTGTGCATCTTCAAAATCCTCAAAGAGTTGTATTTTCAGTTTGTTCAAGACCAACACTATTAACGTATCGCATGTTACTTTATGAGTAATCTTGTCTTGCGTTTTGTATCCGTAATGCAAAAGGACTGCATTAGCCATATAAAACATCGAATAATAAGAAATCACAATAACCCACAAGTAGGATTTAAGCGAGCCCTTCATGAGTTCATAGGCAGTATCTAACGAGAGTTGCGCGTTATCAATATATTTTTCTTTTGCTAATGGATTTGTTTCCTTTTTGAGTAACCCTTCCTGTAAATATTTTTTGAAATTTGCTGAAGCTTAATCCTTTCTTTTCTTATCAATCATGATATCATCTCATAATATTGTTCAATTCCATGCAATATGATGTTGTGTGCTATCGCTTCTGATCCCACAGTAATTTCTTTTGATTTTCTCATTGCAATAAAATCTTTTTCCTTAAACACATTGATATGGATTTTAAGTGGAATTGTTTCTGCTACGCGTCCTATTTTTCGTTCCATCTCTTCTTCAACACCGTCAGGGATAATGAACAGTAAATCAATATCTGAGTGTTTTGTGCTGGTACCTTTTGCGTAGCTTCCAAACAGTAAGAGGGTATACATGGTAGTGCCTATGCTCTTGAAATAATCTTTCATGACTGCAAGATTTTTGTTTTTCAGTAATTCCTTTCTTCGCTCATATTCTGCCTGGAATATAGAGGGGTGAAGCTGTGTTGTCAGTTTTATTCTTGCTGATTTTCCAAACATCTCAATTTTTATGATGCCTTCTTTCTCAAGTTCTTTTATGATGTTGTAGGTATTCTTATAATCTATCCCTGTTTCTTTTGAAAGATTGTTGATATTTACTTCTTTAGTTCGATTTTCTAAAAGATACGTTATTATCTGTATTTTATTATTCATGGTAATATCACCTTAATGTTATGGTAACACTGCCTTATATTTAAAGTTTATGATTTGAGAAGTATTATAACATTCTTTATATGCGTTGCGAAGAAAAATCCGGAAGATTTACGGTGAATAACAAGAATTTTCCGAAAATTTAGCCGTAGGTATTATAAAGAATATTTTTTTATCATCTCTATACGCATTTTGCGAAAATTCCTATAAAAAGTGCTGACGAGTTATGACATCAAAAGGTAACATTTATAAAAGTGGAAGCATTTCTGCTATCATGGTCAATAAACTTGTGAGTATCCGTTTTTCAGATGCGATATTAAAGGATGCAGAATCGATATCGAGTGGAGAAGGGTATTCCAATCTGCAAGAATTCATCCGACATTCAGTCAGGGAATCTATTCAGAAACATAAATTACAACAGTCCATTCTTGCACTCGAAAAACTTTCAGGATCGCAGAAGATTAGTGTAAAAACGAAAAAAGAGATTGAAAGGCATATCAAAAAAGTGTTTAGATAACTTATTTTTAGAAAATTATCCGATACCTTAATAAATTCTATATGCACAGCATCAGTATGTCTGATGTCATTGTTAAGGATTCGCCGATTGAAGGGAAAGGTATATTTGCTGCACGTAATTTTAAGAAAGGAGAAATTGTTGTTCAATGGGATTTAACGCATATACTGACTGCTAGCGAGGCAAAAAAAGTTCCTCTTGCAGAAAAAAGATATGTTGCATTTTTAGACGGAAAATATATTCTTATGCAACCGCCTGCACGCTACATGAATCATTCTTGTGAGCCGAATACCACTGCGAAAAATTTCTGTGATGTGGCAATTCGTGATATCAAAAAAGGTGAAGAGATAACTGCAAATTATCGAGAAGATAATCCTCCGGGCTTCGAAATGAAATGTACTTGTGGGAGCAAATATTGTAAAAAAATCATCCGCAAAACATAATTATCTCTTTATCTCTTCAAACTCTTCCCGTAATTTCATCTCTCTTCTTTTCTTATTATATCCGAGGACAAAGTGGTGGGCACTGTCGCGAATCTCGCGTAACAGAAGCATCATTTTCGAATTCTTATCGAATTGTAACGGTTCCTTCTCGTTTGGCGTGTAGATCTCTTCTTCTTGTTTTGCAAGTCCGATGATCGGGATTTTGAATCCGAGATGTTTGAGTGAGCGTAGCGCCATATTGAGTTGTCCGAGTCCACCATCGATGATGATGAGAAGAAAATCTTTCGGAAAATAATCGAGAAGTGTGTGAGGTGGTGTCCCGATTTTTCTTGCCTCAAAATGCCGCGAATAATTTTCAATACCTGAACAATAACCCATCTCTTCAATCATTTCCAGATCATACTTGACCCGTTTGCGGATACGTTCAGCTTCGAGTGGATCAAGTGTGGGGAGTGCGATTAATCCGGGACCATCGACAATTTCGGGAACTCCGTATAACCCATATATTCATAACTTTTGACTACTCCGTTAAATCGATTCATAATCTCCTCAAGGATTTCGAGGAGATGGGGCAAATCTTTGACGACAATTTCGCATTCAAAATCTGCGCCACCAATGGATTTATTGATCTGATAGAAATATTTATGTTGTTTGAGACATTCGAATAATTCTGTGTTTCTCGTCGTATTGTTTAGTGTAAAATCCACGCGGTACCCTTGAAAACCCATCCTTGCAAGATTCAGATCGATTTTATATCCAACAATCACTTTCTTCTTTTCAAGTTCTTGGATTCTTCGACGGACTGTTTCAATACTCGTATCTACTTGTGTTGCAATCTCTCCCAGCGTCTGCCGTACATCAGATGCATATGCGTGTACAATCTTTTCGTCGATTTCGTCAAAATCAACAACTCCTCCTTCGCCATAGACGCGGGTGATGATTGATTTTTCATCGATGAAGAATCGTTTATTAAAATTATAGATCGGCGCATAGATTGCGATTTTTGTCTCTGCAATCATGGGCTTATAATTTTTCATGAGTTCAGACCAGATATTATGGAATTTTTCAATATACTCGTCACGTTTAATTCCAAGAAATATTGCAAAATCCCATTTACCGTGTAGTTCAGTTGTTGTCCATACATTCGTGTTCTCGCCAATTTCCTTATAGAACTGTTTTTTGAGTTCCTGAGTCATATTCTGCCAGCGGATGTAGATGCGAAATGTCAGATAGCCGAGTTTTGCCATATCGACAATTGCAGTACAGCTCCGTAAGATGGTATTTTCCTGTAATCGATGGATGCGATAGGTCACTGCCTCTTTTGATCGCTTGACTTTTTTTGCAAGAATACTTATGGGGATACTGGAATCTTTTTCAAGTTCGAATAGAATCTTTTTGTCAAGCACATCAAGGAGCATGAAGTATTATTTGTGCTTGAATTTATATATTTTCCTATTTTCAATAATTATATGAGAAAAAGCTAAAGAATAAGTACGAAATTCTTATATACTTCTTAGTACTAATAAGTAGTAATAGTTAAAAAATATTATTTAATAAAAGAGGTGGATAATATGAAAACGTATCAAAAGATAATTATGGGAGTAGTGGTCTTCACGGCATGGTCTTTCTATTGTGGATATCAAGGATCCCAATCAGGACATGTCAAAGGGTTCAAGGAAGGATTTGAGACATCTGCAAAAATGGGTAACGAGTTCCGGTCATATGTATGGAATTATCTTATAAAACGAAGTGATGATAACAAAAAAATTGCAGAATCATTTGTAAAATCCAAGACGTTAAAGGATATGACTGATCCGTGGAATACACAGTATCATGATAATCTTCTTTTTGAGTCAAAGATCGTTTACAGTGTATGGGGCGATATGCTCAAAGAAAACGACCGTCTCAGTAATAATCTTAATAATTGGCGAGAGTATTATCCAAAATAATTTTTTTTTCTCTTCCGAAATAATTATCTTTATAAACCTATGATTTTTTCTTCTATTAACCTTACGCGCCGATGGTCTAGTGGTTATGATCCTGGCCTTCCAAGAGTATAAGATTCTTATGCTCGTCGAGAGCCGGTTGCGCGAGTTCGAATCTCGCTCGGCGCAGTTATCATTATTTTGTCCAATATTTTTGATATGCTAATCTTTTCTTAGGATGTATAAACGGAATTTTTTGTAAAAATGTTTTATGTGATCTATTGCGTATCCTAAGGATATATCCCGGATTAGTGCTATTCTTTAAATATCTGGAGTAGAATGTACATTCGATACCTTCTAATTCTAACATTTTTTTAACGTCTTCTAAAGAATTTTTATTCGAACTGTAATATACTATTGCTGACTCAGTAATACTCCCTTCATCATCAAAAAATGCTGCGAGCCAAACTCTTCTCAAAGACGAGTCGTTTATTATCTCTTGTGGTATCTTCCATTCAAGACTTTTGCCTGCACCAAGTTTTTTTATGAATTCAAATAATAATTTATTTCGTATCTGTATTCTTTGTCTGCCTCTGTAAACATATGTTTGTGGTGCGATCCTTTTAATTATTTCTTCGAATCTATCAAGAAGTGTTTCGCATGTGTTTGTGTATTCTAAGATATGCACTGCATATCTTTCAGTTCGCCCCTTTTTTACGTTTGACGGACTTCTTTTCGCCATTTTTATATAACTATTTCCATCACCACAGATGTTTGCATGGATAATAGCAATATCCTTACATAAATAATCAATTTTTAGATACGATTTCATCTTGAACCTCCGAGAAATATCTTCTCATTAAGATTGAAGATATTTTGTAGGAGTTGTTCAAAGAAATCACGAGCGATTTAAATATCCTGCGCGTGGATGTCCAGTGTAATCCCGGCGGACGCATTTTTTATTCTTTAACATACTTTAACGCAATCTCTACTTTTCTTGAGAAATAGAGCAATAATTCTTTCGATGTGAGATGATGATATTTTTCAAATAAACTGAGTGCATGGTCAATGACATAATCTGGTGTGTCTTGTAATGAGGGTCCATGATTCTTTTTTGGAAATTTTTCTTGCACAAATGCAACACCTTTCTCTGTATTATCGAAATGCATTTTTGCATAGGCATACGCATCAGTTGCATAAATTCTTGTTGCACTCCAAATTTTTTTTTCTGCTTCACGCGCAAATGTGATATTATCCATATCTCCAACAGGTAATGGTTCAAGAAATTGTACGCAGACTTCACCCCAACGATTAGGCTTAAATGATTCAAGCAAACTATCTAATAAACTAACTGACATGGCGCGCTCTTTTCCTGCAACAACTCGTTCAGCATCAGGAGGAGTTTCATAATCAATACGCATAAGTAACCCGGTTATTGGTCTTATCTTATTTGCTGCAATAATATAATCAAACGCTGGAGGAATGAATGTTCCGGAACTATCTGGTCGCATACGCCTCGCTTCAGGATATATTTGACTATTCATCCCTGCAATAAGAATGTTTTTATTAAATTCTTTCCATACAAATCCATATTGGGGATTATCTTTTATCCATCGCTTCTCATCAATAAAATCGCGATGCAGAATGGTTGCATTAGCTGCTCTCATCACCCATTCTTTGAGATTATTGTGATGATATGTTTTTATCCCTTCTTCTACTTTCCATTCTGCAAATAAATTATTTCCTGCAACAATCGAAGGAAAAAACGGCGGTTTTCGAATGTGATATCCTGCATTATATACTTTGAATCCGATAGGGAAATGGTCTGCATTAGCAACATGATTTGCAATACCAACCCATGTTTTATCGTGAAGTTGTTCGAGATATTCTTGTCCTTCAACATGCCAATTCGTATAATTATTCCAAGTCATTAGACGAAGAATTGTGTTTGCAAATGAAAATATCCATGCATTTGGTTTAGGAACGATAAGTTCGAGATACTCTTTTGTTGCTGTTTCTAAATCTTTATCTGTTTTCTGTTTTTTTATCCCTGTTAATCTGAACTCTTTTTCAGTCCACAATCGTAATATCTGATCTTTTTTCGGATGAGAAAGAATATCTTCAATCGTCTTATTGACAACACGCGTATAATCCATCATGCACTGCGAACAGATACACCCTATAAATAGTTTACTATTTGAAAAGAGTTACCCGATCGGATGGTTAATTTTATAAACCCTTGTTGTCTTTAGTATTCTTATGCCTCTCAAACAGTCCAATCTTAATGAGAATGTTGTCTTTGTTATCTGTGCGCATTCTGATGACCAGATATTTGGGCCTGGCGGCACTGTTGCAAAATACGCAAAGGAAGGAAAACAAGTCTTTACCATTATCTTTTCCTATGGTGAGGTTTCGCATCCCTGGTTTCAAAAACATATCACGATTAAGGCGCGTGTCAAAGAATCACTTGCAGCAGACAAGTTTATGGGTGGTTCCGGTGTTCTTTTTCTCGGGCTTGACGAGGGAAAATTTATTCAACAATATGCTTCAAAACATATGCATGCAAAACTCAAGCGGCTCATCCTCAAATATCGGCCAAAACGTATTTTTACGCATGCAGTTGATGATCCCATGCCGGATCATCGCGCACTTACCAAGTGCCTTGTAACAACGCTTGACAAAATAAAATATTCTGGGGAAGTCTATATGTTCGATGTGTGGACACTCTTCAATTTTAAGAAGCGTCATTATGTTTCAATTGCAATAGATATTTCTGATACATTCAAAAAAAAGATTCAAGCATTGAAAATGTTTAAGAGCCAAGGTGCTGCACGCTTCAGTCTTACCTGGTCAGTGTATTTGAAGGCATGGCTTTATGGAAAGCGTCACAACATACGATTTGCAGAGGTATTCTATAAACTCCGATGACATCAGAACCAACGCCTAAACGTCGACTCCTTATCGCTACAGATAATTTTCTCCCGCGATGGGACGGGATTGCGCGTTTTCTTTCAGAAATCATTCCGCGATTGCAAGAAGAATATGATATTACTGTTGTTGCACCAGATTTCGGTGTGTATGAAGATCCAACCATTACACTTGTTAAGATACCGCTTTCCCGCATATGGAAGGTGGGCGATTTTCGCCCTGCAAAATTTAAACGCGGGCTTATTCGTGATCTTGTCCATCGATCAGATATTATCTTTACACAGACCATTGGTCCAATCGGAAGTTTAGCAATTAAAGAATCAAAACGCCAACGAAGGCCTGTTGCCGCATTCATCCATTCCATAGAATGGGAACTCGTGCCTAAAGCAATGCGCACTCCCTTATTACGAAAATATATTCAAGTATTAACTAAACGTATCGCCCGATCATTATACAATAAATGTACGCTCCTTATTGTTCCATCTTCAAGTACTGAAGAATTGTTTCATTGGAATGCCATCCATACAAAATCACGTATAGTCCATTTAGGTGTTGATACGGTAAAATTTATTCCACTCACTCCTGAACGACGCATGGAATTACGATCGCAACTCGGTTTCTTAGAAACAGACATTGTCATCGGGTATCATGGACGCATCAGTCGTGAAAAAGATCTCATCACATTACTGCGTGCATTTAGTCGCATACAAATTAAATATCCGAATAGTAAACTCCTCATTGTCGGCGATGGGCTTGAATCCATAAAAAAACAATTCATGAACCGCCATCAGGTTATCCTTGTCGGCAGCAAAAATAATCCTGTACCGTATCTGCAGGCTATGGACATCTATTGTCTTACTTCGCTGACGGAAACAACATGCCTTTCCATGCTTGAAGCAATGTCCTGCGCGCTTCCTGCAATCACCACCGAAGTAGGGTTTGTACGCAATTATGTACGTAATGGGATTAACGGATTATTCTTCCCAAAACAAAATCCCTATTATCTTGCGCGGCAGATAGAACGGCTCATCGCAGATCCGCTCCTGCGATTCAAAATCGGCGAGAATGCACGACGAAGTGTCATGGAACAATTCTCCTGGGATAAGACAGCAGAAGGGATAAAGGATGCATTGGATGAGATCGGGAAGAGATAGATAGAGTATTATTTCTCTGCAATTGACCAAAGTTTTTCGAAGAGGATACGCTGCTCGTCAGCAAAATCTTTATTGTAGATGATGATACCTATAGGTTCATCTGCGCGTGATTCGAGAATTGCGACCATATCTCCAGATATATATTCGTTGATTGGTATTTTTTTGAATTCAGTTAATGTTCTTGTTTCGCGCAATTCTTTAGTATCTTTATTTTTAAGCAATGTCGTAGTGGTTTGTGAGGGTTCACTAATAATCTTGATCGGAATACGCCGTTTGACACGTTCCTGGATAAACCTTGGCGCGTAACTCGGAAGGAGATCGACCATGAATTTATTGTTTGCATATGCATAGAGCGGTGCATTATTGTCGAGCAATGCTTGAAACACAGTTTTAATTCCGTGCTTTCCTTCAAATATTTCTGCGCGTGATTTCGGAGAATCTTCTTTTTTGAGCTGTCGCAATTTCGGGAGGATCTCCTCAACATGTTTTTTGCGTTCGTCGAGAATCTGGAGTAATTTTTCTGGATCCGATGCTTCAAAGTATTGAATGTTGTTTTTGATCATTGATGCCACAATCCCTTCTTCACGTAACACTTTGAGGATGTCGTATGTTGTGGTTCTCACAAGATCGGCTGATTCTGCAATCTCGTTCACTGTTGATGGCCCTTTTTTGAGGAGTGTTAAGTATACTTTTGCCTCTTTTTCTGAAAGGCCGTATTTGCGGAGTTCTTCTTCGTACTGCATGCTTGAGTTCAGTATTTAGACTATATAAATATTCTTATTTTGTCGAAGGTTTCCGACAGCAATAATTATAAATACTTATACTACTATTTAATAGTGTTATTGAGAGATGTTGTGAGTAAGAACATGAAACTAACTAAATCAAAGAGCGAAGAGGATTTGGATACAAAAGTCAAGTATGCCATAAAAGAATCCATACATAGTCATTCAGAAAATTACCGGTTTGAGTATTCAGAATCTAATATTATTGCAAAAAATCTGACAAAAGAAAAAGCAGAGCAGATGAAAACATATTTTGAAAAAAATCTAAAAAAATATCATCCCAAACAACCGTATATGAATGGAAGATATCGCTATTTGAGATATATCGAATTATTAGAAACTAAACATTACTTTATAGAGGAATACAAGAACGAGAAGGAACTATTTTCAGCGTTCGACGAACCCAACGATAAAACGACGCCATATCATGGGTGAGTTTATATTAATGAAAAGAACAAGGATAATTAATTATATCTTCAGACTCGTAACCTTAGAAATCCCGAACTCATTCATGGAGACACCGTAGAGGATGTCTGCTTCGGAAATGACTGCGTCATTATGGCTGATGATGATGTATTGTGCTTTTTTCGCATAGTTCTTGATGAGATTTGAGAGTTGCTCAGAATTCTTCTTATCGAGTGCTGCGTCAACTTCGTCAAAGATATAGAATGGCGCAGGATCATATTCCTGGACTGCAAAGATGAATGCGAGTGCAGCCATGGTCTTTTCTCCGCCGGAAAGTGATTTGATATCAAGGAATTTAGTGCCGGTAATTCTGACCTTCAAGAACAATCCACCGTTGAAGGGATCATTCTTATCCTCAAGTTCAAGAGACGCCTCACCCTTTGTCGATAATGCAGAAAATATGACTTTGAAATTATGGTCAATGATTTCATACGTCTTCATGAAGAGTTCACGCTTCTTTGCATCAATCTCATTAATCATCATGAGTACATCTTCGCGTTCTGATAAGATCTTCTCCTTCTTTTCAATGAATGATCGATATTCCTTATCGATGCTCTCATAGATTTCGAGTGCGCGCATATTGACTGCACCGATATCGACAATCAATTTTTCGAATTGTGCAATCTCTTTTAAGATATCTGATTCTGGTTTATCAGTATAGAGTTCGACGTTGTCATATTGTTTGAATTCTTCCTGCATGCCTGCAAGTTGCGCGCGAATCTCAGCGCTTTGGAGTGAAATAATATTACTCTTCTGCTCAATTTTGCGTGATTCATCCTCTTTTGTAAATACTTCATGTTCAGATTTGGTGACTTCTTCGGAAAGCTTATTGCGCTTGTTGAAGAGTTCTTTGAATTGTGCAAAGAATTTTGCTTCTGCAGCCTCTTTTTCTTTTAGTGAAGATTCTTGTACTTCAATTTTTTTGTGAAGATTCCCTCGTTCATCTTCAAATGATGATTTCTCCCTATCCTGTTGTTTTAAGATTTTGCTGATATTATCCTTTTCAGGATTCATGACATTCGCAATCTGCGCGTCGGTATTGCGTGATTCAAGGCGTAAGGAGTTGATATCTTCGCGTAGCTGCGTCTTTTTCTGTTCAAAGGCATTGAGTTCAGCGAGGAGTGACGGATTGCGTAGTTCATTGATTTTATCCCGTAATTGCTGCTTTTTAATCTTGAGTTGCGCTAAGGCCCGGTTCTTTTCAGAAATCACCGAAATAATGGAATCGAGTTTCTTTTCTATCGCAGTCAGATCTTTTTTGAGTTCTGTCTTCTGTTTCTTACTCACATCTAAGTCATTCGAATCAAGGTGTAATGTCTTTTCAAGAACAATGATTTCTCCGTCGATATTTGATTTGAGTGATCGTAAGCGTTCGATAAGTTCTTCACTGTCCTGTTTTTTCTGTTCCAGTTTTGTAATCACATGACTTGCATCATCAACTTCTTTTTCGAGTTTTGCAAGTGAGTCATTTAGTTCTTTTTCCTGAAATCCGAGGCCCATGGTCTTTTGCCTGAATCCGCCCTGCATTGCGCCGCTGGTTTCCATAAGATCGCCAGTCATAGTGACCATGCGATAATTTCCAATACCGATTTTTCGTGCAGTTTCTACAGAATCGACAACAATCGTATTTTCAAATACATAACTGAATAATTTTTCGAATTGGGGATCATACGTGATGAGATCAATTGCAAGACCAATGATTCCTGGACTTTTCAAATTCTTGAGTTCAGGTTTGATTGCGACTGAGCGGATTTTGTTAAGCGGGAGAAATGTTGCAATACCGAGTTTATTTGTTTTTAGATACGAAATACATTCTGCGGCGATTTTATCATCTTCAACAACCACACTGCGAATTTTACTGCCGGCAGCAACTTCTAATGCAAGACTATATTGTGTAGGGACATTTCCGAGTGTGGATACGAGTCCGAAAATACCTTTCTGTTCACCTTTTTGCGAGCGTTCAAGAATTTTTTGGACAGCGACACCTGCAGCAACACTTTCTTTCAGGCTCGAATTTCTTGCCTGTAATTTCATGAGTTCTTCTTTTCGGCTCAAAATTTTTGTGCGTGCATTCTCTATCTGTGCAGCAATGGATGAATTCTCAGTCAATGCTTGGTTGAGTTCGAGGGTGATTTTTTTGAAATTATCCTTTTTATGTTTCAACTCCTCGACTTGTCCTTTATTCTCTTTTTCGAGTTTTAGGACATTTTCAATACTTGCATCAATATTCTGGATGTGGAGTTCAAGTTTATCTTTTTCACGCAAAGTATTTTGTTGTTCCTCGCGTAGTTTTTGGATTTCATCGCCGACAACTTCAGCATCTTTATCAATACGTTCAATTTCTTTATCGATTTCCTGGACACTGTCAAGATTATTTTTTTCAAGAAACTTTTTGATTTTAAGATTTATTTGTTCAAATTCTTTTTCTTTGGCGCTTGTTGCTCCTTCTGCCTCTTTCTTCTGGCTGGTGAGTGTAGCGATTTTTCCTGCAAGATCGCTGAGTGAATTGCTCAGTTGCGCCTTACGTTCCTCGATTTTTGTGAGTTCGCTTTCAATACTTGTAATGCGCTGCTTGTGGAGTGCAAGATCTATTTTGAGTCGTTCAACTTCTTTGTGGACTTCGAGCTGACCTTTTTCTCCCTTCTGCTCGATTTCACGATTGATTTTTTCAATCTCTTGTTTGCGGTCCTCGTTGTGTTGTTTTGCCTTTACGATGAGTTCTTGTAATTTTGCACTCTTACTTGTCCCTTCATCAATCTCTTTTTTGAGTTTTTCAAATTCAGAATTTTTAAGAGTGATTTTGCTGTTCAGAATCGTCGCTTTATTTCTCTTGATCTTATCATTCAGGTCCTTAAATTTAAGCGCCTGATCGCGGTCGCGTTTTAATTCCTGGAGATGTGTCTTTCGTTCTGCAAGAATAATTTCAACTTCATTCATCTTCTCTTCAACACGTTGCAATTCGCGAAGTGCCTTTTCTTTCTTTTCTTCATAGCTGGATAGGCCTGCAATCTGTTCAAGAATCTGCCGGCGTTCGAGGAGCGACATCTCGATGAGATTGATGATTTCTCCTTGCAGTACAATATTGTAGCCGTCAGGATTTATTTTTGCGAATGCGAGAAGATCCAAGACTTCCTGACGTGTTTTCGTACGATTATTAATCTTATAGACAGATTGGCCGTTCTCCCGGATGAGGCGCGTAATTTTTATTTCAGTATCAAAGGTGTGATCTTCTGTCTTACGTTTCTTACCCTCATCTTTGACTGCAGGAAACACCTTGTGTGTGTTATCAAAATAAATACTAACTTCTCCTTCTTTTGCGGGGTTCTTAAGTTTTCCCCCATTATAGATGAGATGAGAAGATTTTTCTGCGCGCATATCCTTACTCGAACCTTTGCCGAGTACAAAACAGAGCGCGTCCATGACGTTAGATTTGCCACTTCCATTAGGTCCCAGAACGCAGTTATAATTGTCTCCGAACACTAATTCTATTTTATTTGCAAAAGACTTAAAACCCTTAATTTCCAATCGTGTAATCTTTGTTGATCGTCCAGTCATAGTACTCTAACCCTAAACTTTAACATACGCATAATATTCTCTATATAAATATTACCCTTTTTTATGCGGAGCATTGCTCGTGCTTATCGAATCCTTACGCAAATCAATCTCTGGTTGCGTCTCATAATATCTTAGGAATAATTTCTTCATGAGTTTGACAAATGGTTTGTCGCGAATGAGGAGGATAGTATTATTAGCGATGAGCGAAATAAGTATCTCTGTATCATCGACAATCGATACTGCTACTCCTTCGTTTGGGATGGATTTGATGTGCGGCGTGATTTTTTTCCATTGTATAATATTTTTTTTTGTGGTTTCTTTGAATAACCCCAGTGTGCGGTAATCGATTTTTTCTTTGACAAGCATTTTTGCTTTGCGTAAGAATTCTGGACTTGTTGTGAAATCAAATTTAATACTATAAGATGTTTTTGTCGCAGGAGCCATCTGCATGATGAGTTTATGAAAATTGTGCGCATCGTTGCTGATTTGCACAACATCGGGCTTGCGTTCATTATAGATTGTTTGGAATTCTTTAATCTTTGTTTCAATCACTTCAAGATTCTTTTTTTTCTGTGCGATGTATGTTGAAAGTTCCTGTGGATTTGCAGGAATATACATCTTCTTTTTTTCAGGAGTATATCTGATGAGTCCTTTATGGAGAAGTGAATCGAGAACAGTATATATCCTGCCATACGGTACTCCTGATCGTTTTGCGATTTCTGCAGCACCTGATTTTCCAGTATGGAGTAATGCCTCATAGACTTTTGCTTCGTTTTGGGTCAATCCAAGTTCTTGCAGATCCATATACGGTCTGTAGCGCTTTTGTTATATAAATCTTTCTAATGACAACCATCTTAGAGGTTGCAAAAGTTTATATAGTTAAAGAGGCATTTACTACTATTAAGTAAACAAGGAGGTGATACTGATGAAAAAACAACCAACTTTAACCAATGCTGTTGATACATTACAAGAACTATATCGTAATGCTCCTGAGAAAGAATTTGAGCCTGCATTAAAGTCCATGCTTGCGTTTGTCAGTATTGGACAATATTTGAAGTCGAACAATATTAATGTGACTTCTGCAGTTCAAAAAAAAGTGTTTGACGGCGATATGTGTGGTGGAGAGTATCTTCCTATGGGCAGTATTGACGTCTTCGATCGCGAATATTCAATAGTCGATAAAATTCTTCAGTCTGAAGAATTAAAAAAATATAATTTTTCTATTATCTCTGCTGAATCGCGGCATAAAGATTTTACGGGTATCGGGGGATGTCATTGGCATTCTTTGTCAAGTTTATTCGACGATTATAAAAGAAAGATACCTATTTTTGGAGATGCATATGTTGAAGACTTTCTATCTACTATCACGTTGAAAGGAACAGATCGCGCTACGTCTGCAGAAATTTATATTGATGTGAATCCGCCCATTAAACCAAAGCAGTCATGTTATGAACAAATGAAAGAAAAATACAATCCTACATTTGTAGACCTCACATCGTTAATTATTCAAACCAAGAAGTGATGTTATGAATTTTAATCGTGAATCAATCAGCCCGAAACAACTTGAATCAGTACGCATTGCAACGGAACATGCAGTGCACTATAGTGATCTTACCGCATTAGGTTATATCGGATTTATTGGTACGGGCATAACGACCGGTCGCTTCGTTCATGATATCGACATACTCGTGTTTCCTAAACCCGGTGTTCTGCTTGGGCAAGCGATTAAGTCAATGAATGTCTTTTATCGAACTATTGATGATGTTTTGCGAAAGGATTCCCATCTTTATCTTGCGACCTGCCCGCGAAAAATTATGCAGGCGGAAGTAAATTATATTATTGGATCGCAAAATGGTTTTTCCCAAAAAATATCTGTACACACACTCTTTTTTTCTGATGAGGAACGTTTTGTTCGCTTAAACCCGAAATCCTTTGCGGAGGATATCTACAAGCAGAATCTTTGTTTGCATGGATCACTCACTGTTTTATCCTCTCTAGTTCCTATCGCTGATTTTAGCGAGGACTATTTATGGTTGCTTGATTATCAAATCTCGCTTGTTGCTAAAACATATCCTTTATCTCTCCTGAGACAAAAGACTGTTGAATTACATGATCGATTCAAAAAATATCATGGTTTTACCGGACCTTTATGTATTAAGACGCGCATAGATTGTATTGCGCTCGCAAATGACCTATTAAATCTCGTTGATGAGAAACACTTGTTGTGAAGTATTAATTGTAACACTCGAAATATCTATGAATCAAAGAAACTCTACTCACATATTCCTCATATGTGAATAATATTTTTCGATGAAGAATAGGACTCCGAATGCGACGAGTAGGACTGCAAGGGCGTAGATTTTTCCTGCATCTAAATCGTAGACTCGAAAGAGGCTTTCACGCACGATGGAGATGATTGCAACTTCGATGATACGCTCGACCTTAATATAATGCTTCTGTAAGTAGGAATATAATATCGTGAAGAGTTCTACAAGAATCAATGTGAATAAGATATTGTCGATGATACTTTGGATGTTTCCTGATGCAATCTCTTTAAAGAATAATAAATATAATTTATAGAATATTGTCACAATAAGCGCGATAATAATAAGCATAATGAGAACATTGAGGAGTTTTTTGAGCCAGGAAAGCATGGTTTCTGTAAATTTGTCCAGTTTTTCCGGGCTTGCCTGTGATTTTTTTATTTCTGGAGGTATAAAGGTGATTGCTTGATGTATCTTAGGCTGTTCTACTGCTTCAGGAACTATCTTTTCTTCATGAGAAACCTTTGTTTGTGCCTGTTTTTTTCCTTTCACACTCCTCTAATTTTTAACATATATAAAAACGTATTGCGACTACTTAAGAATAAAAACGAGAAATAGGTATCTTTATGTATATCTACACAAATACTCACTCAATCAAAATCCGTCCAGTTTTGACTGGTTTTTCTTATCTGCAACCGCGGTATAAGTCGCCCATGATTTTCTGAAGAGATGCTGGAACTCTTTTTTCTTATGATTTTCCTCTAAAAATTTTTTAGTTTTCGGATCGCCGGGATATCCGGATCCAAAATCGATTTTGAGCTTGCGCTTGATCTTTTCAAGTTCTTTTTCACGTGCGACTTTGGCGATGATGGATGCTGCACCGACAATCAGGTGGTTGAGATCTGCCTTATGTTCGACTTGGAATACCATTTCGTCATTATCGACCCGTTTTTTAAAATAAGTTTCATAGGCTTTCGGGTTATTTGATGGGCAATCAATAATCACACGAGAGATTTCTCCATCGAGTTTGACATCAAGTTTGTTTAAAAGATTCGCGCCATGATCTGCCTCGAGCCAATTAAGATTAGTGGTTTTAGAAAGTACAGCTTCATCAATTTCTGCAGGTTGGATCATGACGAGTTCATAACGAACTTTGTGTTCAAGAAATTTGAGGATTTCTTCACGTTGTTTTTCTGAGAGTAATTTAGAATCCTTGACTCCGAGTTCACGAAGCGATTCCTGCTGTTCTTCGCGGATTGCCGCTACGCAAATGACAAGTGGTCCAATGAGTGGTCCACGCCCTGCTTCATCAATACCTGCAATGAATGTCATATCTTCTTGCATTTGCAATCATTAATAAAGTTTGTGGGTGAAATTCTTGTTGTAGCAAACGAAATATTTATAAACTAATTAGTGGTAACATTTTTATCCCTTGTGTTATATTAGTATATTTAAAAATATATGATGTGAATAATTATGGATATCGGTACTCTTGCAATGGATATATGGAATCAGTATATGCAGCTTCAAAAAACGCAACCTGTTATAGGTTCAATACTTACTTCTGCGGTTACGTTTACTGCAAGTGATATCGTTTCTCAACTCATGATTGATAAGAAGGTAAATTGGAAAAAAGTAAGGTATACCGCTTCTCTTACGCCACTCTATGGTGTTTCGATGTATTTGGTTATGCAATCCGGGGAATTAGTCGGTAAATATCTTTCTACAAATCCGTTCTTGAAATCTGCGTTAGGCCCGAATTTATGGGGCAATATCTATACTAGTTATTTTTTTGTAAATAATACTGTTGGTGAAAAATCTGATTATTCATTTATTGCGTTACTCAAGAATTACGCAAGTATATTCCAAGATTATTCTGGAACATTTAAAGAACGATTACACTCATTCAAAAATAAATTTAAAAAGCACTATCTTGATAATATTCTGTGGACTAAATATAAACCCGCACTTATTGGAACGCTCACTGTTTGGAACGTTATACAAACACTAAATTATTTTGTATTTAACGAAGAGATGAGAACACCTGTTGCTTTAGCTGCAGGATTCTTTTGGACCATCTATCTCTCAGAAAAATCACTTATCGGCGGAAGAGAAATCACAAAAAAAACGGGTCTTACCCATACTAAAGATTCTTATCTGTCATCATAATGTGTAAACGCGTCTTTAAATTCTTCCACAGTCTTATATTCACTAATCTCTCTTCGTATCGCTGATGCACCTTTCATTCCATGACTGAATTGCATTGCCTGCACTTTGATTGCAGCAGGAGAGATTGAGAATTTTTCTGTTAATGCAAGATATTTAAGAAATGATGCGATCTTTTCTTGAACTGTTACCTGTGTATATGATCCCTTCGAAAAATACTCTTGACATTGTCTAAAGAGTGACGGATTTCCCATCGCTGCCCGTCCAATCATGACATAATCACAACCTGTCTCATCCATCATGCGTTTTGCATCCTCAGGAGTTTTTACATCTCCGTTTCCGACGATAGGGATATTCACCAGTTCTTTTAATTCTTTGATTAGATTCCAATTAGCCTGCCCTGAATATCCTTGTTCGAGTGTACGTGCATGGAGTGTAATCATATTGATTCCGCAATCCTCTGCAATTTTTGCAATATCGCGATAGAGATGAGGATTTGTGGTTTTTATTCCTGCACGCAATTTTAATGTTACAGGTTTATGGACTGAATTTACAAGTGCTGAAAATAATTTTCTCACATGATCCGGTTCTTGCAGTAATGCCGCTCCTGCCATCTGTTGGGTGATATGCGGCGCTGGGCAGCCCATATTGAAATCAATGATATCAAAATACGGTTCGACAATCTTTGCAGAACGTACTGCTAAATCAATATCATTGCCAAAGAGTTGGACTGCAACAGGCCTCTCATCTTCAGAGAAAGGGATAAAATCAGTGATGGGTAGATTCTTCTCCTGCAATAATCGTTCTTTTGCGACAATCGCATGGATACTCGTGAGTTCAGTAATGACGAGTCCAGCACCTTCTCCCTTACAGAGGAGCCGGAATGCAGGATCAGTAATTCCTGCCATAGGCGCAAGGAACACTTTTGATGAAAATTGAGGAAGTTTACGCATGTAATGAAGAGTTATCTCTATATTAAAAATTTTCTTAAACCCATGTATTTACTGTTGCAGTTGATTAATTGCTCTTGCAGAGTGGTTACCAATAGAAAACTTTAAAAACAATGGTTTGCTCTCTAATTCTACCATGAAATACTATCTTGATTCTTCGGGAAAAATTATTGAGAAACCAGAAAATCTAGAAGAACAACTTCAAGTAAACGCTCCAGAATTAGCATCAAAGCTTGAAGGATTAAAAAATTGGAAAGGTAATATGGTTGATTATAGAGATTTCTTATATGTTATTCCTGATTTTTTAAATGATACTCCATCGGATAATGAAGTAGATTTGTTAGGTGGAAGAACTCCTATTTGGGAACAATATATCTCTGCAATAAATGAACAAATCGGATTAAAAAATGTTGTAGGCTTTCTTAATCTATTGAAAACTGGTCGAAGCGATATTATTGGAGACACTGCGCTCGTACTTCATTCGAATAGGCCATTCTATGATTCTTTACTCACTGAAGGAGAACGTATAGGAGCTGCCGAGGGTTGGATAGGAACAATCGAGTCATATGATGTCACTAATCTTGAAAATTCTAAATTTATGTCTCTTGATGGCAAAATTTATCAGCGAATCGCTCTTTCAAATGCGCGAAAATTAACGTCGCAAGAACTTTCAGAATTTGTACTTGCAAGAATAGCATATGCATGGCATCATCATAATACTGAAGGTCTTGATGCGTGTATAGCTACATTAAGAAAATCTAAACTTGGAACAGAAAAAATCCACATCTATGATAAATATCCTAATGTTGACCATTTAATTTTTCATCATGTCCTAAAAGAAGATGAAAAAGCTGTTGCGCATATCTCTTATGAAGATGCAGAACATATTGATCTCACACCGTATTATGGACAAAAACAGATTCCTGAATCGCAATTTACATTAGTTAAGCGTCTTGAAAGTGCTATTCATGAGCGCACTTGCTTTATCGGAGACGACCCTCGTAAAGTAGTTGAGATTTATCAGGATCTAAAACCTATGGTGAACGAATGTATCCGACGAGAGTTTAAATATAAAAAGAAATTAGAAAGCGTTAGTTTTTTTATTGGAAAATTAGTAAAAAATTATATCACTCCAGAACAACGAGAAAAAGCAGCAAAAGCACCACTCGGTGATGCGATTAAGTGGTATAAAAAATATATTGATGAACAAGGTCTAGAGATAACCAATCATACATTTGTAGGTGTCCAAGCGTGGGGACCGCACATTGAAGGTGCTATGTTACCTGTACGAGAAATATTGCTTGATATTATTGGAGATATGCTCACAAAATATGGGTATACACCTCAATTAATGAATATAACCTATGGGTGGGATGACACTGGACACTGTGGAAATAGAAATAAGCTGATTGCAAATACGGATATGCATTTTCGCCTCGCTTCATCTGAATTATACGCAGCAGAATTAGTGCGATATCTTCGTCTAGATAATAAATAGATAAAAATTCTTTATGTTCCTTCTAGACCACATCAACACAAATTCACATACTATATAAATAAGTTCAGTTGTTGATGAATATGGCAGTCCAATTCAAGCAACGATGCGCGCGATGCAAGAAGAATTATGTTCTTGCAACATCACGATCATCATATATTCTTTGTTATGAATGTCAAAAAGGTTCACTTGTTGGAGAAATAACAGACCCTGCATTCCGTGAATTATTCGATATCCCTGAGGAATTCTATAAAGAAAATGCGTTCTTAAGAAATATCAAAGCCAGTTACTTGAGATATCATAATCTGACAGAAAGCCAGATCTCTGCATTCGAGAAAGTTGTCAGGCAGATAAAAGAAGGGAAAAAATAAATTAAAAAGATTTACGGTATGTTGATTTTTATAGTATATGACTCTGTTGTGAATAATGACGACGTTATCTTTACATTAGCAACCTTTAATCCTTGTGGTACATCAAACACTACCTTCCCGTTCTTTGTTATACCTGGATTGAGCTGTTCAAACATTAATGCTGAGCCTTGAGGTTGCATATAAATTGCTGCTGCCGTAGATGCTGAAAATTCTCTATTTTGGTCATCAATTAGTTTAATGTATGAATCAGAGAGATATTTGGCTGATTTTCCAGTATTCTTAACTTCCACCGATAGTATTACGAAGACTCCATTGGCTTTTTCACCTATAAAAGTATCGCCAATATTTTGCCCAATTTCTGTTGTTGTTGACACATCTGTTATCTTCCATGTGAAATCCCCTGCAACAAGACTATCTCCTATTCCGTATGTTTTAGTATTCTGATTTGGTTGAGTTGGTGTTATTGCTTGTTGATTAGCTGCATTATTTGATGGCGAGTTTGTTGTGCTGTTTTTATTGCTTGATGCTCCGATAGCAATAAAGATGAATATTAGTATTACCAATATCCATTTTACACCCCCGGATATTTCAAAATCCATTTTTTCTTTTGTAAATTTGTTAGTTAAAGGTATGATTAGGATAGAACATAGCATAACTAATAGACCCATTATGATAGCGCCTTGTACAATCACTCCCAATCCCGCGAAGAAGAACAATACTCCAAAAATCCAACTAAATATTAGACCTGCTGTTATTTTTTTAACTTCCTTAGATTTTTCTGCCATTTTAACCCCCCGGATAACTATACTATACCTGTACACGAAAACTAATTTATAAATGTTACTATATGTGTACAGTATGAGAGCAAAATACACGAACGTTGCTATACCTGAAGCATTAGCTAATGAAATAGATTTAATAGTAAAAACAAGCAAATTGGGCTATACCAGTAGAGCGCAATTTGTTTTAGAAGCCATACACACAAAAATAGAAAATTATAAGAATAAAAAGAAATAATTCAAAATCTTCCGTATTTCTTTATCTTCGCTAAATGTTTTGGACTGTAAAAACCAATTGTATCCATCCAGATTTGAAGGTTTTTGTGTCCATGAATTTCTAATCTATATGTTATGGTGAATCCGCTTTTAACGCGTATATCGGTTTGTTTATATCTGTATGGTGTTGAAAATTTTAAATCAGTAGTTTTTAAAAATTTTGCAATTTCTTCAATGAAGTATTCGCTTTTTGAGGCCAGACTTATGTTAGGATATTTTGGTCGTATTTTACTTCCTTTCTTAAAAGATATACATCCATCAGTATCAAATACTCCTCGAATGAATGCAATTATTAATTTTTTATCATCAAGAAATATCTCTGGAATCTTTAGAGAAGGATATTTGACTCCTGAAGGCAAACCAATAACATTTACTAAATACATATATATGGATTTTGAGTAGACACTGAATCCGTAAGTTGTTTTTGAATCATGATATTTCATTCGCGGAAATATTCCAAATACTTTTTCAAATTTAGGCCCAATAACTTGATGATAAAATTCTCTCTCGTCTTTAGGATTGCCGACAACTTTAAGTGCGTATTCATTCTTTTTTCTTCGATATCCTATGCTTCCATCTCCGGCGAATACTCCGCAAAGATATGCTAAATCTTCGGAAACTTCTTTTGGGATTATTACGCCTCTAATTTTATCATTCTTTGATACATCACGTTGCATTGTGTTAAGAACGTAGCGCCCATAGATATATCTTCCGCCTGTATGTCCAGTGAGTAAAGTGATTTGTTTCATGTTTTCTAGAAACAAATCACGGAGCGAATTGGAAAAAAGAAAAAATAGCGGGGACTGGATTTGAACCAGTGACCTCAGGGTCTCTCAATGACAAGAGTGTCTCTTATGAGCCTTTCGCGGCCCGTTTGTGCGAGCCTCTGCGAGCACTCCTGACTGCTCTACCCCGCTATGGTAGAGCAGAACAAGGATTTATTTAAAAAGCTTTCCGAAATAAAATTGCAGTATATTTTTAGAAATAAAAAACGCGACAGGGTATATTTGTGAGATGTCGTAATAATGATATACTATAGCAAATAACATTAATATTCGGATACTGCGATGTTATTTGCTAGATAGTAAATCGCTTTTAGATATATCCGAAAATTAAAGCGATTTACTATAAATAAAGTTCAATCGAAGAAAAATAACGCGTTATATCTGATTACGGTTTCATTCGTTTTGGATCCCGGGGAAGTAAAACAGCTTCTCTGATGTTAGGCAAATTGAGTAATCTTTGCGTTATTCTGTCCAAACCAAAACCCACACCGCCATGAGGCGGGATACCATATTTGAATATGTCACTGTACTCTTTCATTTCATCCAGATCCAGACCTTTATCACGAGTTTGAGATTTTAGTATATCATAGCGGTGTTCTCTTTGGGCGCCTGTAGCAATTTCTACACCATTATATAATAAATCAAAAGATTTTGTTAAATCAGGTCTTCCATCGGGGCGCATATGATAGAATGGTCTGACACTCCACGGATATAATGTCACAAATACAAAATCACTGTCATATTTTTCCTTTACCCATTCACCTAAGATCTTTTCTGATTCTGCATCTAAATCATCATCAGGGTTAAGATTTTTACCTTTAGTCCTTAAATATTCTTTTGCATCTTCCATAGGTATTCGCGGTATCTGGACAGGTACTTCGATGTTAACATCAAATAATTTTAATTCTTCAACACAACTTTGTTTCAACTCTTTAAGTAATTGTTTGATCATTTTTTCAATGAAATCCATGACATCAGTATAATCTTCTATAAACCCCATTTCAAAATCTACGCCTGTAAACTCGGTTAAGTGTCTCGTCGTATTGGAGTTTTCTGCTCTAAAAACAACACCTATTTCGTAAACCCGTTCAAAGCCGCCGGCAACAAACATTTGCTTGTATACCTGAGGGGATTGTGATAAGTACATTACTCGGTCAAAATATTTTACTTCGAATAATGCCGCACCTGATTCAACACCTATGCAAGTCATTTTTGGAGTGTTGATATTTGTAAATCCTTCATTGTCAAAAAAATTTGTTAATATGCGGGCAATTTTGCTGCGGATATTGAATATTGTCCTGTTTTTAAAATTTCGTGTGTCTAAGAACCTGTAGTCTAATCTTTTTTCCAGTTCAGTCGCTGATTTATCAGTGTTATCTATAGGGATAGGATAAGACTGGTTCAACACCTGCAAATCGCCAATCAGTAATTCTATCCCCCATCGGGACTCTTTATTTTCAGAGATCTTACCCATAATCTTAACAACAGATTCCTTTTGTATCGAATTTATCATTTCAAAAATCGAATCTGTCGTATGGTTCTTTAGTGCAATGCATTGCATGTCTCCAGATCTGTCCCGTAATATGATAAATTTTATTTTACTTAAGATTCTTATCTCCTGTACCCATCCTTCTACAACAACATCGCAATTAATTTTTGATTGCAAATCCTTTAATAATGTTCGTTCCATTTTATTATCTTGTTTTGTTGTATTTATAGCAAATAACATTAATATTCGTATACTGCGGTGTTATAGAAAATATCATTATGCTATACGCAATTGATGATATTTGCTAGATAGTAAATCGCTTTCACATATTTAGGAAATCAAAGATTCCCGAAAACCTAAAACGCAAAGCGTTTTTTGTTATCCGAAAATTAAAGCGATTTACTATAATATAAAAACGCCGAGGGTGTCCCTCAAGTGTTTGACCTGAAACAGTCAACTACTCAATATCATTAAACCATATACTGGGCGAGGAAATATATAAATGTGTTGCTTTTTTTATTGTTCAGTTAATGTGCTTTCCCAAAACGCATTAATTTTTTCTGAATGTTTCATTTTTTGCAATAATTTAATGACTGGTTTTGGGCGTATATCTAATTTTTCTAGTTGATCAATAGCACACCATTGGAATTGCATCTCTTCTTCAGATGATTTTGGTTTATTTAGATCAATATCATCGATTTGTACTTCAAAAAAATTCCCTATCTCATAATATTGTTTTTGTTCGTAATATTCGAAAGAGTGTTCTATAACTCCAAGAAATCTTTTGATTTTGCAACTTAAACCTAATTCTTCTTTTATTTCTCTTTTTACTGCAGCGGCATATCCCTCAGCAATCTCGACTCTGCCTCCGGGAAGAAACCAATGTGCCTCGCCTTTTTTATTTGCGAGAAGTATTTTTCCATTATGGATACAGACTGCGCGTGCAACAAATTGCCTCACCACTTCTTTTTTGACCATAACATCACCTCTTTAACATAAAGGTATTTCTCTTTTTAAAAATTTTTCTGTAATTTTTCCAAGATTACTTAATGTATACTCAATATTTTCTTCAATCTTTTTTAAATTAGCATTCAAGTATTCTGTTGGTGCTTCTAAAACTACCGACCACGGTTTTTCTAGTGATCTTCCTCTTTGTCCAACCAAGTAGATTGTAGCTTCAGTATTTTGATTTAAATCAGTGTTTTGCATGATTTCATAAGCTGCGCCTGCTAAAACTTTTCCGGTGTGATAACAAGGGTTTTTTCCGCAAATTCCTTCCATAGACATTGCACGATTTATTCTAATTAGTCCACCTATTCTATTTCCCCTACCTACGACACCTTCATCTCCTGTCTCGATGCAACTACCGCAATGAGTCAAGTATACATCTCCTGTTTTTTTATTATCTAACGGATTAATGTATTGTTGTTATGCATTTTACGAAAATCCACCATATTGAGCACAAAAATAAGAACTATCCGGGGTATTGTTACGACCCCCATTTTTGGGTACTAACCCGGGCCAAATATCTGGGGAACGTTGACGATGTTGAACTTAGGCAGTAGCTCATCGACGATAAAATCGTCAAAAAATAAGAAAAACGCCGAGGGTGGGATTTGAACCCACAAATCCTTTCGGACACTGGATCATTGCGTGTAATGCGCGGCAAATCTCAAGCACATGTTGTACTTAGCAATCTTGCGCCATAATTTCTTCGAGGAAATTACGTCAGCGCAGTACCAGGTTGTGCCACCCCGGCGTGAGGTACTACATAACCTATTCTCTGAAAAATTTTATACTTATTTAAATGTTTCGAGTTTTTAGGCTTAACTTCTTTTATCCATCTGTCTAGCATGATTTTCCCTGCGATACATAATTTTGCACTATTCTTACATTTCCAAAAATAATTTCGAAAATTAAGGTCATTTAATAAGTGAGACAAATCATCAATAAGCATTAGAGAAGCAAATCCGAATTCAATCTTGGGATAATAATTTCTTTTTGTTCTGTTTTTGTCAAATCGTAAGCAACCATCAGTATCAAATAGTCCTCTTAAGAACGCCAGTTTTACTTTTTGAGATGATTGTTTTATGTACTCCGGTATCCGTACAGTATGCGTTTTTCTTCCTGATTTAAAGCCATAATCTAGAAAGAATGATGTAACTTCTGTTTTAGAAATTTGAATCCCATAACAACCATTTTTTCCTCCACTTCTGAATTTAGCAGCATATTTTCTTTGAAATAGGGATAAGAGAAGAGGAACAACATTATTATCGTAGTACTCTTTTTCGTTCAAAGCACCTCTGAGTTCCCAGACGAGACCGCGGCTAGTTGTATATAGGGTACCATCTCCTATATGCATTCTAATCAATTCTGCAATTTTTGAATTCAGTTTCAACATCTTAAATAACCACTATTTGTTAAGTCGATACTGGATAACTGATTTTATTTATATACCTTGCTACACCATGTCCGGTGAGAAAATTATTCTTATAAGACGCTCACCCATTGACGCTCAAGACATTTTCACTAAAACCGATACCTTTGATTAAATTTTTAAATCATACCTCTTATTGTCTGGTATGCAAAAACCTCTCGAACGCATAGTCCCGGATACCAGCATTCTTATTGAGGGCATACTTTCAAAAAAGATTGCACAAGGAGAGATCTTTGCTGCACATATTCTTATTCATGAAGCATCACTTTCTGAACTTGAAGCGCAGGCAAATACGCATCGAGAAATAGGATATCTCGGACTTGAAGAAATCAAAAAATTACATGCACTTGCAAAGGAGAAAGGGTTCACGATTGGGTTTGCAGGAGACAAACCGACTGAACATGAAGTTCTTTCTGCACGCAAGGGTGGAATTGACGCACTTATTCGAAATCTTGCCTATGACATGAAAGCAATACTGATGACTGCAGACAAAGTACAGGCAATGACTGCAGAAGCAAAGGGCGTACAAGTACTGCTTATTGTTATCCCACAAACGACTAAACCACTGATTATAGAAAAATTTTTTGATGCAACGACCATGAGCGTCCATCTCAAAGAGAATTGCACGCCAAAAGCTAAGAAAGGTGTTCCCGGAAATTGGAATTATGTCGAGATTTCTGAAAAAAAATTGTCCTATGAAGACATGAAGACTATCGCGAAAGAAATTGTTGAGGAAACAACTATTCGTGCAGATGGATTTATCGAGAATGAACGAAAATATTCTACGATTATTCAACTTGCAGAGTTTCGTATTGTAATTACGCGCCCACCACTTGCAGACGGTTATGAGATTACTATTGTTCGGCCAATAAAACGATTATCCCTTGACGAATATGCAATGTCTGATAAATTAAAGGAGCGACTTGACAGCTACGCAGAGGGTGTACTTATCGCAGGTTCGCCTGGTCATGGAAAAAGTACCTTTGCACAGGCACTTGGAGAATTCTATGCAAAAAAATGTAAGGTAGTCAAAACTGTTGAAGCGCCACGCGATCTTGTCCTTGGTGATGAAGTGACCCAGTATGCAATAACGCATGCAACCTATCAGGAGATTCACGATATCCTCCTCCTTTCCCGCCCGGATTATACGATTTTTGACGAGATACGAAACACGACAGATTTTAAATTATTTTCTGATCTTCGGCTTTCTGGTGTCGGAATGGTCGGGGTTGTGCACGCGACAAATCCAATAGACGCCATCCAACGGTTTATTGGACGGATAGAACTTGGCGTCATCCCCCATGTCGTGGATACTGTTATTTTTATTAAGAATGGCGGGATTGAAAAAGTATTTTCTCTTGGTATGCAAGTCAAAGTTCCATCAGGGATGATGGAAGCAGATTTAGCGCGTCCCATTGTTGTTGTCAATGATTTTGAGACTGGAAAACTCGAATACGAAATTTATAGTTATGGTGAAGAGACTGTCGTGGTTCCTGTGCAAGAAGAATCGATAAGTCCCGCAGCGCAACTTGCCGCTAAAGTTGTCAAGGAAGAATTCTTAAAATTCTCAGACTATGTACGCGTCGATATGGTTTCGAATACCAAATGTGTCGTCTATGTTCCTGCTGCTAAAAAACCGCTCATTATCGGTAAGGGTGGGGCAACCATTGAGCAGATTGAAAAAAAGCTCGGGCTAAGTATTGATGTTCGTGAAGTCAATGAAAAAACACCTGCTCGTCAAACAACCGTACAGTATCAGGCAAAAATCGATAAGAAAAATATTACTCTTATTCTTCCGGTATCACACGCAAATATGGATAGTGATATTTATGTCAATAATACGTATGTGGTAACTGTGAAGAGTTCTAAAAAATCTGTCATCAAGATCAATAAGGATAGTAATCAGGGGCGAACAATACTTCATGCATTGAATGAACATGAGAAGGTAGAGATTAGGCAGTAGTTTACGATGCCATATAAATATTTAAGAAAATAGTCTGTTCTTCATCATCTTCTGCCTGAAATTCGAAGTTATTGTACTTATTCATCAAATTCTTTGTCGTGATAGTTTTTATTTCCATGATAGTTATCGGTGGTGGATGGATATTTATAAGGGTTGTGAAATATTAGAGCTGCTTTGTCAGATCCAGTCCTCCTTTTGGTTCGTCAGTAATAAGGAGGAGTTCGTATGAACGGATGAAATCCGGGAATTGTTCTTTTATGGTGCGTAATTGCCGGTCTGCTGATTCATAGTTTTGTGCATCGAGTTCCAATTCAAGCATCCATGGGCCGATCTTTTGTTCGTAATGGAAGATATTTCCCTGCATCACACAATATTCTTTGAGTTGTGTATTTTTTTGATGGGTATATTCTTTTAAATGAACAATCACTTTGTAGAAACTCATTCCGATTTTTTTTACATCAATCTGTGGTCTAAATCGATGAATAATTCCTGATGCCACAAGTTCTTTGATGCGATATGCAACAATACGCGCGGTTAATTTTGTTTTTCGTGCAATCTCTGTTGAAGGCATACGCGCATTTTCTGAAAGAACCCTAAGAATTTTTATGTCTGTTTCGTCGAGCTTTGCTTTTTTGATTGTGTTATACCATGTTTTTCCAATCCCGGGTTTATCAAGAAAATATCCTCGAGAAATAATTTCTATTTCTGCATGCGCAGCAATGCTCTGATTCAAGATATATTTGCCGAATTTGTTGTTGACTTGTGTTGCAATAACATAAAATTCTTTAATGTCTCGTACGCAGATACTGTAAATAATACTCCATTTCCCTGAACAACGCCCAACCCACCATGTTTCTTTGAGATTGCAAAGATATGCGACGAGTTCATCCTCTTCTTTTTTTGTGGTATTCTGGAGTTCAAGATAGACATTCCAAACCATCAGCCCCAATTTTCCTGCATCAAGGAAGGTGATGTAATTTTTGATGAGTCCTGATTCCTGCATACGCCGCAATCGATATTCGACAACTGCCGGACTTGATCGTACTTTTTTTGCAAGTATTGTAAGTGGGGTTCGTGCATCGATTTCTAATGCGTAGAGAATCTTCTTATCCAACAAATCGATCTTTAATAAATTTGTGCTCATAATTGGCTCCTTTCAAAAAGTCCTTGAAAACAAAAAATTATGTTGTGGGCTATTGCCCTACAATATAATTCTGCGCGTTGCGCAGATATGTTTACGGAGCTAAC
>JBBAAQ010000011.1:0-51718 GCA_041658255.1 Candidatus Woesearchaeota archaeon
CAATAAAAACAAAATTCGGAGCTAGCGTTAGCTCCGTAAACATATCTGCGCAACGCGCAGAATTATATTGTAGGGCAATAGCCCACAACATAATTTTTTGTTTTCAAGGACTTTTTGAAAGGAGCCCATCCATGCAATAGAGAGTAATAACTTCTTAATAACCCTTTCCTAAGAATTTTCGAAACATTTTCGCCTCATGCCGTAAATCTTACGTCTCATGCACCTTATCATGATGATCATAATCTATTATCCTGACTGTATCGTCAACAATCTCATAGGTCAGAACAAAGCTCTTATCGATATGTATTCGACGCAATCCTTTCATATCGCCACGTAAGGGTTTATAATGGAAGGGATTCTCGCGGATTTCTAGAATTTTCTTATCTATTATTTCTAACTGTGCAGGATTTCTTCTTAACAGCTTGAAAAAGATCTTCTTAGGTTTATCGCTTATTTCTAGTTTGTACACGTTTCTTATCTAAACCGAAATATTCTGCAAAATTATCAATACGCGTAAATTTCCCTTCTTTACGAATCTTCTCGATCTTCTTGATATATTCTGGTCGTAATTTCGGCTCGTTAACCTCTTCAATATAATGGTTAACGACAAACGCAATAGCCTCGCCCTTATCCTTCAACGCATACGTAGCCTTGACAGTGTTTAAAACCCTGTTCGTATTCTCATCCAAAACAACTAATGCCTGTACCATACTAAGCTTGACTAAGTTGGGCTTATTTATATAGTTTTCGCTAACCATAAGAATAGTAATCAAAACTCCTTAATAAGCCTATCTCAGAATTTTCGGATATTTTACGCTTTTTTTAGTCAAATATTTAAACCCTGTCAGTGTTTGAAATGCATGGACAATGACACTAATCTTGAAGTATTGAAAGATAAAGTCCAGAAATTCTCTGAAGACAGGGATTGGAGTCAGTTTCATAGTCCGAAAGAGTTAGCGATTGGTATTATCACCGAATCTTCCGAATTATTAGAACATTTCCGTTTTAAATCAGATAAAGAGATGGAAGAAATTCTAAAGGATGAAAAGAAGCGTGCAGAAATCGGTGAAGAACTCGCAGATATCATGTTTTTCATTCTAAGATTTTCTCAAATGTATAACTTTAATCTAAGTCAAGAGATAACTAATAAAATACAAAAGAACGAGATCCGTCTTCCAATAGAGAAATCTAAGGGTTTAAATAAGAAATATACTGAGTATTCTTAATTTTACGACCGGATCTTTAAGAATTCTTTAGGTGTAAGTATTCTCACACCCTTAAACTGTTTAAGCGTAAGTAAATGTTTATCATTACTAATGATATAAGAAGCGTTCCCGGCTATTGCAACATCAATAAATTTATCGTCAGCAGGATCGCTTACGATGTGAAATCGCTCCTTTGGATCGACAACTACCCCATATTCTCTGATGCGCGTTATCCATGCATCCTGTAATTCTTCAGATAATCGCACCTTAAAGTCTGAGAGCACCCTAAAAATTTCGGAAATGATCTCTTGAGAAATGATGAGTTGTATCCTGCCTTCATCCCACAAGCAGAGTATCTTATAGGAGTCTCCTTTCCAGAATATTCCTGAAATAAAGATGTTTGTATCCAATACTACATTCATTTCCGCGCCCGTGTAGTGGCCGCATGAATGTCTTTGGATGTCAATCCCTTCTTTAGTGCAAAACTCTTCGTCTTGCCCATCAATTCATCAAAGGAAGGCAGAACGATCTTTTTCAAGACGATTGTATCATCTTTACCGGTAATCGCAAAGGTTTCTCCATCCTTTAATCCCATCATCTCCCGAAGATTTAATGGGATGACTACTTGTCCACGTGAACTCATGCGGGTCATTTCAATACTCATCATCACAAAACCTCCATAATAAGACTATCTTACTGGTAAGATTATCTTATTTATAAAGGTTGTGATACTTTAAGAATGAATAACTTCTTAATAAGCCTATCTCAAGAATTTCCGTAAAGTTTACGGAGTAGACTGAAAAGTTTACGAAGACTAGCGCACAATCCTATTATTATAATATTCTAAATAATCAAAACGCGTTCCGTTGAAACGCATCTTCGTAACACTACACGTATCAAACTGCATAAGCCCCCTATTCTTGAATCCAACACGCAGTTTATTCCCAATAATTCCCTTCATAACATTACCATGTGCAACGATAACAATAACTTTTCCCTTATGTTCCTGTAACAATTTATTGAATCTTTTTTTGCAGTAAGATAATTCCAATAATGCTTCCAAAATTTCTGATGATATAATTGTCTATTCCACACGAATCGATTCAATTCAGAAAATTCCGGAATAATAATTATTTTTTTCTTGAGCGAACGGGCAATTTCTGTTGCAGTCTCTTGAGCCCGGAGCATTGAACTCGTATAGATATAATCAATCTCTTTTCGTAAAGGTAAAAATTCTTGAGCTATTTTTTTCGCCTGTAATCGACCTTTCGCACTTAACCCCGGACCAGGAATCCGAGAATTATCAGTAGTTTCCAATCGGTCGCCATGACGAATAAAATAGACAATGGTTTTCCCTTTCTCGTATTCAGAAGGATTTTTAAGGACCATAGTATTCATCATCGCTCATTAAATGCTACCATAATCGCCTTACGCATCTCAGGACTCATGGCAGTTGGTAATTCATGCACGCCAAACCATTGATGGGTAGCATGTTCTTTGGGTGAAAGTGTAATTGTAGAATGGTCTTTTGCATCAATGAAATAATCGATCTCAATACAATGTTCTGTCTCTCCCTTCACATCAAGAACGCAGGACCATACATTAAATGGTCGTACAAGCACGACATCAAGTCCTGTCTCTTCTTTGACTTCGCGCAGAACTGCAATATTTGGGTCCTCTGCCTCATCAACTTTACCGCCAGGCATCTCCCAAAATCCTGGAAACATCTTCTTGTCATTCTGACGTTGAAGCAGGAGAATCTTTTCCTCACTAAAAAGTGCTCCGCTTACGAGTACGCGTTGTCTCATAGTTCTAAGCTCTCAATAATCAGTTGTGAATCAAATACTTTCAAGTCATCATAGGTCTGACCAGTGCCTAAGTAAATGATGGGTTTACCAGTCACATACGATACAGAGATTGCCGTCCCGCCCTTTTCATCAATATCTGCCTTCGCAAGGATAATTGCGTCGATTCCTGCAATTTTATCAAATTCTTTAGCTTGTTCAATACAATCATTACCTGTTATTGATTCACCGACAAATATTTTGATGTCTGGTTTACAGATCCGAATCACTTTCTCAAGCTCACGCATCAAATTAGTATTGGAATGTAATCTTCCTGCAGTATCGATAATGACTACATCAACATGTTTTGCTTCTGCATACTTGATGGCATCGAATGCGACTGCTGCAGGGTCTGAATGATAATCGTGTTTAATCAATTTCGTATTGAGCCTGTTTGCATGTTCTTCTAATTGTTGAATTGCCGCAGCCCTGAATGTATCTGACGCAGCTAAAACAACAGTCAATCCATTCTTTTGGAAGAGATGAGTCAATTTAGCAATGGATGTTGTCTTTCCTGATCCATTGACTCCAATGACTGCAATAATATAGGGTTTACCTTCCTTTTTTTTCTTATGCTGGATTTCAGCGAGTAAATCACGATTCTTCACATCGAATAATTCAGTCACAGACTTTTTGAGTGTTGCAAGAATCAATTCCTCAACACCTGCACGTGAGATCTTTCCTGCAAGCAATTCCTTCTTCATATCTTGTTTAATCTTATCAATGACTTCTACTGCAACATTATTTTCGAGCATGACAACTTCGAGTTCCCAAAATAATTCCTCGAATTTCTCTTCAGAAAGATTAAATTTAGTGAATGTCTCGGTGATCTTAGTAAAAAAACCTTTTTTCTCGACAGGTTCTTCAATGACTGGTTTAAGTTTTTCTTTAATGACAGGTTTTACTTCTTCTCTAATTATTGGTTTAGGAGTTTCTTTGATTATTTCTCTTTTCTCCTCTTTAATTATCGGTTTTGATACTTCTTTAACGACGGATTTTTCTTTGATTGTGAGGCTGGTTTTATTTTGTTCTATTATTAGCTTTAGCTTTTCTAGTATAGAAATATTAAACGGTTCTTTTAATATTCCTTCATCAACCCATTCATGATACGTTAATTTTGTCTTGTTGGAACCCAACGCTTCATATCTATAATTCACATAGTACGGACTATCTTTTTGCGATAGTTGAAAAACTTTGTCTATAGCGTATTTTAGAACTTCATATCTGCTTTTTTCGCCTTTTTTATTTACATTAATATATTCTGTCCCTATTCTAATAGGATACTCGTTGGCTTCTTCGTACTCAATACTATCAATCCATAAAGGTGTATTTTTCGGGTTTGTAGTGAATGCAAAAACTTCATGAATAGGTTTGTTTATTAGTATTGATAGTTGATTACTCTCTCCCTCATCTTTCTTTTTTACTTCTTCAACAATCTCTTCCTCGCCTTCAAGTCCTTCAAGCAATTCCTCTTTTTCTGCAATCTCTTCTTCAGGTTCTGATTTTTTTCCAAAGATCTTAGCGAAGAATCCTTTCTTCTCGACAGGTTTTTCTTCAGCAACTTCGACTATTTTCTCTGCAACCTTAGATTTTACTTCTTTCACAATAGGTTTCTCTACAACTACTTCCTTCTCTTCAACAGTCGTCTCTTTCGCAACATCTTTAGAAAACTTTCCAACAGCCTGTTTCAGTTTGTCTTTGAGAAATCCAAACATTTATTCACCTTGCGATTCTTGCAGTTGATGCATAAACGTATCCATTTGCGCTGTCAATTGTACGCGATACTCTTCTAACTCCTTTTTTTGTGCATCGAGCATTGTGAGTGTTTCAGTGACTGTCTTTTCCGCAGTGATGTTGTTTCCGATATTGACAATAAGCATCTTGTCAGTCGAGAGTGCACCTTTCGCATAAATCCCGTTTGCGAGTGGGAATAATGCTTCTTTTGCATCAGTAATCTTTTCAAACTCCAATAATCCTGTTTGGATCTCGTTTAATTGGAATAATTGTCCATCCAGACTTTCAAGGACTTGTTGAAGCTGCTTTAGTTGATAGTCAAGCATTTGCAATTCTTGGATTCTGTCTTGATTCATAGGATTACCTCAATTAATGAATAATGCACTTACGGATTTATTTTCATGAATATTACGGATGACATCAGATAAAAATGTTCCGATACTGAGCATCTTGATTTTTGGATGCGTGCAATGTACAGGAATGGTATTGGAAACAATGATCTCTTTTGCTGCGCAATCAATGAGCCGCTGATCGCATCCATTGCTGAACACTGCATGTGTTGCACAGATATATACTTCTTTTGCTGTTTTTGCAAGCAGGTCAGCAGATTTTGCAATCGTATTTCCAGTGTCGATAATATCATCAAGTAAAATGACTGTTTTTCCTGCAATATCACCGACAATATTGATGATTTCTGTATCATTATGGACAGTTCGACGTTTATCGATGATTGCGATTGGTGTGTTTAATCGTTTTGCCATGATGCGTACTTTCTTCACCGCACCAACGTCTGGAGCAACAATAATAATGTCGCTTAAATTTTTTTCTGCAAAATATTTTGAAAATAAGGGCACGATTGATACTTCATCAACAGGGATATCAAAAAATCCTTGAATCTGCGCAACATGAAGATCAACTGCTAATATGCGGTTTGCGCCTGCTTTAGTGAGCAGATCTGCCACAAGTTTAGAAGTGATTGGTTCGCGTGCTTCTGCTTTACGGTCCTGACGTGCATAACCAAAATAGGGCATGACAACAGTTATTCGCCCTGCAGATGCACGTTTTGCTGCATCGATAAGGATTAATAATTCCATAAGGCTCTCATTGACCGGAGTACAAGTGCTTTGGATGAGAAACACATCATCACCACGAACATTTTCAGAGATCTGGATATAGCATTCACCATCTTTAAATCGCTTAATGATCCGGTTTGTTAATGGTATGCCAGAATGCATCGCAATCTCCTCGGCAAGCGGAAGATTTGCAGTTCCACTGATAAGTTTTAGTTGCATTGTGCCCTCTTATTTTTTTATGAATCCTAGTGCTTCATCAGCATTCATGATTTCTGGCCCGCCCGAACTATCACCGATGATAAAGCCATGTTTATTACAAATGATTCCTGAACCAATGAATGGAACACCCATATTCACAGTTCCTGTGCTCACGTCAACGTGTAAAACTTTCTTGATGAGTTCTGCCTCATGTTCTAAAATATCGTGATGTGCAAGCATCCCTTTTTTGGTATGGACTGCAAGGCTCCCGACAGTACTAAGGTCTGCAATCTTTGCGCGTTCGACTGGAACTTTCAGCGCGAGACTAATAAGTTTTGCTTCACGCTCGCCATATTCCTCGCTGATGAGTGCGCCCTTATCATTACAGATCATATTATTTCCGAGGCAGGTAAATTTTGTGTCAATAAGTTTATACTTGATTTTGTGTGCGTGCAAGATTTCGAGTTCTTGCGGGAATGCAACCCCGGGGACTAATACACAATTCTTATTTCCGGAAAGGAAGATACCAAGCAGCGATGTTCCACCAATGGTTAATTGAATAATAGGGACCTGTAATATTTCTCCAATATGTTTGGCTACTTTTTCTGGAACTTCCCTGCCGAGTAAACAGTATTTATCAGTTGCATACCCGTATAACCCGATATTCGGATTACTATTCACATTCGTAATAAGGATATGTTCACGATATTTTTTCTTCACAACCATGGAAGAAAAGAACAAGAATTCATTTATAAATGTGACTATCCCTTCAAGGCGAGATAGCAAAACATTGTTCTTAACACGTATTCGCGGGCATCTTACAACTAATACTCAAGCAAAAAGATTACAAAAAAATTCATGATGTTAGTTCCTGCCAAGCGATCTGACCTGCAAAATAAAGTGCTCCCGCCATTCACCAGATCTAACAAATCAAGTCTATGACTCAATTTAAAAAATAAGAGTAACCACCATGAAGTGATTAAGAACATAAACTTTATAAATATTAAATACATCCCCTATTAATCAAAAATAGTATAAGGAGATTCAAATGTTAAAACTTAATGAACCACATCATGAATATAGTGTATTTGATGCAGGATTGCTTAAAATTAGATCCCATCTTTATAGAAACGGATTTACAGTCTTATCAATGGCAGAACTTATGCAACGAAAACTGGACGTATTAACATCAACACCGGAGGTTAAAGATTCTTGGTGGTCAAATTCATTCTGCACCCGAGATGCAGCATTATATCATCCTGACGGCAGGTTAAAAATTAGCCTAGATTCAGAAATATTTTTAGAACAACCTTCTGTCCCAGTTATTGAACGTCACTTTGAAGAAAGCGAAATTCTTTACAAAAATGCGTTCGAGAAATTACTTGGTGAAGAACTCAATAAGGCAGATGTTGCTAAATATACTGACACTCTCGGAGAAAAACACTTTAGTTTGACAGAAATTTTAAACAATCCGATATGGCGCGCACTTGCAAGAGATGATAAACTCCTCGAAGAATATGCAAGGGCGACACTAAAAGAAGCAGAGAAATGGTGGGGTAAAGGTGAATATCAGCAGTTTGTCATGGGCATAAGCAGACCTGCACAAGATATAGAACAACCTGTTCTAAAGCTATGGCGCGCGTCTAATTTTGTTAATAGCAAAAACGGAATCTGCGGTCATGCTAATCCATTTAATCCTCATGAAAATTTTATTGCCAGAGGCCCAAAAATATATACGCCAGCACTTGAGCAGATTATAGCGATTGGTTCAAAATATGTCGCACCAATGAATATAGAAGCGTTACGTGAAGAAATCGAACCGCTCTATGTTACTAAAAAAAATAATAACGTTTACGATTAGTAATTGTTTCTTTTAAAATAATAAGAAATATCTAAAAGAATTCGATTTAGGTTAATGAATGTCCTGCCGAAGATTTTTACAATCCAAGAAATTTAAACAATGTTTATTTTTTCTTTGACACACGAGAAGGTTTCTTCACTTCAGGAGTTACTTCAGGAACAAGAGGGATTGGCTCAACAGAAGCAATAGGCGCCACAGGTTCAGATACTGGTAAAGAAGGAGCAGAATCAGAAGTCGATTGAGAAGTGACTGGAGAAGATGGAGTTGCTTCAACAATGGTCGCTGTTTTTCCTGCAAGTTGAGCCTGCAACCTCGCATCTTCAGCGCGCTGTTCTTCTTGCATGAGGCGTTTCAATTCTTCATAATCTTCACGCGTCAATTGTTTTGCAAGTTTGATTGCAATACTCTCAAAATGTTTCTCCTGTTCTAAATCCACGCGTCTAAATGTATCGAGGTGCAAAAGCGGAATGAATGTCAATACCTTATCACGTTTCGAATAACTTGTTACTAATTGATCAAAGGTCAAGGCATGCTCTTTCGTCTTCTTATCCTTATAATGTTTCTCGATACGTCCATAAATTTCGTCCATGGATTTACCTAAATCACGCCTTTTTTCAGGGATGTGGAGTGTAATTTTTTTTGCATTGGGTTTATACAATTTTTTTCTGCGCGATTCGACTTCAAGTGCTTTCTCAAGCGCCTTGACTAAATCAAAGATGGAAACTTTACGTTTACGCGGTTGTGGTGTTCGCGGATAGATTTCAGGCCTTCCGTCAAGAAGGATACGATTGGAGCCTGTTGATTCGTCGAGTGGAAGATTCTCTTCAGCAGCAGTCATCATACTATCAAAATGCGCGATGTCTTGATCGACGAGCCGATCAGATTTCATCTTGAGAAGGATTGCTGCAGCGAGGACCATTTTACCAGAGATACGAAAATCTAATTCTTTCAGTTTACGGAGCATCTCAAGAAATTTCTGGGCGATGATCGTCAGATCAATATCCCACGGATCCATCTGCTCTTGGTCGATAAGTGAGTAGATAACATCCTTCCAGGAAAGTTCATCCTCGACAAAGAGGATATTAAAGATCTTTTCGTTTGCAAGAGCGACTGCCTCTTTTTTGCGTTCACGTTTCTCTTTTTCCTCAGAAGATAATATCTTTCTTGCCATTAGAAACCATCGCCGTTACAATATATATAAATATTACGCTTTACAAGATAAAGAAATCATAGCATAACAAGATAAATAAAAAAAACTGATTACGAGAAAAATTTGCTATCGCAAATAAAAATCGAGAAAGCAAATTTTTGGGTTGTATAAAAGTATTCTATACTTTATATACAATAAAAAAATAAACTCTTACTTACGTGCATTACGCTTTCGCTTCTCTTTCTTGATGCGTTTACGTTGCCATTTCCAGCGCATCTGTCCTTTCTTTTTCCATCGACGTGAACTTCGCTTCATAAGATTCCTCCAAATTATATCAAATAATAAACGCTCTGGCCGGTAAAAAAAATCTTGCGATTTTTGGAACCGTCCGAGCATACTGCGTACGCTCTGGCCGGGATTTGAACCCGGGTCATCGGATCGAAAATCCGAGATGATTGGCCGGACTACACCACCAGAGCACATATCTGTCCGAATATCACACTAATAAATATAATGAATCCGCCGAGATAAGAAAAATCTTGCGATTTTTGAATCTCGTCTGTCTTTCTATCGAATATAATGAGCCCGCCGAGATTTGAACTCGGGACCACTGGCTTGCTTAGCGACCATCCCTGAAAGCGGATGGTGGTCATATAAGACCAGCGCTCCACCAGGCTAAGCTACGGGCTCGCGTAATGCGATCGCCGGGAATCGAACCCGGGACACAGCCTCTTTGCGTCCCCACGTAAAGTTTCAAATACAATGAGGATATGGCAAGGCCGAATTATACCATTTAACCACGATCGCAGCCTGGGCCCGACCGGATTTGAACCGGCGACCTTCTCCGTGTAAGGGAGACGTCATAACCGCTAGACTACGAGCCCGCGTAGTTTATTGAAACTTTGAACCATTTAAATAGGTTATGTTTTTAAATATTGTTTAAAAAATTTTGCGTATCTATTTTTTAGTATCATATTGACAAGTGGAATCGACATCAACAATTACAGAAATATATATTGTAATTACAATGCATTATTTATTGCATCAATATGTTTTGCGACTTCTTCACCTTTCTTCGTTAATTTCAGAATTTTAAGCCGGCCAGTCTTTTCGAAGGTAACAAGGCCCGCGTCTTCAGTCTCCTGAAGAATCTTCACCACATGACTGTATGTGCAATCAACATTTTTTGCAAGTGTCGAGGCATACATTTCATTATTAGAATTCAAAAGATTGACGAGCATCATGGCTGGTTTTTCTCGAAGAAATACATCAAATATTTTTTTGTTTTTAGCCAATTTAATTCCCCTACGACGACAATACTATATTCTCAAACACGTATTTTTAAAAAAATACAATCAAAACTATATTTTGAAAGTGATAGGTCATTTATAAATTTTTTGATTGTAAATAACTGCAATCAAAACAGGATTTGTAAAAACAGTCATATCACATACCCCAATAGTTATCAGTACTTTTATCCTTTAAATAGTTGCTGATTTTGTATTTCGACGAGAAATAACACGCAAATAAAAAATTCAGAAAAAATACTGACGAGAAAAATATGTTGATAAACATAAAAAGAACACTATGAAAAATAAAAATAACCGGAGGTACAGGGAATCGAACCCTGGTCCCAAGCTGTTTGCTCCGCAAACCTTAGTCAAATCTTAGATTTACGTTGCCGCAAGCTCGTATACTATCCACTATACTATACCCCCAATATAAAACGCAAGGAGCGCAAAGAATACAAACAAGGCTCCATTCATAAATGTTTTCTTCCAAAAGAATTTCTTCGAAAAAGAATATACTGCAGTCGAATGCACTGTCATTGCAATACAGAGTGCGATTGCAGGATAGGGCAAGACGTCAAATCGTGATGCAACTGCAAGTAGTATCCCGTCCGCGACATAAAACAATATATTAAGTGGTCGCAAAAAAAAGATAAAGAAAAGAATCCCGAGGATGACTGCAACGATGCTTGCAAAAATAAGCGAATATAATCTAAATGTGAGGAAAATTCCTGCAGCAAAAAAGATACTTGAAAGCATGCGAAGATAAATTTTGAGTGAAGGCAGTTCTTCAGGAGTAAGTCTGGCGAGTATAAATCCACAGATGAATGTGAATAGTAATACTAAGAGGACAAGACCATAATGCAAAAAAGATATCATAAAGAGACAGAAAAGGCGTGAATTTAAAAATGTTTATGAGATACTTGCGCCGCAATCAACGCCATTGATCTGGATATCGCCTTTACCAAATCCCGTCTTATTATTCACTGGAAGGATGAACCCATTTTGATCGACGATATAAATGCAAAAATCGCCGCGAAGACCTAATCGCTCTTTAAGCGCATCGTAGTCAGAATCATTTTTTTCATACAATTTTTCTAATTCATCAGCGTTAATTGCGCCCTTCGTAATAATAGGCGTCTCAGTATTTAATGCAGTTTCAGAATCAATATTGCTCGAAAGCGTACTCACCCCGAGTTCGAGTTCACTCACTTTATCGGTTTTTTTAGAGCTTAAAAGTGCATACAGTATTCCAACGACAAGAATAAAAACCACAAACGCGAGTATGAGGTCAAAAGACCAGGACTGCGCCTTCCCTCTTTTTTCAAACATAGGAGGATTAGTGATGTACTCCTATAAAAATGTTTTGGAAAATTAACGCAGTAATTCAAACCGTAAAATTTAAAAAACTATGCCCGAAAAAGGATAAACTTTATAAAGGTTTAACGCATTTTTTTATAAAGTTAATCAAAAAACGCGTTTGTTGGGGAACAGAAAGGCATTAATCATTGATTAAACATTATAAACATTATATTTTACTTGTCGATAATTTCAAGAAATCAAGGAGCGGGGGTGCTCATCATGTCCATGTATGTAAAAAAATGCCCGGAATGTGGCGGTACAAACTTAGCGTGGAATAAAGATAAGGGAGAAATTTCTTGTCGGGACTGCGGACTTGTCGTCGAAGAAAAAATGGTCGATTTCGATCAGGAATGGCGAGAAGTGGATAGCGAGGCCGCAGCACGTAAACGAAGAACAGGAGCGCCAATATCTTATACGCAATTCGATCAAGGACTTGGAACAGATGTCGGTCGTAAAGCAGACCTCTACCAACTTGATGAAGCAGGAAAAAATAAATTCTTTAGACTCAGAAAATGGCAGAACAGGATCTCAACTGCAATTGAACGTAATTTAAAACTTGCACTTGCAGAATTAAAAAGAGTCTCATCCTATTTGAAACTTCCCCAGTCTGTCGAGGAAGAAGGATCACGAATCTATACCTTAGCAGTGCGTAAAGGACTTGTTCGTGGACGATCAATGGAGTCTGTTGTTGCAGGAGCATTATATGCGGCCTGTCGTAGACACGATGTTCCGCGTACACTCGACGAATTGTCTGAAGCATCAAATATTGAAAAGAAAGAGATTGGAAGGACGTATAGGTTCATTACGCGAGAACTTGGAATAACAATCTTACCAAGTAATCCTTCAGATTATATCGCACGATTCGCGTCCACATTAAAACTGGGCCCGGAAACACAATCACGCGCAGTAGAAATCATTGAAGAAGCCCAAGCCATCGAATTAACATCCGGCCGCGGCCCGACAGGAATCGCTGCAGCCGCACTCTATGTTGCGGCATTAATGAATGGCGAGAAGCGAACGCAACGCGAAGTTGCTGATGTTGCAGGAGTGACTGAAGTAACAATTCGAAACCGCTACAAAGAATTACTCGACGAACTCGAATTAGAGAAAGAGATTAAGAAGAGTAAGAAGAAGAGGAAGGAATAAATTTATTTGTTAGTGCTCTTACAAAAAAAAATAGTTTTATATATACTATAGATATTAATACTATATGTCCTTTAAATCAATTATAAAAATCATAGACGAAAAAGTGTTTTATTCTCTCTTAGGAATAATGATAATCATTGGAGGTATAGGTTTGATATGGTTAGGCAGCATAACTATGGTCGGGGGTATTGTTTCTGTTTTTTTTGGCGCAGTATTAATTTTATATCAATTATTAAATCCATTTTTTAGATAGAATAAAAAAATTAAAGAAAATATACCAGAATTCTTTCGATAATATAAGGACATTTTTCGATTTTTCTACCCCAAGGTTTATGAAGAAGTTCTGATTCTCTTCGATGATGAAGTATTATGTTGATACGTGTATCTGGAGGGATTACTGGGAGAATCGATCAGACGGATTACGCCCATTAGGAGAATTTGCATTCCAATTCTTAAAAAATCTCAATAGGGATGATGTGATTCTTGTTTCTGATGTGGTAGTTGATGAATTATTGAAGTATTATGATTCCAAAACTATCGCAGAGATGCTTACGATCACTACACAGATCATTCGGGTTTCAATCAGTGCTGAAGAATATGCTCGTGCAAAATTAATGCGTAACGCGCCCTCTATACCATTAGGTGATGCGATGCATCAAATCATTGCCGAGCGAGAACATGCAATAATCGTTACGCGTGACAAACATTTTATTTCGCGTAGATTACCCGAAGAATTATAATTTAAATTTTTTCGCATATTCCTGTGCAACTATTTCTCTGACTTCTTCATCACTCATGTTCGTCTTTGCCGTACCCTTACCCTTGCCAAAATTCTCTTCTAACTTTTTTAATCGTTCGGCACGAATCTTGTCCCTAATTGCTTCTCTGATGAATTCAGTCTTAGTTGCGTAGAGCGGTTTCATTGCAAAATCTATAGCTTTTGCCATTCCTTCATCAACTTTAATCGTAATCGACTCCATAAGACATGATAAGACTAAGTAATATTTAAATGTTTTGGTCAGACGAGCGAAAGATTTACGGAATTGCATGGAAATCTTGCGGATTATTCTCGGATAGACTTATTAAGAAGTTCAGACATTCAAAGTACATGGATAAGAAGCCACAACATAAGGGACATGGACTCGAACAAAATGTTGCAGAGATCTATCGTGATATGGGTTATTGGAATGTAAAAACTAACGTATTCTATAAGAAACATATCGGAAAAAAAATAATTACAAGAGAATTCGATATTGTCTATTACGCTTTCTTCGAGAAGAGATATACTGAATGTAAATACCACACGAAATCTAATGTAACACTCGCAGAAGCCGAGGAATTTGCACGAAAACTCGAGTTATTCCACATCAATCCGCAACATGCAGAAATAATTACGAATCAGAATTATACACACCCTGCACGAGTATTTGCAGAAAAAAATAATATCACACTCATTACTGGAGAAGCATTAATCAATCTCGAACAGCATCGAAAAAAGAGTGCATCACTCTTCGTCATGGCATATCGCGGTGTTGAAGCATATCAAAAGAACGGAATTCTTGGCGCAATCAATTATTTAATCCCGCGCACGATGCCAATTGAAAAACAGATCGAGACGTATACAAAAAGCAGATAAGTATTTGTTGAACAGAACAAGCACAACTTTATTTTTTTACGAAAATCTTCCGACTCTCACCGTAATCTTTGCGATTTTCTCGTCGATAGTTTAATAAAAAAGTTTTGATTAGTAAAAGAAGTGTCCATAAGTGACACGAGAGATATAACAACGTGAGGGTGAAATGATGGAAACACAAAACTTAGAAAAAAAAGTCAGTATACTTGGTAGACTCAAGCGAGGCGCAATACCGCTTGTTGCAACACTCTATGAAGGATTACGACCAGAAATTGACGGATATCTTCAAGAGAAGAGCAAGAATGGTAAAAAGATTTCTGAATATGTTGCAAAAACTGTCGGCGCAGGAGCAATCGTTTATGGCGTCGGAACATACGCAAAGGCAGAATCAGAAAAAAAGACAACTGCATAAACTTATGAAACTCGACGATATCATGGAAATCGTAAATGACATTGTTCATGTTGCAGGAAAATGCCACACTTACGCGAATAGCGTGCAAAAAATATTGAAAGGTGATCGTTTCGCACTTGACGATCCTGATATGGAAAACGCTCTCTCAAAAAGGTTTGGGCAAGAAACATATCAGCGCGTCAAGACTGCATATCGCAAACATTTTGCAATACAGGGAGGAGAAGTATTTTCAAAACCATCGCAAGAACTTCTTCTGGAGGAATATCATGACCGAAATAAAACATAAACTATGGGACATCGGAAAAATAGCACTCGGTGCAACAGTCGGATACTTTTTTCGCGCATACCGCGACAAGGAAGAATATAAACGTGTACGTATGGGAATATTCAAGGGGAGCGCACTCATCTTTGCAACGTATATGACATTCAATAATATTGTTCCAGGATGTAAAGAAACCACAATCCAGTACTTAAACGGAAATCAACGTATTGAAGAAAAGAAACTCGACCACGAATTTCAACGCGATACGATGAAGATTAGACGAGAAGTAAGTGCCAATGATGTACGAAAAGACATCCAGTCAAGTATTGACCAAAAGATTGAACCACTCTATAAATCGCAGCAAGATATCGTAAAAAAGATTGACCCTCTCTATTCGACACAACGCGAAGTCGAACAGAAGGTTGAATCAATCTATAGCGCACAAAAACAGAACAAACAAAGTCTTGAGCAGGTCGCTACAAAACTGAACAGACTCGAACAAGAAGTCAAGACACCAAAAACTGTTTATGTAACAGTACCAACGCCAGTTACTCCACATATACCTCAAGAATCAACACAATCAAATGCGTATCGTTTAGCAATTGCAAAGGGAACCGCAAACAGCAGCATTGATATGAAACTAGGAGCATCTGTTACTCCGAACGTATCATATTACGAAGTGACACTCGACAAATCAGATGGTGAAGCAATTCTTGCAGCAGTATTATCAGATAATAGTACACAGATTATCGGGCGATATGCAGCATCACAACCACGAAACAAAACACCGGACGGTACCTATCAATCGTATAAGATAATGCGATTATCAAATGATCGACAACCGGGATATATTTTCTTTAATGAGAATAATCCGAATTGTGGGATTAGTGGCGCTGGACCAAATGGCATACATAATGACGAGATTACGCAACGGCTGATCGCGAATGTGAATGGATGGCGTGTACGTAACTCTGAATTTGAGACTATTTACGCAAAGGCAAGTACAAATAGATTAATTGTTCGCGTCCAAGAATAAGTGATGTCCAATGAATAATCTTACCAGAACTGAAATAACGAGAGCGCTCGAATCACGACTGAAGATACCACCTCAAAAAGAGCGGTATCACAGTTTTCTGAAAACAACAGGATTAATCGGGATTGCTGTCGGTATTAGTATTTCGACCATTCTCTATGCAAAGAAAAATCTAGAGGGGTTGTTTACTGCGAGAAGTGCAACATACAGCGATACACTCTATGCACCATTTACGAGTCCTGCACATTCGATGTATGCACTTGAAGTCGAACATATTAAAAAAGAATTAGGTGATACGTCGTCCACTATTCTCAAGATATTTCCTTATACGCCAACAGTAATTTCTCAGCCATCATCAACTCGCCAAACTCCGCTCATCCAAAAAATACCTGAAACACATACGCCTCCTGCGGTATATAACTTTCCATCAATTCTCGAACCTTCAGCAATGCGTAAAGTGCCATCACGAGAAACAAAAACACGCAGTGAACGAGGAGTAGTGATGAATGAAGCCCGAGAAGGTCTCGAGGAAAGGATTGCAGCATACGCGCAACTCACGGGCGGCACATTTGTTGATAATGAGTATTTTAGACAACTCCGATTCGAGGATGCACTCATGCAATTAGAACAATTAAAAGATCCGCCAACAGCCTATGTGTTTGTTATCAATAAGACATTCCAGAAAGCAATCATATTCAAATACAATCCTTCAACACCATTTCTGCCCTATTATCAGATTAAAGAGATTGATTGTTCGACTGCAAAAATCTATGGAAAAAAACAACATGCTGGCGATGGAAAAACGCCTGAAGGCATATACCTTATTAAAGATATTTGGAAAAGCGACACTATGCTTTACGAGGGTAAACGCGCTTATGGACCGTATGCATTCCAACTTCTTGAACGTATTTGGGGTCATGGAAATGGGTCTGTAACCATCGGCAATATCAGAACATATCAAGCGCCCGAGCCATTAGGAGTACATCACCAAGAAAATACTGACAGCACACCAAAAGGAAAATACAATTTTGGTTATGGACGATCACACGGATGTATTCGATTTGATAATACACAAGTCCAATCATTTATTAAGGATAACATCATTACACAAGGAACACCATTTATCATCTTCGAAAATAGGAAACTTACTAAAATACTCAGAAAGACATATGGAGGAATGAATGAGACTTATCAAAAAACTCATGCAAAAAATATGCATGAAGCGCGGAATCGATTATGATCTTGCCCATAAATCCTTTCACGTACTCGCAAATGATACAAAACTATTCTTCAGAACTATTGATGAATTCCTCTATACAAAAGTCTATAAGCACCACACCATCAAAACCGTATTTGAGGGCGCATACGCATACATCATTTGTGATCGTCAAGAGATACGCAATCAATGGACACGTGTAAAAGAAGATTGGGAATTACTAAAAAATATCTTAGGGAATAGATATGCGAGCGAAAAGCAATACACAAAAGAACAATACATAAAAAAAACTGAACACACCACAATCGATGATTATGTGAATACTGCTGATTTTGTAAATGTCCCTGCGGAAAATGAACGCGACATTCCTTGCACGAAAAAACAGGGATATACTACACGTACAGAAAATAAATCTGATAACATAACAGCACCGACATATAAATTCTCGCCCGCCTATGCTTCAGAAATCATTACCGCAGTCCAAAAGTATCGCGGCAAGAGTCTAGAGAAAGTTCAATCCTATCTCGAATCAAAGATGCAACTTCACGAAAGTCTTGAATCAACATTGATAAAAGCAATGCAGTATCGCGTGCAAGAAGCAAAGATGCAGAAAGAGCATTATAACACCATACCATCTGAACACCGGATGCGAGATGCACTTCCCCCTATTCGATTCACCAAAGAATTGCTCTCAAGAGATATGCAGGAATATATTACCACAAATTATGTCAACTCATCGTTAAGTATTCATGAATTGGGTAAATCATTCGAGAACACATACGGCATGCATATTTCGACAGCAACATTTAGTAAATATGCCCGTGCATTAATCGCCCCTGTAGAAACACATGCAACACCGGTACGTTCCCGACGTGAAGCCAGAATGTATGCATCTCAATCATCCTATTTGAGACAAGAACAAATATCACCTACAATCGCGGCAGCATGAGTATGTTTATGGGATTTTGCAATAGTACGTAGCCCCGCAATATCAACAACTATTTTTTTCTCATTGAAAAGATATTTTAATTTTGTCGACGTAAGAAATTGGATGAATTGCGTAATATTTTTTGGCCGTATGGTCTTATGACATCGTTCAAAATCAATAAGTACCGGATGCGCGTTTGCATCAATAATGATATGTTTATACGGATTTGTTAATTCAAGTTTATTGATGTGTAATATGTCCATTGTTGATAATTGTTCAAGAATCTCTTTGATGATACGCAGAATCTCTGTTTTTTTCGTCGAAGATTTTTTGAGATAATCAAGTATCCGTTCACCCTCAATAAAGTGCATGGTTAACGTATTTAATTTTTTATCGTAATCAACGAATGCCGGGCCGATATGGTGTTCATTGAGTAATTTTAGGAATGTTGCCTCCTTAGCACCATCATAATATGTAGTTAATGATTTTTTTACTGCAACAGCAATGCGTTTGTTTTGATGAATAATTATTTTTTTCTCTACAATCCCGCGATGCCCGCGGAAGATACACGTCGAATCGACTTTTTCTTTGATAAGATATACGTATAAATCTTCCATAAATACATGTATTTTTGCAATCTGTAATTTTTCATAATTGAGTTTACGCAGTGTTGTATCGATGACGGATTTTTTTGAAAGCGAACTAAAGACAAGTAAGATGATTCCTTGCGGCGCAAGATATGATTTTGCGTCATGAAGAAATCGCACAATGAGTTCATGCCCCTCTTTCCCACCGGTCGTGATATCTTTTTCATCATCGAGTTCATCATCCGGAAGATAGGGTGGATTGAAGATGATCGTGTCAAACTGCATGCCCTTTTCTAGTGTGGAGAATAAATCACTCGTAATATAAGATACGGGTTTATGCAACGGGTTTTTAAGATGTGATTTCACAGAGGTAATTGCTGCGGAATTAGTGTCAAGAAATGTTACCTGTGAAACTTTCTTTTGTGCAAGTGCAGTAATCCCTTGAATCCCGTTCCCGCAACCCATATCGAGAACTCTACAACACGCGTATTTCTTGACTTGCGCGGCAAGCAGATAAGAATCTTCTTGCGGTTCGTAGATTGTTGATTTCATTTGCGATATTAATGATTGAGCGTTGTGATGTCCAGACAATCATCCACAGAAAATCTATTATTAAACAATAAACCCAATTGCATCTTATGCCTCTTAATCATTCCACTCTTATCAAGAATTGCACGATTGCAGATGATGATATGTTTATCCGTATAATCAAATAATGCATGTACGTTTCGGACTATGCTTGAGCGTTTCTCACCTTTCAAAGTATAATTAAGCCCAATCAAGATAAGCGTAGAATATGATTCGACAAGATGCTCTAGTTTTTTTCCATTGCGAGGACTAGTACCATAAATGGCGACATCACCTTCTGACTCAAAAATTTCATCAACTGATTTTGGCTGCAATGCACTAACAATATCAAGTGATTTATCTAAAAAACGTGTTGTCGTATAGAGCACCGGCATCCCATGCGCGCGGGCATCGGTAATAATGCCTTGCTGTGTTAGAATTTTTCTGTTGAGATAATCAGATTGCATATCATGCATCAGTCCTTGCTGCATATACATGACAATAAGACAAGTGGTATTGTCCATCATTTCACTTCTTCAAGAATCGCGTATCAATCTCCTGGACATATTCTTTGACGCGTTCGACAATAGAACTCAAATAATATTTTTCTATCTTTTCATTAAATGTTTCTATGAGCATCGAATTTTCGGTGACACGATAAAAATTTTTCACTTTCTCAATAATGAAAATGTCGCGCAGCCGCAAGAGTTGCCGACGAATGTTGCTCGACGCAATTCCTTGCAATGCAAGTTTATTGACCCGGCGAAATTCAATGACTTCGCGTTCAACATCAATAGAACTTAATGGATGTTTAGATTTCAAAAGGACGTGGAGAATATCGACAATGACGTCGCGTGAATCACCGGGTTGCAAAAGCCCGACACTCAGGCAAAGTTTTCTGACGAGATCTCTATCTTTGAGATTTTCTGGCTTCTCGTACTTACGCAGTGTGATTTCTGCGAGTGGTGTATCGATTGCTATAATTTTACTCATAAAAAATTTATCAGTTGTATCCCCCAACACAATTGAATAAAAAATATATAGAAATAACTACTATATAAATGTTTTGATAACAAGACGTGAAGATTGATTAAAAGATTCTGCCAATACGTCGTCAGTACTCAACAAAGATAATATTTATAATTAAAATAGTATTTTCTCTCATATTAAAAAAATGAAACCAAAAAAATTAGATTACAAAGAATTTAAAGACGATAAATATGGATATTATTGGAGAAACCAAATATTTGAAAATCTTTGGGGGACAACCGGAGTAAATGGTGATTTAATCATACGACAACGCAACCTTAAAACGAAAAAAGAGTACAGTGCCTATGGCAAAAGAGAAATGGCTTGGGGGCCGACAACATCACTTATCATACAATATATCGCGCAAGCAAACTATCCGCTACTCAGAACTATGTCTAAAGAAAATTCTCAAGATATATTTGAGATAGATAAAGAACCTATTGAAAAATTTTTATCACAACAACCGTATATGTGGGAAAAGGAAAATGAGGTAATGAATAATTTCGCACTCAACACCCCCATTGAAAATCATTACTCTTTTATTCGCGTACAAAACAATCATAGCGAGTTGCACTTGATGAAATATAACCATATTGAAGGAATACGATTGTTTGATATACTGCAAAAACCAAATCAGTACTTAGAAAAATTTAACGAAGAATTTATCTATCAACATACTGATTGTGTAGATCTTATTACTGCTGTCGCAAAACTAAATCCCTACAAAGGAGAAACACTATATGGTATAAAACATTTCTTGGAGAAATAGAATCATATCTTATTAAACAGAATCTCGAAATCCTTTCCTTTGATTTTCTCGACTGAGGATGCAAAGTAGGATGATGATGCATCTTCCTTTTCGAAGTGCAGAGACTTTGCGCCAACTTTCTCTTTAATCAATGATTCGAATTTTTGTAATTCCTTATCACCAACAATAACCAATTCAATGACATCGCGTTTCTGCAATTCTTTATCTTTACGTAATTGCTGGACGCGCCGCGTTATTTCACGGGCAAATCCTTCGAGTTCGAGTTCTTTGGTTACTGATTTATCAAGGAATACTGCGCCGCCTCTGATTTCAGCCATCTCATATCCTTGCGGGCAGAGTTGTTCGATAACAATATGATTTGTTGTTATCTCGAAATTTTCGAACATAAATGATTTATTTGCTTTTACGCGCGCGATAATTTCCTTCGCATTCGCATTAATCCCTTCAATAATACGGTGTGTTTCATTACCAAAGTCTTTACCGAGTGTCTTATAATTAGGTTTGATTTTTAATTCAACATCCATCGCTCGAAGTGTTATCTTCTTCACATTCACTTGCTGTGAAATAAGCGAAGTCAAATCAGCTACTGCCTGTGCAACATCACTATCGGTTGTATCGACAATACATTCTGCAAGTGGCCATCGCACGCCGAGTTTAATCTTATCACGGCAGGAAAGGATTGATTGCATGACCCCTTGGATAACGACAACATCTTTTTCAATATTTTTCTGAATTAAGGATTCGTTTGGTTCGGACCACGCATACCAGTGGATGGATTCTTCAGTAAGATTAAATTCTGGAATAGCACGAAGATTCTGATACATTGTTTCTGTAATGAATGGACAGACAATACTAAACATTTTGAGTGTTTCAATCATCGTATGATATAAGGTGTATAATATTGCTTCTTTCTCCTCTTCAGAACCCACGACTGATTTATCGCGGATAAGTTGGATATAGACTCGTGAAAGATCAATATAGAGTGATTCAAGAAGTGCAGGTGGGCTATCAAGATGATATGCATCAAGTTTTTCTGTCACTTCCTTGATTGTTGAATGTAACCTTGAAAGCATATACTTTTCTTCATCACCAAGAACAGGTCGAGATACTAACCGTATACCGTGGGTTGTATGAAAGTCCATGAGGAATTGATGAAGGTTCCATAAGATAAGTAAATTTTTGTGTTTTAATGCAACTTCATCCCAAGAAAAACTCATATCGTTGCCAATGGTGATATCTATGGCATAATAGCGCAGGGTGTCTGCACCATATTTATCAATGATTTCATAAGGTGAAATAATGTTTCCTATTGATTTGGACATTTTTTCGCCTTCAACATCAGTGATGAATCCATGCATGGAAACATTCTTGAATGCAGGTTTATCAAATGCAAGGGTTGACGCAACCATAAGGAGATTGAACCATCCCCTGATTTGGTCTTTACCTTCAACAATAAAGTCTGCAGGAAAATATTTTTCGAATAATTCAGTTTGATGCGGATAATCAAGACAATTCCATGAAACAGTACCTGCATCAATCCACACATCTAAAACATCAGGGATGCGATGCATGGTATGTCCACACGCGCAGGAGAGTTTTACACTGTCAATCCACGGTTTATGCACATTATCAGGGACTGATGTTACTGCATGTTCTTTTAATTCAGCAATAGACCCGATAACTTTATATTTTTTACAGGAATCCTTTTCACAGATCCAGATAGGAACCGGTGTCCCCCAGAATCGTTGTTTTGTAATTGAATTATCCTTAAGATTTCTGAGCCATGCGTCAAACGCATTTTTTGCAGTCTCCGGAACCCAATGGATATCTTTATTGAATCCGATCATCCGCTCTTTCAGATCCTCTGTCTTAAAGAACCATTGCTCAGTCAACCGAAAAATCACCGGCTGATGACATCGATTGCAATGGGCATATTCGTGTTCTACAAATGTTGTTTCAATAAGTGCATGACGTTCTCTGAGAATATCAATAAATAATCCATCATCATCTTTTGCAGTCATTCCTGCAAATCGTCCAGTATCGAAGGGAAATACTCCTAATTCGTCAATCGTATTGAATGGCGGGATATTAAATACTTTACCTACTTCAAAATCTTCAGGACCGCAGCCAGGAGCGCAATGGACAAGACCTGTTCCTGCGCTCGTATCAACATATTCAGTACTTAAGATGACGGTATGCACATTCTTATGCTGCTTTTTGAGTGCAGCATATTGCGGCAAGAGTGGATGAAATGGATGCGTATAGGATATCCCTTTCAATTTCTCTCCAGTAAATTCTTCAATGATTTCGAATGATTTTCCTGCAACCCCGCTGATAAATGCAGTACTGAGGGCTGTTGCAACAATCCATGTTTCGTATTTTTGCGTTTTTTTATCAACTAACACTTTAGCGTGAACATATGATAATTCGGGATTCACCATGACTGCAAGATTGAACGGAATAGTCCAGGGTGTTGTTGTCCAGATGATAAGATACTCATCTTCCTTTCCAGTGACATTAAATTTTACAAAAATAGAATTATCAGAAACATTCTTGTATTCGAGTTCGTGTTTTGAAAGTGCAGTTTCACATGATTTACACCAAGTCATGACTTTACTCCCGACATAGAGTCGATTTTTCTCGTGCGCTTTTTTAATGAGGAACCATTCTCCTTCAATAAATGAATTATGCAGTGGCATATAAGCATCCTTGTGATTCATCCAGACGCCCATCTTCCAGAGATCTTCGCTCATGAACGCAGCACCTTCTAATGAGAATTTAATACATTCATGAATAAATTTTTCTACGCCAAAATCAAGAATATCTTTTTTTGTCTGGAGATCAAATTTTTTCTGTACCTTATTCTCTGTGGGAAGTCCGTGCATATCATATCCATTCCGATCCCAGACATCAAACCCGCGCATACGTTTATAGCGTAAAAGTTCGTCTTTTAATGCATGATTCCATGCAGTCCCCAGATGGATTCTTCCTGACGTATACGGCGGACCTTGCAGGAAGTAGAAGGGTGTTTTTGTATGATTACGTTTCTTAAGTTTAGGATAAATAGCATTCTTCTCCCAGAATGTAAGTACTGCTGATTCTGCCTCGGAAAACACATAATTTTTCATACTACTTGGATAAAACGGAGGTTTATATAGTTTATTATTAAACCAGAACAGTTGTTAGCGTCAATAGGTGAATATTATTAAATACCCCATAAAGAAAAAGTTGCAGGATTGCAAGTGGCAACTTTTTCAATCCATAAACACACCAAAATGCGAACGACGCTAACAACATCATAAAATCCGCAACACATATAAATCCCTACGACTCAGGTCAATGTATGAGTATCTTTCGCAACCAGATGTCTGACGAGGAGAAGCAGGGGTTTGAAACCCTAAAGAGTGCTTGCCCGATTTGTGGGTCTGATGTGAAGGGTAATGAGGAATATCATTATTTCTGCCCAAAATGCAGTATCCTCTATCGCAGAGAAGACTTGATTTTAAGTAGAGAACATATCGAATCCATCATGAAACAAAAGATTGCAGAAAAACTGCAAAAAGAACCTATTATTATTGACGAAGAAAAAACAATTACGCCAAAAAAACCGAAACTGATACTTGAAAAAAAGATTTATTATTTTGCATCCAAACATTCGAATATTGTTCATGCATCCAATTGCCCGTATGGGAAGAATATTAAGAAGGAGAATAGGATACGATTTAATTCGCTCGATGATGCAGCAAAGTATAAATGCTGTAAATGCGTGGGATAATACAAAGTATTAAATAATAATTGGTTAGGTGAATATCTATGACAAAACATAAAGAACAGCGCGTAGCAGTATTTGTAGACGTACAAAACATGTATTATTCTGCAAAGAATCTCTATAAGCGTAAAGTAAATTTTAATCTTGTCCTCAAGACTGCAGTGAGTGGACGACGATTAGTACGTGCAATCACCTATGTAATCAAAGCAGATGTTGCTGAAGAACAGAATTTTCGTGATGCACTCCATAATATGGGTTATGAAGTCAAATCGAAAGATTTACAGGTCTTTTTCGACGGCAATAAGAAGGGCGATTGGGATGTTGGAATTGCCATGGACACCATTCGTATGGCACCAAAAGTGGATACGATCGTACTTGTTTCTGGCGATGGAGATTTTGCAGACCTTGTCGTCTACCTGAAAGGTCTTGGATGTCGCGTAGAGACCATTGGATTCGAAAAAACCACCAGTGCAAAACTTAAAGAGGTCACTGATGACTTCACTGCACTTGATAGAAAATATCTGATCTAAATAGTAATTTTTTCTTTTCTTAAATATTTATTTTTTCTTTTCTAAACATTTATATACTCTTTTTCTTTCTTCCTCTTTATGTTTATCAACAACATCAATCCTATCTTGTTATCTCTCGGACCATTTGAAGTAAGGTATTATGGTCTCGTCTATATATGCGGATTTATTCTTACATATCTTTTTTTGAGAAGCGCAGTTACACGAGGAAAATTAAAGATTAAATACGAAGATGTGGATACTTATATTCTCTATTCAGTTATCGCGCTTATCATCGGTGCAAGACTATTTGAAGTCATTTTTTTTGAGCCAAGTTATTATCTGTTGTACCCACTGGAAATCCTCAAGATCTGGCATGGAGGACTCAGTTTTCATGGAGGATTAGTCGGTGTTATTCTCGTCACCTATTGGTTTACAAAAAAACATAAAATCCATTTTTATGATATTTCAGATATTATTGTCATCCCTGCAGCACTCACACTCGTCTTTGGTCGCATCGCAAATTATATTAATTCAGAACTTGTCGGTAAAATCACAAATCCCACAGCAACTCCTTGGTGTGTAGTTTTTGAAAAACTGGATTCGTATTGCAGGCATCCATCTCAACTCTATGAAAGCGCGAAAAATCTTGTCATCTTTGCAACAGTACTCACCCTACGTACAAAAAAGAATCTCAAAAAAGGCATTCTCAGCTGGACATTTGTTGTCATGTATGGCGCTCTGCGATTCATCACAAATTTCTGGCGTGACGATCCATTATACTACGGTCTATCTACAGGCCAATGGTTCTCACTCGGGATGGTTATTGTCGGCGGAGTATTCTTGTGGTTCGTATTCAAGGATAAAAAAGTAAAAAACACCCATTAAAACATGTATTTCAATATACCAGTATAGTAAAATCCACAAAATTAATAAATGACTTCAACAATAAAACACTAAAATACATATATAATACTAAAAAGGTGATTAATATGCCAATAAAACAAAGTAGTGGACCACGATGCTTAAAGCATCAGATTGAATGCACATATAATTGTGGATGGTGTGGAAAACCTATCTGTGAAGAATGCGTTGCATACGCAAGAGGAAAAAAATATTGCGAAAAATGCTGGACGAAAAAACAACAGATGTCACCAACTGCAGCGGCGCCTGTAGCACCAAAGACAACAGCGCCAAGAACACCTATCCGGAATGTCGATACTACACTTGATCCAAAGGTTGCAGAAAAACAACGCATTGAACTTCCCAACAAGAAAAAGGTCGACCCGAGCATATTCGAGATTTAATTTTTTTAATTTTCCTTTCTTTAAATTTTTTACTCAATTAATTAAAGTGCCACTGTCTTAAGGCGAACATTCTCGTTAACATATTCAAGAAAATTTTGCAGGATTGCAAGTGACAAAATTTTCCTACAATAATAATATCAAAATGTGAGCGACTGTGGCACTTTTAGCCGTCGCATATTTTTACTAAAATTATTTCAATCGTAATTCTCGAAACTGTAATGTATCTAATTTTTTCAGTAGTTCTTTCTCGCCGAATTCTCGGATGATCATGCCTTTAAGCATGAGATCAGTGATGATTGCTTTCTCCTTATCAAGACGTGATTCGAGTTCTTTTGCAAAATCCATTTCTGTCCCATACTCTTGAAGATTCAAAGTCTTATATTTGCATTTCCCATAGGTTGTCGGACTCGTTAATGGATATGCCCTGCAGATGAGCGGGCGGATGTCATAGACGGTACAATTCTTTTTCTCTTTATCAAAGAATGGGCAGACATCATGGTCGATAAAATAATCCATCACAATAAGTTCGTCTTGAGGTGTCACGAGTGCGCGTTTAGGTCGAATAGAAATATTCATTCCACGTTTTTTTGCTTCTGTCCGTAAAAGTTCTGCTTCCTGAGGCCAGATATTGATTGTTACATCAGAAAGTGTTGCAAGATAAAAAATACCAAATTGTGATTTCATGAACTCTTTATATTTCAATTCATCCTCAGCACTTATCTTGTCACGTTCACGAATATGACAGCATTCGCCGCAACCCATACATTCCCATACTTTACGTGGAGCATTCTGCACTACGGGTCTTTTCTCAAGAGAAACATCCATCAGGGATGAAATAAGGAGATATTTAAAAATCTGATGGCAAAGTGTGTGGCATTATTCTTGAAGAGTGAAAAAGATTTAAAAACAGCAACGTACGTTATCACATCTATGGGACTTTTCACTAAAAAAACAACACTTGTTGTTAAACAACTTGACTACACTAAACCATTTGTCATCATCAATTTTAAGACATATATTGACGCTACTGGCGCAAATGCAGTAAAGCTCGCAAAAATATGCGAACGCGTTCAGGACAAAACAAAGATCAATATCATTATTAGTGTTCAAGCAATTGATCTAAAAGAGATTGCGTCAACAGTCAAAATCCCGGTCTATAGCCAACATGTTGATCCACTTACTGCGGGAAAAACTACCGGAGGAATAATTCCTGAACATCTCTCAACAAGTAATATTCATGGTTCCCTCATCAATCATTCAGAAAAACGTATCCTATTAAAAGATATTAAAGCAATTGTCCTCAAACTTCGCGAATTAAACATGAAAAGTGTGGTCTGCGCGAAAGATTACAAAGAAGCCGCGGTATTTGCAAAGATGCAACCGGTAAAACCAGACTTTATTGCAATTGAACCTCCAGAACTTATTGGTGGAGAAAAATCCGTAAGCACTGCAAAACCTGAAATCATTCCTAAAGCAGTCAAGGCATGTGGCGGCGTTAATGTTCTTGTCGGTGCAGGAATCAAGGATGCAAACGATCTCAAAGTCGCATTAGTACACGGCGCAAAAGGCGTCTTACTTGCCTCACATTTTGTCCTCTCCAAAGATCCTGAGAAATTCTTAATGGATTTAGTACAGGGGATATAATACAGTATCAAAATATTCGAAATTCTTGTCCTAATTTGCGTAATAATTACAGACATTACAGTCAATATGTGAACATCTTCGAATAATTACTCGAGAAAAAATAACAGGAATTTTCACTACGTTCAAATTTCCCTCTGGGACTTGCAAATGATAAATTTTTCCTTCAATAAACACATCAGAATACGAGCGACAGTAACAACACAAAGAATCATTTCACAATAACATAGATCTTAGAGACAGCATATTGCTTATTGTCCTCTGTGACTTTTACAGTTATCACATATTCGCCATTCGGCGCAGTCTTTGCAACCTTAAAAAGCATATTTTTGAATACTTTCTCTTTCGGAAGAATTTTAACTGAAGTATCTATAAAAGAATAAGTAATCTGTTTATTATCATTAGCCAAATTACTACTACAACCAGGATCAGGAGTGGTATCATCTTTCGACTCAAAATAACTACAATCAACACTAACGATAAACGTTTTCTCCTCACTATAATCATTCATAATCCCGATTGCAACAGATTGTGATTTACCGCGTGCAAGTTCGAATGACGTAGGATAGATTGCAATGCGCTCATTATTATTTGTCATCATGAGCTGCAAGCGATCCTGCATCTGATTATCCACGTCACGAAGCTGATCAGCTGCACTGCCAATAAGTTTTTTTACGAGTACGAATCCTGCACCTAAAATGACAATAGAAATGATTATAATGATAATAAAGTTTGCCGAGAGTTCAATCGCTGCTTTTCTGTTCATAGGAAAAAGAATAGGAAAAAAAGAAAAAATCTTATGATTTGATGAATTCGTATTCTCGCACAAGAACAATACTCAAAATAACAAGGAGTATCACTCCGCCGATAAGTACCGACAGTCCCAAAACAAAGTTTTGTGCTGAATTGATAATATTATAAATCCCGAGTGCAAGGAGGAATACTCCGAGGAGTAAGAATTTATCAATCACAATCTTTAAAATATCAAATTCTTCTTGACGAGTTAAATGTCTTTTCATGAGTATCACCTTTTATTTATTCGACTCTAATCGCAAAATCCTTAGGAGGAATAATATTTTTAATCTCCACCGAAGAAGTATCATTTCCACTAATAATTATTTGACATAAATATAAATCTTTAGTAGCGGACATTTTGATAAGACCGATAAAACTCTTTGATCCTGCGACAGATATACTTGCTTCTTCGTTAAAAACAAGAGTTGGTGTAATAGTAGCTCCACTGACAATGCAAGTTACAAGAGGTCTTACGCGTGTAAAGTTCAGAGTATGTGGATTATACACATTAATCATAATCGGCATATTTTTTCCAGAATTAACCGCGAATGGATTACTCGAAACAGTTACCGGATCTCCGGATGATGCAGCGGGCGCGTCTGGAGCAACTTCAGGAATTTTTACCTGACCAAGTTTCGTCGTAATAAACCCTAATATCAAGCCGAGTAGGGTTACGGCAATAACGAGAATAACAATTGAATTTACACTCAGTTCCATCGAACCTTTCTTATTCATAATAACACCTCTTAATCTGAAAGATAGTCTCTCTGAGAGGTTAGTATTTATAAATATTTCTATAAATTTAATTAACCAGTTAATTGCGGCATTAGCGTCAATGTGTGAGCATCATCAACAATAATCTCGAGAAAAAATTACAGAATTGCAAATGGTAAATTTTTCCTTCAATATAACAGTAGGATGTGAACGACGCTAATGCTTAAAAACCATTCAGCAAAATTAAAAATGCAAAGAAAAAAGAATAAAAAAGAATTTATTTCTTGCCGCCTTTAGCGCCTGCTTTACCTTTTGCTTCGCCAGCAGCGCCTGCGTCAGCTGGTAAGAGTTTCTTGATAAGGTCTTCAGGGATTCCTGCTTCATGCATTTTCGCCTTGATCACAGATTTCTCTTTACCCTTCAATGACTCGACGATGTCAGTTGCACGCTTCAATTCATCAGCATGTCTTCGTTCGACATCTTCTTGAAGTTTCTTCTTTTCTACTTGTAAGCGTTTCAATTCTTCAGCAGTGAGTTCAGTCTTTTCCGCAGTAATTTCTGCATCAAATTTTCCCTGATTCACGAGTGCAATAACATCCTTTGCCGGTAATCCTTCGACGAGAATTCCAAGACTGTTACAGGTACCGATGATTTCTTTTACTTTTGCCTTCAAATCTTTGCCGAGTAAATTATCCTCTTTCATTTTGGCAACCTTGATGACTTGTTCGATCATGATATCTGCAACTTTTTCCTTGTCCGGTTTTCCTGAACCCTTCTCGACACCTACTTCTTTAAGGATGAGTGAAGATGCGGGCGGTGTTCCGATTGTTATCTCGAATGTTTTTGCAGTAGTGTCTGCAATGATCTTGATAGGAACTTGCATGCCTTTGAATGATGCAGTCTTCTTATTAATTTCAAGAATGACTTGTCCAATATTGAGACCGAGTGGACCAAGTGCAGGACCAAGTGGTGGCGCTGCAGATGCCTGTCCGCCATTGATTAATGCTTCAACAATTTGCTTTGCCATAATCATACCTCTATTCGTCTATGTTCTCTTCGCCTTCACGTCTAATGACTTTGAGTGCGTCAAGTTTTAATGTGATGGGAATGGGTACTGCTGCTTCAAGGAGTTCAACAACTGCTTCTTCCTTGACTTTATCAACACGTACGATTTTACATTTTTCACGTTTGAATGCTCCAGAAATAATTTCTGCGATATCATTTTTTTGAATATTCATTTCTTTTTTGACTTGTTCAAGCATGTGTTCAATTTCTGCATATTGTACCTCATGACCTAAGATTCCACGCGCATAGGGAATACCGAATGCTGCTTGTTCTGCATCAGTTTTTGATGGTGATTCAATAAAGATATACCCGCGAAGACCGTGGGGTTTGATGACTGCAAATACATTAAGACCTTTACGTTGCGTATTGCTGACTACAAAATCCATTACTTGATCTTCCCTATTTGCAGTTGTTCGTAAACAATAAATTTTTGCAGTTGATTCAGATGCAGTTTTTACCGTTGATTCAGATTCAGCCATAATAATTACCTAACTAAAGAGAAGCACGCGCACAAGATGGACGATAAAACCAATGAGCCCAATAATCAAAATACCAAGACCCGCAACTTTACTCGTGGTCCAAAATTCTTCTTTGGTCGGTTTCTTGGTGACTTTTAGTACACGGACGCATTCACGGACAAATCCTTTAAATTTTGTCCATAGTCCTTGTTTTTCTTGGTACTCATCCATCATATCACATTCGTACAGTCGTTAAACTATATCTTTAATTATACATTAAGAAAATAGGACTCGTTTTTAAATCTTTTGATTTTTCGATTCAAAAAAATTCCTCTATAAAAAAGTTTACATCTGCAATTGTTGGTCGAGTAATGCAAGTTGGATATCGTTGTAGAGTTCGCGAATCGCACTATAGATTGTTTCGCGTTCAATGCGTTCAAGATTCATCCGCTCAAACATACCCTTTACCTTATTATACTCGCGTTTTGCACTATCAATATCGCGCGAATCGATTAACAATCGTGCATTCTTCATAAGATCATAGAGGGGGAGCAGTTTATAACTTACTTGCATCTGACCGTCAAGAGATCCTGCGGTCTGCAGATTGCTGGAGATATATTTTGAGAATGCAAGTTTTTCTACATCTTCACGCTCTTTTTTGAGGAGTGCTTCGGAATGCGCAATAGCGTTCTCCAATTCCTTATTTTGAATGATGCGTGCATCAACTTTTTTCTTGTCATGCTCAATAAAATTACGGATGCGCTTGACTGTCTGTAATTCTTGCGCTATTTCTCCTGCACGTTCGAGCATTGCATGCGCCTCTGCTTTTTCTTTTGCGAATTGCATTCTCTCGGTCGTCAATTCGGCGAGTTTTTTCTCATATATGCCCTGCATCTCATTCAATTTCGTGCGTTCTTTTTCAAGGAATGTGTTAGTTTCTTGCTCAAGTTTCTGTTTATGCAGTGTAAATTCCTGCTCTTGACGGGTACGATCCTTTTCAAGACCACTAAGGACTTGTGTGCGTTCACGTTCGAAGTCTGCACGTAGCGTTGCAGCCTTGCGTTCTTGACTTACGCGATCCTTTTCAAGAGTATCAAGCGCTTGTGTACGTTCGCGCTCAAAATCTGTGCGTGCACTTGCAGCCTTACGTTCAATACGTGCACGGTCATTACTGAGCACATTAAGTTTTTTTTGCAATTCTTTATTGACTGATTGCGTTTTGATGATCTCTTTTTTAAGTAATAGTTTTTCTTGCGTTAAACGTTTTGCAAGTTGTAACTCAACATTTTTTGAGATAATACTATTAAGCAATTCCTCTTTTTGATGAACGTCCTTCTCGAATTTTTTAAGGTAGAGATGTGCGTGCTTTAATTGGAGTTCTTTTGCGTGGAGCAATTTTTCTTGCGTCTTCAATTTCTTACTCTTTTCAAATAATTCGAGTTCTTTATGCTCGATTTTTTGTTCGATACTCTCATCATACTGTTTCAACAATTGCATGACTTCAGTCTTATGCATTCCAGTCGTTGCCTTCTTTTTTAATGTACGTTCCAATGTTCCACGAATCTTTTGGTGACTGTCATTAATTTTCTTGAATGCGAGACTGACTTCAGGAGACAATCGCGGCATGATTGGAGCAGCATCTGCTATTGCGGGTGCAGTAAAAAGTGTAGTGAGTTCATCAGATGTTTGCGGAAGCGCAAGGAGTTCAGGAAGTTGCGCAGTAACCGCAGTATGATCTGTTTGCAGATTGTCTGGTTTTGTAAGTTCTTTTTGTGCAAGAAATTGCGTATTTGCTTTATCAATTAATGCAGCAATATCCTCATTATACCGGCTATTATCCTGGATGAGTAAATCCTGATCAGTGATGGGTCTTGACCAATCAAACTGCGATTTTTCATCTATCGCATTAAATACTCGCGCGTTTCCCTTCATTGCTTTCCCTTTAGATTTTCCGATTGCTTTTGCATTTTTCTTTTTTCCTGATTTTTCTAGAGGAGCATCGGGAAGTGTCAATGGTGGGAATTCCGGAAGTACGGTCTCCATCACCGGTAATGGTAAACCAAATGGTGGGAGAAATGCATTATCAGAAGTGGGCATTGTTGATGCAGAAGATTTTTCAAGGTCTGCAAATGGGCTGCGAGATTCTGCGGGATTTTTTTTCGAGAATAATTTTTTAAAAAAACCTTTTTTTTCTTCAGGCTGATCATTAGGGGTGGGACTTGATGATAGTATTGATTCAGGAAGCGAAGGCATAGGTGAAGAAAAATCTGGTAAGTCTAAAGCAGGAAAAGTTTTACTCTCCTGAAAAGCAGTTGTCTCGAACGGAACCTCTGGCGGTTCAATCACTATAGATTTTCCCATCAATTCACCCCTTTACGAAAGATATATACGCTTTAACATCATCATATATTAAAAACTTTTGCTGTATTTCTCAAGTGAATACACAAAAGGAAAAAAGGGCACATCATAAAAAAATTGAATTTATAAAATAATCGGGCGTAAACATTATAAACTCCAACGCGTTAAAACAAGCATGCCAACACTCGAACAGAATTATCCTGAAGCAAATGATGCATTAAAAAAAATTGAGAAACGTATTAATACACTGGAAAAAGATAGTATGTATATTGCATCGCAACTTGAAAAATTTGATACTGCGAAAGACACCACAACCGCAGAAATTAAAACTGAACTTGTACGATTACATCAGACGATGACGTCGATGAAAGCAGCGTTAAAACAAGATGCATTGGTAATGGTAAAACTCACGGGCGAATTACGTAATTGTCTCAAAGAGGAACAATTTGCGCTCATTAAGGAAAAGATTGACGAGATTGCATTTGAACAATTCGTCACCCAACAAAATCTGAAGAAGGGATTTTAATGCAACGAGAAATTACGGACGAGAAATTAAAAAAATATTTTTCTATCACCGGAAAAGCACTTGAGATGTGTAAAGACGCGCTTGACAAAAAACGGTTGAAGGATGCTCGTGATTTTTTTGACATGGCTTCACGCTATTATAGCGATGCCAAACATTTCGAATCACAAGGCGATTATGTCCTCGCATTTGCCGCACTCAACTACGCACATGGATGGCTCGACGCTGGTGCGCGCAGCGGATTATTTGATGTCCATGATTCTACATTATTTACAGTCGACGATAAACCCGATTCTAAAAAATAATCACTAAATAGTGGCTACAGATAGAAAAGTTTATAAATAGTAGAATCTCTAAAAAGGACATGGGAACAGAATCCGACGAAGGAAACCTAGAAGATAAAGTAACAGCACTAGATACAAGAGCAACGCCAATTGAAGCAACAGAATTATCTGTATTTGAAAAGAAAAACACTTACGAACAATTCGGAATCACTGATCGCATGCTGCGTAAACTTTCTTACAAAACAGTACAACAGATCCATTACGGCGTACATAATTTTAACTATCCTTCACTCTACGAATTCATGAATCCGACAGAAGTATTGGGATTATTTGCAGGAATCGGAAGAAAAGATTTAACATATAACACATGTATCGACGGATATTTGCCGACGACGCTTTCCAAACTTGTTTCTGTCGGGTACAGTATTTCCGCAAGAACAAAAAATAATAATTCTCAAGAGTTAACGCTCGCGGAATTTTCAGAAAAATTAGACGATCATGTTTATCAATACACTACAAACAAGGGAGATTTTCAGAAACGTATCAATGCACTCGATAACTCCATTAAAATCACAACAGCACGAGAACTAGATATTCCGGCAAAAATAGATATCTATGATCCTAATTGTGACGCAAAAAAAGAAACAATGCAGAATAAGAATCATTATATTGATATTATTATGAATGCGATTACTGCGCAATACAACGAATATCACCAACAGAAGAGCAATGCTCCTTAATGTTTCCCTTCTTCAACCAGCAATGCATGAAATTCTTGGTATAATGCAAATTTTTTAGGAAGATTTTTTTCAATTAATTGCTTGATGTCGTCGTACGTTGCAGTTTCATCGATGATTTTTCGTTTGAGAAGAATACGTTTCGTATACATATCGACTACAAATTCCGGTTGCTTATACACACATAATAGGATAGAGTCTGCAGTCTCGGGACCAACACCCCACAATGCGAGCAATTGATTTCTCGGCGGGATTTTATTTTTTTGCATGATAAAAAATTGCGAAAATATCTTTAATTTCTTTGCTTTCTGGTTATAATACCCTGCAGGACGGATGCATAATTTCAATAAATTCTCGTCGGCATTCAAAATTCTTTTTGCATTGAGCAGTTTCTTTTTCTGCAGATTAATCAATGCCTTCTCCACATTCGGCCAATTCGTATTCTGGGTCAGAATCGCTCCGACACAAATCTCAAATTGCTGCTTTCGGGTTTTTGGATATGAATAATCATTCGGATGATACCCTTGAATTGAACCAGTCTTCGTCGGATTAACACCTCTTGCATTACCTTTTTTAGTATGTAATTCTAAAAGCGGCCACCATCCTTGTGGACCGTGTTTTGCAAGAAGCTCTTTGTAGAGCTGAATAATAGCATTCATCATCATAAAACAATGTCAGGGTATATTATTGTTACGCTTTTTTCCCCAGTCCCCACATTGCTTCAAAGAATGAGCGAAATGATGTTGCAGTATGTTCATCATAAATTAACGTGCAAGAAACAGGTTCTTGATAGTGAAGAATCAACACTTTATCTTTTCCGTAAATATCAACACCGACAGGCGTATACAGTGGTAGAATCTTGAGTTGAATATTTTTTTCATCTTTTAGATCATGATAAATACGCCCTTTCTGCGAAAGTAGATATCGTGCAGTAATTTTTTTTTGCGTACGCATCTTCTCCCACTTTACCCAGTAATGCTGATATTTTGCATTGATGTCAGAGATTCCTAAAGAGATGATCTCTGCACCAGCAGGAGTATCTTCGAGTGCTTCTTCTGCAGCAGTCACGATTCCTTTGAATCCTGTATAGACGAGAATCTTTTTTTGTTCCAAGGGTTCGCTACGTAGTATACTAAGGGAAGGCAATAGCTGATCAACGAGTTTTTCTTCCTCTAAAATCTTTTCTTTCTTTTGCTGCATAAAATACTTCAACTGTTTTGGTGGTGCGGCGGTAAAACGTCGAACCCCATCAACGATCGTCTCGCTGACCAGGCCTTTCTCCTTTAGTCCCTCAAGGATCTCATAGATTTTACCTGAATTGAGATGAGATTGTTTGAGAATAATCCCGCTCGTCGATGTTCCGGTCTTGAGTAAAGTAAGGTAAGTAATACTTTCATTTCTAGTAAGCCCGAGTTTTTCGAGTAGCGCGGTATCCATGCCTGTTTCTTCAACATCCTGCTATATAAATGTTTCTAAATCCCCCCACTAAGTGGGGGATAATATTTATATAAGTAGTGTTACTTATTAGTGGTATGAAATCAAAAATAATCAAACCACAAAAAACTTCATTCGAAGATCTTGAAAAAATATTACTCAACGCGCCAAAACTTACCGCAGAACAAAGTCGATATGGAACAATAATTACAGCGCGAACGTCAACAGGAAATGCAAAAATGTACCACAATTGGTATGATACAAAAGGATATGATACAAAAGACAAGAAAATCTTTGACGGAAGATTTTCAGTAGACGGAACAAAAAAAGGAAAAGAACTTGCGGAGTATTACGGAAAATATAAAGATATAACGTTCAAAACACTTTGGGAAAAACTACGCGAAAAATATAATGCGCAATATAAGAAGAGGTGAACCATGAACAATCAGCCAAAAGAGAATTTATCAGATAAAATCAAGAGTATACTTAAAATAACTGCATTCATCGGGTCTCTTGCCGTGTTAGGAACACCGTTAGGGATAGGAATGTATCAAGAAGTAAGACGTGGATTCAAAAAAGTCGATGAATATGTTCGATTAAAACAAGAACTCGATACCGCAAAAACAACAATGTATATTGTACAACAAAAAGATACATGGAAAACAACTGCTGATAAATTTTATATCATAGACAGCAGCAAATATCCAATCACATATAATGAACCGTATTTTTTTACAGGGCGATACGCAGTAACCGCACTCAAAGGAAAACCGTGGACTGCATTTATGTTTGACACATACTGCCCTGAACCCGGCGATACACTCCAAGTGCCAACAAATAAAAAATAATCAAAAAAAGAAAAAACGTTAATCGTAATCACTGAATAATAACAACAAGATTTATAAATAGATGTCTTTTTCTTTCACATATGTTTGGAATAACAAGATTAATCAAAGAATTAATTGATGCATCTCTTAAGAATAGTGTAATCAATGCACAACTCGAAGGAACAATTGATGATGCAATCTTAAGAGTCTTTGATAATATCAACGAGATACTTCAAGAAACCGAAGAACACATGCCCTTCAATGGTACTATCCCGCGAACAATCATCAAAAGAGATAATGAAAAAAGAGACTACACAAAAATATCACTAGAAACCTATCTTGATGCAGGACAAACAATTGAATTTACTGCTCAAGAAACAAGAACAATAACCCTAGAAGCCGAAAAAGAGATACGACAAGATCTTCAAGAAGCGACATTTTACTTGAACAAAAATTTGAAAATGCTTAAAAGAGCATTTAGTGTTAACGAGAACGACACGTATGAATCATTCAGACAAAAAAATAAAAATAATGAGGCATATTATGATCTCCAACAAGATATAAAGATGCATGCAAATGTGAAATATCTCTTTGAAGAAATTGCACATAAAAAAGAGATACTTATCGATATCAACAATACATTCTCAACAGCGAAAAAAAATTATGCGAGTATCCTTAATGAAGCGCAAGAACTAAAGAAAAATCTCGCATTACTTACTGAACTGCGCGATTCAAAAAAGATCATCATCCCCGTCGATGAAGCAGATGAAGTATTTATCGATCTTATCGGAGGAAAAATTAATCGCAGACGTGCACAAAAGAAACTGACTGAAATAATAGAAAAAGAAAAGATCAATACCGTAGAATATGTCCAAGAAAAAAATACATTTGCTAGACTCCCCGCCGAGCGGAAAGTTACATATTTTAATCCAGAAGAGATTAATTATCTCCAATCAAAAGGATTCGCGAATAAACAGATCAAAGAGTTATTGGAATCAAATAATTTTGATATCATGAAAGAGTTTATTGAACATATTGATGCCATATTTGCAGTTAAAAAGATCATTCCTGTCGAATCAAAAAAAGTATATACGACGTTCCCCAATCTGTTTAAAGAATCGAAAAAATATCTTAGTGAATATGTCGAGACACTCGGAGTAATATTAGATATTTATAATCCTCAAAAAGTATCGGGGATATTGCCCAGCAACAACATCAAGCTCTATAGCACACAAGAAGAACTCAATGCATTTATTACCAAAAGACAAACCAACACGCAAGCAAAACTCGTCCATCAGGAGCGGATTACGAACGAGAAAGACCATGAACGTTTCACCAATGAAGCATTACAGAACCCATTTATGGGTGAAGCAATAACAAAATATAAACTCGGTCGAGTAAAAACAATTATGTATGAACACTATAGTAAAGAATTTGGTGAAGGACATTTTCGAAAAGTAAAATTTGGTGAACGACGCGCAGTATTCAAATTATCGAATGAAGGAAATGCACATTATATCATCGATGTATGCGCATATTTTGACAAACACCAATTCTATTCAGGATTCTATAAAAAAAGTAGATGAGTAAAGATATTCTACTTACATCTTTAAATCAAATTTTTTTCCACCCACAATCAAGCACGATTCTCACCGAAAGTTTTATAAATAAAATGGAATTCCTTCTTCTTATCAAATCGCCTCCATTCTGAACTGTCCAAATGGCCTGTAAAAGGCTGGTGACATATAAGAAAACATAACACGAATGAGTGCTTGATGTAATAGTCAAGTATGATGCAAGAATGAGACGAAATGTGAAGTAGTGTGCTATTATTCAATTTTAGTAAACCAATAATTTTCTTTAAGTTTTACGAAAAAAGCGACCAATAATACAAAGATAAAAGATTGCGGCAACATATTATTGAAAAATAATAAAATCTTAGGATTATAATCAATTCGATTATATTGTTAATTCCCGTTGATCCTGCGGGGGATTGCTGCTATCGGGATTCGATTAAGCCATGCAAGTCAGGTCAGTAATGGCCGGCGACAGGCTCAGTAACACGTCGATAATCTGCCCTAAGATTCAGGACACCCACGGAAAACTGTGGCTAATACTGGATACTGAATGGATTCTGGAACGAACTGTTCGGCAAACGTAAGGTCTTAGGATGAGTCGGCGGCGGATTAGGCAGTTGGCGGTGTAACGGACCACCAAACCTACGATCCGTAGGGGCCCTGGAAGGGGTAGCCCCGAGAGGGACACTGAAATACTGGTCCCAGCTCCACGGAGTGCAGCAGGCGCGTAACCTCCACAATGCGCGAAAGCGTGATGGGGGGATCCCGAGTGCTTACACTTTTTGTGTAAGCTTTTGCCAAGAGCAAACATCTTGGAGAATAAGTGGTGGGAAAGACCGGTGCCAGCAGCCGCGGTAACCCCGGCGCCACAAGTGGCAATCTTGTATTTGGCCTAAAGCATTCGTAGCCGGTTTGAAAAATCTTTTGTGAAATTGTCGAACTCAATACGACAGCGTGCAGAGGACACTTTCAGACTAGAGACTGGGAGGAGTTGGGGGTATTTCTGGGGGAACGGTTAAATGTGATAATCCCAGAAAGACCACCTGTGGCGAAGGCGCCCAACTAGAACAGTTCTGACGGTGAGGGATGAAAGCTAGGGGAGCGATCCGGATTAGATACCCGAGTAGTCCTAGCCGTAAACACTGCCAGCTAGGTGTCGCATATTCTACGTGAATGTGCGGTGTCGAAACGAAGGTGCTAAGCTGGCCGCCTGGGAAGTACGGTCGCAAGACTGAAACTTAAAGGAATTGGCGGGGGAATACACCAGGAGTGCGGCGTGCGGTTTAATCTAACTCAACGCAGAACACCTTACTAGAAGCGACGGCAGGATGAAGATCAGCTTGAAGGGCTTATCTGACGAGCCGAGAGGTAGTGCATGGCCGTCGTCAGCTCGTGTCGTAAGATGTCCAGTTAAGTCTGGCAACGAGCAAGATCTGTATCTATAGTTGCTAACAGAACCTTCGGGTTGACTGAGCACTCTATAGAGACTGCCTTCGTAAGGAGGAGGAAGGTGCAGGCAACGGTAGGTCTGTATGCTCCGAATCTTCTAGGCTACACGCGCGCAACAGTGGTAAAGACAATGGGATGCAACACCGAAAGGTGAAGCCAATCCTCGAAACTTTATCGTAGTTTAGATTGTGGGTTGCAACTCACCCACATGACAACGGAATTCCTAGTAATCGGACGTCATCATCGTCTGGTGAATATGTCCCTGTTCCTTGCACACACCGCCCGTCAAGCCAACCGAGCAGGCTTTAGATGAACAGTAATTTTCTTGATTATTGTGAATCTAAGGTCAGTAAGGTGGGTTAAGTCGTCACAAGGTCACCGTAGGGGAACCTGCGGTGGGATCACCTCCTTTTTTTTATTTTTTTATGAATTTATTCATGGATCAATAAAAAAATATGTTATATAGCAATATATAATTAATACTTCAATCGAGATCATTCTTGCATCTTCACTCCTTTTATATTCATAAATTACTACCGATAATAGGTAGGAATTATTGACATTTGCCATTCCTTTGGGGGCTGGTAGTTAAATCTGGTATAACGTCCCCCTTGCACGGGGAAGGCTTCGGGTTCAAATCCCGACCAGTCCATATATATTCAAAGGCAACATTAAGTTGTTCGAATTTATTCAAAATATTCATAACAAATATCACAACTCATGCTCACAAAGATGAAGTGCGTTACATAACATGTTTCGTACAGATGGTGTAGAATATAATCGGTTGGTTATATCGCAAGATATGCTGACTTGTTATCAACAAAAATTATATTCGATGAAACCGTGTATAGACAAAAATCTGTCTTAGTTAAAGATCCATGTTATTAGGTGGATAGCTTGGTTCGAGTGGCGATGAAGGATGTGACAAGCTGCAGTAAGCTCAGGCGAGGTGCATGTAACCTTTGAACCTGAGATTTCCGAATGTGACTTCACAATAAATCCTAACGGATAGCATACGCGGGGAATGGAAACATCTTAGTACCCGCAGGAAAAGAAATCAAACGAGATGCTGTTAGTATCAGCGAGAGAAACCAGCACAGGGCAAACTGAATCTGTTATTGAAAGATAATAGAGATGTGGTGTTGCAGGACATTCTTTTAATCCAAATTCTTCGATTTGAACTCTCCTGGAAAGGAGGACGGCAAAGGGTGATAGTCCCGTAAAAGTAGAAGAACAGATGTGAGTGTATCCTGAATAGTGCGTCTTGGATATGGCGCATGAAATTGGGGGTCATCAATCTCCAACCCTAAATACTACTCGAGACCGATAGCGTAGAAGTACCGCGAGGGAAAGCTGAAAAGAACTCTTAAAATGAGAGTTAAAAGACCTTGAAACCTAATAACTATAGTGGGATGGTCCTCTTCGGAGGCCCATCGTGCGTTTTGAATAACGTGCCAGGGAGTATATTTGTGTGGCAAGCATAATTCTGTTAAGGAAGCATGCGAAGGGAAACCAATTTTCGCGCAAGTAATGAGGCGAATGGTGTAAAAGTGCCATGTAGTCACATGAATACGACCCGAAACCGTGTGATCTAACCCAGGGTAAGGTGAAGCCCCCGTAATACGGGGTGGAGGCCTGCAGAAGTTCTGTGTGCAAGCGTTTTTCTAACTTTGGGTTAGTGGTGATAAGCCTATCGAACACGGTGATAGCTGGTTCCGATCGAAATTGGCCGTAGTCAAGCCTGCAGGGAGATCGTATTAGAGGTAGAGCGACGGATTAGAGATTTAGGGCCTTAACAGGCTCGGTTTCTTGTCCAACTCCGAATACTAATACATCTGCGATCTGTGGAGACGGCGGTGCGGGGTAAACTCGTACTGCTCGAGGGAAACAACCCAGACCATGGTTAAGGTCCCTAAATGCTATTTAAGTGTTAAAGGGCGAAGATCGTCTACAATCAGAGACAGCGAGGAGGTTTGCCCAGAAGCAGCAACCCTTTAAAAAGTGCGTAACAGCTTACTCGTCAAGATTGTAGGCATCCAAAATGGACGGGGCTAAATTAGCTACCGAGACCATGGACATTCGAAAGAATTGTGGTAGGTCGGTGTACTGGTAGGGTAGAAGCATTTCCACAAGGAAATGTGGACCTGCTTGTAATAAAAATCCTGGCGGTAGTAGGATCTTAGCAGAGTGAGAATCTCTGCCACCGTAAGGGCAAGGGTTCCTTGGCAATGCAAATCAGCCAAGGGTTAGTCGATCCTAACCGAGCCCAGAAATTGGGTATGTTCGGGAAAGGGAAACAAGTTAATATTCTTGTACTTATTGAGTATGTGCGGTAACGCAAGTTGTATTTTGAACGTTTTTGGCTAGGCCGACAATGCTAAATTGTTAACACGTATATATCAAGGGAGTATTATTATGATGAGAACTTGATAAAGGCGTGGAATAGTATCACTTAAGTGGTATTCGGTTGATGCCTGGAGCCCATGAAAACAGAATACAAATAAATCTCGATAACTCGTACCCAGAACCAGCACTGGTGCCCCTAGGTGAGAAGCCTAAGGTGTGTGAGGATAATCTAACTAAGGGAACTCGGCAAATTAGCCCCGTAACTTCGGGATAAGGGGTCCCTGGTCTCGTGTATGTATGTATGCGAGTTCAGGGTACAAAAACCAAGGATGGCCGACTGTTTAACAAAAACACAACTTGCTGCTAGCCTGTAAAGGTTTGTATAGCAGGTGACGTCTGCTCAGTGTCAGTATCTAAAACTCCTTTTCAAGGGAGCTAAGGACTGATAAACAGCGGGGGTAACTATAACTCTCTTAAGGTAATATTTCATTGCCTTATCAAAATCTGGCTATATGCTGGAAACTCCGAGTATACTGCACTACCACTAGACATTGAGGCGTAAGGTATTTAAGTATGTCTTAGATATGTATGTTTAAATGTTTGGGGTGAAAATGTGTCAGTTGCGGACAATCAGCAGGAAAGACTAGATGCGAATTGGGTTGTTGGTTTTGTTGATGGAGAGGGATGTTTTCATGTATCTATTAATCGGATGCATAAAATGTCTCTAGGTTGGCAAGTCCTTCCAGAGTTCAGAGTTGTTCAACATCAACGTGATGAACTAATATTATTAAAATTGAAAGAATATTTTGGTTTTGGTAGTGTTACAGTAAATCATGGCGATCGTAAAGAGTTTAGAGTAAGAGGATTAGATAATTTAAATAAATTATCCCGATTCTTCAAGAATCATCCTCTGAAAACTTCAAAACAAAAAAATTTTGAATTATTCTCTAAAATTCTTGAACTCATGAACACGAATGAGCATCTAAGTAGGGAAGGATTAGTAAAGATTGCCAATCTTGCTTCTCGAATGAATCGACAAGTACAACGGTATCTGGAATCCTCAGAGACTATACGCCGGAATCCAATAATGGATAAGATATAGTCCGACCCATTATGCGAATAATGGAAATGCACAGAAATGCGCATTCGCCTTCATTAATTGAAGGTCAGTACCATACGCGTACAAAAAATAGTGTGTGGGAAGCAACAGATGTGAGCGAAATACCTTGTCGTTTGATTGACGACGTGCATGAATGGCGTAACGAGCTGTCCACTGTCCCTAGGTAGAACCTCCTGAACACTCTCTTCGGTGTGAAGGCCGAAGACTTCCAGTGGGTCGTGAAGACCCCGTGAAACTTTACTGTAGCCTGTTATTGCTGCGCGAGCCTTGATGTGTAGCGTAAGTGGAAGTTGTTTGAGGCACGGCTGCTAGGTCGTGTTTAGACGAAAAATGAAACACCACTCTTCAGGGTTTACGTAGCTCATCAATTAATTGAAACAGTAGCAGGTGGACAGTTTAGCTGGGGCGGCATACTCATGAAAAGATATCATGAGTGCTCAAAGGTTGGCTCAACCGGGTCAGAAATCCGGTGTAGAGTGCAAGGGCAAAAGCCAGCCTAACTGGACTCTTAATAAGACAGATTTCAGTAGAGAAATCTTGACCTAGCGAACCACCATAACTCCTTGATGGGGTTTGGTGATGACCAAAAAGTTACTCCGGGGATAACAGGGTTGTCGCGCCCGAGAGTTCAAATCGACGGCGCGGCTTGCTACATCGTTGTCGGCTCTTCCTATCCTGGCCGTGCAGAAGCGGCCAAGGGTGGGGGTGTTCACCCATTAAAAGGGATGTTAGCTGGGTTCACAACGCTGTGAGGCAGTTGGTTTAATAACTACTGGAAGTGTCTAATGTCTGAAAGGAAGGCGCATTTAGTACGAGAGGAACGATGTACCGTCGCCTCTGGTCAACCAGTTATCTTACAAGGTATGCTGGGCAGCTACGCGATCAGGGATAATGGCTGAAAGCATCTAAGCCAGAAACCCTCCTTGAAAAGAGACATAAGGAGCACCTATAGAAGATAGGTTTAATGGAATCGGGGTGTACGCATCAAGCTCACGCGAGATGTTCAGCCCGCGATCCCCAACAGCTCCAAACCTTTAACTATATATACAGATTTAGTCTATACACGGTTTTTTCATTTATAATTTATATTTCTTAATTTTCATATCTTACTTGATGAAAGAATATTTCTTATGAGAAAAGGCGGAAGTGGCGAGAGCGCTAGAATATTTGACAAGACTAAATAAGAATTTTTTAAGAAATCGGCAAATCATTAATGATGTTCATATTTTTGTTTAAATTCTTCTCGAGAATATGTTTTTTCTCCTAGTGCGAATAGCTTTGGTTTTGCAAGATTAGGAAAAGTTTTAGAAATACGTATACGATGTGGATCAAGATAGGTAATAAATTCTTCACCAATGTTATAACAAGATAAAAATTTTCTGAGCAAAGATACAGTGCTTGCAGATAAACCGTTTATGAAAAAAAGTGGAATATTAAGTAGTTTCGAAGCTAATTTGAACGGTTGTTTAGTAAAATGAAAATAGGGCAATTGAACATCAGGTATATTTATAGAAAAGAGTGGTGCGTTTTCTGGCATTAACGAAACCTTATCTCCTAAATGATATTTATTTTTGTCCGCAGAAAGGGTCTGCGCCGAAAGAAGCAAATTATAATGAGTTAACTTTTTGTATTCTACATATTTTTGAGTAAATGTATAATCTTCAGGTTTTCCTTTTGTCAAACCAATAGTTGAATCATCAATATAATATATGTATCCTTTCTTCATCGTAATCCCGAATACTCCTTTATACCACATGACTGCATACGCTCCAATACCAAAATCTTTATCCGCATGCATTTTTTTCACGATATCAGATAATTCCTTACTCATAGTTACCACTATAAAGTAAACATCTCTCTTTTTAAAGGTTTCGTTCTAAGCGCTCTTAACATTTATAAAAGAGGAATAATTCACGAAATCCATGTCTCAAAAAATCATCTGTCTTGCACTCGAATCCACTGCGCATACATTCGGCGCAAGCATCGTAGAATTCGATAATAACAAATTTGTAATCAAAAGCAATGTCCGTGATATGTATAAGACGACAAAAGGCGGGCTCATTCCAAGTCAACTTGCAGAGCATCATGTCGAATGTTTTGACAGCGTCATTAAAGATGCACTTGAAAAAGCGAATACGAAATTAAAAAATATCACACTCATCGCATTCTCTCAAGGACCAGGAATGGGCCATGCATTACGGATTGGCGCAAGTGTTGCAAGATCAATCAGCATCCAACATAAAATTCCACTTATCGGCGTGAATCATTGTGTTGCGCATCTTGAGATCGCAAATATTTATGGAGCGACAGATCCGGTACTTCTCTATGCATCAGGCGCAAATACGCAAATCATCGCATATGATGGAGGGAAATATCGTGTTTTTGGAGAAACACTTGATATCGGTATCGGAAATTTCCTTGATTCACTCGGCAGAGAATTAGGGCTCGGATTTCCTGCAGGACCAGTTATTGATACAATGGCAAGTAATGCAAAAAAACGCAAAGATCCTTATATTGCACTTCCCTATCAAGTCAAGGGAATGGATGTTTCATTTTCTGGGCTTTATACATTACTTAAACAGAAAATTCAATCGAAAGAGTATTCGACTGAAGAAAAACGTGAACAACTCTGTATGAGTGTAGAAGAAACCGTATTCGCGATGCTTCTTGAAGTATCTGAACGTGCAATGGCACATTGCGAAAAAACAGAACTTGTCCTTGGCGGCGGAGTTGCCTGCAATTCACGGCTCAAAGAGATGGCACGACAGATGTGTGCAGACCGTAATGCAATATGCATTATTCCGGAAAATGAGTATCTCATCGATAATGCTGCAATGATTGGCGTACTTGGAATAAAGATGCACAATGCAGGGAATAAGACTCCACTCAAAGATTCAGATATTAGACCGTACGAACGTACCGACGATATTGTGGTCAACTGGCGGTAAAATACAAAAAATAGAAATCAGCGGTTGTTCAGCAAGATCATATAAAAATAGCAACAAGTATTACTACAAAACCCATCACTAAGCCTGCAAATAAGATATTACATGCACCTTTGAAAAGTTTATTCTTCACTTTGATATTACGTTCTACAACATTATAGATGTTGATTGAATATTGCTTGAGCAATTCATCCTTCGTCTTAATAGCGAGCAATTGTTGATGGATATCTTCAGGTGTTAACACATTTTTCGTGTTATAAAACATGATACTCCCATCCCGATGAGGTTTACGCAGTACCCAATCCGGAAGTTCAAGGCTGATAAGACAGATAAGAAAACAGATGAATGCACTAAAAGAAATAACCATCAATGCAAAATAGTTTATTGCAGGATCCTGATGAATAATCCACGGGAGTGATACGCTCATAATAATCCCGGAGATTCCGAGGAGCCAATTAATCTTTGTTTCGACATGATTTTTAGTAATAAGATAATTATTGAATGCATCACTCAAAAAATATTCCATTGCAGTAAGATTGACACCCCGGTTCTCGGTCTCTTTTTTCATCATATACGCACTCACACGAACGTATTTAAAAATATTTGTTTTTCGGGATAGTACCACAAATCGCAGTACAAGCAATACATTTATATAGCAAAAAGACCGTAAAAAAGGATTATGCATAAACGTAAGTATACTAAGGAACAATTAGAATTCTATTTCAAAAAGCTGATGGGAAAATTAAAACATATCCCCCGTGAAGAAGATATGGAGAAAGCGAAAGGATTTCCGTCAGTCACAGTCTACGTCGAGCGTTTTGGTTCCTGGAATGATGCAGTTGCGCAATTTGCAAATTTTGATCTTGCAAAATCGAAGTGCAAAAACTGTGGTAAAGAATTCCTGAAGATGAAAAAAACGCAAAAATATTGTTCAGATACATGCGCGCAAAAAAAACAGTCAAAAAAATATTCAACATATTCGAAGGCAATTGATAAAAAAATTAAAGAGATTCTCCATAATGAGTGTTTTGTCTGCGACTTCGACAGTATTACTGAAATTCATTGTCTCGACAATAAAAAAGAGTCAAAAACAAAAATTCTCAAAGCATATCTCAAAAAAGATCTCCATACGTATGTTGTGCTCTGCCCGAATCATCATTTAATGGTACATCAGAAATTAGGAAAAATATACTACAAAGGTGATGAACTTATTTGGGGAGAATAATAAGACCATACATCAATTAACTGCGGATTCCAATCTTTTTCTTAAAATCTTGGATGATTGCGTTCGCCTGTTTATGGAGTAATCTTTTTTTCTCGACAATAGAATCACGTGTCACGGTATTGTCACGGATCTGCACATGAATACGGAGTGATTGTGATGTTCCGGATGGACGTAATGTGATATGCGAATACTCGCCAAAGAAAAAACGCATACCTTCGTCAGGAAATCCTGGCCAATTATGAAGTGTATCATATTTTCCTGTGCGGTAGATCGCAGTACGCACTACAGGCAATCCTGCAATTGATACTGATTTTCCGCGTTCATGCATACGTATTAAGGATTGTGTTTTTTTTAGTGCAAACAATTTTCGACTCATTCCGTCGAGACCTTCGAATTGCCCAAATCTCGGCAAGGGCTCATATGCAGTAACAATCAATCCTATTGCAGGATTACAATAAACTTGCGTATCGAGTAATTCGATAATTGTTGTTCCATGAGATTTTGCATATGTAGTAAGTTCAAAAACGAGGAGCGCTGCAAGTGTTCCATCCTTATCCTTTACATGTCCATGAGTCCCTAATGTATGCATATTTTTCGGAATATCTCCGCAGATACTAAATCCGTTACTCTGCTCGCACGCGAATACATTCCAAGTCCGACGAGAATTCATATCATGACACGCATAAATCACCGAAGGATTTTTTTCAGGTGTCAGATCTTCATGCATCCAGACATGACGAATAGCGCTCGCAAGAAACGAGAATCCTACCCATGTCCGAACATATCCTAAACCATAATGTTTTGCAAGTAACCCGATCGCGTCAGTCGTAACATGCGTAAATGCAACAAATTGTCGGCCAGGATTATTAAATATCGTCGATAAAAACCCGCGACTATGATATAAACGATACCATAACAGTGCAGTCCAGATTTCATCTGCAGATAATAATACATGTGTTCCACCATATAATTTGCGTTGATTTTCCGGTACCGAAACAACGAATCCTGCACGATCAGCATCAGGATCAGTGCCGATAAATAAATCAAGTTTTTCAAAAGCAGAAGTGCCATGTTCACGAATAAATTCATCCATCGCAATCTGCATGGTTTGTTCATCTCCAGGATCAGGTTGCTGTATTATTGAAAAGAGTGGAAATAATCCATTAAGATCTTGCATTTTCTCGACAAGGAATAGTTGTGTACATCCTGCATGCACAAGAAGATTTGGGACTTGTTTACGTCCTGCGCCATGAAACGCCGCATATCCAATAGCAAGTTTCTTTGACCATCGACGAAGAAGCGTTCTGTTCAATATAAACTGCATACAATGCGTAAAATGGAGTATATGCATATCAATATGTTTTCGAGGATAAAAAGAATCATAGTACTCTGCACCAGGAATCTTTGCCTGCCCACCTAAAAAAAACAATTTATCCGGTGCTGCTTGTGCAAGTGATGTAAGCATAATATCTTTTGTTGTAACCGGTCGAATATAGTGTTCATATAGTTCTATACGATCTATTGCATCAAGTTGCGCTCCGAACCGGCAAACTTTATATCCATTATATCGTTTATCATTATGACTTGCAGAAATATAGATGCCTAAATCTGCGCGCAGTTGAGACACGGCAAACATAAGTTCCGGATAAGGCACTGCTTCATCAAAAAGATACACAGTCAGACCATATGCAATAAATAATTGTGTAACAAGTTCTGCAAATGCTCGTCCATTGATACGACTATCATAGCCTACAACAATGTGTGAGAATGATTTGTCCTTGGCATACCGTGCAATGCCTGCAGATTTAAGGAGGATAACAATGTCATTGATTGTATTAGGACCTTTGAGAATTTTTGCATCAAGTCCATCGCGCGCAAAACATACAAGTTCGTCTTGAGGATCAGGGACATCAAACGCGCGCACTACTGATCGTCCGCGGATTCCTGCAGTCCCGAACGCGATATCATCACTATACAATTCGCAGATGTCAGCCCAACGTTTTTCACTGATTGCTTGGTGTATCGCGGGTTGTGTATGCGGAGAAATTTTTGCAATAACAGGATCCGTATACCACAAGATGAGATTTTTTGCAACATGCAATTTTGCTTTTTGATATAATTCAGGTGAAAGAAATTTCTTCTTATATTGCGCAGTAATAAATCGTTGTAACTCACGTCCAACACGCGAATAGTCAACAGTACAACTATGCTGTTCTCCTCTTTTTGATTTCATAAGACTATGACCATACTAAAAGCACACTATAAACACATACGATAAAAGCGCACTAATGCTGTGCACATCATATCATCAATTCAGACCATTCCACTCTTGACGTGCCTGATCTAGGAGTAATGGGTTTTTTGTCGGAAACCATTGTCCGGAAAAAATGTATCCATACAATTTTTCTTGCGCTGCGAGTTTTGGAAATACATCCTGCTCAATGGTCGAAAATCCGTCAGGAATATAGTTTAGGACTTCTGGTTCGACGATGTAGAGCCCTGCATTAATCAAATTACTCGGCGCAGCAAGTTTTGCAGGCTTCTCAATGAAGGTGATAATCTTTGTCCCATTCATGAGCGCTACCCCATAATAACTTGGGTCATCGACAGTCGTCAGTGCAATGGTGCACGCTTTACTCCCATCTTTATGAAATTCGTACATATCATCAAGATCAATATTTTTAAGTTCATCAGCATTCAAGACGATTGTTGTTTCAGTAAAAAATTCGCTCACTGCTTTCAGTGATCCTGCAGTCCCAAGTGCATCTTCTTGCATTGAATAAGAGATTTTTATACCCAGTGATGATCCATCGCCGCAATGTTCGCGAATTTTTGAGGATTCGCCGGTAATACATAACATGATTTCTTTGACGCCATGATTTTTGAGAAGTTCAATATTCCAGAGCAGTACGGATTTTTTCTTGACAATGAGAAGTGATTGGGGGCCCTTTGGAGGGTACTTCACATCACGCACTCCTCCTGCAAGAATGACTGCTTTACGCGGCCTATTCGAAGAAAATGCTTTCATGAGAAATAATTCGACGGCATGACTGCGATTCTTTATTTTTACACCATCGACACACTCATCAACCCGCGTCAGTAGTTCTCCATCAATTGTTAATGTTACCCGCTCTTTCATCGACCATTCCACCGACTATCTATTGAATAGATATGACTTTGTCATACGATTATTTAAATGTTATGCATTTAAAAGGGCTCCTTTCAAAATCTTTTTTTTCGAAAGAAATATTAACCCGTCAGCCCTAAGGCTGAGCGGGGGTGGGAGTACAGCCCACCATGGCAAAGGAAGAAAAACTGGTTAATAAATTTAAGCGTTTGC
>JBBAAQ010000012.1:0-47242 GCA_041658255.1 Candidatus Woesearchaeota archaeon
GTATAAAAGGAAAATACGGAAGTAGCGTACGCTCTAAAAAAGTAAGAACCATAAGAACAGAAATATATGGCAGGTTAACCTGCCACAACTTATTTTCTTACTTTCAAAGACTTTTAGGATGGAGCCCATTCATCGAATAAATTTATAAATCTCGCCCTATTCTAAATGGGTATGAACGAATCCAATCCCGAGCGATATATTTTCTTTGAGAAGACTGCTGACGCTAAATTCCAGGCATTCGGCGCAACTCTTGAAGAAACATTCAAGAATGCACTTGAAGCAATGATGAGTCTCACCTATAATGTTACTGAAATCGCAGATAACACCATAGATATTGAGACCAGGGATTTTATTGTTGCAGGAGAAAATCTTGAAGCATTACTCTATAATTTTCTCGAGGAATCATTATTTTTGTTAAGCGCAGAATTCTTTGTCGGACTTGCAAAGACCGTAATCATCAAAAAGACAGAGACAGGATATAAATTGAAGGCAGTGCTTGAAGGGACCCAATCATTAAATCTTGAAAGTACTGGTCCAGAAGTTAAGGCAGCAACGTACAATGAGATGTATGTTAAACTTGATGAAAAGACTGGACGATATGTTTGCCAGGTTGTGGTAGATATCTGACAAAAATCATTAAGCAATTTCTCGTCGAGATTTTACGCACAAATACATAAATTTAAATATAAGTCTCTCTAGAATAAAGGACAAGATAGGAACCGATTTTTTGAGGTTATCTTGTGATGACTGATAAGACCAGTAAGCACGACAAATACGTCCTTGAACTCTATAAGAAAGTTCAGCACAGGTATGATTATCTCATTCTCGATTATGAAATTTCTAGAAAGAAGCGCAAATTAGGACAAATAGATCTTTGCGGCGTAAAGAACGGAAAAACTGATCTTTTCGAAGTCAAATGTTCTCCGCGATTCCATAAGGCACGAAAGCAGCTCTTCAAAGCGCGCAGGCTCATGAATACGCGTGGCAATCTATTCTTCTACTGCGGAAGTTCTGGAATGATCCACGAGTTGGCAGTCGATTAACTTTATAAAATCAGTCGCGTTACATTAAAGCATGAACACGAATCCGCATGCAAAACGTATACTTTGTTATGGTGATTCAAATACTTGGGGTTGGATTCCATCAAGCATGGGTAAAGAACGTTACAATATTAATGAGCGGTGGCCAGGCATTCTCCAAAAAAAGTTAGGAAGTGATTATGAAGTTATCGAAGAGGGACTAGGGGGACGGACAACAATGTTTGACGACCCGCGACCGGAATTTCCTGAACGTAATGGACTAAAATCATTACCACCAATTCTTGAAAGCCATCTCCCATTAGATCTCGTTATTATTATGCTCGGAACAACTGATACAAAAGAAATGATGGATGTAACAGGTAAAGAAATTACTGAAGGGATGCAAAAAATCATCCACACCATAAAAAAATTCAAAACACTTGATAATACAAAAACGCCACAAATCCTCATCATTGTTCCGCCCATTGTCGATGAGACCGCAACACTTGCAAAAACATTATTCCAGAACGGAACTGCAAAAGCAACTGCATTAACCGAAGAATATGCGCAATTAGCAAAAAAAGAACACGTGCATTATCTCAATCCGACATCACAAGTCAAAGTCGATAGCGCTGAAGGGATACATCTTAATGCAAAAAATCATGCATTACTCGCGAAACTGATTTACGAAAAAATAAAGAAAGAAATGGCGTGATAAACAATGAAACCACAAACTCAAGTAAAAGAAGGTTTTTTCACTCCACGCAAACAGAAGATCTGGATCATGTTAGGATTCATCATCCTATTTATTATCATCTATAGTCTCGGAACCATCGCCACAAATCCCTATCTTAAATGGTTAAGAATAATTCTCCTCACCATCATCGGTCTCCCTATCATGATCTTTGAATTTGTAGGGATAGCACAAATCCCTTTCGCATTAACAGTACTCGGACTCATCGTCTACTTATTCTATGTCTATATTGGAAGCTGCGCAATCTATTATTGGAAGAATAAAAAGAAATGATACCACACCCGCATTATACTTCCTTGAATGATATCTCTATTGTGTTAAAGAATTTCTTCGTAAATGCTACTGCTTTTTGAGTATCAAATCGTTTACACGTATACACATCTGCACTAAAGAATGAAAAAGGCTTATCCCACGCGTAAAAATGGCATCCTGACGAATCCCAATGAATCCATCCTGCCCACCCGTATTGTTCTGAGAGATGCGTCACTGGGGGCAGTAGTGTTTTCATCCCTAATTCAAGAGAGAGCTTTGTTAGATATTTCTTTATTTGTATTGCGGTAATTTTATCTTTACAAGTTCCTTCGATTATTACTCGTTGTCGATAGATTGAAGGTGATAGGTTCTTCATAATCAGATTATAGAATATATCTATAAAAAGCTTTCGAAAAAACGTTTCACAAACAACATTTTTAAACCCCTTTCTATTCCGAAGATTATGCAACCGACGAAAATCAATGAATTCACGTGGAAGATTGAAAAGCAGGGACAGATGCATGTTCCTGCAATTATTTATTCTTCAGATAAACTTATGGAAAAGGTAAAGACTGATAAGACATTCCAGCAGATCATGAATGTTGCCTGTCTTAAAGGTATTGTGAAAAGCGCGTATGCAATGCCTGATGCGCATGAAGGATACGGGTTTCCCATCGGAGGAGTTGCAGCATTTGACAGCGACGAAGGAATTATCAGCCCCGGAGGAATTGGGTATGATATTAATTGTAGCGTAAGACTGTTACGTACAGATTTCACTGCAGAACAAATCCTACCGAATCGAACAGCATTCCTTAATGAATTATTCAAGAAAGTTCCGGTCGGTGTCGGACGTAAGGGAATTATTGATTTCACCGCAACAGATATTTTAGAACTCATGGACAAGGGCGCAAAGTGGGCCATCGATAAAGGGTATGGATTCAAAGAAGATGTTGAACGTACTGAAGAATATGGACATCTCGCCGCAGACCCGGGTCTTATCAGTGATAAAGCGCTTGCACGAGGAGTCCCGCAGATCGGAACACTCGGTTCAGGAAACCATTTTCTGGAGATACAGAAGGTTGATAAAATTTATGACGAGAAGATAGCGCATGCCTTTGGTATCCACACTGTTGGACAAGTTGTTATTATGATTCATTGTGGGTCGCGCGGGCTCGGACACCAGGTTGCAAGTGATTATATCAAACTCATGGAAGACAAGTATGGATTTGCAGATCTCCCAGATCGTGAACTTATCAATGCGCCAATCAATTCAGAACTGGGGCAACAGTATATGAAGGCAATGGGCGCTGCAGCAAATTTTGCATTCACCAATAAACAACTCATTACGTATCAAGTACGGCAAGCACTGGAAAAAGTGTATGGAACAGCGAATAATGTTGATGTTGTCTATGATGTCTGCCATAATATTGGAAAGTTTGAAAAACACGAAGTTGATGGAGAGAAAAGAACACTGTGCGTGCATCGTAAAGGTGCAACACGAAGTTTTGGTCCTGGACGCGAAGAAATACCAGAGTGTTATCGAAATTATGGTCAACCAATTATTATTCCCGGAAGCATGGGAACAGCATCCTATGTACTTGTCGGGACTAAGACTGCAGAAGCTGCAAGTTTTGCAAGTACAGCACATGGCGCGGGGCGTGTCGGTAGTCGCGCAGAAGCATTACGCACCCTGAATGGTGCAGATATTGTGAGTGAACTCAAAGCGCGCGGTATTGAAGTGAAAGGCAATAGCATGAAAGGTATTGCCGAAGAAGCACCCCAAATGTATAAAGATATTGACGAAGTAATTCGTGTCAGCCACGGTATTGGTATTGGAAACATGGTCGCGCGATTAGTACCGCTCGGGGTTATTAAAGGATGAAGGAATCGGGACTAAAAGAGTAATTCTTAAGTATTTTTTTTCGTTTTTTGTGAAGCAGTATATTTCTTCCACATCTTTTTGAATTTAGAGTATTTCATCATGGTTTTAAATGTTCCCGATGCAACAATCTTTCCATTCTCAAAATAATAGATGTTGTCGAATAAGGGTAATAAATGCAATCGATGTATCGAAGATATGATTGTCTTATCTTTGTATTGTTTGAATATGTTTTGGTATATTGTTAATTCGTTTTTCGAATCTACGCTGCTTGTGGGTTCATCGAGCAGCACGATATGCTTATCCTTGCATGCAAGTAATCCTCGCGCTAATGCCAATCGTTGTTTTTCTCCACCAGATAAATTAACTCCGCGTTCTTTTATGGATGAATCATATTTGTTTGGTAATCGTTCGACGACACCAGCAAACGATGCCATTTCTACGACGTTTGCAACATCATCCATGGAATACTCGTTGCCCATTGTAATATTTTCTAAAATTGTGGTGTTAAACAATTCCGGATCTTGCGGTATTAACGCCATATTATCTCGAACGTCTCCGAATCCGTACATTAATTTTTGGCCATCAAGAGATATTTCTGAATCTTTTGGAGTATAAAGATCAATCATCACTTTGAGCATAGTGGTCTTTCCGCTTCCGCTTGCCCCGATAAACGCTATCCGTTCACCATGATGAATGGTAAAGGAAACATTATTGAGATGAAGATTTTTTCCCTTGTTTGTTTGATATGCAAAGTTCAGAGATTTAACCTCTATGCTTTTCCAGTCCTTTGTCATCTTACCTTCAATAATCTTTTGAGTGGAAAACTCTGATGCAATCTCTTCTGCATTCATGACATTAGTCTTTAGCCTTACAATATCACCATATCGATACGCAAATCTAAAGAACAACCCATTGATTCTATCAAGGTATCCATACAAAATGAATACAGTACCGACGAGTATTACCGTACCCGAATAATATCCTGCCAATATATAACTGAGCAGCATCGCGAACATCATCGTGACACTGCAAACATTTACTAAAAACCATTTGGTTTCGTTCATCTTATTGCTGCGCAAGTGAAGATCGAAAGGATCTAAAATCTTCTTGAATATATTATTTGACATCAATTTTTCTAGACGCATGATGATGATGGTTGTGATATTACTGATTGCATCATAGACCTTCGCAGAAATAATATTCTCCGAGCGATTCAATGTTTTGTACTGCGGAATCAATTTTTTATCGAATTGTATGATAATTGTGATGATAATGATGCATAAGAACAGTACGAGATAACTCGCATGGATATCAAAATAGACGAGCGCAGCATATGATCCTACAAATCTGATGATGGTCTCTATAATCTCATAAGTAATACCGGAATACATATACAGTGCGTCTGTTGCTTTGTTAATCCGATCGATCGTGTCTCCCGAATGATTATTCGTGTGCCATTCCGTAGGCATCTGCATGACACCTTCAAGCAAAAATTTCTTGTAATTCGCCCGTGCAATGAATGCATTCTGTTTTTCAATAATCCTTGCAGGTCCATGAAATATCCAGAATGCAAACACAGACACGACGAGCAAAGACAACGCCAAGGTGATTGATGGAAGGCTCGTAGAAGTGACACCTTGTTCTTGAATAATATTTAATACATATCCGATAATAAGTGGCTGAAAAAAATTGACAATATTGGCAAATATAAATAGTGTGATATATAACACGATACGTTTTTTATCTCCGAATCTCCATACATACCTATTCAGGAAAGCCACCGGATTATCTTTCAGCTTCATCGTATATGTGAGAAGAGGATAGTTTAAAAAATTATGTCATAATTATAGAATGAGAAAAATAAACATACAACACATATTAATACAACGCATATACATACAAAACATATATAGACAAAAATTTATAGGATTGGGAAGGTATGCATAACGGATTATTTCAGTTTCTTCAACTCTTCAACGCGCCTATTTGCATCAATAGATACTGAAAACATTTTCCAGAAAACGCGTGAAAGCCACTCTGCCCAGTCCTTATCTTTTATCGTATAAAAAATGAATGTCTTCTTATTCAATTCGCGGATTCTCCCGGTCGGTTCTTTTACTTCTTTGAGACGGATTAGTTTTCCGTCGCTGATTGATGCACGTAGTGGTTGCGTGCGATGCCGTATCTCGACGAGTTCAGTCCCGTATTTAAAATTGAGTGCAAGCATACGCTCAACATTGTGCAAACTTGCAACATCAACACGACAAAGAATCTTGATAGAGACCTTACGCTTAACCAATAATTCGAGTTCATTAAATATCTCACGTCCTTCATACTTGAGGTTTATGAATGAGAGGTTACCAGAAAAAAGAAGGAGTTGTTTTTGTGTTGCGCGCAATTTCTCAGCAAAATCATGCGAATTCGTAGACTCTTCCCGCGGGACTGATTGTATGGTCGCACTCTTATGTGCATCAGAGACATACTGAAAAATATCGAATGCCAAAAAATCTTCTTTAGTTTTCCCTACGAGAATATCGTGTTCTAACTGTTCCTGAAATACTGATTTTCCTGCAGACTCGAAACTTTTCCAGAAGACAATTTTCAATGCCCCCCGAGAGCCCGCGCGAAACACATGTACTGCAAGAGTCCCATATTCCCGCGCAATCTCTTCGACGTAACGATCTGCAGTCCGCCAATTCTTTCCGATAAATTTTGCGATTTCATCAATACTGCGCGGACGCGCGTATACAAATGATTCTATCTTTTTTATACGCTCAGGAGTAAGCATAACAGTAATAATGAGGTAAGATATATAAAATTTTCGCTAGTACAACTCTGCAGACAAATAATGTACAGAAAAATGCTAATAGAATACAAGTATAAAGAAGATAAGAAAGAAAAAGATAAGAAGACGACAACAACTCCACAGCAAACACAAAAAATCAAAAAAATTATACGGGGTGATATCATGGGCTGCATTGAAAAAATCTATAGCGTTTCCGCATTAGTCGGCGATGGATCCTGTAATGCAAATTGTAATTCGTGCGCAGGAAAATACCTGCGAAGCCAGGCAAAAAAAGAAAATCCATTGTATGATAAAAATTTAGAATCTGCAATAAAATTATCCGCGCGATATGGCGGCTGGTCTCTCTCATTCACCAGCAGCGGAGAGCCTACTTGTGACCCTGATGCATTGACACATGCATTAAAAATTTACCAAAAATGCGCAAATCAGGGTGCATACTTTCCCAATGTTAACTTATTCACAAATGGCATCACACTTGCAGACAAATCATTCTGCAAGCAGTATATCCCGATCTGGAAAACATTGGGATTGACTAATATCGCAATATCAATCTATTCCATAGATGAAGAAGAGCAGGCAAAAGCGTATAATCTCAAAACATACCCTTCATTTGAAAAAATCATTGAAAACATTATTGGACACGGTTTAGGTGTACGCGGAACAGTCCTACTTAAAAAGTACGGAGTTGACGATGCAAAGAAATATGAAGACACTATAAAGACTACTATCGAAAAGGGCATCACAAATATTACATCCTGGCCCATTGGTAATCCTGATGGAACACGCAATAAGCATACCCCATCGCGATTAGGACTACTCAGCATAAAACACTGGCTTAATACTCATGCGACACTCTGCCACGGACATGTGTGGGGCGGGGGCGTCTATGATTATCAGGGAAATATCCTCAGGATTACTGACTATGTTACTAAGCATGATCCTAAAAAAGATTTTGTGCGCCAACTCGTCGTCTTCCAAGACGGAACAGTTGCATATTCCTGGATTCGAGAGGGCGCGTTATGTATGAAGTAAACGATAAACATCTCTCCAGCATTTCACTCTTCGTCGGAACAGGTGAATGTAATGCACATTGCAAAGGATGCGCGGGGGTGCCATTACGAAAATATGCGCCAAAAAAAGATGGGATTATTAATACCGAACTTATCACGAAGACATTAAAAGAATGTTATACACAAGGCGCAAGATATTTATCGATCAGTAGCAGTGGCGAGCCGACGCTCTCACCTCTTGCGATTACAAAAACATTGCAATTAATCGATGATTACAGTAAAGAAGGATTACGATTTTCACCGGTAAATCTTTATTCCAACGGAATACGAATCGGAGAAGACGATGCGTTTTGTGATACTTACCTCCTATTATGGAAAAATTTTGGATTGACTGCAATCTATGTTACTGTACATCATCCTGATGAAAAAAAGAATGCTAAAGCATATGGTGTGGAAATCTATCCCGCACTTGAAACTATCATTTCAAAAATCCATCATGCAGGGTTGCAGATGAGAGCCAATCTGGTATTACAAAAAGATACGATATATACAGCGCATGATTTTTCAAACGTGATAACAACGTTATTGCACAAAGGCGTTGATTATATTTCCGCCTGGCCAAAACGTACATTAGAAGATAAGATAGATAGTGCACGTGCACCCTTAAAATCAGAGATGGATTCCATGGCATTATGGATAAGAAAGAATAATTTTAACACAGTAAAGTTGCTCAGAGAAGAAAATAAAATCGTGTATAATACCGGCCAAAAACTAACGCTGTTTCCTGATGGAACATTATCAAATAGTTGGTGCAATAGATAAACAAAAGAATGTATTGTTCATTTATATATCAATAATCTTTCCCTTCTGTCCGACATTGATGACGCGTGTTTTACCGATCATCTCTTCAAGTCCTTCTGCTTCATGTACATGACTGCAGAACATGATGTCCGGTTTGAATTTGTCGATTGCGCGTCGTACTGCTTTTGAACCTTTAAAGAATTGGGTAAATTTTTCCATGCGGCTATCGGACGGGTGGACGTGCGTTACCATGATTTTAAAATCAGTATCCTTGATATAATCATATCCTTTCTTCAAGAGGTCGTATGTTTCCTTATCCGTGATTTGATGGATTCCTAAATTTACTGCTGAACATCCAAAAACTCCAATCGTATTGTGAAGAAGATGTTTTCCCTTTTTTACAAGATCATTTTTTGCAGGATCAATGAATCGTACAGAATATCCGTGCAGATTCTTGATACCATAGAGTTGCGCAAGAAAATCTGCAGTCGCAGGACCTTCATGATTCCCGGGAACAATGAGTACTTTTTTATGATATTTTAGGAATGGACCGATTAAATTATCTGTTTTCTCGTCAGCTTCTGTCAGATCACCGCAGAGAATAACAATATCGACGTTTTCTTTTGCTGCTTTTTGTGCAAGTTTTCGCGCAAGGCCCATGTCGCCGTGAAGGTCTCCAGCAGAAAGGATTCTCATAGTCTCACTTCTGGGTTATAGAAATCTCTTCGAGTGGAAACTGAATTTTTCCAGGACTCGATTTACGTTCTTGCCGTAATTGAATACTAATTTTTGGGCCTTCCAGATGGACGAGCGTTGAAAGATTACCCCTTTTTGGACCATCATAGAAAATATAATCGACATTATTGCGAATGACGACATCCATATCTTCGAGCGTTGTCATGAAATCTTGACCAGTAATATTTGCTGATGTTGTCACAATAGGCAGTTTTGCCTGGAATGCAACTGAAAGGAACCAATGATTGGGCATACGAATACCAATCGTGTAATTATTCTCGTCGGTACCCTGATGAACATCACGCGCAACTGCTTTTTTATTCTTAAGACGCAGGATTAGCGTATAGGGTCCGGGAAGTTTTCTGATCCATTCTTCAGCTTCTGCAGTAACAATACAATTCTGATAAATCCATTCCTTAGTCGGAACAATAATAGAAAATGGTTGATCGCTCTTTTTGAGGAGACGAATTTTTCTGACAAGTTTCTCATTCGTCGCGTCGCATCCGATGCCATAAATCGTGTCTGTAGGATATACGAATACTGATTTTTTTAATTCTGAGATAATGGTTTTCTTGTGCACATTATACTCGTCGAAATTTAAGATAATCATACTATAAGGGATGAATCATACGTTTAAAAAGGTATTGGAAGCAAAAGATTTAGTGGAAAAATCTTGAGCGCCAATGTGCGAGTATCCTCTATCAGACATAACGAAAAAGTTTCAGGATTGAACAAAAAAACGAAGTTTTTTAGTTTCCTAAAAATCTCTGATTTTTTTGACAAGTGGAAACTTTTTCCATGAGAAAACACATCAAAATACGAGCGGCGCTCAAGAATGAACGACAAAAAAATGAGTAAAAGAAAAAGTATCGAAAAAAAATAAATTTATGCAGCGATATCTGATCGATGTTCCATGCTGCTGATACGATCATTAAACAAATCCCTGTTTTCGTATTCTTCGAGCAGATGCATAATGCGGGTTCGCGCGGATGTTTTCTTCATGCTAATCACCTCCAACGATAAGTGTGAATAAATTATGCAACCTTTGTTGCCTGTTTTGAAAGCGCCATAATCTGATTATAGAATAATCCCTCAATAAATACAATATCATCGTTCTGATACTGATATGTTTCTTCCGGTATTGCTGTTGTCATTTTTTCTCCTCCAAAATATTTTATATGTCTTTGAATAAAAAAATGAAAACAATCCTTGGGGTGAATCAAGGGAATGCTTCCATTTCACAACTAAATGAGCAGATTCATCATCCGCGAGGACAATACTATACTCACAGACAATAATAGTTATACTAAATGTTGTCTGTTCAACGAAACCAAAGGTTTCGAGTATTCACAACTATGTGAATACGTAATAAGCAAATAACATATTCGTATAAAATAATGGTGTCATTTGCTATATCAAGAATTCAGTGATTTAAATACCCTGCGGGCACATGTCCAGTGTGGGGAGTGAAAAATCAAGAACAAAATAAAAAATAAAAAGAATAACGAGGAATCAATTACGTTCTGAAGAATCCATCGCACGTAATTTATTCGGATTATACACGCGCATTTTAATAGGACTTTTCAAGAAATATTCAAAAACCGTTTTAGTAGTATCAACTAACGATACATTCGAATCGTTGATAAATTTCTTATCCAAATATTGACTAAAATCATCCCACCCCGGACCATAAATAGGTGGATTAAGATGCGTATCAAGATAACTGTCATAAGTATATTCTCGAACAATATCTTCAACTGAAGGATATTTTGCATTTCGATAATCAGATTCATTAATCCCCACGGAACCATACTTTCCATTTTTTTCATAAATGAATATCGCATGACCGACAGAATTATCATTTTTTAGCATGATCGCAAGATGTGGACGATACCCATCATCATAAAGAAGTGCTGCTGTTGCCGCCGCTGCATCTGCACAATCACCTTCACGTGTTTCGTGTAAGTGTTTAAATCCCTTCACTTGAGGAGAAGGAGATACAATCATATGTGTAGAAAGATATTCTTGCGCTTGCTCTGGAGTTGATATTAAAGAAATCGCCTGCTCATGAGATAAATGACTATATGGTGAATTTTTTTCTTGCCGTGTATTATTCGAAAAATAAGGATTACACGCAGTAATAATAGCCAGACTTGCAATACCAAATAATTTAGTAAATCCATTCATCATTGCATTTAAGAGAGAAGTGTTTATAAAGTTTACTGTTTTTAATCACTTTTTAGTAATAACATTAGTATTCTGTCAATTTCTTATTCACAATCGTCGTATTTCCACCGGAGAATTGGCGTTCGAGTGAAATGAATTTTCCTTCGTCGAGTTTTGCGATTTTGCGCTGGAATGTCTTATACGAAACCCTGCCGCCCTGCTTTTCATAGGTCTTGAAGAGGTCGCCAATCTTCATTCCGGAACTTTCGCGAATTAATATCAGGATTGCTTTTGATTCATCGTCGAGTTCATCAGTATTCTTGACGCTGAACTGCGATAGTTTATCAGTCGCTTTCAGTGCATGTTCGAGTTTTATCCGGCGTGAAGATTTCTCTTCCGCAATGAGTCCTGATTCGCGCAGCATAAAAAGGCCGATACGAATATCTTTAGACTCAGAAGCCTTTGCACTAATCAGTTGCAATGCATCCTCATCAACACAATCAGTCTGGAATGCATACACGATGCGCTCTTTCAAAATACCATACATTTCCTCTTGCGTGTATTGCGTAAATTCCATCTGTTCGAGAAGTAATCGTGAGCGGATGCGATCATCAAGATCTAAAATCCATGACTTATAATTTGTAACGAGAAAAATGCTTTTTTTATAGATGAGTTCAGAGAGGATATATAAGAAATCAGTATCTTCTGCTTTATCGATCTCGTCGAATATGAAAATCGCTGATTTCTTATTGATGATCTGTGTCACAATCTTGAAAAGATCCTCGGTATTTTTGTTTTGCGTAAAAGCATATCCGACTGCTTCACAAAGTTCCAGCACCACTTTATATGTCGTATTCTTATGCCAACAATTCACATAAATAAGATGGAGTTTGTCTGCAAACTGGTCTGATTCATCAAGTTCTTTGATGAGATGTCGAAGTGCTGCAGTCTTGCCGACACCCGGAGGACCATGCACTAATACATTTCTTCCATTATGATCTGCGAGGAGCGGCCGGATGCATGTTGCAAGATATTTCTGCTGCACTTCACGGAACGGAATCTTCTTGGGTAAGAACGCATAATCTAATGCATATTCGTTCTTGAATAATGATTCGTCATGTTTCAATAAATCGTCATACATCCCCATGATTTCAAGAAATAAAAGAACTTTATAAACGTTGTGAAAAGAAAAAAATACTTTTCAAAAGTTTGCATATGATTACTTTTTTGCAACAACAATCAATTCGTGAGAATCCGGTGTGAATCTCTCTCCAAGGAAAGAACCATACATTTCGACTCCACTAAAACCAACTTCCCGCGCCATATCTTGAAATTCTTGTGCAGAATAGATCCTCATGCTATAAGGTCGTAATTGCGTTGCATGCTCTTTTGGATCTAAAAATGTCCATGAACCATTCATTCGTTGAGTTGAAGGATCATACTGTTCTTCAATGAGGAGTTGCCTGCCGTTCCTCAAAGTTCTTTTCTCCGATAACTGATAACTTTTTCCTTTCAGGATCATCTCTTTACAGATATCGGTGTGTAATAATAATTTTCCATCATTTTTTAATACCCGATAGAAATTTTGCATGACAGAGATATTCTCTTTATCGTCATAAAAGAAACCGAATGAATAAAACATGTTGATCACACATTGAAATTTATTGTCCCATATCCCCCGGTCTTTCTTTAAATCTCTCATATCTTCAAGTTTAAAATGAGGAGCTAGTTCTCTCGAGGTGAAAATGCGTTTTGAATTTTTTTTAGCTTTTCTTAAATGATAGTTATTGATGTCAACGCCAATGACTTTGTGTTTTCGCATTGCTAATTCTATACTATGTCTGCCGTATCCGCAGGGAACATCAAGAATTAATGCATTTTTTCCACGGATATCTAACAATTGTTCTATTCCATCACTCTCTCTTTTCGTTCGTTCTTCAAGTGTTTCAACAGTTCCGGGGAGAAATCCTTCCATGCTGTTATCGCCTAAGACATAGTTCTTTCCGAAAAATCCTCCGTCATCTTCCCACCATTCCGGAGGTTCTAATAACACCTGCGCTTGACGAATGCGCGGATTAAGTTGATAACGAAATCCCTCAGGTTTGATTATTTCTCTTGAACCATTCATTAATTACTGTAGAGTTAATACATTATATATAATCTTGCCGTCGCTTTTAGCCGACAATAGAAAAATTTATATAATGGTGCAGCATAACAACATATATGCTCCAAGAACTGATCAATTACGGATTATCAGACAAAGAAGCAAATGTATACTTAATATGTCTAAAAACAGGTCAGGCAAGTGCAAACAGGATTGCAGAACTCGCAGGACTCGCACGAAGTACAACATATGATATTCTCGACAGATTAAAATCGCTAGGATTAGTTACGACGTGTATCATCGATAATAAAACGCAGTTTATTGCAAATAACCCCGATGTACTGCTCACTTCGTTGAGCGAAAAAAAACAATCCATAGAAAATATTCTACCCTCGCTTAAAGAGATCTTCAAAAAGGTCGAAGATAAACCGAATGCAGAAGTGTTCCAGGGCAAGATTGCGATCATCAAACTATTCGACGAGATATTGGATCATGCAACAACACTTAAAGTCATCGGAAGCCAAGGGAATGCGCTGGAAAAAATAGGATACCACCCCGAAAAATTCCGACTCAAAAGATTAGAGAAAAAAATAAAGATTAAACAAATTTTAGAGATATCGCTCGAATCAAAAAAAATCAAAGAAGACAAATTTACAGAAGTCAGATTTTTGAAATCATTAAATAACTCTAAAGAAGGGATGTTCATCTTTGATGATTATGTATACCATATCCTCTTTCAATACGAAATTTCCGCGATTAAAATAAAATCAAAAGATCATACAGAAGCGATAGCAATACTGTTTGATGAGTTATGGAAAAAAGCAAATCCCAAAGAATAATAAAGCATTCCGACCATCAATTCAGAAAAGTCAAGTCTTCTGCATTAATTTCTCCGTCGATTTCACAAGCGCCTCTTTATATGCGTGCACGCCAATGGGTTTTTTCTCGACTTTCACTTTACTGATTTTTTTATGAGATGCATCAATGATGGTTATCGTCAATTCACCAAGCGTAAGTACGGTTCCGATCTTCGGGATTTTTCCTGTCGAATAGGAGATATACCCGGCAATAGTTTGGTACATCCCGTCCTTATCTTCGATAGTGGTGCCTAAATGCTCATTAATCTCGTCGATATTCGTACTTCCTGGAACAATGAGTGTATACTTATCAATGACCCTGATTTCATTTTCGCTCTCATCATCAGATTCATCCTGTATTTCTCCAACGAGTTCTTCCAAAACATCCTCCATCGTCACAATGCCTAATGTATTCCCGAATTCATTGACGACAACAGCGATATGCTCTTTACGTTGCTTGAAATAACGAAAGAGTGTATTAATTTTCTTGACTGCAGGAACATGGGCGATTTTACGCATCACCTTGCGTATAGGCGTATCGAGTTCTCCACGTTGAATGAACGGGAGGACATCTTTGATATAAATAACGCCGATAATATCTTCACGATGTTTTTCATAGACCGGAATACGAGAGAAATTATCCTTCACAAACATATCCATAAATTCGCGAATCGGTGTACTTGCCTCGACTGCAATAACGTCACTGAGTGGTTTCATGATTTCACGCACCAGTGTATCATTAAAATTTAAAATATTATGAATCATCTCCTTTTCAGATTCTTTGATTGATCCTTTCTCGTGACTCATCTCGACAAATTCGCGCAATTCGCCGGTCGTATAGACATTTTCCTGTTTAGGCACGCCGAATAATTTTAAGACCCCGCCTGCAAGATGTTCAAATATCCATACGAATGGTTTAAACAGTATTGAAAAGAAATAAAATATTTTTGCTCCCCGAAGTGCAAATTTTTCTCCTGCGCGAACACCTAATGTTTTTGGAGTAATCTCCCCAAATACGAGAAGGATAAATGTCATCACACCAGTTGCAATCGCGATAATATACCCTTCTGCAAGACCATATTGTGCAGTAAATTTAAAGGTCATCGTAGTCGCTAACGCAGAAAGGGAAATATTAACAACATTATTTCCGATCAGCAGCGTAATAAGTGTTTTATGCTGCTGTTCTTTAATACGATTAAGTAATTTTGCATTATGTACATGTTTTTTGACGAGTTCTCGTATCCTTGAAGTGCGCAATGAAAGAATCGCGCTTTCATATCCTGAAAAGAATGCAGAAAGCGAAAGTAATACAATAAATATGATCCATTCATACATAAAATCACCACGCGTCACATCGCACATACGATAACGCACTCATTTCCACTAATAATAGTAGAATTTATAAATATTCTCTTATGCAAAGAAACATGTCAGCATCTGATCGTTCAAAACGCAGAAAAAATATTGTAAAAGAGTTTGTGATCGGTTTCGGATTTCTCTCAGGAATATGGCTTGCAATCGGCATCAATCCAAAGAATATTATCTTTGATTTCATGCGGACAAATTTGGAAAATCTCCATCCATCGCTAAAAATTATTTTCATTATACTCCCCCTCGTATTTCTTATCGGGACCATCATCACACTTCTCAGCATCTATCATAAGGGTGGAATTGCGGGCGCAGGAGTTGTTGTCCTCGGATTTGTTGCAGGCCTGAGTATCCTGCATTCACCAATCACAGCAGTCATTATTCTCATAGTCGCCTATATATTAGGATTAGTTGTGTTTAGGAATTGATAGAGCAAAGAATGAATTTGATTTACGTTAAGTAACTAGTGCATTACCGTCAAGATGAAAACATCTTTAATGAAATATTCTTGAAAAATTTGTAGGATTGCATCGAGAAAATCCGAGATTTTCGAGATGTCTTGAAAATTTTTAATTTTCACGACAAGTGGCAGATTTTTCTCTTGATAAATACATAGAAATGTGAGCGACAGTAACGCGAGTTAATTTTCCGATGAAACACGCTACACGGCGTATATTTAGTATTCTACCATTAAAAGCACCATTTTAAAATAGTAAATATTTATAAATCCTAAACAATTCCGCTCATTGGTGATAGTATGGATAAAAAATTTATTATCGATTATGACGATACACTTGCGCCAAATCAACACGATTATTCAGAATCGCAACTTGCATTCATAAAGTATGTTATTGACACTGTTGGACCAAAAGCGCCAGATGTTCCAACAATTATCGCATTTGTAGAAGAAATTGATGCTGCAGCAGTTGAAGAGATGAAATTTGCAATGGAACGTTTTCCATTATCATTTGTTACGGCTTATCGAAAAATTTGTGAACCACTCGGAATTGTTCCGACACCAACACAACTTAATGACGTATATACTATGGGAATGTTATCATATAGTTCCGAACGGTGGGAGAAGAATGGATTATTTCCTGGTGTTGCAGAAACATTAGACTTCCTCACTGCGCAAGAAGATGAGCTCGTATTATTAACTAAAGGAGATTCTCGCGTGCAAGAGAAAAAAATTGCAGCAACAGGCGTAAAAAAATGGTTTAAAGATAATATATTTATTGTCCCATCAAAAAGTAAAGAGGTATTATTGGAATACGCAAAAAATACCCCATTAGGACAAGTGTATCATATTGGAAATTCTATACGCAGTGATGTCAAACCTGCACTTGAAGCAAGAATGAAGATGATATATATCCCGCTTGAAACATGGGCATATGAAAAAAATCATAATGGTGTATCACAAGACGCGAATTTGATTACGTTATCAACATTCAAAGATATCATCAAAATATACGAGTTCCTCTAAACTAAACCATAACAACCTTTTTAAAAACCCTGCACCTCTCGACAATATGGAGTATCTTGAACTCGTCAAAGTCTATGAAGCACTACAGTCAACAACGAAGCGACTTGAAAAGACTAAAATCCTCGCTGATTTCTTAAAGGATTGTCCGCCGGAAGATATAGAAAAGGTCATTCTCTTACTCCAGGGACTCGTCTTTCCAAAGTATGAAGATAACAACATAGGAATCGCATCAAAACTCGTTGTCAAAGCACTTAAGACTGCAACAGGGATTTCAACTGATGAAATTGAAAAAATCTGGAAGAAAACCGGCGACTTAGGAGAGACCGCACATGATGTGGTCAAACGAAAAAAACAACACACCCTCTTCAACCAGGATTTAACTATCGATAAAGTCTATAATACTATTCGTAAACTTGCAACAATTGAAGGAATCGGTAGTACGAACCATAAAATGAAGATGATTAGTGAATTACTCACAAGCGCGCGGTCTGAAGAAGCAAAATATATTACGCGGCTATTACTAGAAGATTTACGCATCGGTTTAGGTGAAGGGACATTGCGTGATGCGATCGCTTGGGGATATCATGAAAAAATCACTGGTACAATGATTGATGCTGAGAATGAGTCAAGCCTTTTTGGTAAAGATACTGAACTTGCAAAATTACGTGATAAAGTACAACAAGCCTATGATATTACAAATGATTATTCTGAAATTGCAAAAATCGTATTTGCACAAGGGATTGAAAAACTTGAAGAACTCAAACTCGACCCGCTTAAACCGGTAAAAGTCATGCTTGCACTCAAAGTCAAAAATACTGTTGAAGCATTTGAGCGTGTAGGAACACCCGCAGCACTCGAATATAAGTATGACGGATTTCGCATGCTTATCGGAAAAAAAGGTAATGAAATCACTATTCATACACGTAGACTTGAGAATGTGACAACACAATTTCCTGAAGTCGTACGGCTTGTCAAAACACATGTACATTGTGATTCCTGTATTATTGATGGCGAAGCAGTAGGATATGATCCCAAGACCAAAAAATATGTTCCATTCCAGAATATTTCTCAACGCATAAGGCGTAAGTATGATATTGAAGAAGTAGCAAAAGATATTCCTGTTGAACTCAATATCTTTGATGTGTTATTTTACGACGATAAAAGTGTTATCGGGCTTCCGTTTAATGAACGAAGAAAAATCATTGAAAAAATAATTACACCAAAAGCATTCCATATCAATATTGCCGTACAAATAACAACTGATAATGAAGAAGAAGCAAATGCATTCTATCAGCAATCATTAAACGCCGGTAATGAAGGTATTATGTTCAAAACACTTGATGCACCGTATAAACCTGGCTCGCGTGTCGGTCACATGGTCAAGATGAAACCCATTATGGAAACACTCGATTTAGTCATCGTCGGTGGTGAGTGGGGTGAGGGTAAACGGAGCGGATGGATCAGTTCATTCATCCTAGCAACCTATGATGAAGATACTGCTGAATTCTTAGAAATCGGACGATTTGGAACAGGCGTCAAAGAAAAATCCGAGGAAGGGACAAGTTTTGATGAACTCACAGAATTATTACGACCACATATTATTTCTGAAAAGGGACGCGAAATTATCATTAAGCCACATTTGGTTGTTGAAATCAAATTTGAAGAAATTCAGAAGAGTCCATCCTACAGTTCAGGATATGCCTTGCGATTCCCACGACTTGTACGCATGCGAACAGACAGAAGGCCTGATGAATGTTCAACACTTACCCAAGTTGAAGAGATGTATAGGGAACAATAATTCTTGGGTTAGTAAAAAAATGTGTTGATTTGGCCAAGTAAAGTGCTATCGTCTTAAGGCGAGCATCTTCAAACAATAATTCTAGAAAAAATAATAGGATTGCAAGTGGTTATTTTTTCTCTCTATAATAGTATAGAAATGTGAGCGACGATAGCACTTTAAGTTTCAGAACATTGAGTCAATACAAAAAAATTAATCATCACTCTTACATCCTCATACTTCCGTAATTTTTCCGGATTTTTCATAGAAAGGTATATAAATATCCGATGTGTTCTTAATACTGATAAGTTATTAGTTAGAGGACTCTATGGCTGAAAAACCTGAGAAAATAGACTATAAGTATAATCTGAAACTGTATCTGAGCCTATTGAAGAACTATAAAATCTACATATTCGGCCTCATCATTGTTATCATTATTATAGAATCCATTAATGCAAGCACACGATTCCTATTCAGTATCATCATCGATAAGGCAAGCGAGTATGTTGCAGGAACACTTGCAAAGGATAAACTCATCCAGATACTCCTCGTCATTGCTGCAGTATATTTAGGAACAGTCGTTATCCGATCCATAAGTCGATGGCTTTATCTTCATTTTATTAATAGGCTTGAAGGAAATCTTATCATTGATCTTAAAAAACGATTCTTTAATCATATTGTTGGTCTCTCACATTCATTCCATACCACGCACCGAACTGGCTCAATGATTTCGCGGCTTACACGCGGGGGCAGGGCAGTTGAGCGCATGACTGATCTCTTAATGTTTAATGTTATCCCGATGATTATCCAGACAACAATTGTACTTGTAAGTCTTGCCTATTTTGATGCAACGAGTGCAATTGTTATTGCAATTATGGCAACACTCTTTATCGGATACAGTTATCTCATGCAACGAGTCAAGGCGCCATACAATCTTGCAGCAAATAATGCCGAGGATTATGAGAAGGGTATGATCGCAGACTTTTTCACGAATATTGATTCCATAAAGAATTTTGGTAAAGAAAAACATATCCAAAAAAAATATGACGAAATTAGTGGTGCTTCAAAAAGAGCACAATTAATAGATTGGGATTATTACCGCTGGATTGATAGTATTCAAGGCGCAATCATTGGCACTGGAACATTTTTTGTGCTCTACTTTCCAATCCATAAATTCCTCAATAACGAAATAACTATTGGCGCAGTCGTGTTAATCTATGGACTCTATGGCGGACTTATTGATCCGTTATTCCGATTCGTGAATTCCATGCGTGAATATTATATTGTCATGGCAGATTTTGAATCATTATTTGAGTACTACCGAATCAGTCAGGAAGTCAAAGATGCACCACATGCAAAGCATTTAGTAATTACTCATGGAAAAATTGAATTCCAAAATGTAACATTCAAGTATGGGAAGCGCACTATTTTCAAAAATTTTAATCTTACTATCCCCGAACATAAAAAGTTTGCATTAGTAGGACACTCAGGTTCAGGCAAATCCACACTTGTAAAAATATTATACCGTTTATATGACGCGGATGATGGTGCAATCCTAGTTGATGGCAAGGATATCCGCGATATTAAACAAGAATCACTACGTTCAGAAATGAGTGTTGTGCCCCAAGAATGCATGTTATTTGATGATACCATCTATAATAATATTGCATTTTCCAGGCCTGAAGCGACAAGAGCAGAAGTTCTGACTGCAATCAGATTTTCTCAGCTTGATAAAATCATTAAAGAATTCCCTAAAAAAGAAGAGACTATTGTCGGTGAACGTGGAGTTAAATTATCTGGAGGAGAAAAGCAGCGCGTATCAATAGCCCGGGCAATACTTGCTGATAAGAAGGTTTTAGTCCTTGATGAAGCAACAAGTTCCTTAGATTCACAAACAGAGCACGAGATTCAAGAAGACTTCAAAAAACTCATGAAGGGCAGAACAACAATTATCATTGCGCATCGGTTGAGTACAATCATGACTGCAGATATTATTGTAGTTATGAAGCGAGGAAAAATTGTGCAGATGGGAACACATAAACAACTCATCAAACAATCAGGCGAATATAAGAAACTGTGGAATCTCCAGAAGGGTGGATATATTAAGTAAGATTTCTACCTGTAAGTGATTAAAAAAAGAAATGTTTTTAAAGAAAAGGAGATTACACCGACCTATGAGGCGAATCGATGAAAATTTTCTGAATGATAAGATAGAAGAACATCTTATGCAAATCGGAGAAGACGAGACAATATATTCACTCAACCGTCCTGCTCGAGAAGAGATTATGCGAAGAACCCGCCAATATGAAGTCGACAATCTTCGCGATTTGCTCGAAGAAGATAATTGGACTGAATTAACATTTACTGAACCATTATCGCAGCGGATCAATAACGCAAAAACAGAAGCCATAAAAAAGCGGTTTGCACACATGACTGTACAAGAACTCTTTGAATGGCAAAGGTATAATTTTGATCATGAAGAAAATGAGAAATTGCGCAAATATCTCAGACTCGATCATTCGCTTTCTTATTCAGTATCGATAAATCTTGTCTCAGTACACATGTATAGTGTCTATGCAATAAATTTTAGACCTGAGATACATAAAACATGGCAAGCATTAGAATTTGAAGTATATGACGGCACAGGCGCAAAAATAAATGCCATCGCGCTCTATCGTCAGGCAGATTATCAGGATGATACACTTTACCGACAGCTTCAAATGGTTCAGCAACTAAGCGGCAGCCAACCTGTAGATATCACATTTATACCATTACCAATAACATTTGTAGACGGAAAAAAGCAAACAAAGCAAGCAGAACCAACAATTCGCGTGCATGATATCCATCGAATACGCGGAGATCGCGAAAAGGAACTTGTGCCAGTCCCTGTAGAATATGAGAGGCATTAGAATAGAAAAATTCTGAAGAAAAATAAATCACAGAATAACAATATTATAAAAGATATTATACAACAACTATTATCGAAGATATAGGATAGGAAGTATATGATAAAGCAAATTATAAAGCAAATGATAAAAAATATGTGACGAAAAGCGCATAAAAAATATATTTTTTACAAAAAAAATTTATCAAGAAGAGATAACAAACTAAATAAAAAATAACAAACTATATATTTAACCTCGCTTCAGACTCTAATATGCGAATTCAAGAACACTTATTCCAGGGATTCTTTGGTGTTAAAAAGAAGAAGGATTCACTTAAGTATCATAAGCAGAAAGAAAATACACTTCTTGAGATTGATAAGCAACTTGATGAAGCTATTGAATCGCATCAAAAGAAAGCATCAAATCATAGAAAAAAAGTTCTCAGTTATACGCGATTCATACAAAAGCATGATGAAGAATCATGGAAACCCTTGAAAGAAGAGATACTCAAACTTAAGGGTGCATTTGATGAAGATGAATTAGCGAACAATCAAGAGAGAAGAAAAATTAGTAAAATCGTTTCTGAAATTAAAACAATCCAAAAAGAAGATGAGGATTCTGAACTCAAAAATACTGAACGCGAAATGGCTGATGGACTTCATGAACTTGAATCACTGCTTGAAGAAATCGGAACAATCTGGGAAGAACAACTGAAGATTGCAGACATGGAAACACAAACTATTCTTTCAACGAGCACAATTCAAGAACGATTAAATACTATACTACAAGAAGAGAATAGAATTACGAGCAGAGAAGAGCACATCCTAAAAGAGGTTGATCTCAAACTCGGAATCCTCCTACGCAAGACAACACTCAAACTCAGAGATCTCGAAAAGACCAAAGATATGAATATAGAGTATAGAGAGATTAAACATATTAGGTAGGAATTCTAAGAAAAGTATTCTATGAAACCGTAAAAATATCATTCTATTCTCCACTATAACCCACGCACAAAGTTCATTTCTGAAATCTCTTTCCAAAAATGAAAAGATTTATATAAAAGTTTATATCTTGGGTAGGTAATGGAATCAAGTAAACTTATGGAAAATCTGTTTGATAAAAAAACACTTGATATCTTAAAATTATTTCTTACAAAACAAGATCAAGAATTCTGTTTGCAAGAGGTCGCAAAATATGGCAAGGTTCCTCTCAGTTCAACATATCGCATTGTGAATAAACTTGTTGAACTCCAAGTGATTGAGCGCTGCAAAACCAAGCATTTGAAAACCTATCGATTGCTCAAAAACGAAAAAACAAAATTTCTCGATTCAATACTCGAACAAAAAAAGACTATTCTGGATAAATTTATGGAGCAGATTATTAAAGATCCAGGAATTCAAGGGATCATATTATACGGCAAGGAAGAAAAAGAGAAAGCAAATCTTCTCATCATTGGAAGTAATGTTGAAAGTAGTACCATTCGCGAAGCTATTGTAAAAATAAAAGAAGAACACGGCTATACGATTACTCATCTCGTGCTTACTGAAGAACAGTATACGCAAATGGTTGCGATGAATTTATATCCTGAACGTAAGGAAATACTATTCCAAAAGTAAACAGTACCATTTTCAAGGTAACAAAGATATATACTCCAGAATAATGATTCTAAAATAACAATTGAAATCTAGTAATTATAAGACAGAAGTATTTATATATTAGTTCTGAGAATAAAAGAACTAATTAAAGTTTTTTGGCGAAAGCTTTAATATCTTGGTATACAAAAAAGATAACTAAAATCGTATTTTTTTGGCGAAAAATCCGATTGGCGAAGTTCATCTTTGGCGAGATAAAAACTTGTTCTAACGAGGATACAGTATAAACTAATATATAAACATTTGTATATTTATAAGTATATTTTGCAATATGTGTTTTGCGGTATACAATCATAAACAACCAAAAAAAAAAGACAAGGGGGAAAAACCTTGGGGGAAACAAAAATGGACTTCGTCAATACGAAAACAAGCGGATTTGAAGGCGTGGAAGTAGGGCAAGCCAATATTAAAGTAATTGGCATCGGTGGAGCAGGAAACAACATGGTCAACTGGCTCTATAAAAAAGGCATTAAGGGTGCTGAAATTATTGCATGCAATACTGATCAGCAACATCTCAATCTGATGGAAGCAGATAGAAAATTCTTACTCGGTAAAGATGTGACACGAGGACTTGGATGCGGCGGATTTCCAGAACGTGGAACAGAAGCAGCACAAGAAAGTATCCAAGAAATCAAGGATGCACTCAAAACTTCAGACATGGTATTTGTCTGTGCAGGAATGGGTGGCGGAACAGGAACAGGTGGAGCGCCAATAGTCGCGCAAACTGCTAAAGACATGGGAGCAATTGTTATTGGAACAGTAACCATGCCATTCAAGATTGAACGTGCACGTGTGGATAAAGCAGAATTTGGTCTGCAACAATTACGACAAGTATCAGACACTGTTATTGTCATCGACAATAATAGATTAGTCCAGATTGCAGGAAACCTTCCTGTACAACAAGCATTTGCTGTCGCAAACGAACTTGTCGCAACAATGATTAAAGGAATTGTAGAAACAATTGCAGTACCATCCTTAGTCAACTTAGATTTTGCAGATGTTAAAGCAATCATGACTGACGGTGGAGTCGCAGCAATTGGTGTTGGCGCATCAGATACAAACAATCGTGTTGAAGAAGCAGTCAAAGGAGCATTATCCAATCCACTCCTTGACATCAGCTACGATGGCGCAACAGGAGCAATCCTTCACATATCAGGCGGACCAGACATGACACTTGACGAAATCTCTCGAGTCGGTGAATTAGTAACCGAAGCAATGGATGAAGATGCAAATGTCATCTGGGGAGCAAGAGTCTCAGAATCCATGAAAGGTAAATTGACGGTGATGACTATCATTACCGGTGTCAAGAGTCCATGGATCCTCGGAAAAACAACTCCAAAACAAGCTAAGGCAAACAGACAACGCATGTCTGATGAACTTGGCATTGAAATTGTAAGATAATATCTTACATTTAATTTTTTTTCTTTTTTTATCATTAACCCACAGAGAGGTTCACAAGAATTCACGATCCGTTATGGATGTAATTCTTTGCCTTCACTCATCACCCCCAACGACAAGTGAAGGCAAGATTTTTATAATGAACGTATCAAACCTCTAGAATGAACCACACCCTCAAGGTTTCTAGAGGGGTTTTTTATTTTTTCTTCTCAAATTTCTAAAAATTTATAAATAATCAAATGAAAAGATATTTATGAAACTTCAAAAAACCATATCTGAAATGAAATCAGTTTTTCATAAAGATTGCTCTGATGGAAAAGGAGTGTTTACCATACTTGCACAAGACGCATTTCAAGAAAAATATGAACCCGGACAGGTAGATTATATCGCTTATCAATTTGTATATGAAATAGTACTAGAATTATTTGAAGGTGATTTGAAAAAGATAATGGCTGAATATATTAAAGAGCGTATAAAGGTTGAAGCCACAACAAAAGATATAGGCAATATTAATATCAAAATGAAAAAAGAATTGATTAAACACATAATTAATCAAACCCCCTTAAAAGAGTACCATTTACTATCAGAAAAAGATAAAGAAACACTCATCAAAAAAGTTTCTATTGATGAATTCAAAAAATTAACAGATAAAGAAAAAATAATGCATATCCTTATCCAATTGAAATTAACCGCGGGAATACTAGAAAATTTAAGATCAAACTATCGCGAAGACACTGGATTCATAGATAGTATGGCTAATAGCTATGGAAAACCAATAGGCCAAATTCATCATTCCTTAGGAACCGCACTTAGTAGCATAGCTACAACATTAATGGTTTTTTGTAACACAATACCCTCTTATTGCAAAGAGAATATAGGTATAGTATTCATACAATTAAAGGGAGGGATAGAAAATCCAGAGATTGCGCCATCTAAAGAGAATGTTGCGCTTATGCTAACACGGATTTATGGACAATAATATAGAATAATTATTCTAGAATTAGAAAACAAAAATTTCTAAGTAGATTTAATCAAGAATAATATCGTAACCTTTAAATATTACTCCGTATTAACCGTAGTATTATGAGTAAACCATCTAAAGAAAATAAACTCTTAGAAATCTTCTATAATGAGCCGACCAGACATTGGCATTTTAATGAGATTGTAAAGACTATAATAATTAGTCAGGATCGCGCAGCATACTGGCTTAAAAAATTTCAGAAAGAAGAACTTATCAAACATATGAAAGAGAAAGGAAAGATGCCGTATTTTATTGGAAATCACGAGAGTGGAACGTACCGCAATAAGAAAAAGATTTATGCCCTAGAACAACTTAATAAGAGCGGATTATTAGATTATCTTCAAACCATTGATGGAACAGTCATTATTTTTGGCAGTATTGCCCGTTCAGATTGGTATAAAGAAAGTGATATCGATTTATTCATCTATGGCCCTGAACAAGAAATAGATTTACATTCTTACGAACGCGCACTCAATAGAGAGATCCAAATATTTTACGCCCATGACCGAAATTTTTTCGAAAAATACGGCGAAGAGTTAATAAAGAACATAGTATCTGGTTATGTAGTGAAAGGACCACTCACATTCCTTAGACTATAAGATGACAAAAACAAAAGAAGAGACAAATAGTGAATGCCAAGAAAATGGAGACATTGTGCTCTTAGAATACATTCCATTAGGACGTATAAAATCCATTCTTCGACTCACTGAGCAGGATGAAACAGTACTCACACATCTTGAAGAGTCAGAAGCATATACATTAAGATATCGATTGATATATGATATTCTCCATGAGTTGACTCAAGCATTACTTCTCTGTGATTGCATAAAATCACGAAATCATTACTGCCTATTTGCAAAACTTTGTGTCACCTATCCAGAATTTGACTGGAATTTTTTTGAAGTATTACGAAAGAAACGTAATGGAATAGCATATTACGGTGAAGAAGTTAGTCAAAAAGATTTAGACGAGATATATGCGACAATAACCAAATATATGAAAATACTTCGTGAAGAAACAGAACGACGAATAAAAGAATTAGAAAAAAGAATATAAAAACAATAAGATATTAAGGGATTATTTTCTCCAAATCACTGATTTGAAATATTGTTCCTGAAAATTCGTCTGTGCACGAATCTCTTCATCAGTAAAATTCATACCAGAAGGAGCAATAACAAGTTTGTCATCATCGTCATCTGTTCGATGAATAACCGCAATGCAAATTCCTTTGAATTCTTTCAACGGTGTATCAATTCCGAGGATATATGCGTCAAGTTCTTCACCATCTCCAGAAATCGTATCAGGAACATAGCCATAATTGACTGTATAGCATAAGTCTGGACATGTTGGATGCTTCGAACCTTTTGGCCGATCAATTCTCACTAAAACATCTTTTCCAAGAAACAACCGGAAATCAAAAACAGGATTCATAACTATGAGAAAAAGAAGGGAGAATAAAAAGGTAACGAATTAAAAAGAGAATAAAAGAATAAAAAAACAATAAAAAGAATTTAGAATAGTTATCGAGTGCTGAATGCTTTGCATTCACACTCAGTTTTTCTGAAGGTTTAGCTTCGCGTCTAAAAAGCTCTTTTACTTCTTCTCCATATACCCGCATTTTCCACAGGTCCATCGGTTCTTGTGGTTTGCCATGAATACTGAGCATTTTGGGCAAGTCTTATTCTTTGCTTTCGCCTTAGTGCCCGTAACTTCATAAATCTTATACATGTGGTATTGTTTTCCTTTAGGAACAGGAGCTGGAGCTTTCGCGCCGCCTTTTGCTTGTGGTTTTGCTGCCATGAATATCACCTAATTATTTTTTCTTCTTCGCAGTCTGTGCTGCTGCCTTTGCTGCTGCCTTTGTATCTTTAAGTTTTTCTTTAGCTGCCTTCTGTTCGACAGTAGTGAGATGTCGCATCATGACGAACTTGTTTTCAAGATCCTTCATAGTCTTTTCATCATCATAATAATATCCTTCAATGATTGCACGTTCAGTACCATAATCAGTCAGGATTTTACGCATCACTGTCAATTCAGGTTTTGAACTGAGAAGGTGTGATAATTCTTTTTTTATTTCTAAACGTGAAGGTGTTTTTCCTTCAAAAATCATTTTAACCTTGAATGCATTACGTTTCAATAATGGCTCAGGATTCTTTTTTACTAATTCGAGTGTTGTAACCATTGTCTATACCTCATTTAACCTTGATTGCGTATTCGCCTTTTACTTCAGCACTTATTTTTTTTGCGATTGTCGATTTATCAACATCTGCAATGTAGAGCCTACCCTGCCAATTTGTAGAGAATGAATTCTTCTTACAGATAGGACATACTTCTCCATCAACAAAGATTTTACATTTTTTGCAAACTTTCTTTTTCATCGTGCACCTTTATTTTGATTTCTTTTCTTCTTTTGAATCTTTAGATTCCTTCGTATCTTTTTGTTCAGGTACATCAACCCAATCTTCTTTCCCAAGGCCTGTCTGACGCATGGTAAGCCCGATTTTTGGATTGTTGACATCCTTATACGATACTGCAATGATGCGTGTCCGTACAATATCTCCAACCTTTAAGGTTTGTTTGGAATTTTTTCCGAGGAGTACTCCGTCTTTACTGAATGAGACAAAATCATTCATGGATTGACTGATGTGGACCATTCCTTCAACTGGACCGATGGTGATGAATGCTCCGAAATCTGCAACATTAGTCACTTTTCCATAGACTATTTCCTGCATTTCAGGTTTGAATGCAATCATGGAAAACGTCACTGTATAATGTGTTGATCCGTCACCGGGTAAAATAAGTCCTGCGCCGACTTCTTCAACACTCGATACATCGACAACAAATCCGAGTTCCTGCGAGATATACCCGCTATATTTTTTCTTGAGTTCTTTTATAATCCCATCATTGAGATTATCACCAAATGAACTTGGTGGTACGCGAACAAAATCCTTTACTTTTGTTTTATAGTACATTTTTTTCCTCCGTTCTTCAAGCACTAAGTCGTGCAAAAGCATAATTTGTGATTTATGGGGCAATTAAACAAACCAATTTTTTATCCGAAATCCACGTGTCGTCCTGATTTCAGCGTCATGATCTGAACGCCCTTAGGTTTTAATGCGCGCTTTAAATCTCTGTCTTGCGTGCATACAATATCGCCTGCAATGACGTTATTAATAATCACTGCATCAAGATATGATTCAAATAACCCTTCTTCTCCTATGGAATTTGGGAGTATTTTTAAGTTTTGTTGTTTTATGAGCTGTAAACCGATTGTTGCCGCAGCTTTGTCTTTGCGTTGTCCTGAAGCAAATTTCGTGAGTTCGCCGATTGTTGCTTCAAAAACACATACATCATACGGCATATTCATGAGTCGTTTGAGTTCTGCAAATATATCTACCTTGAACTGCCCTGGAATCATAAGGAAATTCGTATCGAGAATAACCCGAACTTTCGATGCACGCTGCATGAATTCCAGAAAAGATAAAGGATTTATAAAGGTGATTTAATCAGTGAACCTAGACATGGACACAGTGGACATGTAGGCGTGAAGTTTATAAGTTTCAATAAAAATGATTACTGAAAAAAATAGATTAACTATTGAACTCGTACCATCAACAGTATGGTATGCAAGTGTGTATCAGTATTATAAAAAACAGCAAACGCCACAGAAATGGCAGGAAATAAAGAATGAATTATTCGTAAGGGAGGGCAGAACATGCTGGATTTGTGGAGAAGAGCATTCGCGGCTAGAAGCACACGAATTCTGGTCATACGACGATACCAACCATATACAAAAATTAGAAGCAATCCACCACTTATGTGGGTTCTACCATAAAATAAAACATATCGGATTATGGTTGCATACCACAGATGGAGAGAACATGCTTAAAAAGGAGCGATTAACAAAAACAGATATCATAAACCATTTCTGTAAAGTAAATGATTGTACAAGAACGGATTTTCAAGAATCTGAGGATGAAGCATTCAAAATATGGAATGAGCGAAGCAAACATCAATGGATGCAAGATTTTGGACAGTTTTCTGCAAAAATGATGTGAAGAATTCTTTATAGTGTAACATTAATTCTGTATAAATATAAACTTTTTCGCAAAAAAAACACTGGAACAAAAACAATCTTTATATATCGGAATATTCCTAGATTTGAATATGTGGGCATTAAAGATTAAAGCAAGAGAAAGATGGAATGTCTATAATTCTCGGACAAAGAAGTTTAAGGTCAAGGTCTACTCCTATTCGCAGAATTATTATGAAGAGAAAGGAAAATATTTCTATGTAGGAAGTGGAATCGTTGTCGGTCCTGAAAAGAATAAGAAAGCATTTTTTGCAGATTTCAAGAAAGATCCTAAAGTTGAGGTGTTTGAAATTAATGATGACTATTTTACGTGCATCTATAGTGAACTGAAGAGTGCCGCACGCGCTGAAATTGTAAAAATCGCGTATAACCCTCGGCTCATTTTTCCTAAACCGGTCATTACTGATGAAGAAGGATGGGAAGAGTGGGAAATCGCTTCGCCAAAACGATCAGATCTTGAAGCATTTGTTTATGTGGTAAGAAAAAATCCTATCGAATGTAAACTCTATTATTTGAAAAAACAAAAAATCACGAACGTCATGGTCTATACACTATTGCCAAAATTAAGTGAGAAGCAGCGCGCAGTTATTCTCCTTGCAGTCGAACAGGGATACTACGGATATCCACGAGGAATTACGCTTGAGAAACTTGCAAAGATTGCAAAGATATCGCTTTCTACATTTCAGTTTCATCTCGCAAAAGCAGAAGCGAAACTCTTGCCCTTCGTCGCTAAAAAACTGTAATTCTGTAAAAAATACATAAATTATCGGAATATTCCGATAAAAAATAGATATAGAGACGCATTCTTCTAGTTATTACAACATAGTTAATAAAAATGGGGGCAATTATGGTATTTACTACTACTAAAGGAAATCCAACATTAGATCTAGTACTTTTATCAAGCGTGCTAATTGGAGTCCCCGTAGTTTTCACAATCTGTCTTTTTTTGGGGTTAAATCAAGCTTCAAAAGAAGAAAAAGAATTAAGCAAATATACTTTTCCAACAGAAAAAATTCTAACGATTAGTGCTGAAGAATATTGTAAAATAAACAGAAAAACTCTTGATGGGTATTTAGCAGTAGGTGTTGAAGGCGAAAATATTGCAAAAGCAAGATATGCCAAACGCGAGGGAAAAGAAATAATCGATCGAAAAATTCCGTTTGGAACTGAAGTAGTAGTAAACTACCAATTTTCTTATCCATACAGGAGATCTACACACATATGGGAAAAAGGAACTGCTTTAATTTCGAAAGAAGAACATCGATACAATAGAGAAATTCATGAAGAAAAAGAATTAACGAAAAGTGAGTAATCATGAATGATCGCAATGAATATTTTGAGGTATCAAGATGGTTGGTATAAAAGTAGATGAATATCTTGAAGAATATTTAAAAAAAAATATCGCAGAAAAAGAGAAGGTTGAGGAATGAAAGAAAATAACTCTAAACCCATTTCCCCATCTTCTTTGCGTCACCTAATGGATCAGGACTTTCACAGATGACTGTTACTTCTTTATCATATTTTTTGAGGAGAACTACAAGTTCCTTCCAGGCATTCATGTCAACAGGGATATGATTCTTCTCGCCCTTTGGACCATAATTGATCCCAGAATAATGCGCGTGGAATGAGTGAGGTAATTTTTTAATGAGTGATTCATAATCTACGTCTCCATTTGCCCGCGCAAGTGCGTGCGCAAAATCTATGGTCATCCCGCATTTTATTTCGCGTGATAATTGCAAGAGTTCATGCTCGTCACCAAATTGTGTGGCTTTACCAGTAAGTTCTGGACATAATAACACATTCCAATCATTCTCTGCAATGATATCCTGCATTTCAATGATGCGATCCTTAATCAAATCATAGACTGAAGATTTATCCATATCCTGATAGTATCCTGCGTGGAATACGATAGGGATCTTTCTTTTGAATATCGGTGAATAGAAATGACTTGCACGTTCGCAGGAATCAATGATGCGTTTCTGACTTGCAACAATCTTTTCCTGTTCTTTAGAGACTAAATTAATGAAGTAGGGTGCGTGCACACTCAAGAATACCTTGTGGGTTTCTGCAAGTTTTCCCACAGTCTTTGCTGTTGCATTATTCATCTGTACGCCGTGCGTGAATTCTATCTCAAGGCAGCGCAGTTTTGCATCCTCACAATAAGCAAGTCCTTCTTCATATCCAATCCCTCCAGTCCCTCCAGGCCCTACATGAATCATGATAGAGAAAATGAATGGATATATTTAATGGTTATGGAAAAATAAACACCACTTAACACCCCTGCGTAAACTTATCGCCTCAGATTCCTTTTCCGCCCAAACCGTATCCGTTCTAAGACTGCAAACAGTTTATCGAGTTCTTTGATTTTCTTGTGTTCGAGATGTTCAAAGATGGTTGAAAGGATTAATGAATATAATAACACTAAAGTCATTGACATCACGAGTGTTGCGCTATTTGCAAGATAAATGCTTAAGACAAGTATCATGACTGCAAAGACCATGCCTTTCGGCGCGATGGTGAGATAGACATGATTTTTAAGAGAATAGGATGGATTAATAATAACGATAACCATGAACCGTAAGATAAGGTAAAGTGCAAAGAGTGTAAGACTCACCCAAAAAATATGCCACGTAAACACTAAGGAGACAGTAAACCCGATAAAAAGGAAAATGAGCATTTCAAGGGATTTGAAAATAAATGGTGAGAAGCTGGTCAACTGAATTTTTCGACGGACATGACTATTCCCAAAAAATATTCCCATGACCATGACTGCAAACAGTCCAGACCCATTAACATATTCAGTAAATAAGAAGACCATGAGTGCTGCGGCAAGTAGTCCGACTTCATGAAACCATGTCATTTTCTTATATTTAAGCGATTTAAAGACGAGAATACCGAATGCAATACCCATACCTGATCCGATAAGAAGGTATTGAAAAAATCCGAGTGTCTGTAAAAATACTGTTGAAGATATATCATATAATCCAAAGATGAGAAAAGCAATGAGAAGAATAAAGGGATTTGCACTATCGCCCTCATTACGTAATTCTGCGACCATAAAATATTCAATAGCAGAGATGATGATCGCATAGACCAGCGCATGGAGCAATGGTATCTTAAGGAGATATAATGCAGCGCTGGTGAATATGATAAGGTTTACAAAGAGCAGCGCAAAAATAGTCCCAATACTTTTTTTCGTAAAAGAAACATTTTCTCCATTAACCCGTGTACTGAGTTCAAACACGAGTACGACGAGTAAAAATACAGAGAGGTTTCCTAAAAAGAAGTAATCAAATTGAAAGAGTTTTGCTCCACGAAAGGTTAGTGCTGCGAGGAGCATTCCTCCAAGGATGAGTATAAACTTATAGAATGATTTATTCCCTTCGGCTTTTCTGCGTAAAAAGAGTATAAGTCCTCCAAAGATAAGGACACATGCTAAATAGATGAACTGTACAATAATACTATCCACGCGTAACTCACCTCTGCTCATATCTTACAGAGAATATTTATTAATGTTTCGCATTTGATATGTGTAAAACATTAACACATTACCAAAAGTTTATTGGTCCTATCGCTTTAGAGATAGGGTGATGCTGCTGCTCTCCAAAAATTTTTTCAAAATTAATTTCAAAATAGTTCTTCACTAAATATTCAACAACAGACCTATCTTCCTCATGTACAGGTTTAATTGCAGAAACCTCTCGTTCTTCGTTAGCGTCATAATAGGACCATGCAATATATCCTGGAACTATAAGATACCTATCTTTCTGGACTACTAATAATGATTTTTTGTCATGATCCAATATATACTCTACATGACCGTCAATACCCCAATGAGATTTTTTTTGATGTATATATTCTTCCATTTGTAACCTCCTTTGCTTACCAACAGACGATATAATTAACTCCTTATTAATAGTAATACATATAGTAATAGTAATATTTATAAATTACTATTAATTATACATTATTAATGGATGCATTGAAGAAGATCGGGCTGAATGAATATGAGATTAAAATATATGAAATGCTACTTGCCTATGGAAAAAGCAATGCAAAAAAGGTTGCAGAAAAATCTACTGTACCACCAACTGCCGTCTACCCAAATCTTAAATCATTAAAGAAAAAAGGGCTTATCCAAGAGATAGAGGCCGAAGTGATGTTATTTGAAGCAACAGATCCATCTCAGGCAATCTCATCCTACATTGAAAAAAGAAAGGATGAATTGGATAATTTAGGAAAAGAAATAACAACAACACTGGAAGTGATCAAAAATAAAGAAAAATTCATTGAAACACCGGAAATAATAACTATCTCTCAAGGCATCCAATCATCTCAACAGATATATTTTGATCTTTTCAAGAAAACAACGAAAAGTTTCTATGCGATAGGGTGGGGATTTCTCGTAAAGAAAAACATGTACGCATTTCTTCAACAATTAAAAGATATGAAAAAAAGAGGAATAGACGTAAGGCTCATCATCACATCAATGCAGGAGGAAGAGGCAACACAACTCCATAAAAAGACAGGCATAGAAATGAAGTATCTCGATATCAAAAACATCTCATTCACTATCATAGATTCAGCAGAGTGCAAAATAACATTAAAGAATCCACAAATCGGAGAAAGATATAATATGCAGATAGCAGACAAAGACTTATCAAAAGCGCTTAACGACTATTTCTTAATATTATGGAAAAGAGCATCAAAAGTAGAATAAGTTTTAACAACATTTTAAAACTCGAGTTTCTCACAAGAACGTATGGATGGTAAAGACGCTGCGTATATTGAGGAGATGCTTGATCGTATCAGAAAACAGATTGCACCGGATTTCAGTATTCTTACAATCGTTGATGAAGTCATAGCAACCATCAATACCGCCCTGTGCATCGACAACATCAAAGCAGAATGTGTTGCAGGCGGCAGCACTGCGAAAAGAACATTTCTTAAAGACGATCATGATGTGGATTTATTCATCCGATTTGACCAATCACAGAAAGAAGAAGACATTTCAAGTATGACTGCAGTATTTCTCGACAGGCTCAAGATTCGTGGAGTAAAATCCATCCAGAGAATCCACGGGAGCAGGGATTATTTCCAATTCGAACAAAACAGTATACATAAAAAGAAAAAACAGATTATCCATTATGAAATTGTCCCAGTACTCAAAATTCATCCCAGTGCATATCATGAAGCAGAAAACGTGACTGATTTTAGTCCGGAACATGTAGCGTGGGTCAATTCCTACACCACAAAAAACCCTAAATTATGCGATGACATCCGGCTTGCAAAACAATTCTGTAAAGCGCAGAATGTGTATGGCGCAGAATCCTATATCAATGGGTTCAGCGGACACATCCTCGATATCCTCATTATTCACTATGGTTCATTTCTTACCATGACACGCGCATTTGCAGAAAAGACCACGAAACATCCTATCATTATCGACCAAGAAAGACAACTTAAAAATCCACTTAAAGAATTGAACACGAGTAAAATCACTCCACTCATCATTATTGATCCCCTCCAAAAAGAGCGTAACGCCGCTGCGGCAGTAAGCAAAGAAAAACTTCAGGCATTTATTGATGCGTGTAAAAAATTCATGATAACTCCTGCAGAAACATTTTTTGTGATCACGCTATTTTCCCTCGATAAAAAGATTCGCGAAGATAGTTCTATCATAAGAAAAAACCATCCCCTTATTCATCAGATACAAATTATTACACTCACTATCAAAACCCTTGAAGGAAGTAAAGATATTGTCGGGACAAAGGTGCTCAAAGTGTATGAATTTCTCATCACACAATTACGGGCACAGGATTTCACTGTTCTTGCAAGCGGATGGAATTTCACGCATGAAAAACATCACGCACAAACCTATTTTATCGTTGATAATGCTGCCCGTTCATTACTGACTGAACAACGAGGACCACCCCTGCGCATCCGCGCTGAATATGAAAAATTTGTTGCAAAACATCGCGCGCAGGGTGAAGAAATAAAAATCCGGGGGATGCAGGTATATGCACTCGTAAAACGCAGATATATGCGCGCAGAAGATGTCCTGCGTGTACTCATCAAAGAATCGAGTGTCCAGACAAGGATACAAGCTATCACGATAAAAAAAATCATAAAGAAAAAAATATGAAAAGAAAATCCGCGACAAAATCTATTACACCATCACAACGGTCCGGCATTCTCATCCTCGTATTACTCGGAATTCTTGCCCTGAGTTTTTTCATTGATTCACTAGTGTATGATTGGAGCCGCACGATTCAACATCCTATCGCAACAATATTTTTTACTGCACTGACGTGGCTTGGAGAAACAGAAATTTATGCAGTTATTGCAATTCTATTAACGCTCATTTTTCTCGTCACAAAAAAACGCGTACAAGAATATTGGTATGGATTAGTCGCGAGTACACTGATTGTCTATGCACTTAAAGCAATCACTGATCGCTTGAGACCATTTTTACTGTATCATACTCAAAGTATCGTCTCTGTTTCATCGAGTGCATTCCCTTCAGGCCATAGTGCAGTCGCATTCTTTACACTTCCATTTCTTATCAAGCGGTATCCACGATTAAAAGGGTTATGGTGGACTCTTGCTATTCTCGTCGCATTCAGCAGGATATATCTTGGCGTACATTTCTTGAGCGATGTCATTGCAGGTGCAATCATCGGATTCAGTATCGGCAGTATTTTTGTGATAGTTGAAGATAAGAGGAGTAAACGTTATCATGCAATTGATTGGTTTGAGATACGAAGAAAATTCTTCCACGTATTTTTAGGTCTCGGGATTCTTGTACTTGTCCGATTTAATATTCTCACGTGGTGGATGAGTGCGCTCATTACACTTACCGGTATTTTCATTGCAATCATTTCAACAAAAAAACACATCCCCTTCATATCGCAATCACTTGAAGTGTTTGAACGTAAAGAGCATCTAAAAACATTTCCTGGACGAGGAATTATCGTTATCTTCCTTTCTACAACTATCCTGCTTGCGTTCTTCGATAAAAAGATTGTCATGGCAGCGCTCATGATCTGGACACTCGGCGATGCGCTCAGCGTTCTCATCGGCAAGCATTATGGAAAGAAAACACATCCATTCAACACTGCACGCATGATTGAAGGAACAATTGCCGGAATCATCGCTGCAACTATCGGCGCAATGTTCTTTGTAGGCTGGCCCATAGCATTTGCAGCAGCAGCAATAAGTCTTGCACTTGAATCACTTGAATTAAAGATATTTGGCGTTCGTGTTGAGGATAATTTACTCGTACCGATTGTTGCCGCAGGAGTTATTGTACTATTAAGCACAATATAACAAAACAAAAAAATTAGTTTTACTTGCTAAAATCGTTAGACAGGATGGTGTTTAACAAATCCTTATATGCGTCTTTTATGGTTGCTCCATCGCCCCAACCAGCACGCACATAAGATTTTGAAGTGTCGGAAAAATCCTGTTTATGTTTATACACGTTTAATGTAATTGTAAAGCGATTTTTACTATCAAGATTTGTTTCAGATAATGATTCGCCATATCGCTCTTTCTCCTTAACATTATCCTGTAATGTTAAAAGAAGGTATTGATCTATAGTCAATGTTCGAGTAGTACCTCTAGTTTCTAAAAAGTATTTTGATTCTGGCGAGGATTTCTTTTGACGTAACAACTCTACCAGCTTATTCTCAAATAGAGAAATAAATTGATACACATTATTGCTTTCAATAGCTGCTTCCTTAGACCAATTAATATATGATTTTTCTGTATTCATAACACACCTCCAAATCAGGTTCTGAAAACATTTTTGTTATTTCTATATAGTGGTATAGGTACATTAATATTATTTCTCCCAAAAAGGAGAAAAATAGTAATATTTTTATAGTGCAGATACCTGGAGTGGATATGGATGAACAAATTACGAAAACACTTGAACAAAGCGGACTCACAAAAAATGAAACAGCGATATATCTATTTTTACTCAAGTATGGATCATGCACAAGCGGACCGATTATCCGAGAAACAAGAATAACAAATTCGCGGGTCTACGAATCATTACATTCGCTCATTTCGCAAGGACTAGTCAGATATACAGTTAAAAAAGATGGCAAACATTTCGAAGCCGTAGAGCCTTCAAAATTCTTTGACATCGAAGAGGAGCGACGAGAAAAGCTTGCAAAAATTATGCCGCTCCTCAATACCTTTGCAATAGAAAAGAAAGACGAAACAACATCGACAATTTATGAAGGATTCGACGGATTCAAAACTGCGTTCAAAAAAATAGTCAGCGACTGCCCGAAAGGAGAAACAATCTGCATCTTAGGGTTTTCAGAACAACAATATGCAAATAAATCACTTCGCTCTTTTATCACAAATATGAACCTCAAGAGTGCGGAAAAGAAGCAGCGACTTAAAATACTCATGGATCAAGGCGCGAAACATTCGTTAGGTAAAGATCGTGCCAAAGAAAAGTTTGTTGAAGTGAAATATATGCCACAGGGATATATCAGCCCCGCAGCAATTGACATTTTCCAAGAATATATCTATATCTTTCTTTGGGAAGAAAAACCATATGTGTTTGTGATTAAAAATAAGATAATTGCCGGGAGTTTCAAACAGTATTTTAATTTCTTATGGTCGATTGCGCGCAAATAAGCAACATTTTTAAAATCCGTCCTATTCGCCGTAAGAGACTCGGAGGAGACGTATGAAAATGACCAATCAAGAATTTAATGACACGATTATCAAAGAACCATTCAGTGATATTTTAGGGCAGATTGAAGTTAAAAAGAACCTAAAATCCGCATTGCTCATGAATCGTCACATGATCATCGTCGGAAGCCCGGGTATCGGTAAGACGACACTTGCAAAAAATGTCACACGGATACTTCCGCAGATTGAAGTATGCGATTGCGGGTTTAATTGTATGGCCGGACATCCTATCTGTCCATCCTGCATCCAAAAGACGAAGAATAAGGAAAAAATAAAAACAATCACGAGTCGCGGAGAGGACCGGTTTATTCGCGTCCAAGGTTCGCCCGACCTTACCGCTGAAGATCTTCTCGGAGACATTGATCCGGGTAAAGCATTACAATTTGGCCCACTGAGTATTGAAGCATTCAGTCCAGGAAAAGTATTTCGCGCAAATAATGGAATCCTCTTTTTCGACGAAGTCAATCGGTGTTCAGAAAAATTGCAGAATGCACTGCTGCAGGTTCTTGAAGAACGAAAAGTGACTATTGGAAGTTATACCGTTGATTTTCCCGCAGAATTCATCTTTATCGGGACCATGAATCCTGAGGACAGCAGTACTGAAACACTCAGTGATGTATTCCTTGATAGGTTCGATATGATCTATATGCATCATCCGGAAAGTTTGGACTTAGAAAAAGAGATTGTACTCACGAAAGGAAAAAAGATCGATGATATTGAATTTTCTGAAAAACTTGTCGAGAGCATGATCCAATATATCCGAGATCTTCGGCAAGACCCTAATATTGAAAAGAAGCCCTCGGTCCGTTCAAGTATTGGCGTCTATGAACGTGCACAATCCTATGCTCTGTTGTCTGAACGTGATGAAGTGACTGCTGAAGATATCCATAAAATCTTGATTTCTGTTCTGAGCCATCGCGTCAAACTTAAACCCTCAATTAAATATCTTGAAACTACTGAACAATATCTTGAAGAACAATATTCTAAGCATAAAGCCCGCAAGGGTGGTTCTACCTAGCCTGGAGCCAGTAGAAGACGACGAGGATGCAAAGCGCATTATTCCTGAATTGCAGGAGATTAAAGAGAAAAAAGGTAAACTTGCAAAACAGACTGATGAAGAAAAACTCATGCATTCAATTCTTGAAGATGATCATAAAAAGATGAGTGAGGGAAAATTACTTGCAGAGACTACAACGCAAGGTATCGGCTCACTCACCCCGGAATTACTCTTTGCAAATATGGTCAAAGATTTTAAACTTGCAAAAAAATTATATGGGGACACGATTATCCGTGAACTCACCGGTTATAGTCCGAATTATGTTGAAAAAAATATTAATATTCCGGAATTCAAGCGTGAACTCGGTAAACGTATCCAGGACAAAGTTGATGATTTGAAAGACGAGGGATTTCTGAATAAAGAAGGAGAACTCACCGATAAGGGATTAACTCTTGGGGCGCTCGTATTATATGTTGAAGAATTAGATCATCTCATTCCGAAAGGTTTTGGCGAGAAGAAGAGTAAGAAAAAAGCATACACCGGGGATCGTAAAGAATACAAAACATACCAGAAAGGGATAGATCATTATCGCGATATTGCACTGAAGCAAACCATGAAGACTGCACTTCGCCGGGGACATTCCACCATTGAAGCACTTGATTGGAAATCGACAGTGCGCGATCATGAAGGACGCATCTCCATTATTTATGGACTCGATGCTTCAGGGAGCATGAAGGGCGATAAATTACGTATTGCAAAAAAAGCAGGTATCGCGCTTGCATTCAAAGCAATTGAAGAAAAAAATCGTGTTGGCCTTGTCGTATTCGGTTCAGATATTAAAGACGCTATTTCTCCGACCACAGATTTCATGCAGATTATCCGTAAACTTGCGGATATCCGCGCAAGTATGGAAACTGATATTGCAAAAAGTGTTACAAAATCCATTGAACTCTTTCCAAAGAAAGATACGAAACATTTAATTCTGCTCACTGACGCGCTTCCGACCAAGGGTGATGTTCCGGAGAATGAAACATTACGCGCAGTATCACAGGCGCGTTCAGAACATATCACCATATCACTTGTCGGAATCAATCTCGACGAGAAAGGCATCATCCTCGCGCAAAAGATTGTCGAGATCGGTAATGGAAAATTGTATAAAGTGACTAATTTAGAAGAACTTGATCGCATTGTTCTTGAAGATTATGCCATGGTGAAAGGATAACAACAAATACAGAATAAAAATAAAAAAGCACGAAGAACAGAACACGATTGTGTTTTAGGGTGAGGTGATTGATGGAAACAGTTCTTCGTGCTTAAATCATATGAATGATCATATGAGTGTAAAGTACAGTGAATGGTATTGGGTATATGGTGTTTATGATACTGTGTTTACTTTACGCATCAGTTTTCGCTGTGCACAAGATCAACACTGTCTTGGACTTTGAATCCATAATCAGCAGCGTAAGTGATTCCTGTTTTTTCAATAAGTGCTTCTACTTCATCAAGTGTCATATCTGAGACATCGTCTTTTGCATAGACCCTTTTGATAAGCGTCATTTTTTGTAGCATACTCATCATCCCCCAACTTAATCACTATATAGTAACAATATACTAACTTATATATAAACGTTTCGATTTGTAGCTACTCAAAGGGGGTTAAAGAAAAAATATCTCGATACTGAGCATCCAAAAATTTTGCGATAAGATCGACATCAACACGCATAGAGCCATATTTGACATTATGATGGGATGCGTCCCGTTCGCGTAACCGGCGAGCATAAAAACTTTTAGTATGCCCAATAGGCCCGACAGTATACCACTCATAGAACGGACGTAATTGGATTATAGATTCCATACGCATATTTTTTCGAAAGTGATCAACCCATATCCCGGATAGTAACTGCTTTCGTTCAGCATCAGTCATTTGACCTGTACGTAAAATACGTTCAGAAAGCGTTGAATTTGTATTAATAAGCTCTGTAATAATAGAACGGTTATGATAGGGAGGCAAAATACCCTGAGGACGATAATCAGCCCGAAATGGTGCTTTATTACTAAGAGTATGGATTTCTTTAACAGCATCATACATCGATCGATAACTGTTTACAATAATATGTTCAGCAATACCATCATAGTGATAATCCGGGCGAACACCGATCACCATATCAGTAACTTTCTGCGCTTCACGTTCATCGGTCTTCACTCGACTAATAATTAAATACACTGAATGATTGGCAAGACCACATAACACTGATTCCAAAGAGTAATCTTTTGCATATCGTCGTTCAGTATCAAGTTCAATATATCTTCGTGACTTATTTTTAGAGGTAACAAATGCGACAGCATTTACGGATTGTAATATATTAAAATCCGCAAGAGAAGCAGGTTCATCTGAATTGACACGCGGCAAATAAATAGTAGAATCCTTAATAATATTTGAACGCATTGTTTCCTCTGACACAAATGCAGAAACAGGCGTTTCTTTGGCAAGAACAGCACCGGTAGATTTATGTTTTGCAATAACAATCATATAACGTTCAATCTCGCAATCAGGATATTTTTCGCTCGTCTGGGCAACGCGATCCGTAATGTATCCTCGTAAGATTTCTTCCCGAAGACCAAGATACATATTTAAATTATCTGAAAATTTTTTAATTTCATCAGCATCAATCACTTCAGAAATTTGGTGAATTATTTTTCCTTGTAACACGCACATATCAGTTTTAGGAGAAGGAGAATTCAGAGCATCAATGATACTTTCATTCACAATAGTTTTATGGAGCTCCAGCTGATCGGTAAGAAATCGATAGTATAATTCGTCACCTTGCATCGGACTCATAACAACCTCTTGAATATATCATTCCTAAAACATTCTTAGCGAATCATCAATACAAAATAATTACACGACACCAATTTATAAACTTTACTCTTCTTAACCACTAAATAGTGATTAATTATTTCGTCTTGAGCTGTTTTTTTATTGCATTTAAGAATTTATCAAAATCACCTTCACTAATCGATGCACCACAGGCATGTTCATGACCGCCGCCAGTGCCATCGATTCCCATAAGTGCTTTTTCAAGAATGTTGCGTACCATAAACTTTTCTGCACGCAGTGAACACATCATGCGATCGCCTTTTTTACGTGCAATAAGGATAAATTTCTTGGGATAAAAATAATTGAGTTCATTAGAAATTTCGCCAGTCATTGAATGTTGATCCTCATAGAGAAAAGAGATGAGTGGACTACGTGTCACCTTCACGGTAGCACGGATGCGCTCATAAATTGCGCGAATGGTTTGATAATGTTTGAGGATGAATTTTCCTGACGGTGTTTTTCCTTCAAGGATTTCATAGGGATCTTTGATGCGTGTAAGGATTTTTACACAACTCATCGTATCCTTCATCGATCCTTTCATGGTGTATTGGAAGATGTGCGCGAGTTTACCAATTTCAGTTTCAAATAGGAGTGTCCCCGGATTTCTAATTTTAAGATTAGATGGAAGAAGATAAGGATATTGCTCTGAAAATCCTTTTGCAAATTCGGGGATGAACCAATCGCCCGTGCACCCAATCATTGCAATCCATAAATCCTCTTTTGCATCATCCCCTAAAATGCGATACGCAAGATACGTTGTAGGACGATTATCAGGAACATGATCTTTATCAGAATGGAGGAGCGGATTAAAATAGTGAACATTTTTTTGCGTTTGTGGTGGATGATGATCAAGCCAATACACCGGAACCTTTATGGCATCAATAAAATCCTGGCTCATCATGGGTTTATCAAGGACAATAACAATATCTGGACTAAATTCATCTATTTTTCTCAGAAACATCTCATCCTTCAATTCAGGAGCGCTCTTAACAACAATTCCTTTGACATCCTCGCAATGGCGTTTCAGAAAGCGATAGAATAAGAGAAATGATGAAAGACCGTCTGCATCATCATCAAAATAGATGAGTGGACGCTTGCAGGTTACTAATACGTCTTTGAATGTATCCATTTCCTGTTGTGTAAGCATATATACTTGGATTAAGGAATGGTTTATAAAAGTTATGAAGAACATTTAGATTAAAAGAGCACTGGTCAACCCATCATCAAAAATATAAACCCTTTCCACTTCTCTAACTCATGCACGTCACTCCAACCATCTGCTCGCGTTGCGGAAACAAAATCATCCACAGGCAATGTTATTGTATTCTTCGGGATAAGATTAAGATTCAGCAAGAGTTTAATGAAAAGGCAAAAAAAGAATTTTCTGGAGAGAACTATAATGTCTTTGTCGGAAGATTCGGCTACCCGAATATCAATGTCGGATTATTAAACACGAATGAGATGATTAAGGAAGATGATGCAGATAATCCGCATCTCTGGGCAGATAATAATTATCAGATTGAGGATGTCATTACAAAAAGATCAAATTTAATCAATTCTAATTTTAAGACGCAAATCAAGGGATTCAAAGAGCGCTATACTGAACTTGCACGGGAGATCTCGCTTGCAAAAGAACCTGTTGATACTGAAATAAGACTTGAAAAAAAGCCGCAGTTCAGTTTAACACTCCATCAAGAAGCTGCACCCCATGGTCCGAAGGTAAACCTCGAATTTGCACGCGCTACAGAAAATATCAAGATTCCACAGAAAGTTGATAAAATCGTGAATGATGATTTGAAGGCAAGTGAAGGATTGCAAGTACTTTCTGATAAAGGTTTTGATGAACATTATTTAACGAAAATCTTTAGTACAGGAAATCTCGGCCTTAAAGGCAATAAGAAACTTGTTCCGACCCGCTGGTCTATTACTGCAGTCGATGATACCTTAGGTAAAGGATTGATTGAAGAAATAAAGGACTTCAAGAGTGGCGAGTACTGCGCATATTTTTCTGGATATCTCGGAAATTATTATCTGATTCTTTGTTTTCCCGAAACTTGGTCGTATGAACTCTTCGAAATAAGTGTTTCAAGCGGTGAATATTCGACAGATCATGAATGGTATGGGGGCCGAAAAAATTATGCTACAGATACTGTCGGAGGATATTATGCTGCACGGTTAAGCATCTTGCAGCGATTACAACAAGAGAAAAGACAGTCTGCAATCCTCGCCTTACGATTCATCACTGACGAATATTGGGCGCCCTTGGGAGTGTGGGTTGTTCGCGAATCTAGCAAGAAATCAATGATGAGTACACCGATCTATTTCTCTTCAATGGATGAGATGATGCAGCATGCGATGACATTTTCGCGCGAACGATTCCATTATGATATTGCAGGAATCCTTAAAGAGAGTAAACTCTATAACCAGTTGAAGAAACAAAAGAAATTGTGGGAATATTAATTCTTTGCATACACGCCAACAACCAGTTTAGAGCATTTGCCGGTGGGTAACGTATACATACCGATTGTTTTATCTTCAAGATTGTCTTTCTTATTGACATGATAAGTCTTAACTAATGATTCAGTAATCAAAGAATTAAGATGGAAAAACTCCTTTTCTTTAGTATAATAATCATCAACTTCTGGCCCACCATTTTGTGCTCGGCGAGAAGTAGGTTTTACAATAGAGATAGTATCATCATAATTAAACAAACGGGTAAAATTCTTAAGTAAAAATGCATTTATCATTTCAGTTGTTACAGGAATAAATGCTTTAGTTTTTTGGCGTCTCTGTTCTTTTACTACAAGATGTTTAATCAAATCTTCAGTAATATAGACCTTTTTATTATCGATATTTGTTGTAATCATCATTTCACCTATGGCCTACACACTTTGCAAGAACGGAATCCTTTTTTAAGTGCATCCTTATGCGAGGTATGGAGTGTTAATCTGTTTTTCCGTACTTTCTTGATGGTCATGCATCCGGGTTCGTGGAAACTATCGCCCGTATCAGTTGTTACCACAAGCTGACTTTTCGATGGTGCACGGATGACTTTAGTTATTGTTTTTGTTTTAGGTTTTTGTTTTGCAAGTGTGTTGATTGTTTTCTGCATCTGTTCAAGGGCTTTTGCTTCACGCACGAGTGCATTCTTTTTTGATTGCACCTGATCTTTCTTTACTGCATTGATGGTGCGTTGTACCTGTGCGAGTTGTTTTGCTTCTTTTACAACCTTTGTAGTCTTTGCCTGTACCTGATTTTTCTTTACTGCATTGATAGTGCGTTGTACTTGTTCGAGTTGTTTTGCTTCCTTTACGATCTTTGTAGTCTTTGCACGTTGCTGTAACTCCTGAACATCATGTTGCGCCTTTTCGAGTGTCTGCGCTTCACGCTGTAATTCAAGTGCAGATTGCATCTTGCGTATTTTCGTAATATCTTCTTGCGCTTGACGAAGTGTTGCAGCTTCTTTTACAATTTCATTTACCTGTGTTTTTTTCTGATCTGCACGTACGTTGTCGATTGTTGATTGCGCATTCTTTAATGCGAGAGCTTCACGGGTAAGTTCATACGCAACTGCGCGTGTAGCGGTTTTTTTATCATCAGTTTTTTTTGCGGGAACAGCGGGTTGTATAACAGATTTTTGTTTTGTTTGCTGTTGTTTATTAACTGAAAGTTCATGCATTGCTTTTTGAAAATCGCGAATTTGCTGATCTACACGTTCAAGTTCCATTGCTTGCCGTTCCAGTTCGTGCACATCATATTCTTCAAGGCCGGGATGATCGACTGTTTTTGCACGCACACGACTTGAGAGCGGTGTTGCAGATGTTTTTGGAGTCGCAGAAGTAACTGAAGGCACTATCGGTATCTCGTGCCATTCACGTGATGAAGAAATTGTTTCTTTTTCATGTACAGGAGTTGCATGTAATTCTTCATAGGTTTCAAGAACATCTTTTTGATGAGGCATTGATTTATATTCGTCTACGCCTCTCCGAAAGAATTGATGATGTTCAATATGGTCGAGGAATGCGGCGACTAAAAAGAGGAATACGAGTGCGATACCTAAGAGTAATGTTATTGTTGATGGCATAAATATGATGAATGCGATAAAAAAGAGTGAACAAAAGAATGCAGTAAATGAGAAGACTTCTGCATAAAGCCATTTGCGCATGATAAGCGCAAGAATGAGTATCAGATCAAGTACGCCAAAGATGATGAGCGTTACTGTTTTTGATGTTCCTTGTGCAAAAAGAAGTAAGAGCACGAGCAATGCTTGCGCAATGAGTAATATATAGAGTGATTGCCGTTTCATAAATAAACCCCCACAAATGTGTACATAGTAAAAATAATGGATTGGACGCGACGTCCATTGCATATAAACAAAAAGGTATTTATAAAGTTTACTATCGATAGCCATTATAAAGTGGTGATAAAAAAAGATTTGAAGAAACAAAGAAAAAACAGCAATAGGCTCCTTTCAAAAAGTCCTTGAAAACAAAAAATTATGTTGTGGGCTATTGCCCTACAATATAATTCTGCGCGTTGCGCAGATATGTTTACGGAGCTAACGCTAGCTCCGAATTTTGTTTTTATTG
>JBBAAQ010000013.1:0-43721 GCA_041658255.1 Candidatus Woesearchaeota archaeon
GCAATAAAAACAAAATTCGGAGCTAGCGTTAGCTCCGTAAACATATCTGCGCAACGCGCAGAATTATATTGTAGGGCAATAGCCCACAACATAATTTTTTGTTTTCAAGGACTTTTTGAAAGGAGCCGCATTTAAAAGGGTTCGGTGAAAATGTCTTGAGCGCCAATGTGTCAAGACTATGTCTTGATCATGATCAGAAATCTATGATTTCTGACATGTGAGTATCTTCGATAAATGTACTTAAAAATCGGACAGAATTGAATTATAGTAAATAACATCGCAGTATCCGAATATTAATGTTATTTGCTATAAGCGACACTTTGCTTAATTTCCTAAAAATCTTCGGTTTTTTTGACAAATGGTACGATTTTTCTTAAAAACATAGAATAGTATACGAACGGCGCTCGAGACAAATACGCTGATGAATTTACTCTCGAATAATAACGCATATTTATATAATTGAGATGCAGTCATGACAATATGCTTAAACACATCTATGACAAAGAGGATATGCATAGTGTCCTTACCGCGATGCCTGAACAGATACGACAAGCCTATGCAATACCGACAACCGTTCGTGTGAGTGGAAATGTCGATCAGATCATTGTTTGCGGTATGGGGGGGTCCTCAATTAGTGGGCTTCTACTTCAAAACTATCTTGAATTACGCATTCCGATAGTCGCTACTCAAAATTATCATATCCCCGCATCATGCACGAAAAATTCACTCCTCTTTATCGCATCATACTCAGGAAATACTGAAGAAAGCGTCTCGTGCTATCGTGAAGCAATAAAACAAAAACTGAATATTGTTGTCATTGCTTCTGGTGGAAAACTCCAAGAAAATGCTGTGCGTGATAAGGCCCCCTTCATCCTCATCCCTAAAGGATTGCAACCGCGTAATGCCATTAGTTACCTCTTTTTTCCGATGATTAGGGTTCTTGAGAATTCTAAAATCATTACGAGTAAGAGTGATGAGGTGGATAAAACCATTGAATCACTCAAAAAAAATCATGTCTCATACGAAAAAACTGCCGATGGTATTGCAAAAAAACTCATAAATACCATCCCTATTATTTATGCTTCAGAAAGGAATTGGAGTATTGCCTATCGATGGAAGTGTGAACTCAATGAGAATGCAAAAATTATGGCGTTTGCAAATAAATTTCCTGAATTGAATCATAACGAATTTATGGGATACAAGAATTACGCCAATCAAGACGTGAAGGCGCACCTCATCCTACTGCATGACGATGATGATCATAAACGCATCCAAAAGCGTATGACAATCACTAAAAAATTCATCAAAGAAATGACAACCGGCAAATTAGAAATAACTGAAATCAATATCAGTGGGCAGCATCGACTTACGCAGTTATTTACAGGTATTTATGTCGGAGATTTTGTGTCCTATTTTCTTGCATTGAACTATGCAACAGATCCTACTCCTGTAGATATTATTGAACGCTTCAAAAAAGAGATGGGGCCATTCGTGTAACAAAGAAAAAGATTTAAAAACATAAATAAAAAGTACAATATAAAATAACAACATATAAAAAAGGTGCGCTATGTTTTCCAATAAAAAATATTTGACCGCAGATATCGGCGGCACCAATATCCGCCTTGCCATTGTGGAATCACAAAATAAAAGATATACACTGCGCGCATTACAAACATATCATACTACAGATTGTCCTAATATTGCAACGACAATCCAAGAATTTCTCTTACAACAAAAAATTCGCGTGAATGCTATTGCGCTTGCATGCGCAGGGCCTCTTCAAAATAATCGCACATCATGTACTGGAACAAATGGTTCATGGAGTGTTGATACACAAGAAATAAAGGAAAAAACAGGGATTTCACGTGTTATCCTCCTTAATGATTTTGAAGCAATAGGATTTGGTATGTCACAATTACACGAATCACAAACTATCCCTATTACTGAAAATGGTTGGCTCACGGGGACCATAGCGATAATCGGCGCAGGAACAGGTCTTGGTATGACAACACTTATCTATGAACAAGGGCGCAGTATTCCAATCCCCTCTGAAGGAGGGCATGCAGATCTAGCACTTGACCCCACAAATCCTCTTGAATCAAAACTTGCATTCTTCTTAAAGAAACGCAAAATCCCATTCGAAGCAGAAAGTATCCTTTCCGGGGAGGGTATTGTTCGGCTCTATGAATTTTTTTCACGAAACACCCGAAAAATGAAGCATATTCGTGCTTCTGAACGTGCAGCATTTGTCACAAAAGCAGCGCTTGTTGGAAAAGACCCTGCAGCAATAAAAAGTATGGCACTATTTATTGCAATATATGCGCGTCATGCACGTATCCTTACACTCTCAACTGCTGCAACAACACTCATTCTTGCAGGAGGGATTAGCCCAAAAATTGCCCCACTCCTCCAAGATGCATTTATAGAAAACTTTGCAGTACACGAGAGAACACCACTCAGAACACTTCTTGAACAAGTTCATATTTTTATTCTTACGGACGAAAAAATTGCACTGTATGGCTGCGCAGAAGCGCTCGAACAGTAAACAGTCAATATTACTGGTGTCTTATCTACGTATGAGAGAAAAAACATAAAATTTATATATAGCATTAGCCCAAAAATACAAATATTTAAATAATCCTAAAAAACAGGATAGTATAAAGCACATTTATTATACAATATGGAGGAGATGGAAATGGCAGGCTTTTTTTCTAAGATAAAAGGTTCATTAAAAAGGAAAGAATATGATGATGACGATATGGTTGAAGATAATGAAGAATATGTTGAGCTCGACACTGGCCGCGGATCAGAAGCAGGTCAAAAAATCATTGTTAAACCATTCGTGCTTGAAGATTTTACAGATATTAAACCAATTCTCGATTCGCTTCGTGAAGGAAACACTATCTGTTTGGTCAATATCAGGCCATTAAAAGAAAAAGATCTCATCGAACTTAAGCGTGCAATTAACAAGCTTAAGAAGACAACAGACGCTATTGAAGGCGATATTGCAGGGTTTAGTGATGACTATATTGTTATTACACCAAGTTTTGCCCAAATTTATCGCGCAAAAGGATCGACTGCAGAGATTAAAAACGACGAAGAATAAAATTTTTTCTTATTTTCTTTTTCTTATAGCAAATCTCATTAATAATGGAACATCTAGCGAGATTTGCTAGAATAGCAAATTGCAAGTAAAAGCTCCATTATTTTTGCAATTTGCTATTATTGTATTGTTATACGAAAACCATTCATGAACTACCCGTAGTATATTCTGCTGCGCAAAGCTATGCAATGAGGAATATAGTTTACACCACCACAACATATATAAATAATCAGTACCATAAAAAGTACATGGTAAAAGCAAAAGAAAGCGTAAGAGCAGGAAAAAAAGAATCGCACGCGCAACCAGAAGAAATTCTTGATGGAGAATTATGCCCTTTCTGTAATAATAAAACATTAACACTCATGGATATGCGAAAAGAAATACCCTATTTTGGAACGTGTTTCTTATTCAGCATGGATTGTAGTAGTTGCGGGTATCATAAAGCAGATATTGAACGTGAACAAGCGCAAGACCCCTGCAAATATACGATAGATATTGATTCTGATAAGGATATGTCTATTCGTATTGTTAAATCGAGTTTTGCAACAATAAGACTCCCCCACATCGGCGATATTAGTCCGGGCCCGGCAAGTAATGGATATGTGACGAACATTGAGGGAATTTTACAGCGCATGATTAAACAAATTGAACAAATCCGCGATAATGAAGAAGAAGACGATGAATCACGAAAAAAAGCAAAGAACATGATAAAGAAATTGCATCGCGTCATTTGGGGCCAGGAAAAACAAAAACTCATCATTGAAGATCCTACAGGAAATTCTGCTATTATTTCTGAAAAGACAACAGTCGAGAAATTGAAAGTAAAACCACTAGTTGAATGACTATTTTCAAATAGAAACAAATATATATGAGTTCTTCATTTCATATACTGTGGGGTATACTAATCAGTTAAAGACAGACGAAAAGCAGTTATATTTTCTTATTAAAAAATTTCAAGCATATCTCAATAATGAACACGACACACATACACTTACAGGATTTAGCGTAATCGGCGGACTCATTGATTTTTCTACAGAAATTGGTTCTGCACAAATAAAAAGGCGCACACTTAATCCTCAAGCAATTGAAGAAATAAAATTTCAAGAGGTAAGAGGAATCTATCGGTTTATGAATGAAATAATTAATGAACTAGACCATACTGCGGATGCAACTCAAACAGTATATCACACTGCTGCATCAATCGAAAGCCGAATTCAACAAATATACGATAAGAGATCGATTGAACAGCAGCAAAGTGTATTATTAAAAAATATCATGGAATCGCTGAATGAAAAAAGAAATATCCGTGATACCATAAGAAAAAAAGGCAATACACTCGTTGAAGAAGTAAGAATTAAAAAATCGTTTTTCCGGCCATATGACATTCTCACGCAGGATTATCTATCTATAGAGAAATGCCTAGTGACGACAAAAAAATTTGAATATAAGTGAACAATATGACAACCATCAACAAAGAGCAGTACCATGAAATATTTATTCCGTTTGCCGACACCTACATACAGGGCGGACCCGAAGTGTTTAAATTTCTTTCACGAACACAAGGTCCAGAGAAAAACCTTGTCGTCATTCCCTATGCATATATTGAACAATTAGATGATCTTGCACAGCGAAATAGTACCGGTGCTATCGATGCATTACGAACCATTAATGGAATTACAAATCCAAGAAAAAGCAAAAAAGCGAATAATGATAAAACAACAATATATCATATTTCAGAAGGTCTTGATGTTGCTATTAGTCGAGAAAGAGAATTTGCAAAAGAAAATTTTTCTATGGAAAACCTAGAAAAAAGAATTGCTCAATTTGCGGAAAGTAAAAATAAAAAAATTATTCTTATTTCAGGAAAAGATAAAGAACATATTAGATATAAAGACGGATCAGCAACTATCGAACAACCAAAATTTTTACAAGTAGATGATACTATTGTCCATGAAGGAGTTATTGATGGCACGCAACAATTACTCTCAGAATTATATCAAACGAACAGATCATTAACTGTAGAACGTGTAAACGAGATTCTTGGTAAATCCGAAGAACAACCGTTATTTATGAACCAATGTATTCGATTTAACGAAGATAAAACCGAATTATTTGCAATCGTTAAAGGTGATTTGAAGTACAATAACACTCGTTCGCGCATAGTTAAAAATACCAATATGCATGTTGAATTGTTGAAAGATGATGAATACCACAAAAAACTCAGGATAGGGAAACATGAATTAAAAAATGAAGGCATTCTCGGCATTACACCGCGTGATATGGAACAATATATCACCTTGCAGCATTTTCTTGTCCCCCAGGATAAATCGTTAGTATTTGTTACAGGAACCGCAGGATCAGGAAAAACACTACTGGCATATGCATGGGCAATGGATTCATTATTATGGTATGATGCGGACATCCGTCAATTACGCGGACTTGATCCGAAAAAAAAAGGCGGATTTTATAAACAGGCAATTCTCATAAAACCCATTGATATTCTTGGTGGTGAACGGAGAAATACGGGTTTTTTACCGGGCGATTTGTATGAGAAATTAGAACCTCATCTTAGACCATATATCAATGCACATGAAGAAACGATTCTTAATAATATCGCATTTGAAGAAATATTTAAAAATCCTAAATATGAAACTCGAAATTGGCCTAAACGAAGTATTGATCTTACAAACAAAAAAATCGGAGAACATGCACATTTGCCCGCAGATAATAAACTTGTTGACTTGGTCCATACCGGATTTATGAGAGGAGCATCTATTCGAGACTCGATTATTATTGTTGATGAAGGGCAGAACTTAACACCTTATGAAATGAAGACTATTTTTCAACGCGTAGGAGAAAACTGTAAAGTTGTGGTGCTTGGGGACCCGCGCCAAATCGATAATCCTGAATGTTCAACTAAAGTGAATGGTCTTACTGCTGCAATTAAACATTATCTTCCGAAGAGTTATAGTGCGCTTATACATCTCAATACTAATTATCGTCATCAAATATCTGAAGATGCTGATGATATGCATGCGAATAATTCTTAAGAAGATTCCTAAGAAAGAAATGGTATATAATGGATATTATGGTTGCAAATCTTTTATTTTCCCGAAATCATAGATTTTATCTGCAGAGATATATACTTCAAAGTTGCTGATAGCGTGTAACGATGGAAGATATGGGCTTAAGAATCTTCCTTGCAAAACATCTGTTCCCTGCGATACCAGATTGCATGACGGCATCACAATGAGCGGCTTTTTTTTATAGGTGCCGACTAAAAAACATTTATACTGTTCAATTCTCGCCCCTGATTGTAAAGATATTGCAGGATGTTCATGGCCAATAATGATGATTTTACTCTGTTTCATCTGTTGTGAAGTCGGCAATGTATCTCCATGAGTGATCAATATATCTTTGCATATATATTCTGAAACCACAGGGATATCATCAATAAGAGAAGAGATAATGGAATCGTGATTTCCGGTAATAATAGTAATGGTTCCATATTTTCGAAGTATTGAAAAGAATTTCAAAAGCTGTAACCTCACTGATTTTGATATCTTCGCAAAATCATGGACAAGATCGCCATTAATAATGATGTGAGTTAGGCCTTGCACTTGGAATTTTCGTAATGATCGTTCGAGTCTCACGAGAAAATCAGTAAATGCAAATTGGGGGATGAGATATCCTTTTTTATGGAGTGTATCTTCAAATCCGATATGCGTATCTGAAATAATAAATGTGTGGTACTGTTGAAGATAAATGAAGAGGTCGTCAGCAATGATTGAGGGAAGAATCTCCATGTGAATCCTGAAATTAGCATTATCTCGTAAGTTATTTCGTTAGTATCTCGCATTTATCTCGCGTTAGTTTCTTTACCGAGTTCTTTGATTCGTTCTTGAAGGAATTCAATGGTTCGAACATTATTCTGTTCATCCATAAGTTCCCCGCATTCAGGGCATTTAAAGTTAAATTCCATCGCACGTTCGAAATCCATGCGGGTGCATGCAGTCTTACACATATAGAATGTTGATGATGATTCTTTTTCAAGCCGTTCTCTAAGTTTTGAGAGTCTTGCAACATTAATTTTTTCGTTTAAAAAGAGAAGTGATCGTTCATTAAAATCCCAATAACAGATATACCATCCTTTAATTTTATCTTTTTTTCTGATAAATGAGAGAATATTTTGTTCAAAAAGCTTATAGAGGAGATTTCTTGCCTTATGAATTTCGAGATCAAGATCCTGGGCGATAACGAATTCTGAAACCTTAGTTCTTCCGATAAGATAATAGACAATGGGAAGTGCATCTTCACTCACCAGTTCTTTGACGACTTCTTCAATAAGTTTTCTGCGTTCTTCAGAAATTTTTTGGAATTTCACTTTTGGTGCTGCATCTTTTTGATTGGCAGATGTTTTCGGGAATGGTTTTCCTGTTTTTTGAATATTTTCCACATTTTTTACACTTGCGCTTTTTGATGAATTTTTAGATATTGCTTTTGCTACTGTATTCGCGGATTTTTTTGCTCCACTTGAACTTTTTTTTGTAGGTTTCATCTATTTAATACTATTCTCCTATGACTATCTCCCTATAAACTTCGGAGATAGCGTTGCCTTCCCGTTCATCATCATATGATTAAACGGTTTTTGCTGTCGTCATCGCTCATTTACAAGATTGTATAAATAACACAATCGCTTTTCACGCAAAACCGTATGAATAAACCTCTTTTTTAGAGATTCTAAAAAGCCCCCAATAACTATTCTGGGGCAGAAGGGTTTATAAATGTTTCGATAGTTTTTTATCGTCGATAATTTAAAAATAACAGGCCAAAAAAGCGTCTTTGTTACCACTCATAAGGGATTTTACTCTCGCTGATTCGGAGTAAGCGATTATACTTACAAACCCTATCAGTTCTACAAGGCGCACCAAGTTTAATTTGACCGCAACCAAGGGCGACTGCTAAATCCGCAATAAACGTATCCTCGGTTTCCCCACTTCGATGGCTCACCATGACACTCCAACCCGCACTTACTGCAAGTTTGGCAGCCTCAATAGCCTCAGTAACAGTTCCAATCTGATTCACTTTTAAGAGAAGCGCAGTACATAATTTTCTAGTAATAGCCATTTGTATACGCTCAACATTAGAAACAGTCAAATCATCCCCAATGATTCGAACCTCCATTTTTGTCGCGATTGCAGTAAGTGTTGCAAATGATTCGAAATCATCTTGATCAAAAGCATCTTCTATTGATACAATAGGATATGTTTTAAGGAGTCGCACATAATAATCAATCATTTCTTGCTTTGAATATTTTCTATCCATCACATAATAACCCTCTTTTTCATCATAAAATTCAGATGCAGCGGGATCCATCGCAATCTTTACTTTGCCTTTGTATCCTGCTTTCGCAATTGCTTGTGTAATAAGATCAAGCGCTTGTTCAGGCGTTGCCATTTGTGGCGCAAATCCTCCTTCATCACCAACATTTGTTGCAGACTTCCCATATTTTTCTTCAAGAAGTTTTTTAAGTACATGATAGGTTTCAGAACACATCTGCACTGCTTGTACAAAATTTTTTGCGCCAACAGGTGCAATCATAAATTCTTGCATACGAAGGCTCGAACCGGCATGTTTTCCACCATTAATAATATTAGAGAATGGTACCGGCATTCGAATATTTTTCTGAGGAGTTCCTGCAATACTTGCAAGATAAACATACAATTCTTCATGACGAAGTTTAGCGCCAAGCCGAACTGCTGCCATGCTTACTCCGAGAATCGCGTTTGCACCAAGTTTACTCTTATTTTTTGTGCCATCAAGTTGTAAAAGAAATGTATCAATAGCTTTTTGATCTAAAAATTCTGTACCAACTAATTTTTTCGCGATAATTTTATTCACGTTTTCAACAGCTTTAGAAACACCCTTACCATCATACTCTTTTTTTTTGTCACGTAATTCGAGGGCTTCATATTTGCCGGTACTTGCACCTGATGGAACAATCGCAAGTGCACGTACATGATTACACCATGCCTCAACTTCAATTGTGGGATTCCCCCGCGAATCAAATACTTGCCGTGCAAATAGTTTTGTAATCTTCATATGAATCCACCTCAAAATAATTTACTTAATAGTACTATGAGCGCAAAATATACTCATCAATAAAGGGTATAAAAAGAAATGTATTAAAAATTTATCCTTTTTTACCAGTAATACCAATAATAATATTTTCACTAAGCTTGCTTTGTGGATTAGTATAGTTTAATTTTATTTCTCCCCTAATAACATTCGCATTTGAAGGATTTAAAGGGAATGTACATTCAGATAATTTAATAGTTATGCCCTCACTGTCTTTAAGCGTTTTACTTACGCTACAATCTGTACCACCGAGGTCACAAGCCTCGTAAGTAACGCAACCTAAACTATTTGATATTCCAGAAGTGTCTATCGTAACATCATAACCTAAACCACTTCCAACCGAGAGCATGACTGAATTAGTTCCAATAAGAGGTTTACTTAAACAATCAGCACCAGAAGAAGCGACACACATATCGGGAGTAAATTTAGCAGGATTTAATACACCAAAGTATGCGATTAATGGAATAATAAAGACAAATGATAGAACTAGTGCAATAATCCCTAAAACAAGTCCAATAATGGCGAAAGTCTTCCCTTCTACTAATTTCGGATTATTTTTGATACCCACTAATACGATAATCCCAAAAATTATTGCAAGAATCCCACAAATCAATCCAAGAATTAATGTCCAAGAAAACAATAAGGCAACAATGCCGAGTATAAGTGCTGCGATGCTTAATCCAGATTTCGCCATAAAACCACCCTTAAATTATTATAAAAAATAAAAAAGAAAGGAATAAAAAAAATTATTGCTTACCCGTAATACCGATAATAATTTTTTCAGTCAATTTACTTTGAGGGTTGGTATAATTCAATTGAATCTCTCCTTTGACAATGTTTGCATTCGCACTAAATGTGCAACCCGTAAGTTGTATAGTCAATCCTTGACCATCTTTCAACGATTTAGAACCTGATGAAACACAAGACGTGATATTTCCTAAATCGCAAATGAGTCGTGAACAACCACTAAACGTATCGCTCATTTTCGTAGGATCAATGTCTACATCGTAGCCTAAACCGCTTCCAATAGAAAGCAGAACTGAACTGGCTCCAATAATTGGTTTTCCTAAACAACCCATTCCTGAAGAAGCAATGCAGGTGTCTGGAGTAAATTTACTCGGGTTTAATACCCCGAAATATGCGAGTGCGGCAATTGCTGCAAGGACAACTAGGATTGCCCAACCGTATGTCATTAAAAATTCTAAAGCTGCCTGACCTTTTTTCATTGTAAAATCACCTCAAAGAGATACTATCCTCATTCCTGCACGAACAGGTTTATAAATATTTCGATTTATTGCCGCCTAGAAAAATAGTCGAAATAGGATACTAAAAGAAAATACTGTTGCACCTGGGCCTCTCTAGAATTTGAGTGTTTGGCCGAGGCGTATATGCTTTTTTTTAACAGTTCCTGCCTGTAACTCGATAAAATAGTGCGCAGGTTTTTTTGCAGAATAATTCGTAAATGGTTTAAGTCCCGGAGCAATTTCAATGATTTTTTTTTGTGAATCGAGAAACAGGATGTCAATAGGATAGAATACAAACCACATAGTTATTGAGACCGTGGCAGGTTTTGAAAAATCGAATATCCATCCGGTGTTGTGCACTGCGACTTTTGTTCGAAACATCAGGCCTGTGGCTTTCGAAAATATATTCTTGCAAGAAATACTGTTTTTCGCAATAATGGCACGAGTTTTTGCGTTGGTAATCATAGATTAACCTATATAATTTGTCTCTGAAAATTTTCTATATTTCAGAGGTGTTTTAGAATCACCAGCCCGGGTAATCCCTTTTATTTGATTATCAATATTTACTATTTCCTTATCAAGTCGCTCAAGTTTAATTCCAAAGACATACTGTACATTAAGAAGATACAGAATCGCCCTGGCACCCTTGAGCCCGACATAAACAGGATGGCCGAATGTCTCTGCTAAAAATGATGCTGCAAGAATCTTTCGTTGACGTGCAAGCCCAAGTAAGAGGCCAGATACTCCCATAATTGGCCCGACAATACCATAGATGCTCGTTTCATGACTAAGTTTCTTTTGTTTCAATTCTTTTGATAGTGTAGACAAAAATAATGTGCTATTTCCTGTAAGATATATTTTTGGTTCTTCAGGAACTGTTGAAAGACCAATCCCCCCAAGAGTAATTATTCCGCGTCCGGATGTAGTGCCGCAAAGTTCTGTATAGACGTCAAGGATGAGTTCAGATAATTCATAGGAGGATTTTTCAGTTGTTGGTTGTACGTCGCCTGTGAGGAACAGATAATCTTTCGTATTGATACGTTTCCAATACAGCGCAATAGTAGGAAGATCGACAAGATTCTCTTCATTGACATAGACGGTATTTGGAAGCGTTCGTGAAAAAAATGTCATGAGACGCACTGCATGTAATTCTTCGATTAAGATATCCATAACAATTTTTCCGACATTACCGATTCCGGGCATTCCTTCAATAAGCAGAGGATTTTTTATAGATGGTGTTGCATGGACAGTGATTGTCCAATCAGTAAATCGTGTTGTTTTTTCGAGAGGATTTTTTTTAGAAAATTTTTTTTTCATCTTGTCCCCGCAGATAGTTGTTCTTGCACCTTTGCCTTTCTGCGATACGCACCGTATCTATCTTCAGGACTATACCGCGGAGGTTTTGGTTCAATACGCGTATTTCCACAACTACATAATTCGTGTAAACCATACAATCCACAGTGTTTACATTTAAGAATATGTTTCATTGGAAATCTCTTGCGATGGAGAGTGATGCTTGTATAATTATGTAAATACTCCTAATATCTGCATTATGCATTTGCATGTTCAAGCGAAATATTTTTCACGCGCTCATACTCTGCTTTGCCCTTTGCTTTCTTGATCTGGGTGAGAATGACTTCAGAGGCATCTTTAAGGATTTTTTCAATCTCTTTATAATCAATCCCTTTGATGATGAGGCGATATTTTCCGCCGCCAAGATAGATTATTTTAAGTTTATCAGAAACCTTTTTTGCATTGAGCAGTGTTGCGCGAACAATTTCAAGACCGCCCTCTTCCCAAATAGTGATAGCCACATCACCTGCAACAATGAGTTCTTTTGGTTTTATTTTGTCCTTAATCTGCTTAAGAAGCATCTCTGCCTCTTCTTTACTCACAAAATCTTTCAAATTAATGGTTTCTGCGAGAACATCATCGAATGCTTGATACATATAAAAATAGGATTTAAGCAATTTCGTAGTCAATTTCGCGTATAATTGTTTTGGGTCAATTTTAAGTGCATGTGCTGTTAGTTCGACAATTTTTTCTGCACGTAATTCTTGCTTGACTTCATCACCTTTTTGCCGACGTTGGCTTTCACTTACTCGTCGAAGTGAAAGATCAATATACCCACGTTCTGCATTCACGTTCAATATTTTGCAGGTAACAATTTTTCCTTCAATAACATAATCACGGATATTTCGTATACGTCCTGGTGCAATTTCAGAAATAGGGATCATTCCCTGACGATTATATTCATGGATTGTAACAAAAACAGAATTGTGCTGGATATTAGTGACTGTACAGAGTACGAGGTCTCCTTCTTCGGGAAATGTTGTTCGTTGTATCCACATTTTTTCCTAAAACCTTATTCGAGAACTTCAAGGACACGCGCTTTGATTTTTGCTTTGCCGCCGCTTGGTCCTGCAAGATTTCGTCCACACACAAGGCAATTAATCTGTGTTACTGCCTTGCCAAAAATGATTTGTTCATTCTTACATTTAGGGCATCGCACTTTGATGAATTTTGAAACAGGCTCTCGAATTTTAGTGACCATGGGTTAGTACCTCAAATTTAATTTTATTTAGATTCACTGTTGTTTGGGTCCAATGTTATAGCAAATCTCGTTAATAATGGAACATCTCGCGAGATTTGCTAGAATAGTAAATTGCAAGTAAAAGTTCCATTATTTTTGCAATTTGCTATTACATAAAGTCAACAGTATCTATATTAACTCTACTTTCTTTGCACGCATACCTGTTCGTTGTGAATGTTGTTTTCCGCAAACCTTACACGTATATCTCAAATCTGTTTTCTTCGTAAGTTTTTTTCCTGACATTTTACGTGAACCGATTGGTGGACGGGAAAATCTTCCTTTGTTTCCAAATCCACGCCATGAACCGCGTTTTCGTAGTCGTGAATAAGATGATCTGCTTTGTGTATGTACAGAACCTTGACCCTTCTTTTTTGCTTGACTAACCGTATGCTCGGTATGCTTGTTACATTTAGGACAATGCCTTTTTAATGTCTTTGGGATCTTCATCGTATAGCCTCAAATGAGTATCAAATAGTATTAACTCAGTATCAAACGCGTATTAAATCAGTATCGAACTCGTATTCAAAGAAATTATGGGCTATTTATAAATATTGTGATATACTATTGGGGACGCGTAGTTACATCATCGACGTACAGATGATGCTTTAGTACGGCATTTTGCGGCTCTGTAGAAATTCTCACTTCGTTTGTAGTCGCCATTCGCATTCTTAATGTTTTTTGAAGAAAATGTTTACCATTTGGAATTCTGTAAACATTTTTAGAATGGTATTTTGCATCTGCTCATCTTAAGGCGACTAACATTTTCTACAGGGCCGCATTTTGCATAAAGTATTTAAAAAGCATCGCGCGCATGAAATTATGGGTATTTATCGTAAACGAATGGTGAGCGAAAGATTCGCGCAAAAACTACGTGCACAAGGATTTCTTGCAATCGACACACACGCCCATACATCCTATTCATATGATGTTGCAAGTGTAAAAAAAACAAGCCCAGAAGTAGTTACGAACGCAGAGCGATCCAAAGGGCTAATTCCAGTCATTACTGATCACGACACCATGGATGGTTACCGGTATTTACGCAGTAAAAGACTCCATCGCGATATTATTCCTGCAGTCGAAATTCGCATTAAACCTGTTCATGCAAGAAAAATTTCTGGAATTGGAAAAATACACACACTCCATGTCAATGTGTTTGGCTTGAACATGAAACAATTTCGTATTCTTGAACACATTGCACAAAAAGAAGAGGATATTGATGCATTCATCAATTATCTTCGCGATGAACAATTGAAATGGACGTATAATCATCCATTCTGGCATGAGAATCATGAAAAATTGAATTGGAGGGCAGTTCCCCTTCTTGCACGGCATTATTTTGATATCCTCGAAATCAACTCAAATCGTTCCCTTATCCTTAATAATCTCACCATGAATATTGCTGAAAAACTGGGTAAAGGAATTGTTGCAAGTACGGATACGCATACGGGAAATCCTGGATTAGCATATGTACTCGCACCCGGTAAGACATTTGATGAATGTTGGAACAATATTATTCAACGAAAAATGTATATTGTACGAAAAGATTTAACTGCACTTATGGTTGTTCGTGAAGCTTCAGAAATTATTAGCCAAATATTTAGTGCAAACAGCCGGGAAATGCAGGAAAAAAAGTTCTCTATGGCATCAGGAATCAAACCGCTCGATCGTCTTGCATCCCGGGTCAGTTATGGCAATTTGAAAAATCATTATGCCATTAAACACCTTATCAAAAATGCATTGCATGCGATTAATTATTCGGTTGGTCCACTCATGGCGTGGTATCTCTATACCCATAAGCAGGATGTCTATGGTCAAAGAATACATAGACCGATTATGCAGGGTTTACGCCAAAAAAATATACATCCTATGCAAGAATTTTCTGAGAATTAATACCCCTTCTCGGGTTATAAGATTATATCGCGATGCGTTCTGCGCGTCCTTTTCCAAGTAGAATTTGCGCAATTCGAGAAGGGAGTGAAGCGATATCTTCAGGCTCAAATGGACCATATGATTCGAGTTCTGGACCTAAAAATTTAGGTACTGGTTTGATGAATCGGATTGAGATAATCGCAGAATCATCATCAGGGATTACAGTAGGCAGCGCTGTTTGCCCAGAGGTAGGTGAAACATGTTCGAACGCAACGTGAATTGGCGCTTTACCGAGTGTTATCTGGTCAAAGACTGTCTGATGAAACTCTGCAAAAAGCGCATTCATAGATTCAAAGAATCCTTTTTCTTCAAGGAGTAAATGATTGGTTTGAATGACATCATGATGTGTTTTTGTCTTATATAATGCAAGGGTAATGATCTTTCTTTCCCGACGATCATAGAGTTCCTGAAGGAGTTTTCGCACATTACCGAGCTGTATTCTTGTTAATTCCCGTTCTGCAACAGGTGTTTGCGAATGGAGAAGTACAACCTCTTTTTCTTTGATATACTCGGCGACATGCGTATAGAAGTGTTCATCGAGTAATTGGAGTTCTTCGCGTGATTTCTCACTACGCAAGATATCAAACAATATGTCGTAAGTAATATTGATATTTTCTGCCATAATCCCCCTTATATCTTGCAAAGAAGCATATTTTTATAAATGTTATGGCGTAAGAGGCTGGTGTATCTGATAGATGTGTTGCCATCAAAATATGAGCATTACTGATTAATATTTCCTGAATAGTTCGGATATGTCAAGAACAGCGGACTAAAGTCCACAGCGTGCAGTTCTTGATCACACGGAAATCTGCACGCTTGCTCACGAGCTGAAGCGAAGAGCGTGCGCGTGCAAGATTTCCTTTGTGTCAAAAAAGTACTTTTTTGAACACTCGAAATTTTGCAAATTTCGTTGTTGCAAGAGAGAACTTTTCCTTAAGATGGATCTGCGGTATGCGAATCGATGGCAACACAACGTTAAGTATCGTATGATGCTCCTCCAAATAGTCTACTAAAGAAATCTCCGATTTCTGAAAATATTTTCAAGATACCCTTTTTTTCTTCAGGAGGGATGATTGCCGGAGTATTGTGCGCAATTGTCGGAGTTGAAGCATTTGATGAAGAAGGGCGAGAAGTATTCGTTGTAGTATTTATGGGCCGCGATGATATATTGTTGTTTGATGTAATGATCGTCGTATTTGCACTGGTTACAATGGGCACAAAGAGTTTTATGGTGGCATTTGTTTTGAATGGGAATACTTGTCCGCTTACCGTACGATAAGTCCCGTCGAGAGTCACGACCCATGTTGTTTGATTTGTTTGAGGGATAGTGATTAATCGCGTTGCAACTGTACGATTTTCAGATTGAAGAATAGTCGTGGCACTGAATGGTTCATCACCAAAAAAGTGGATTACGCCGGTAATATCATGATACGAATTTTTTGTATCTGAATTCTCAATAACAACAGTTGCAAGTACCTGATCTCCTGGTTTTGCGGTTGTGGTACTCAAAAGAAGTTTTGGTGTAATCCCTGAAACTTTTACGGTATAATTTTTTTCGCTAAGAAATACCTTTTTTTGGTCTGCAACATCAACACTCGCATTTAATCGCAAGTGGAATAATCCGGTATATGCTGATGTGAAGATGAGTGTATGGTTCACTGTTGTTTTTGGAGGAATTACTCCGGTATACTCATATATTGAACTATCGATTTTTCCTAATCTTTCGACACTAAGAATCTGAAGTGCTCCGCTATCGAGTATAATGTGTTCATATGCACTATTGAATACGTCATTATTCGTGATGGTTAGTCGATAGGTTGTATTATCGCTGTTTTCAAGGTTTGTACTGGTGGTTTTTGAAATATATTCTTTGAAATCAATCGCAGGTCTTACTTGGATGGAAAGTTTTGGGACTGTCCCATTTTTTTCACCACTTGAAGCAGTATAGGTGTAAGATGCACCCCAACTCGCATTTGTGTATGATAATGCGCGAAGCGTATACTGGAGTTTTGTTGTTGAATTAGGAGGGATGGTGAGGGTGGTATAAAGTCGTGAATTTTCTAAAAGCATATTCGTATATGCACTGATAAATATTGCTCCAGGAATAATTTCAGTGTAGGTTACTGTTGTCTCCTTTTTTCCACGATTCGTGATAGTGATATTGATTGGCGTATCAACACCATAATCGACTAATAAACTTTTTGGTCGCGCTATAGTGATCTCGGGGTCAAAGGTGGTTATACTTATTTTTAATTTTGGTTCAATACGATCATCATAAACTGCTTTTGTTGATGAGTAATCAATGGTTTGTTCAAGAAAACAATACGTCATTGAACTGCTTGATACGCATTTGGTAAACGGAATACGCATGGTCTCATTTATTGTCCCTTGGCGCGTGATCCGAAGATAGGGATAATTGCGCTCATACCCTACGAGACCAAGTCCAATGATTGTGTATTGATCTTTTCCTGCAGTAAGTACATCTCCGCTATAGACTGTTCCTGAATAGATACTGAGTGCATAACCTGCAGGGATGAGACTGAGAATTAGGAGTAATACTACCCACATCTTTTTCATAACAGAACCATACACCTTACAGTATAAAAATATTTTGATTTTAGACTTACTTAGCAAAATGAAGCGTTATCGTCAATGTGCGAGCATCTAAAGATATCACATCCAAAAATTCTTACAGGATCGTCAAAAATGAAATTTTTGATCGTGCTCAGAAATTTTCAATTTCTGACATGCAAGTGGTAAGAATTTTCCTCAATAAAAATAATAAAATGCGAGCGACGGTAACGCTTTGAACTTCATAATACTAAGTCAATACGACCTTAGGTATTGGTTTAGTTAATGTTCGGGAAGAATTACGGTTAAATAGATGGTATAAATAGAAATGCACCTTCAGTACGTCTACAATTTATTGTCTGGACCCGATAATAATCACTGTTTTTGAGCTTGTTATCCATTTTCGAATAACATTATCCATTATTGATATATACAGCGATCAATTTTTCTCTTGCGCAAGTTCTGGGTTTTCTATCTCTTGAACGCGTTCATAGCCAACTTTAGCGAGCCACAGTTTGAATGGCTCAGCATTCTTAGAAGAGATGGATTGAACTATACGAAATCCGCCTTCAGTGTTTACGCAATCAGTCTCATAGAATTTGCCGTCTGCAGAGGGTAATTTCAGTTGTACCCAAATTGGGGACAACTCGAGTGCAATAAACTCTCTGTCCTTAACCTTACCCCAGTATTGTCTTGGTGCAGGACTATCCGTAAGGGCTTCTACAATATCAACAACCGAGAACCACCACTCATCTTTATGCCAGATTTTTCTTATCTTCTTATCCTGAAATACTGCAAGTGATTTATCCATAACACTGAAGAAAGTGATTGTGATTTAAATATCTTATGCGTACATGTCTAGTGTGAGAAGTGGTTTAAAAGAAAATTATAATCTTCCAATAGCTTCAAATAATTTTTCGTGTCCCTTAATAACTCTTTCAAATCGTGCAATATCTTCACGGGATAAATGTGGTTTCAACCCGTCAATAATTGCTTGTTCATGAGCGATAGTATTCATACTGATGTAATGATTCACTTCTTTAAATAGTTTACGATAGGAAAATTAAGAAAAAGAAAAAAAAGAAAAAAAATTAAAGTACTTATTGTACTTTGTTTACTTTCAGGTCTGAAAGTGTAGTTGTTACAACTTCAACTTCTGTTCCGACAAGGTCTGCCTTATACGTCTTGTACTCTGCTAAGACTCGGGATGCTCCCTGTGTGTCTTTTGCACTGTAACCAGCGACGAGTAATGCATTCTTGTCTGCAAAGAATTTGATCTTTGCTTTTCCTTCCAAGAATCCCGTAGTACAATCTACAGGGTTTCCAAGGAGTCCTGCTGCAACACTATTAACACATGGTCCACCAACAACAATGTATGGCATAGTTCCAAGTGCTTTTGCATCAGAGTCCAAGATTGCCATACCTACAGCAATTGGATTCACAGATACTGCTCCACCGGTTCCAGAAGTGCTTGTCGTTACTTTCGAAGCAACTGGTGCAAGGAACATGTCATATGCAACTTCTTCTGCAGGTACATAGATGTCGACATTCTTTCCTGAATCATCGGTCTCTTCAACAACATAGGTTCCGTACTTAGTGAGGTAGTAGTCATAGTTGTCGTCGTCATCGCTTGCGTCACCAGTAAATGTTGCAACAGCAGAAACACTAAGGTCGTATTCATCGTCGGTTGTACCATCATAGGATACGTCAACGTTGAATGGATCAACAGTTGCTGTTTCAGCGTCGTCATCCACATCTTCAGTTACGATAAATGTGTTGAGTCCAGTGATCTGGTTTCCTGCAGTGATTGCTGTAGCGTTTGTGCTATTTACAACCCAAACAAGTTTTGCTCCGGCATCTGTGAAGATGGTGAAGTATGTTGCGTTGTATGCAGAAGCAGTACCTCCGCTTGTTACAGAGAAGTCGATCTGGTCTGCAGTTCCACCAACAGCAGCATAAAGTGCAATCTTGCTGTCAAGTGCTTTAGTTGTTGAATCAACGGTGTAAGTTCCACCAAATGTCAAGTCTTCAACGACAACTTCGAAGTCTTCATCTGAAGCATTGTTTCCTGCAGTGATCTTCTTTACCTGAAGGACGTGAGTAATTGCGTCATCTTCTGTTCCTGTAGTTCCATCATATTTCTCGTTGTAGAGGAATACTGCATCTTCTTCAAGGTCGTTAAATGTTGCTACGTCCCAGAAGTCTTCGTAGACTGCACCAACAGTAGTTGTTCCTTCAAAGATAGTAGTTGTTGTTGCTTCACTTGCTCCACGTGGGGTGAAGGTTAAGTCGAGTTTCTTACCATTTCGTTCAAACTGGATTAACTCTTTTCCTTCTGCTAAATCTTTAGCGCCTACAAAGTCAAATTTGAATGCGCCAAATAGTGGGTCAACATAACTCTTTCCTGGAAGAATGTATTCAACCTTTCCATCAGCATCGTATGGTTTTACAGTGAAGGTTAATATGTCAATATTTGACCATTCTCCATCATCGCCTACTCCATCAAGTCCTGCAGTGTAAGTGTATGTACCACTGAAAGTTACTTCGTCAAGATCCACACCATTCAATGTTACTGTTCCATCATTGTCAAGCTCGATTTTGTTTGAGCCAACAAAGAGTTGGACAGATACATCATCTCCACCAATATTAGAGACAAACACATCCTTGATGTAAACTGGAAGTCCACCGATGGTCTTTGAATCTCCTTCTTGGACAGTCTTTGTTTCTGAACCGATTCGCACAATTGCTGAAGAGTCGTCAGAGTTTCCTCCAGTGACAGTTACAGTATACTCTTTACTATTGTATGTTAAAGTTTGTGTTTCTCCTTTAGCAACAATAATAGTAGTGTCTGAACCGTAAAGGGTTAATTTGTCGCTATCCATATTTGTAGGATCTAATGTGTATGCGCGTCCGAAGAGTTCAAAGGTTTCTGACTCAGTAAAGTCTGCAGTATCCCAAATATCGTTGAAATCCACAGTTACTTTGTAGAAGATATTTGATCCTTCTTTAAGATCAAAGAATACGATTGGCTTCGGATATGTTCCATCAAGGTCTGCACCAACAACATCTGCGGAGACAATTGCTGCGCTTGTTGCGAGATCAACTTCAACATCGTAGTCATATTCTGATCCATCGTCGTCTTCCATTGTTCCTGATGCTAAAAGAGTTTCAAGTTCTGTATCATCAAGTCCTGTGATAACATCATTTAAATCTCCGCCAAGAATTAAATTTTCATTCTCTTGGAATTTATATCCATCTTCAACAGTATTTGTCGTTGTTCCAGTAGTTGTTACAGCTGTAGATGATGCGCGTTGTAATGATGCTGCAATATCTACGACTCCGAGGAAGTCTGCAACTGCGTTTCCGCTGCTACCAATAACGATTTTACCGCTAAATGCTCCATTTGTTACAAATGGTGCTGGGTAATCTGCGAGTGTTACTGCAAATGCTAATGGTGTTGCAGCCATAACTCCCATGGTACCCAATGCAATTATTTTTCTTATTGTCTTATTCATGTAAAAACACCTCCATGTGTTTTCTATTTTTTTGAGCGTAATTAATTTTTCACGAATATGTAAAGTTTACGTTAATGGTTACTCAAGGTAACCAATTGTCTTACGCCTTTACATATTTATGGCGTTAACCACTCAATTAAGAAGCATAGATATAGCATTATTTATAAACTTTTTGGTTGTTTTCTCAAGGAAAGAACTAATACAGAGGAAGAAGACCTTGAAATAGGCAAATTCTTAAATTTTAGACGTTCATGACTGAAAAATGACAAACATTAAATCTACATCTAAAATGTCTGAAACTATACGTTTTCAGTTTCAAAAGTAATCAACAAGTATTACTTTGACATTAAAACCGTTAAATTCGCGTTATTGGAATGATTCAAATTTTTTTGAAAGTATCGCAGTAAGGTACGGGAATAATGAATGATCCGAGCAATAATAGATAGGCATACTTAATGGTGATGATTAGAATTCTCTAGTAACCATTTCCATACTGGAATGACTTTTATGTTCTTTTTATCTTTAACAAACGAGTCTTCTTGATCAAACGTTATTATTACACCTTCTTTTAAATCGAATTTAATCATTGCTTCTATGAGACCTTTTATTTCCCTATCTTTATTATTGTCATTTAAATCATAGCATACTTGAATCGCGTGAGTTATTTTTATTCCTTCTTTCGATACAAAATCACATTCGTTCTTATCTGAATAATAGTATATTTCTTTATCTCTACGTTTTAACTCTACGAATATCATGTTTTCGAGTAATTGCCCCTTATTTTCTGAAAATCTGAAACCGTTTGTAGTTATTATCCCATTATCGATACAATATACTTTTTTAGGATTCTGTATTTGTTTTTGCATTGAATAATCGTATTTTGTTAAAGTAAATATGAGAAATGCCCCTTCTAGTGTATCTAATATTTTTTTTATTGTTGCAAGATTTTTTATTTTTGATATTTCAGATAATGTTCTTGTGCTTATTTGTTTTGAATTGTTTGACAGTATATACTGTAAAATTTCTTTTATGTTTTTTGTTTGCTTGTTTCCGAACCGTGATAGTATATCCCTATAAACGATGTTTTCATAAAGGTCTACTAATACTGTACGTTCATTAGTGAGTACTCTTTTTGGAAATCCTCCTAATTCTAGATAGTTTTTTAATTCGTTTCGTATATTATTTTGTACTTCGCTATCTAATCCCCAAGAAGTAATATTAACATTTTTTGCTTTAAGATATTCTTTGAAACTAAAAGGGTATAATCTTATGCTTAGTGTTCTTCCTGTTAGTACTGTTGCTAATTCGGAACTTAAAAGTTTTGAATTAGAACCTGTTATGATCAGTTGATGCATGTCTTTTATTCTATCTACCCACTTTTCCCACTCTGTTGTTTCTTGAATTTCATCAAGTAAAATCAAACTATTCTTAGGGTATTTATTTTCTTGCATATAGTCCAATATTTTTTGAAAATCCTCTGTAGAAAAGTTTGCCAACCTTTCATCATTGAAATTAACATATAATATTTCAGTATCTTTTAATCCTAAATTGTTCTTTATTAATTTTAGCAATGTTGATTTGCCGCATCTTCTTACCCCGGTAATGATGAGAGGCATTTTTGTCTTCAATAATCTTACTGCTTTAACCTCTAACTCTCGGGCTATGATGTCGTTTTTATCTAGAAATTCTTTTTGTTGATTAAAAAGGACACTATATAGTTTTTCTCGCTCCATAACTATATTTTAGTAAGAGGTTATATATAAATGTGTCTAAAGTGATACAAAAATAGTATCGCTTTTATGCTAAAGTGATACAGAAATAGTATCGCTTTTATGCTAAAGTGATACAGAAATGGTATCACTTTGATATTTAATTAATACAGATTAGTTTATACTTTTTTGCAATATACTACAAAGGTATGATTTTTCTAAAGTGTATGCGAAATATAGACACTTTAAGCAGTATCACATTAAGAACAGTAAAGTGCAATAACCAATAAGAAAACTATTTGTGCATTACTAATGCACACTATTGTTCATTACTAATGCACACTTTTTGACAAATCATTTACTGCCAACTATTGGCACAACTATGCCAAAAAATGGTATTGACTTAGTATTCTGAAGTGTTTTTCAAATTAAATGGTATTTTTTACTCGTAATAAAACAAATTTTAAATACTTACACACCATTTATAGTGTATCATGCATAAAATCTATACCCAATTTTATACACAACGGCTCTTTACGCTTACTGAGGCAAGTAAAATAGTAAAAGATTATCAGGTATGCAAAAATGCACTCCAGAGACTTCTCAAAAAGAATCACATCAAACGCATTACATCAGGACTCTATTATATCATCCCTATTGATGATAAGGACTTTTATCCTGATCCCATCCATATCGCATCAAAACTCCGGGGCAATGCAATCATTAGCTGCAATAGTGCACTCTATACTTATAGGGCATTTCCTAAAGAGAACATCATCTATAGTACCGCAACGCATGCTTCAAAGATGAGACTTAAGGACACCACCTATCGCTTCCTTAGAAAAAAGCCAGAAATCGGAATTACTGAACTCGAATATGTAACTACGTACGCAAAAGTAAAAATTAGAATAACGGATTTTGAACGCACAATCATTGATTGCCTCTGGAATAAAACCATAAAAATAGATCAACTCATTACTGCCATCAAATATGCAAAAAGCATCAATATCCCACTACATAGTTCTAAGATAATGGCCTATCTTGAAAAATTTAAAAAACCCATCCTCTATCATAAGACCGGATTTGTCCTTGAAGCAATTAAAGAGCACTATGCTATTTCAGAAAGTGATCTTGAACTGATAAAAAAGAAACTCTCGAAAAAAATCTTCTATTTCAGAGAAAAAGGATTACGGCTCACAAGGCCGCGCTATGTGTTTAGTAATACTTGGCGTGTCATGATACCGGAAAAAAATTATGATATGATATATCCGAAAGCGGCGAGCAAATAACTTATTGATCATAAACCCTGATTTGACTATAGAATGTCGCATCAGATGCTCGTAACTACATTTTCACAATCCTTTTATATCCCAAAAGATTACTAATTAAAAGGTCAATGAATATTTTATAAAAATAAAGAGGCTAATATGAAATCCTATGCAAGCATCTTTACCGCAACTCGTCGATAAACATATCTTGCTCGTCGCGAGGGGATGCTCCCACGGGAACGCAGAGCCATCACGATAAAACAACTTTTAGCGAGGACCGATGCTTGCAGATAACAGGAGGATTTCATATCAGCCAAATAAAGAGAAATATTTATAAATATAGTTATTTAGTATAAGAGAAGTATGTTTTGTTGATTAGATTTTAGGTGTAATTATGGATGATGAAGCAAAAATTAAGTTTAAAAAAATCTTTGCAAATCTTCCTTCAAAAATAAGACAGGACGACATTATTGTAGTGATAGAGAATAAACCTTATAATTGGAATGCGGCATATTTTGAAATAAATAATAACACTCCGGATGGTAAAAAGATTTTGGAAAAACTTTTGGAGATGAAAATAATATGAAATATTCCAAAGATGTAAAAGAGCTTATCACAGAGAGAATTTCTGTAATGCCGAGTAATTTTAAGCTATCTATAGGAAATTATGGCACGTTTAGCAAAGAACAATTATTACAAAGCATACAGGATGAAGATAAAGTCGGCCTGGAAGTAATACGTATGCAACTTAATTTTATAAATGCATTAACAAGTGGAAGATTTACCGACGCTTTAAACAATGAATAAATTAATTTTGATAACTCGGCCTGATTTCGACCACACTACTTCTTATATTTCCTATTACGCAGGATTAGTAATGAAAAAAATGGATGATCAGGGAATACCTTATAAATCATTTGATGGAAAAAATGCAGTAAGGGATGAAATACATAAATTTCTACTAAAAAAAGATCCTAAGTTTCTTTTTTTAAATGGTCACGGAAATAAGGATTCTATAGAAGGAACTAAAGGAAATATCATTTTTGACACTACTGATAAAGATTTGTTTAAAGGTAAAATGGTTTACGCGCGTTCTTGTCTATTAGGTCAAAATTTTGGAAAGGAGATATTTCAACATAATGACGGTTGTTTCATAGGATATGTGAATCCTTTTATTTTTTTTATTGATGACACACAAAGTCATCCTTCTCGCGATAAAATTGCAGGGTATTATTTGGAACCTTCCAATGAGATAGCCCTAAGTATTATTAAAGGAAATAGTGCACAAGAGTCGCATGACAGGGGAAGAAAAGCTATGCTAAAAAATATGAAAAAATTGTTACTCGAGGAAAATCATCCCGCAGGCGTAGTTGAAGCATTATGGAATAATTTTGATGGCCAAGTCTTATTTGGTGATGGAGAAATTAGATTTTAAGTATATGCGTATATTTCTTACTGAATATTTCTTTAAGGGTTCGCTAGCTGCTAAAAAAATATAAAAAGAGAATAATAAAAATCTATTTAACAAGAATTGCACAGATGACACCGTCCTGACCTGGCCTTGATGTGATTTTAGCCTGTCCTTTACTTGTTTCAATTAATGAACCTTTCGTCATGATCTTTCGACGCATAAAGTTTTTGTTTGCAGGAGTATCGATAACATTCTTGATTGTTTCTACACTAAATGTTTTCGTTGCAGGATCATATACATTGACTTTATCCTCGCTTAAGAGGCGCAATTTTCGTACGCCTGAACGTGCGCGGATAGATTGTACACGTTTAGTACTCATTTTCGTCATTGCAGGCAATCGACCGATTAAATGCTGACGTTTCTTAATTAATTTTGTCTTATAGCGTCCGCCACTCGGTTTACGTTTAGACTTTGATTGGATAATAACCATATTGTTTCCTCTTACTTACCTTTTTGAAGCCTTCTTCCAGCTGTAGGTTCGAACCTTACTTGATTTACCATACCCGCACGCAGCGCAAACGCCCGTTGACATATTTCGTGAATGTTTACCGCAACGTCTACAGATGATATGATTTTTTGAATTCCCATGTTTACCCATGGATGGAGTTCCTTTCGTCATTTCTTGCACCTATCTATTCTGTTGTAAGAATCGTGATGGTATCGCCACGGATGAAAATAACACCCATCTTTCGCGTGACTTCGCCCTTCTCGCGCTCTTCAGCATTTTCGAGAACACAGTTGATATGGATATCAAACGCTCGGAGTACGCCGACGTATGTTCGTCCATTCTTTAATTCGACAATAACTTTCTTATTACGCGCATTATTTAATGCGTCAATTGGCCGTGTAGGATCCATTTTTATGCCTCCAAAAAAATAAAACAGAGTAGAAGGATTTTTAAGCTATTTATAAATATTTTGGAAATTTGCTCGAGAATCAAAAAAATCCGCTGAGCGTGTCCTACTCCGCACTAAAGTGCAGAGTTTGACCGGACACGCTCTTGATCGCGGATTTTTAGGATACGTGAAAATCCTATCGGGATTTTCTGTACGCGAAAAATACGATGTATTTTTCTAGCGTACTAAAAATTGCGCTGTATCTCCAAACTAAAGTATTGAGTTTTAGCGCAATTTTTTTTATAAGGAAATGAGTGAAATGCGTGTTAGTATGATATTAATGACTTGAAAAGAATCCTACAATTATTTTATACACAAAATACACTATTCCAATATACGTCAAGAACCAATGGACATTAAATACTAACATCAAAATCATATACACTGCAAAAAATAAATCGATAAATGTCAAGGCATCGCCAAAAAAAAGTATTCCTTTCATGACCAGATACAGGATGGATACAAATGGAAATCTCCACCCCGGGATAATATCATAATGCATATTAATCATTGCAAGCATCGACAATAAATCCCCCAACGCAAATAACCAGATAAACATGAATTCACCTATGACAATTTTAAGAAGAGATAATAGTATGTCATTAATAATGTTTCGGAATTTTGAAGAAAAAATAAATATCCGAAAAATCTACGATGCAATCCAAAAATATATCGAAAATTCTTAGGAAATGTCAAAAACTGTGCACTGGAACTTTTAACCCACGGTTTTTAATCACACGAAAATCTACAAGATTTCCTTTGGATTTATGAAGAATTAAAGAATAATAAAGATGCCGCCCAGAAAGGACGGCGACTTACGTCATAATGACGATAGCACCGGAAAAATTCTAATTGATCATTTCCTAGCTCTTCTCTCATTTTCGTTTCTAATACTGCAAGTTTTTTGTGGTATTCCTGCGTTATTTGTTTGCATTGCTTCCCGTACGGTAAAACTGTTTTGATGGGTGGTTGTTTCATGATGTATCTCCAATAATTTTTTTGATTTTTGGTCGGCGCAAGAGTTCTGTTGTTGTTAGTATTTTTATCTTGTTTTGTTCTTTAAGTTTTGTATCATTACTCCATATTGGGAGTTTTAATGTTATTGCAAGTGCAAAGAAATCTATATCGTTAGGGTCCGGGCATACAGATAATGCGACTTTAAATGATGCAGCATATTTTTCTAGTGGTATGAATGTTATTGCTATTGCTAAATCAAATTTTATATGTTCAAATTCTTCTGTGGTAAGATTGTTCTTAGTGATAATGTCTTTTTTGTATTTGTTTATCTCTTCTAATGCAAATTCTGGTGCAACTAATTCCATATTCTGGCTCAAGAGTATCCTCCGTGTTATAGAGTATCTCCAGAAATAGCTAAATAATATATTGGTATCCACTACGAGTTTCATAGTAGTCCTTTCTTTTTTAAAATATCCAGTCTTCCCTGCCGTGATGCACGCTGTAATTTTACTGACCAATCGATTGTTTCCTGTTCGTTTCGCAAATTTTTCTTCAACCGTTCCGATTCTGCAATTTCTCTCGCCTTTTCTTCTATTGATTTTTTGACGAATCCTGACCAGTTCATTTCTGGAAATTGTTTCATTAATGCGCGCGTATCTTCCGGTATACTTACAGTTATCGATACCATAATATCACCTTCTTGTTAAATAACGTAAATATGTTGAAATATTTAAATCTTTCGAAAATCCATATTATCAAAACATTGTTTCTGACAGCCTTTCTTTTTAGTGCAGGTTTTTCTTTGCAAAAGAAAAAAGTGCGGGGAGTAGGATTATCGAACTCCGCGATAACTTTTTTTCAAAAGTTATCATCAAAAAATACTGCCTCTGACAGCCTTTCTTTTTAGTGCAGGTTTTTCTTTGCAAAAGAAAAAAGTGCGGGGAGTAGGATTTGAACCCACGTAAGCACTAAGCTAACAGGTCCTAAGCCTGCCCCATTTGACCACTCTGGCATCCCCGCATATTATAAGAAAAAAGTGGACACTATTTAAAGTTGTCGAAAAAAAAGAAAAAATTATTCTTGTCTTTGATAGAATACGAAGTAAAGTATGATTGCGACAAGTATTATTCCGGCAAGTACCCAAAGCCACCCGAGTGATGATGATTTACCACTTGATTTCTTAGTCTTTGTTACCGGTGCTGTTGTATCCGGCGTTGTTGTCGTTGGTTCTGGCGCAATGACTGTATTTCCCGTCGGTGTTGCTATCGGAGGTGCTGGCGTTACTGTCGGAGATGTTGCCGACGGTGTTGTTTGTTTTGCTCCGAGAACAATCGCAAAGAGGCTTAAACCCGGACTTTGCGCTTCGTAATACGCAAAGGTTGCATCTTCAGAAACAAGTGTTGTCGTAAGCATTGTCCAGGTACCAGTATACCTATACATTACCATTTGCGTCTTATCAACAGTGTTTGCAGTAAACCATGATTTTTCTATTTTGAATGAAAGTTTTGCTCCGCTAATACTTGCATCACTTACGTTCGTATGATCTATTCGCACATATTTATAGACTGTGCCGGTAAATGATGTCGTGGGTGTCGTTACACGGGTGATAACAATTTTTGCATTTGCAACATCGCTTGTTGTTGTGAGTACGAATGATGTCAGGGGGATATTTTGATTAGACAATGCAATGGTCGTGGGTCCACTTCGCAGTGTTGCATAACTAAATGTTTGCGATGGATCCGGCGCGATATAACCTGAACTCAAACCACCACCTGAGCTACCAGAAACCGTATCTTCAGTAAATGACCCGAATACAGTGAGGTGTTTCGTCCAGATAAGGAGGTCATCCCCATCGTCAAAATAACATTCACCATTACCGATAATAGTACTTGAGTTTGTTGCGCTCGTGCATTCAGTTGTTATCTCGGTAAGTGTCGTCCCGCCACTATTTACAAACCCTGCTTTTTTATCATGCTGGCCGGTAAGTACAATCTTTACTGCCTGTGAAAGTGTAAGTGTGGTATTGGAACCGAGTTTGATAACAACCTTAACATCGCCACCAGAAACAGTATAACTTGAGGCAGTCTGCACGGTTGGAAGGATGAATAACCCATTCCAGCCTGAACCAGTAATGGTTGTTCCTGCAGGAATAAATGCAGTATAATCTGTTGCGCCATCACGGGTCAATGTTACATTACTCGATGAAATGGTCGCGTAACCTGTCGCATTCATCCTTTGCGAAAGATCAAGCGTGACTGTTGTTGTGTCGGCTGCTGTTGTCGTAATCGCCGAGATATTAGTATTATCCAGAGGGATGATAATTATTGTTGTTGTCGTATTCGCGCTAATATTCCTTGCGGTTGTATTGATGAGTTGTTGTGAACTGTTTGTCTGATTAACCATAAATGTTACGGGTACCATCGCTGCAAGATTTCCAAATGTATCATTCGCGTAGAAATAATAGATATACGTGCCGTTCGTAAGATTGGTACTTGTCGCATTCGTGTAAATTATTTTTGTTGCATTTGTCGACGTGTTATACCATAACTTATCATTATGGTTTTGTGCATCTGCAGCACTGAAATTAATCCAGATAGGTTGCGTCGTATAATATGTCGTGTTTCTTGGCGAATGTATGGTAATAACCGGTGCAATAGTGTCGACATTAAAGATGCGTGTTGCAGTATTCTTGTTTCCTGTAGTACTTCCATAATCTGTTGCATTTACGACGAGTGTGTGCCCGGTATTTCCAAGACCCGTTGCATGATACGTACATTCGACAACATCGCCGCTTACGGATTTCGAAGTACAATTCAGCGTCGTGTTCGCGCCTGTTGCACGAAGTCTTATCGTACCATCGAGTGTGAGTATGATATCTGAGAGTCGTGTCCCTGTCCCATTAATAGTCACATTCAATAATTTACTCGACGATGAATAATTTGCTTGATCAACTTCTGGTGTATTGAATGTGATTATGGGGGGAGTATTATCGGTGATATTATACCCTGAAAATCCTTTTACTGCAAATGTTAAATTACCCGTCGTAACATTTGTTGCAGGATCGATACTATTTGTTATCCAGGTGCTGTTTACGCTTGCATTGACGCCTGCTGCGCCTATGTCTTCGGTAATATTTGGTTGCGCAGTAAACGGGAGATAGAATAACCGGATTGTTGCAGTGGTATTTAATTCACCAAAATATATTGTATTAATAAAGATGCGTGAATCACCAAACGTATTCGGTGCAGTAATAGTTGCATTTATAGCAGTTACAAGATTTGCAAGGTGTTCTGCAGCCGCTGCTGTTGACATGTCGACTGAAGACAGATTTATCATTGCTGCATCAAGCCATACATTGGTTCCTGAACCAAGGCAAGCACTACTATCATTTCTTTGCCCGTGGATAATAAAATTTACATGCACAAAATCGGGTACTTGCGAAAAATTCGTCGTTAAATTCCCGAACCTGAAGCACGCATTTTCACCAACCGGCATACCAAGATTATGTAAGGACAAATTGAATGCTGCAGGAACAACTGCAGATTTATTGACGAGATCAGTTGCAGTGATTGTTACGGTGCGCATATCGGGTGCCGCACCATTCGTACTATTTATTGAGGCAGAAGCATTGCACGCTCCTTCATAGAATCCTGTTGAAGAATTATATGTCGTATTAATTGTTTCACATGCAGTAATGCCTGAAAAATTTGCAAAGACTGTAAGATTTCCTGCATCACCACTGCCGCCGATATCAGTTGCGTTAATGTGGAAGTGCACAATCGGTTCATAGGGTGAATAAAAATTATCAGGATCAGTAATTGTTGAAGAGATGATTACTGGAGGAGTTCGATCGATTTTTATAGTAATATTCTTTGTTGATTCAATATTTCCTGCAATATCACTACTGCGATAGCGAAGATAATATACTCCTTCAGTCGTGAAATTATAATTATTTGCGGTGATGTTTGGTGTACACGAATTATTTGTATCAGTGCAATACTGCGTTACTGCACATCCTGAATTGTTTGCACCTTCAGGAGTACAGGTAAGATTGACGGTAACATTGAGAATAGTCCATGTATCAAAAGTGTATGCGCCACTGTTGCCGAGCGCAGTTGTTGTCGGAGCGATAATATCTAAAAGCATGTTCGTACTGTGCGGTGTCTCAGATCTTCCTGCATTATCGAGAGCATAATAGGTTAATGTGTGGTTTCCTTGAAGCGCAACAACATTCACGCCGGTTGCATCTGCTCCCCCATCAATACTATAATTAGTATACGCAATCCCTGAACCATTCACATTATCAGTCGGAGTCAATGTAACATTAAATGCTGCGGTATGCCATAACCCATTATTATTATCAACAGTGGTGGGGATACTTAAGTCGAGAAGCGCATATGTTGTTTTTGTTGATTCAACATTTCCCGTATGGTCCACACTATAGAATGTTACCGTATGATTACCTTCAGTAGTGATTTGAATCAGTGTTCCATTCGTCAATGTACCGCCGTCTAATTGGTAAGAAGTATAATTAACTCCGCCAGTATCTGACGGGGAAAGTGTGATATTGAATGCAGCAATATGCCATGCGCCAGAATTATTATGTGCAGTAGATGGAGCAGTCGTATCAACAGTCAATGTTCGGGATACAGAACTATTTGTTGCAGCAGGATCAGTACAATTCACATACCATGTGTATACTCCCTCTGCAAGTGAAGCGTTAGCAGTTAATATTGTGGGAGTATTATTCAATACAGACGCATTCGTTCCACGTGCAGTCGCATTAATAAATAGTGTACAATTCGTGGTTGTTTCATTGCCAATCACTGTAAAATTAAAATCAGGAGTTGTATCATTCGTGAATGCATTGTTTGCCGGCGTATTCGGAGTTAATGTATCGATTGTTGCGAAAACAAATATCCCATAGAATATGAATCCGAGTGCGAGCATAACTGCAAAGGATATACCCGTAATTTTAGCGATAGCTTTTTTATTCATGCGGTATCCCTTCGATACATATCATTTTGTATAAAGATGAGTAAAAGAAATATTCTCTGCACTGCATACTGATCCATCAAAAACTCACCTCTGAACACCAATGTTATTATCATACTCGTTTTCGTGTCAAGAACCACTAGTCACAGACCAGTAGCATGACGATAATTCCAAAAACAACATGAAGTAGTTCTTGACACTCAGAATTCCACGACCAGCGGTTCCTGAGCACAACAAATTCCACTTCGACACTCACTATAGATAAATGGAATTCTGTTGTTTAAAAACATTTCGCTCAATAGTATTGACTTACTCAAATGAAGCGTTACCGTCAATGTGTGAACATTATGGATGGCTGTAATCAAATTTTTCTTCTTCAAAGATTTGATTACGTCATGCACCTGACTCGATTTCAAATCTGGCACTGCGCATAAATCTTTTACACTAAAAACTACGAGTTACTTAATCTTCACTGATTCTCATAGATTACTCTCCATTCTCGATATTTGCATTTTTTCTCACTTTTAGGATAAAAACTCCTAAAGTAAACAATAATTACTATTTACATGTTTCGCATATATCGCGAGTAATAGAAGAGAAGTTAAAAAAAATTTATTTATTTTCTGGCTCGTGTTTTCGAGAGAATATTATATATGCAATGATTCCGCCGAGAACTACAATGATAATCACAATCCAGAGCCATGTTAAAGGTGCTTTGACTGGAGGAGTTATTGGTGGTGTTGTATCATTTGCTCCTGGTGTTGGGGTAGGTGTGGGTGTAGGAGTTGGCGTAGGTGTAGGTGCTGGCGTCGGAGTAGGGATAGGTGTTGGTATTGCAACCTTGCGCGATCCTACAATAGTATATAATGAAAACGATGATACCGGTGTTTCATAATAATAATATAATGAATCTTCACTTGCAGCTGTTGTCGGATAAGTGACCCATTCATTATTCACAAGTTTTTTGAGAGTAATTGTTTGTGGATCAATATTATCTGTAGTGACCCATGTTTTTGCTACCTTAAATTTTATTGTTGCAGAAGCAATATTCGCATTAGGAATAGTTGGCGTGATTTCAAGATATTTATAGACCGCACCATTTGTGGCTGTAATTGCTAATGGTGCTGTTGAAGGTTTTGTTGATTCAGTAACTGTAACTGACGAAGTTGTTACACCATCCTTAACGGTAATATCCACTTGTGTTACTGCAAGATCCGCTGATTTCGTAAAATCAAACGAACCTGTAGAACCTGTAGAGATTGGCGGTTCTGATGCTGTTTCTTTAATTACTGTTGTCGTAGTAGTCCCACTGCCACCGCTACTACTAGAACTACAATCTGCAGAACATGTTGATGTTGTCTCACCATATGTAGAGTCGCAAGTGTCGTCTTCATCACAATAATAATCATTGGATGAACATACGCCTGTTGTACCGGGATTTACACAATGACCGCCAGAACATACTGCATCACAAGTGCAACCTGAAGTGCCGTCTGCTTGCGCGGTAAGACTAAGATTTAGTGTGTGTGTTCCGAAAGAGAATGTTGCAGTTTGCGTTGCAGCTATTCCGCATACTTTAAAATTTATTGATGAACCAATCGTGGTCTCAAATGCGAGAAGATAAAAATCATTACCAAATGCAGTTCCTCCTGCAGTTGTTGTGGGTGTTGTGGTTGTTGCGAGGAGTGTTGAACCAGCATATGCTTTAACTGTAGTATCTACCGGGGCAGCAGTGCCACTAATAGCTACTTCACCCTTCCAGTCACCGGGAACAGCAACTACGAAAGAGATGGATAATATAAATATAAGCAGTAATAACAATTTTTTCATTTTAAATCACCCACATTAAATAAAAATAAAAAAAATTAATTCAGTTGGAATCGGTCAGCTGCAGTCATTAATATCCAGAATGGATTTTCTAGACTTATTGACAAGTCAGATAATGTTCCAGTACCTGCATATGCTCCTGACCTGTACTGTACCTTCCAAGTTCCAGCGACTGCATCATAATGGTATACCGTGTCCCAATTTGCACCTGAAGTTTGCCAGTGGTTATCATAACCATGGTCTCCTGCCTGTTTACCAAGTACCGCTCTCCATGTCGTATTATCATTATTCAAGCTAGATAAATTTGGAGGCAACCATAATGTATTCCAGTTCAAGTTAAGACTCTGCACATAATTGAATAGTCCTGTAGTATCCAAAATATAGGATATTGGGAATGCTGAACCCATCAAATTATTTGCAGTATCTGCACAGAGTACATAATACATCTTTGTACCATCACTCTGAGCTGACAATGTAACAGCGAAACCAGTGCCATTCCAAGTCATTGCAGTACCTTGCGTTGCAAAGTCGAATGCTGAAGTCGAATACTTACATGAACTCGTATTTACATTATCAGTTGAATCAAGTTTGACATACAATGTTGGTGTACTATCATTAATCAAACCTGAAGGACTCGATGCAATAACACGTGGAGCAGTCGTATCTGCAGGTATGGTTACGGTAAATCCAATAACACTGCTGCTAGTCATGACGTTTGTTCCATCAGTACATCTTACATAATACTGGTGGTTTCCATTCGTTAATGTAAGTGCTGCAGTATGTACCGTCGCTGCACCAGTAAAGTTTCCAGTCATGCTTGCATATGATGTATCTGTAGTATCATATCTACATGTTGCATTTTCATCAGTTGTAGCTGTCAATGTTACTGCACCATCAGTATCTGTTCCTGAAGGGCCAGAAGCAGTAATTGTTGGAGCAGTTACATCTGCTGCATTCTCAGTTATTGTTATAGATGCTGAAGCTGAGCCAACATTTCCATACACATCAAAAGATTTAGCAGTAAAGACATTTGCTGAACTCTGAGTCAATGGTACAAAGACAGACCAAGCAGTTTGACCAACAGGCAAACTCACTGACGTAACCTGCGTTGCACCATTATACACGATGATAGTTCTTAATGTATCTGAAGGTGTATCCGCAGCTGCAGTTCCTGTTATGGAATATGTATCTGCATTGACTGTTGCATTTGCTGTTGTAATAACAGGGACAGGCGGAGCAGTAACATCTGCACCTGTACTTGCATTCTCAGTTATTGTTATAGATGCTGAAGCTGAGCCAACATTTCCGTACACATCAAAAGATTTAGCAGTAAAGACATTTGCTGAACTCTGAGTCAAAGGTACAAAAACAGACCAAGCAGTTTGGCCAACAGGCAAACTCACTGACGCAACCTGCGTTGCACCATTATACACTATAATAGTTCTTAATGTATCTGAAGGTGTATCCGCAGCTGCAGTTCCTGTTATGGAATATGTATCTGCATTGACTGTTGCATTTGCTGTTGTAATAACAGGGACAGGCGGAGCAGTAACATCTGCACCTGTACTTGCATTCTCAGTTATTGTTACATTTCGTAATGCGGTATCAGCATTTGCTGTTGATAATAATGCATTACTACTTGGATCAACTGCTTTTGCACGATATGTTGTCGCAGTGCTCTGTGGTAAACTTACAACTACTGACCATGCAGTCTGACCTGCAGGGATAATAACTGTCCCATAAGTAGCATCGCTTGCATCCAAAATCTGAATGGTTACATCATTCGCATCTACACTCAAAGTACCTGAAATAGTATAATAATCACTATTAACAGTAGCATCTGCAGTAGTAATACCAAGACCTGCAGGAGCAGTCGTATCTGTACCTACAATAAACGATCTTGATCGCGTAACAGTATTATTTGCAGTATCTGCACAGATGACATAATAGGTCTGATTACCAGTACTAATCCCTGAAAGTGATGCAGTATAACTTGTTGTACCTGAAAGAGTCATTGCAGTTCCAGCCCCATACGTAAATGTTGCATTTTTAAATTCACAACCTGCTGCTGTTCCATCAGTATCAACAGCTAACTGGAATGTTGACGAAATAGTTGAACCTGCTGTTGGATTAGTGAAATAAAAGTCAGGACCAGTCGTGTCTATAACAAATGTTGGAGTAGTCGGTGAACCTGCAGCATTACCCGCAGCATCATTAACAGCAGATAAACTTACTGTTGCAGTACCATCAAGATATGTTGGACTGCTTGCAGCAACAACAGTATAGTTATAAGTCCAGACAGCGCCGCTACCACTCATTGCCTGAGTAGTAATATCTGTAGAGCCTGGTTGGTCAATACTGATCGAAGGAGTACTAGCGACAGATTCTGAATATGTTGCAGTTATATTCATTGCACCAGCTTTTGCAGGATTGGAACTATAGGTTAGGGCGACTGTTGGCGCTTTTGTGTCGATTGCGTAGTTTGCAGAACTATTCGTACCCTCTCCAGCATTACCAGAAGCATCAACAAGGCCAGTAAGATCAACAGTAATAACATTTGTTGCATCGGTAACATTAACACCTGGAGTAAATGTTGCAGTCCAAGTAATATTATCACTAGAAGCAACAGCAGTCAATGCGCCATTATCAATAGTAGTGATATCTGAATTATTAAAATTAAACACTACCTCACTGAAAGTTAACGTTAGAGTTGGAGTATCACCAATCTTAAGCGCATAATCGCTAAGCGCAACACCAACAGTAGGACGCTTAGTATCAACTGCATAGTTTGCAGAACTATTCGTTCCACTTCCTGCATTTCCTGCAAGATCATTTAAACCTGTGTTAGTTACTGTGATGACATTAGTAGTATTCGTTGCATTAACAGTCGGAGTGAATGTTGCAGTCCAAGTAATATTATTACTTGAAGCAACAGCAGTCAAAGTACCAGTATCAATAGTAGTCACATCAGCATTAGTAAAGTTAGTAACTGCCTCGGTAAATGTGAAAGTCACAAGTGCAGTCTCACCAACTTTCAACGCTGGATCATTAAGAGTAATAGCTACAGTTGGCGCCAATGTATCAACAGTCATCGAAACATGATTAGACACAGTATTAGCATTACCAGCAGCATCAGTAAACGTCGCAGCACTCACATTAACAGTACCAGCAGCAACACTATTATCAGTAGGAGTAAACACTACAGTATAAAAAGTACTACTCACATTAGTAAAGCTAGAAAGTGTACCACCAGCTACAGTAACATCTCCAACAATAAAGTTTGTCGCAGCCTCAGAAAGAGTAAAATTCACAAGAGCAGTCTCACCCTTCTTCAAAGTCGAAACATTAGAAGCAACAACAATCGAAGGAGCAATAGTATCAACAGTCATCGAAACATGATTAGACACAGTATTAGCATTACCAGCAGCATCAGTAAACGTCGCAGCACTCACATTAACAGTACCAGCAGCAACACTATTATCAGTAGGAGTAAACACTACAGTATAAAAAGTACTACTCACATTAGTAAAGCTAGAAAGTGTACCACCAGCTACAGTAACATCTCCAACAATAAAGTTTGTCGCAGCCTCAGAAAGAGTAAAATTCACAAGAGCAGTCTCACCCTTCTTCAAAGTCGAAACATTAGAAGCAACAACAATCGAAGGAGCAATAGTATCGATGCTAAATTTGTTAACTCCTGTAGTTGTATCCTGGAGCATTGTAACTGTTGCAACATCTTTTGCACCACTAACACTAATATTTACATTTGCTGATTCAACATTTGCATCTTCAACATCACAAGTATAAGTAAACGTATCAGTATCCGACCATACACCACCACAATTAGTAACAGTAGTACTAACAACAGGATTAAACGCGATTGTCGGACCAGTTGTACCCATAGTCTCAGAGAAATTAATAGTAACAACAAACCCACCAACAGCAACATCAGACGCTATTAAAGAAGCATCACTCACAGTCAAAGAACTAATTGTTGGCTTATTCGTATCAGCAGTCTCTGTAACAGTATTATTATCATCAGCAAGATTCGTATTACTGGACATATCTGCCACAGCACCTGCATCAACATCTAAAACAACAGCACCACCATCACCACCAGTAACACCAGATTTTGCAAGAGCTGCAACTCGTTGGGCTTCTGTCAATGTAAATGTCAATGTCGTTGCATTGACATTAGCCGGAGCAGCAGACAATGTAACAAGATCTGTGGTAGTAACATTATTCAAATGAAATTTACTTGCAACTGCTGTACTCGCATCAACAATTTCTGAAAACGTAACAACCAATTGCGATATATTATTATTATAATTCATTGTTGCTGAATTCACTGTAGGCTCTTTAGTATCTATAACAAAATTACTAGAATCATTAGTACCAACACCCGCATTACCAGCAAAATCAGTCAAAGTAGTCATAGCAACAGTAATAACATTCGATGCATCCTCCAAATCATCAGTAGGAGTAAAAGTCGCGGTCCAAGTAACATTACCATCAGCAGAAGACACAGCAGTCAAACCACCATTAGGAATAGTCAAATCACTGTTGTTAAAACCCGTGACATTCTCAGAGAAAGTAAAAGTCACAAGCGCAGTTTCACCAACCTTCAAAGCAGTATCATTAAGGGCGACACCAACAGTAGGAGCAGTGTTATCTATGGTATAAGATGTCTGACCTGTAGCTGCAGTATTCGCATTACCCGCAACATCAGTAGCAGTAATAGAAACAGCTACAACGCTATCATTACCTGAAGGGACATTCCAAGTATAATTCCAAACAGTATTAGAGTCCTTAACCATTGCACCACCAACAACAAGCGTACCGATAGTAATTGTGGGCGGAGTAGATTCACTTACTTGATTAGTCTCAGTAAATGTAGCTTGTATAACGACAGTATCAGCATCACGAACAATACTATCAGCATGATCATCACTCAAAACAACAGTAGGTGCAGTATTATCTATGGTATAAGAGGTATTTCCTGTTGCAGCAGTATTCGCATTACCCGCAACATCAGTAGCAGTAATAGAAACAGCAGCTGCACCATTACAAACTGCGGGAACATCCCAAGAATAAGTCCACACGAGATTCGAAGTATTAGTCAAATTCGCAGCAGTAACATCACAAACACCACCGCCAGTCCCATCAATAGTAATAGTAGGGACAGTAACTGCATTAATACTATTAGCCTCTGTAAATGTAGCAGTAAACACAACAGTATCGGCATCACGAACAACCAAATCAGAATGATTACCAATCAAAACAACAGTAGGCGCAGTCGTATCAACAACAACAGCATTAGCCGCAGTCAAATTATTAGGTAAGGTATTCGTCGCATCATTACCTGCAGCATCCTTAATCGTACCACCATTCAAACCTATTGTCAGATTACTAGCACCTAAATCTCCAATATTATCGCCGGCTTGCACAGTATATCTAAATACGATATTAGCAGTACCGGTCCCGCTATTATACGTAGCATACCGTGTTCCAGCGCCTACAACATTTAATTCTATCCTTGGAGAACCAGTAATTGTAACAGCTTCTGAATACGTAACAGTAATATCTATATTCTGGCTTGCATTATAAGAACCATCAGCAGTAGTAATATCAGCTGAAGATATTGCAGGATTAATCGTATCGATGCTAAACTTGTTAACTCCTGTAGTTGTATCTTGGAGCATTGTAACTGTTGCAACATCTTTTGCACCACTAACACTAATATTTACATTTGCCTGAGTGACATTTGCATCTTCAACATCACAAGTATAAGTAAACGTATCAGTATCCGACCATACACCACCACAATTAGTAACAGTAGTACTAACAACAGGATTAAACGCGATTGTCGGACCAGTTGTACCCATAGTCTCAGAGAAATTAATAGTAACAACAAACCCACCAACAGCAACATCAGACGCTATTAAAGAAGCATCACTCACAGTCAAAGCACTAATTATTGGCTTATTCGTATCAGCAGTCTCTGTAACAGTATTATTATCATCAATTAAATTTGCATTTCCTGCAAGATCAGCAACACCACTAGGATCAACATCCAAAACAACAGCAACAGTATCACCACCAGTAACACCAGAGATTGCTAAAGCAGCAACTCGTTGGGCTTCTGTTAATGTAAATGTTAATGTCGTTGCATTGACATTAGTTGGTGCAGCAGACAATGTTACACTATCTGTTCCTGTAGCATTATTAAGATGGAATGCAGTTGCAACTGCTGAACTCGCATCAACAATTTCTGAAAATGTAACAACCAACTGCCTATTACTATCATTATAATTCAGAGTCGCAGAAGTCACCGTAGGTCTCAAAGTATCAATAGCATAATTAGCAGAATTTGTAGTACCAACAGGAGCATTCAAAGCAGTATCAGTCCAAGAAGTACCGACAGTAGCCACATTTGTTGCAGCTGTCGTATTTGCAGTCGGAGTAAAAATTCCAGTATAGATTAAAGAATTACCAGTAACAGCACCCATCGCTCCATTAGGAGTAGTCACATCAGACTCATTAAAACCAGTAACATTCTCAGAGAAAGTAAAAGTCACAAGCGCAGTCTCACCAACCTTCAAAGCCGAATCATTAAGAGTAACAACAACAGTAGGAGCAGTTGTATCAACAGTCAATGTCCGGGATACAGAACTATTTGTTGCAGCAGGATCAGTACAATTCACATACCACGTATATACCCCCTGCGCAAGTGTAGCATTAGCGGTTAATATTGTTGGAGTGTTATTCAATACAGACGCATTCGTTCCACGTGCAGTCGCATTAATAAATAGTGTACAATTAGTGGTTGTTTCATTACCAATAACTGTAAAATTAAAATCAGGAGTTGTATCATTCGTGAATGCATTGTTTGCCGGCGTATTCGGAGTTAAAGAAGTAATAGTTGCCAGAACAAATACTCCGTAGAATATGATTCCAAGTGCGAGCATAACTGCAAAGGATATACCCGTAATTTTAGCGATAGCTTTTTTATTCATTTTTATATTCCTCCGAAAGTCTGAGTTTTGTTATGACGATTATCATCATGAAGATGAGTAAAAGAATATGATAAGAAGAAAAAAGATGCCCTGTTCGACTGATAACGATTCATCAGATACTGATTCATCAAAAACCACACCTCAAATATATAATTATCTACTACTCAATTTCTTTTCTTTATAAATATTTTGGTAAAAGCAGAGAAAAATGTATATTCGCATTGAGTATTCGCGAGTGAATAAAAAAAATGATTTTTACGAAAAATTATTTTTTTTCACTTCCCACACTCGTCAAGTGCGCATAAGATATATAAATTACACTCACTTTCCTGAAGATTATGGATACACAAATCATCACGAGATTACACAAAACATTTGAAGACTATGCACAGAAAACAGATGGTGTAGAATTCTGGTTTGCACGGGATTTACAAATACTCCTCGGATATGATAAATGGGAAAATTTTTCTCATGTCATTGCAAAGGCAAAGATTTCCTGTCAAAATTCGGGGCATAACATAAATAACCATTTTCCTGACATCAGGAAAATGGTCGGGATTGGTTCAGGAGTAAAAAGAGAAATTGAAGATATCATGCTCACTAGGTACGCCTGTTATCTCATCGCACAGAATGGTGATCCAAGAAAAGAAGAGATAGCATTTGCGCAAAGTTACTTTGCAATTCAGACGAGAAAACAGGAATTGATAGAACAACGCATAGCACTTCAAGAACGGTTTACTGCAAGAAATAAATTAATCGCATCAGAAACTGAATTGTCAAAACTTATCTATGAACGTGGTGTTGATGACGAAGGGTTTGCCCGAATCAGAAGTAAGGGTGATCATGCATTGTTTGGCGGAAATGATACCAAACAGATGAAAAAAAAGCTCAATATCCCACAACATAGACCTCTAGCTGATTTTTTACCGACAGTGACAATCGCCGCTAAAAATTTTGCAACAGAGATTACGAATTTTAATGTAAAACAGAATAATTTGCAGGGAGAAATAAAAATAACTGACGAGCATGTTAAAAATAATTCGGAAATGAGAAACGTTTTAGCGAAAAATAATATCATCCCAGAAAATCTTCCTCCTGAAGAGGACATAAAAAAACTAGAACGAAAAGTCAAAAGAAACGAAAAACAGATTGCAAATTCTCCGAAACATAAAAAGAGAGTAATGAAGAATTGATAAAAAAAAATTATTTTTTTTCACTTAATTTTTTGCATAACCCAAATATATTGTTGAAGAAAATTTGCGCGTTTGTTATGCTTTCACACGCAGGCTCCTGATTTGCTTGCGGAATTCTTCTATAAGTAAATTTTCCGCGTTTTCCTTTCTCTAATGCAAAGATATGCAAAAGTGTATCAGCTCTCATAAGCATATTCCTATAGATTTTTAACAATTCAATATCTACTGTTCCTTTGTCGACAAATTTTGAAAATTCGTCAAATGTTTTCTTATGTTCTTCAGGAGCTTGCGTCTTAATCCCCTTCAATAAAAGATACGCTTTTGCAGCATAGAATATAGAATAATACGCGTGCGATATTGTAGCACTATAATAGGTATCTTCTTTCATTCCAAAGATTTCAACTTGCATTTTTTTATCATCACTGATTTTTTGTACCATGATCGATAGTTGTAATTCGTTTTGCGCCCGTACAAGATATATGTTATACTCGAAATCCATGGGTCATCCCCTCTTTTATCATATCATAAAATATCCGGTGATTATGAACTGCAACATGTTTTCGCGCTATTTGTTTGCCTAAATTTTCTTCCTTATTCGTCAGCATTTCAAGCATTTCTGTTTTTGGGATAACATGAACATCCATTTCAAGAACACTTTTCAATGTTGCACTGTGCACTGATGCTTCTATTGATTTCCGGTTCTTTTCGTTTTCAATAAATATTGCAACATCAAGATCCGAATTTTTCTTCTGCTCACCCGTCGCATAGGACCCAAAAATAACTATCGCATAAAAGGGCGTATCATCGTTAATTTCTCTTCTCAGGTTTTCGAGCGCAAGTTTAATGTTTTGATGAATCCTTTTATTATTGCATAACGCTATATAATAGAACGTTAAATCATTATCGAGATTAAGTGTCAAAAGCCCGGATTTTCCGATTTTCCTCTCTATTACTACTACTTCTTTTTTTAATAAATTAATTGCTAACGCTAACGCATTGTTTGATTTCTCTTTTGATTCTTTCTTTATTTCTTTACGAGCGTATTCTGCAAATGGCTTTTTTGCAAATACTTCGAATAGTTTTAATTGTTTTTCCGTAATCATATTTAACCACTTTATTGGTTCATATAAACCAAAATCATGGTTATTTATATAGTTTTCGATTTCCACGGGGTTGTCGGAAAATAGTTTTAGCATCAATGTGCGAGTGTTCTCTAACAAAGGTCGAGAAAATAGTGTAGAATTGCAAATGACACTATTTTCCTTCGAAAGCACATCTTAACACGAGCGATGCTAA
>JBBAAQ010000014.1:0-43689 GCA_041658255.1 Candidatus Woesearchaeota archaeon
TGTGCGAGTGTTCTCTAACAAAGGTCGAGAAAATAGTGTAGAATTGCAAATGACACTATTTTCCTTCGAAAGCACATCTTAACACGAGCGATGCTAAAAACGAAGTTTATTTTCCGACAACCCCGATTTCCACGGAATAATGATACTCATACTTCTTCATAAACCTATCCTAAGAAAAATCGAAGAATTTGCGGATGCGACCGAAGATTACTCGAGAAATACGTGTAAAGACTTATGAACATCGTATCATTTATCGCAGTATGATTATTTACGTTGACACAAATATCTATCTTGATTTTTTATTGCGTGATAAGAAAAAATTTGGAGATCCTGCATTCAATATATTCAAACGCACAATCTCTTGCGAGTTTCAGATCATTGTTTCAGATCACCTACTAAACGAATTGCAAAGACATATTAATCCTCGAGAAACACAATTCCTATTTCTGATGTTAAAAAATAAGATTATAAAAACTGCTTATACGAAAGAGGATGTTGCGCTTGCAAAAAAGTTACCGACAAGTTTTGCAGACGCGTTGCATATTATTCTTGCGAAGAAAAACAATGCGCACTATATGATCACGAGAAACAAGAAAGATTTCGCGCAACTATTCGAGTCCAAACTCCCGGAAGAGTTGTGAGCGCGTAGCATTACCTTTTCCACGAGGCAACGTATTTTTTAATGACGTAAGGAGTTCAATTTTTTGATAGGTCTCTAACTGTTTACGCAATGCATCACGGATAAACTCAGATTCATTTGCATGCATCGTATGCTTAATCGTACGCGCAATTTCATTACGCATTTTTGTATCCAGACGGATATGGACTAAATCATTCATAGAACAATTGTATATACAATCGATATATAAAGTTTTCGCTCACTTAGATTCAATAAACTATATAAACATCACTATATATAATAAGGTATGCAATTCACACGGATCACGATTATCAAGATTCATCGCCCGGAATCAGATAATATTAATGAGGAACTCCAATATGTAGGATATTCCTTAGGATTATTCAATGAACGCGATAAGGATAAATCATGCTATCGCATCTTTGTCATCCTCATCAAGGCATTGAAGACAAAAAAAGAACTCACGAGCGATGATATCGCAGCATTAACGCATCTTTCCCGCGGAACAGTCATCCACCATCTCACAAGGCTCATGGAAGCAGGGATTGTTGAAAATAAAAAAAATTATTACATGCTTTCTGTCGATACCATTGAAGAACTCGTCAATCTCGCGCAGAAGAATGTGGAAAAGACATTCACACAACTCAAAAACATTGCAAAAAATATTGACAGGAAATTGGAATTGAACGAATAATAATAAAATTAATTTTTCTAGAAAAAAAATCAATAAAAAAAAATTTAATCGCGCAAAACTTCGATGGGGATGATTCCTTGTTCGAATTCGAGTTTTGCAATCTCCAAGGGATCATACTTTAATTCTTCAAGCCGCTTCGGAGTGAGTTTAACAAGAAATGGTGCGCCCATACTGATCTGCAGACTTCGTGCACCGATAATACGTGCTTTTTCGTATTTTGTGAGACGATCTTTTGGCCAATTAATCTCATTCATGAACATTCACCATTCTTAAGAACTTAAGAATCCTTTATAAGTTTTCTTATTTCCCCGGCTTTCGATAATGCGAGTTCTAACATCTTTTCAATATCCTGCATGGTTAAGGTATCTTCGCCACCCTTCTGCAACGCGCAGAGATTTCCATCATCAGTACTTGTTACTGTGAGACGTGCATCAATGACCTGCTCTTCAGACTCTAAGGGATCAATAATATATTGTCCTGCAAGTTTGAAGACAGTCACCGCTATCGGAATCTTAGAGATAGGAATCTTTTCAGCAGTCTTAACCTTATAATTGACCTTATTATCTTCTACAAGCGGGAAGCGTGCATTAAGTATTGCTGCAACAGCCGCCATTGACCCAATATCCAGAAGATTACCATCATCATTGAGTGGGCAGATGTCGACATTAATTGTCCACACTTTTTCTCCGGCAACAACACACAGGCGCTTATTGTCTAATGATTTACTCTCACGGATTCCTCGATCAATGACTCGTGCAAGTTCAATTGCATATCCTTCCGGTGGACCGGATTCATAGCGTGGATTACTCATCGGTAAGAGTTCAGCGCCGACCATTAATATCCCTTCATTCGGTGTATCTGCGTAAGGTTTATCCATGGACATCTTGACGCCTGCAATAACAATAGTCTCGCCACATTTTACTTGCGCAGAACCTTCTGCAGTCTCAATCAATCCTGTACGGATTTCTATGGCGCGATAATCAGTCATTTTTCTCCCGTCGTAACGTACGCCTTTTGTTAAACACTCAATAATATGTCGTTTTTTTTCAAAGTCAACCATTGGTCTCACTCCCCGTCTCCAGGCCTATTTTCCTGTCCATTTTCTTCGCTGTTCTCGACGTGAAATTTCTGTCGTAATGCTTCTCTTTGGATGCGTGCAACTTCCTGCACTGCAACCTGCGCTTTTGCAAGCCCTTCTAAGAGTGCTTCTTTAGATATAATCCCGTCCATTTGCAGAAGTGATATTTCTCCAGTCGACGGAATGATTGCTACAGGGATATCTGCAACATCATGACTATCGACGTGTTCCACAAACTCTGGGAGATGTTCTTCTTCGTAGTTTAAATCCACAACAACGCGGCCATCTGCTTGTCCTACCGCAACTGCAGAAACAAGATCGCGCATTGCAATTCCTGCATCTGCAAGTGCCATTGCTGCAGCATTGATGCCACAACAACGTGAACCGGCATCTGTTTGTGTTAGTTCAATAAATACATCGACAACAGCATTTGGAAAATCGTCAAGATTAAGAACACAGGATAATGCTTTCTCACTTACAGAACTGATTTCCTTACTGCGCCTATTAGGTCCTGGCCTTACTCTGTCTCCTGCCCCGGAAAATGGCATCATATTATAATTGACGCGTAGTATTCCGCGTTTTGGATCCTGCTTAAATTTCGGGTAGAGTTCTCGCGGCCCATAGACTGCAGCGTAGGCAATAGTTTTACCCATTTTAAAATATGCGGAACCATCCGCCTTCTTGATGACTCCTGCTTTTGCTTCTATTGGTCGAAGTTCGTCAAATCCTCGTCCATCAATTCGTTTACTGTAAACCATTATAATCACCCTTGTCTGCGTTTAATTCAAGTGAGACGCCTGTTGCGTTTTCAAGATATTGTTTCATGCGCTCTGTCAGCCCGGAGAAATGACTTTCAGACTCAATTTTTTTTATTGCCTGTACTGCAATATTTTCTTTTGCAGGTTCGCCATCAATCCAGATAAGACCATTTTGCCCGACGATAATTCGGCAGCCCGTTGCTTGTTTGACCATAGTCACCATGGACCCTTTTTTTCCGATGATACGAGGAACCTTATGCGTATTGACATATACGATTCGCCCGCCTTTCAATTTTCTCAGGCCCTGATCGCGAACACTGACATCAATAAGGTTTTGCGAAGTCACATTCGTTATTTTTCCGACAAGATATTCATCAAGATCAAAATACCGTGTGAGGTCCTCATTCTTTTCAATGAATTCAGGTGTCTCTTTACTCGAAAGCATTGCCTGGTAGGGACTATTGATGTCGACGCGCCATCCGGACATTAGGATGTCGATGATTCGCCCAATGACAACATCATTTCGCTTCGGTAAATATTTTCCTGAAAGCGGGATGATCTTGACGACTTTTCCCTCAATATTTACGAGTCCGAGTCTCGAAGCATAGAGTTTATCATTGCTCCGATAACAACCGAATCCCGGGATAAATCCGATGCCGTCGGCAAGGACATCTCCGGGAACAACTACTTGTTTGTCTTGTACAGTTACGCTCATGTGTATCACTCCATATAGTTAACTAGGATTTTATTATTTATTGTTATTATTTATTGTTATTATTTTTTATTTGTTGATCAGGCTCACATCGCATATTGTTTTGCGCTCTCGACCGAGTTCATATTCACTTCGTTCATATTTGTTCACTAACGTTCTCAACCCTCTCTGAGGTTTCCCTCTGGGACATCGTTATCGCTTCTTTATTCGAAGGTTCGCGAGCAGCTCAACAAATATTTATTTTCCTCTTAGTTTTCAAGTACAGTTATTTCAACACCGCCATGTGTTCGTTTATTTAATTCATCTATTAAGTCTGGCGCAACACCGGATGGCACTTCAACAGTTGCAAAATAGCAGCCGTCACTGAGCCATTCTTCCTTCATGATTTTTGCGTAGGACCGGATAAGGTTCGATTGCTGCCGCGCATATTTTACACCGATATGAATCTGCAATTTTTTCGTCTCAAACTTGATAGGTAAAACCGGTTTTAATTTTTTAAGGATCTCTTGCAGTTGATCTTCCGCAGATTTTTTATCGTCGATGCGCACGTTTGCTTCATCAAACGCATTCTTGAGTCGCGTAATGGGGTGGGGTAAATTATTTTCAGGATTGATTGCATTACGATGGATAATTTCGATGATCTTATTCTTCTTGAATTCCTGCAATTTTTTCCGGTACTCGCTCGAAAGCTGTAATTCGCCATTACGGATAATATACTCGATAACTTCATCCTCGGTCATATCAGGGAACAGAGATTTCCAATCATGTTCTGGACTGAAAAGTCCCTTTTGTGCATTCGCAAACACACGCTCAGCCCTGACAACTTCTTTCCAATCATCACCCATGCCATGTTTGAATGCAATTGCTGCATCAGGGTCAATTACGACTTCAAAGGTTATGCCGTTCTTTTTCATCCGTGCAAAGTTAAGATGTAATCGTTCAGGACTCGGTTTTTTGGAAAAATTTTGTGTGCCTGCCATGAGTTCACTTCAACATATACTATATATAGGTATATCGGATGAGTTCATTGTGTTTATGTTAAACAATTATTTTTTACCCTTCGGATCTTTATCCCTACTGTCAATTGATGCATAAATTTTTGCGATTTTTTCTTTAGGAACTTTCGTATATTTTTTATCCTCAAAAGAGATAAAGACTGCATCAATGCGTTCAGGCTCAAAATTTTCATTGAGTACTTTTTTGAGTGCGCCAATCGCAAGTTTCATTCCATCCTCGAGTGTCATGGACTCCTTATATTCTTTCGTCAGTATTGCCTTGACATCAACTTCGCCTTCACCAATAACAGTTGCTTTATACTGAAAATAGATCCCTGTCGGATCAGTTTCGAAAAGTTTAACACCGTCTTCATCTGCACCTGCAATAAGCAGCGATACGCCAAATGGTCGTAAACCACCAGATTGGGTACACATTTGTTTGAGGTTTGCAATATCTTTCACAATCGTCAATATATCAATAGGAGTATCGTAGAGTACTCGGTGTTCCTGCGCTTTTAATTGCGCACGCTCAACGAGAATTCGCGCATCTGAGAGGATTCCGGCGCCCGTGATTGCAATATGATCATCAGCCTGCCATATTTTTTCGAGCGCATCTGCAACAATGAGTTTATCAACAATGCGCTTATCAGTCACGAGGACAACGCCATCTTTGCAGACAATACCAATTGCGGTACTTCCTTGACGGACAGTCTTTTTTGCATATTCGACCTGCAATAATCGGCCGTCAGGACTAAACATGGTTATTGCCCGATCATAACCCATCATTTGATGCTGTAATGGTTGTACATCTGTCATATCAATCCCTCCATATAAACAGGTTTGTGTAATATTTTTTGTATTTGTGTATATTTGTTTCGCTGGTTCACAGCGTAAATTACCCTTCCATCTTTGTTTTTGCCTTATTCATCAGACCGGATACAAAAACAATTTTTATTGTGCACGAAATGACTGTCGGACCTGCACGATATTCTTTGATGAGTCCGAGACAAACTTTAAGTTTATCGACAAATTGATTATTCACGCGGATAATACCCCGACGGGTTCCTTCGTGATACTTGACACTTAATAATCCTGCGCCTGCGCCGTCAAAGAGGCCGAGCATATCTTTACATGCAGTCATCGCATACTCATGAAATTGACGCATTGAAACTGGCGAGGTGCTTAACACTTCATACACCACGTAGCGTTGCCGTTCTTTCAGTGTCGGCGATAAAATCTTTTGTTTGGTTGTAGCGGAATGCGAAACCATCGTGTTTGTTGAGAAAGTGCAAGCATAGCACATATGCCTTTATCATCGTTTGCCTTTCGTCTAAACACAAAGAAAGAAGATTTATTTATAAATATTATGAATGAGGAGGATTATTTGTTATCCTAAAAGTATTTCACTAACTATTTAAAGAATAATTAATTCTTTGCATTATGACTCTGTATCTTGTCGATACTTGTATTTGGAGAGATTTTTATGAAAATAGAATGAGCAAATCAGGTAATCCTATAGGAACTTACGCAACAGGATTCTTTATGAAAATATTGAAGAGAAAAGATAAGATCTTATTTTCTGAAGGATTACTTAAAGAGTTAAATACTGATTACAATCAGGAAGATATTGATGATATGTTGAATATGCTCATACAATGCAATGTTCTTAGCAAGATAGATATATTGAAAACAGAATTTCTCGAAGCAAAACAGTTATCAGAAAAGCGGAATCTCCCATTTATCGATTGCTTAAATGCTATACAGGCAAGAAATCATAACGCAATACTCGTAACAAGGGATGAACACTATTTCAAGAATCTCAGAGATATAACACTCGCAGTAAGGCCTGAAGACGTCAAGTAAATCTTTTTTCGAGTTCTTTCATAAATTCTTTACTTATCCGCTCTTTTGTCTTTTTATTGCCATTATCGCTTGTTTTTGTTGCAGATTTTCCTTTGAATTTAAGGAATTCACTCATTAATTCATCTTGAGAAAGGCCTGCAAGTTTATCTCTCACTGCTTCTCTAATAAATTCTGTTCTCGAGTTAAAATTATGTACTTCTATACTCTCATCCATCCTTTTGAGTATATCTTCCTGAAATTTTATGCTCACGCTTTCCATGGTATTCTATTGTATTACATTGTAATTTTTAAATTTAACGGTTTTCAAAAGCCCTCAAATACAAAATATTTATATAATCCAAGAATTGAATACACTTATATGGAAGGGTTGATTATTGGGATTGGAACATTTATTGTAGTCGCAATCATTATACTCGTCATCTTTAAAATCCTCAAATCACTTCTCCTCTTTCGATTCGTGTTCAAAATCATATCCCTTGCATTCCTCCTTATTATGGTATTTCTCGTCATCGGTGCAATCGTCATCATCCGGGACGTGAATGATTTTAGGAATAATTTTCAGAATTCTACTAATCTCATCATCCTCAAGGATAATTCGACATTCCTTTCCGGGATCATACTGCGGGTACAGGATAATACCTACAAACCACTCGCCACTAAAGAACTCAGTAATCTCGAAAAATTATATCAGAAAAATCCGGATAACCTTGCCTTGAATACGCAGTATTATAAGATTATTATTATTGATATTGACGTCTATGAATCTCTTGGACAACAACTATTTAACGATAAAAAGATCAATCTTACTGGCGCAGAAATGAAGCGCATACTTTTGAGCACAGATGCAAAAGCAGAACTAAGTAATGTTATCGCTAAAAAACAAGGTGTTAAAGTCGCGGATGTCCTTTCAGAAATCGGGTTAACGAATGACGAGATTAAACCATATTTACTCTCCCATGCCATAAGGTATTTTTTTAATCCCGCACATCTTGACCGGCTCGCAGAAGCATTCAAAAATGATCAGATCGCCGTCTATAAAGATACCCCGTTATTCCAGATGATTAAATTTATCCCCGCAGCCATTACACGTTCAGTCATTTCACGCAATATGACAGGTAATACTACGGTATCATAAACTATAAATAGTAACGCTGCATTAAAATATTTGTAGGATTCAAAGAAAGTAAAGAGGTGAACAGTTGGGTATTTTAGACATGTTTAAAAAAAAGGAATCGCTTGCGCCTGATCTTAATTTTGATATGAATAATCTTAATGGTTCACTCAATATGAACCAATCCGGTCTGAACCCTTCAGGATTTGACCCGAATCAGGGATTTGATACACATAATCCGTTGCCTGATTTAGGTAATTTTAATAATCCGCAAAGTATAAACACGCCATCATCTGCAACAAACCTTTCGAGTTTAGGAATGCAATCGCAACAAGCATCAAATCCTTCATTCATGCAGAATGCATCACATCTATCGGAGATGGGTGGTGGTGGGCAATCCTACGCGCAATACCCGCCCTCGACGAGTGGCCCTGATATCCAGAAAGATTTACAGATACTCTCACTCAAACTTGATGCAATAAAATCAGAACTTGATAGTGTCAATCAGCGGGTTGCAACAATCGAGCGTATTGCACTGAAGGACGAACAGCAGATGCAGCAGAAACGATGGTACTAAACAAGACCGGTGTTACTGTCAATGCGCGAACGTTCTCAACGATAATATCAAGAAAAATTCTCAGGATTGCAAGTGGAGAATTTTTCTATCCAGAAAACAACAAAACGTGAGCGACAGTAACACAAACAACATGAAACAAAAAAAGGCAAGTATGACACTCAACAAGAAAAGTAAAAAAGCTGCAACACCACAATCACGTAAATCTGTTCGTACGCCAAAAAAAGAATCACTCAATGTCCGCGGATACTATTATTTACTCCTGTTCCTCTTCTTACTCATCATTGATCGTGTAACAAAGATCTGGGCGACAAACCTGAAAGCGCCAATAGATTATGGAATCTTTGCATTTCAGTATGTGACTAATACTGGCGCGGGGTTCAGCATATTCACCAACCAAAATACCCTGCTCATCTATCTTTCTCTTATTATCCTTGGAGGGCTCATCTTTTATTATAAACAATTATCCCGCCTCGGCGTCTGGCTCATGATTACTGGCCTTGTGAGTAATTTATTTGACAGAATCATCTTCGGCCATGTCATTGATTTTATCGACTTCAAATTCTGGCCCGTCTTTAATGGTGCAGACATACTCATCTGTCTTGGCGCACTCCTACTCATTATTCAACTCTATAAGGATGAACGTAAAGAAAAAAAAATGAGCAAAGAGAAAGAAACGATCAAGGAAAAAAGGAAGAGAAAGAAATAATCAGAATTCATCTAAATCCTGCAATTTATCAAGCATGCCGTTGCGTTGCAACCATTGGACTTGGATAGGGCGATATTTGAAGATAATATCCCCTTTTTCATCACCATCAAACTCCCACGGTTCAATTAATACCACATCGTTCTCGCGAACCCATAATTTACGCTTTAATCGTCCAGGGATCCGGCAATTTCGTGTTTTTCCGTCGAGACATCGTACTTTTGCACGGCTACCGCCAAGTCGCTGCTCGAGGATTCCCAGGAGTTCTTTCCCGCGAGGTGTTCGAACTCTCGTGAATTCTTCTTCTCCTTCAGGTACTTGCGGTTCTTTCGCCATAATCCTCCAGAATTCTGATTTCTTTATATATGTTGCGATTTCTTGTGCTCAGTAAAAACAATCGAAAAATATATAAACTACTTAATAATAATAACAAAATGCAGAATTATCCTATCTTGAAAACAACATCTGGCGTATATCCCGAACTGTTGATGACGAATGCAAGTGATCTTGTACTACAACTCATAGCAAAACCGATATACATATTCTCAGTATACCAAATGGACTCTGCAGACCGCATTACAAAAAGGTATACATATCTTCTTAACGCCATAAACAAAAATTTCGAGGATTTTGAGTTTGAATTTGATAATAAAGATAAATTCATTCTGGGATACAACCAACGTTACGGTTTTATGATGTTATCAGATCCAGAGAAAAAGAATACTGGAATGATTGAGATCATCGATGATAAATTAATATATAACGAAAACGGCATTCCGCCAAAGGAACAACGGGACAGCTATATGTTTACTGCACCACTCGAATATTTTATTCCAAGATCATTCGAGGACGTCGTTGAAGAATTTTTAGAAAAAAATTATAAATTATTTTCTTCAACACATTCAGAATATCGACCAAGAGATAAATTTACAATCGACGCATTTACGGATTTAAAAGAGATCTCAATAGAACAATTAAGATAGCACCACACAGAGACTCTGTAGAAAATGTTAGTCGCCTTAAGATGAGCAGACTCTGAAAATTAGTCGAGAAAAACGAACAGAATTGCAAATGGTACGTTTTTCAATCAAACATCACATAAATCTGCGAATGGCGACTACGAACGAAGTGAGAAATTCTACAGGGTCCCACACAGAGATACATTTTTAAAAGAGGAGAAATTCCTCTCTCTATGACACATAGTCCTGCACCATTCTGGAAACGAGTTCTCTCACTCATCTTTGATTTAGCTATTATGAATCTTGTTATTTTCTGGGCATTTAAACATATCTTTACGCAATATGCTGCTACCACATTCAAGGATGCAATACGTATTGCAGAAAACCCTCCCGCAGTATTCATCACTGCAATGATCATTATCTCACTACTCGCATTATGCTACTTTGTATTCTTCGAATATTATCTCGGGCAAACACCCGGACAAATGATTTTAAGTATTCAAGTCATTGACGTGAAAACAGGCAATGCAGAAAGCATCCCGCTCAGTAAAGCATTCACCCGAAATCTCTACATCCTCCCCTTTTTTCCATTCTATATCCTCTGGATTATAGAACTGGTGCATCTCGGATTCTATAAAGAACGATTCCTCGAGCGCATCACACAGACACAAACAATCATTCAAAAACCGAGTTGGAAAACGTATAATCTTGAAAAAGTGAAATAAAAATAAAAAAAGGTATAAATAATACTACTAATCAAAAATAAACAACTATTAAAAAAACAAGTAATAAAAACAACTATTAAAAAAAAACACCGAGGCAACACTCATGAAAAACGATCCGAATAAAGAACCAAAAAAGAAAATCTGGACTATGATCTGGATTCTTGCAATCCTCTTCCTCTTCAGCATCATTATTGCTGCAATCATCGGAGGAAATAACAGAGTAACAAATTATAATACTGCAATCATCGGGGTCAAAGGAGAAATCGTGACTGAAGGAAGCGATTCATTCTTCGGTTCAGGCGTTGCAAGTTCTACAGAGATTATTAGCCAACTCGAAGAGGCACGTCATGACCCGCAGATTAATGCAATCATTCTCGAAATCGATAGTCCGGGGGGTAGTCCAGTAGCAACTGACGAAATTGCGCAAGAGATTAAATCTATACGCAATGATAATATCACCGTTATTGCATGGATTCGCGAGACTGGTGCGTCAGGCGCGTATTGGATTGCATCAGGAGCAGAGCATATTACTGCAAATCGTATGAGTATTGTCGGAAGTATTGGCGTCTATGGATCCTATCTTGAATGGTATGGTCTCATGAATAAATATAATGTTACCTATAAACGACTTGTTTCTGGAGAATATAAAGATTCGGGAACGCCACTGCGACCCATGTCATCAGCTGAAGAAGCGATGATGCAAGAGAAACTCGATAAATTACATACGATATTCATCAAAGAGGTCGCCACGAATAGAAATATGAGCGAATCCACATTACGCAAACTTGCAACCGGAGAAATATATCTTGGCATTGAAGCAAAAGAGAATGGACTTATTGACGAACTCGGTGGACTTGAAGAATCTAAAGCATATCTTACCAGAAAATTAAATACGACCATTGAGACTAAAGAATTTGCACGTGATCAAACATTCATCGAATCACTGATGAGCGCGATGCAGAAGAATAGTTTTTTTGTCGGACAAGGAATTGCATCTGCATTCATGACAAAAAATGAGTTCAAGATAAAGACATAAAACTTGGATACTGCTATTAGCGTCAATGTGTGAGCGTTATCAGATAATTACGCAGGCAAAAAACCAGAATTGCAAATGGGGCTTTTTGCTATTGTAGGTATATTCAAACGCGAACGACGCTAATAGCCGCACCGTACACACGATGGGACTTCGCGAATCACTCCGGGAATTGAAGGCGCAGGAAGATGCGCAGAAAAAACTTAGCGTGAAGCGCGAAGTAAAAAAAGAGTTGACAAAACTCAAGAACAAAAAAGCGCGCGAGAAGAAATGCATCATGTGCGACGATGCTGCGCATTACGCCATCAAAGGATCAAGCGACTGGTATTGTAAGGATTGCGCAAAAGAATATTTTGGTGATCTGAATCATTTGAAGAAGGTATGATTTATGAAACCGGATGAATTCATAACACTCGTGAAAGAGATTGTTACTAACGCACGTACACTTAAGGATAAGTATACAGACGAAAAAAATGCGCCAGTAAATTATGCATGCATATTTGCGCAAAGCGTGGATGAATTTGATCAAACATATGCCGCTGCAACGCAGCTTGGACATATTGTCAAGGAAATACCGACAGGGTTCTTATTTCTCGTTGACAGCATACCGACTGTTGCAGGATCTTTGCGCCTTGTGAAAGTACGAAGACCTGATTCTACACACACTGAATTGGGTGATGCGGATTTTACTGTTAAAGATTATGTGACATTCAAGAACAAGGTTCTCAAAAAACCGAAATTTAGTCTGATGACTCGTCCAGAAATGGAAATGATTGAATTAATGGATTCTGAGTTTAATGTCCGTGCATATTTCTCTTATCCACCACTTGATGAACAGTCAGAGATAAAAAAGATAATAGCTGAAAAAGTAATTAAAGAATAATAATCAGATATACGCAACCCGTTCTCTACTCTTTATCCCGTAGATGATGACATAATTCCAGAGGAGCATTTTTTTACGGGCGACATGGACTGAGAATCCTGCATCATTAAATATCTTGCGAATCTTCTCATCATCAGAAAGCCATTTCACGTTCGGGATGAACCAGAAATAGTCAACATATTCGACCATGCAAATCTTTCCGTTGCGCGGGAGAACTTTTGCGAGTTCGCGAAGAACTTTAGCGATATCCTGAATATAACTGAGTTGCCCCACAGAAAATACTGCATCGATATTTTTGATTGAGGGATGGACACGATTAATCTGATGTTCATCATGAATGGTTTCGACATTCGTAATATGATGTTTTGCAATACGCTTCTCGAGGATTGCAATATTATGCGCGCTCAAATCTGTCGCATAAATCTTTCCGCCGGGACCCACAACATCTGAAAGATGCATGGTGAGTGTTCCCACCCCTGCGCCATAATCAAGTACTGATTTGTCCTCTAAATTTTGAAAATAGGAGAGGAGTTCTCGGCGAAATTTTTTGGGAAAATTAAAATTTTCCATCCAGAGATCAAGAATCGCAAATGAGTCATTGATTTTTTTAATCCAATCAGAATCATAATAGATCATGAGGAGTAAGAATATCGGAATTCCTACGATGATAAAACTCAGGCCAAGTTTTAATACCCCCCACGAACCCGGAGTTAAGACGAGCCAGACAATAATAATTGAAAGATAGATGAGGGAAACAATAATAGGCCCAATTTTTCCAAACCATACCTTAAATGGTCGTGATTGCAATGGTCTCTTGAATCGTAGAATAGGGACTGCTAAAATAACTGCAATATACATTAAGAGTGAAACAGGAACAAGGAGACTTAAAAGATAAGTATATTTTCCAAATCCGAAAATGACGACAATAATCGAAACAATAGTCTGGAAAAAGATCGCCTTATACGGTGTTTGATATTTGGGGTGAATATCTGCAAATTGTTCAATAAAAAATTTGTCGCGTGCAAGGCCAAGGAGGAGACGCGGGGTTCCGATAAGCCCACCTGCTGCTGACCCGATAAGCGCGAGCGCAATTCCAATAGTAATAATGAATGCATAGGTGCCGTTAAAAAGTATCGCAGTCAAATCAGCAATGGGTGTTGCACTATTCCCTGCAACCTGCCAGGGTATCACACCGAATAAAACAACTGCAAGTAATATTCCGAGTGCTGAAACAAAAATTGACGAGTAGAGGAGCGCTTTAGGGATTGTCTTTTCTGGATCTTTAGTCTCTTCAGCCATAAAAGTGGCATTCTCCCATCCGAAAAACGTTTCGACAATAAAAAAGAGTGCTACAAAGATTGCAGCGAATGGCATACTTGCAAACGGAGAATAATTCGCGGGAGTGATATACCCTATTCCAAATACGACGATGGAGAGGAGTACGAAGATGATGATGCTTGCAAAGATTCCGAGCATTGCACTGATACTCCCTGTTCCGAGGAACGCAAAAAAGTTGAGGATAATAATAATACCTATTGCAAGAACAATTTTTATCCCTGTAGTAGTTTCTTTGGGGAGAATATAGTCGAGTGCTGCAACAATCAGGAGTGAATTCATCATATTGATGGCAACCCATGCGGCCCACCCGATAAGAAAACTAAATATTCCTTTTCCATAAGCATGCTTTGCAAATTCGTAGATTCCGCCGGCATTCGGAAACATCCCTGAAAGTTCACCAAAACATGCACCCACATAGACAGTGATTATTCCGAGGAGTACCCAAGCAAGAATTGACATGTTGCCTGCTTTTTGCGCAGCAATACTGCTACCAAAAAACATTCCTGTCCCAATCATTGCAGTAATTGTTATTGCAAAGACAGTCCAAAATCCTAAACTTCTGCGTAATTCAACCATGGTAGACGGGAGTGTGATTAGGGATATAGTCTAAAAACTAGTCTAAAACCATCTCCAGTAAAGAAATTGCATGTTCGCTCTTAAAAACATTCGTATTATTTCAAGAGTGGTAATAAACATTTTAATACTCAGAGTGTCTGGGGAGTGTTATGGCAAAGAAACTCTCAAAAAAATCTGTTATAAAAAAGCATACAGCAAAAAAAGGTGTTTCGAAAAAAACGATTCCAAAAAAGCGATTTCATAGTGTTAAAACAGGCAGAGAAAGCAGCGCGCAGTATAAAAAAGAACTTCTCAAAGTCAATACTATTGAAGAGAATTATGATAAAGTATTTGAAGAAAAACTCGCAGAACAGTACCGCGAATTCCGAAACAACAAAGAACATTTCCTGCAGACAAAAAAATTTTACCGTGCAATCATGATCATCGTCATCATCATGCTTCTGGTTGCACTGCTATTGACGTTTGGATAATAGCAAATTGTAAAAATAATGGAACTTTTTAGTTGCAACTTGCTATAAGAATATTTTTTTAAATTCTTAATCAATCATACCACTATATATACTACACCCGCAACCATCACTCCTAATAGTATTCCTGCAACAACTTGCAGTATGGTGTGCCCGTAGACGACATTTAGAGGTCTCTCTTTTGCTTTGATAAGAAGGGTGTTTAATGCATCACCCTGGTGCCCGATATATAATCGGAGTCGACATGCGTCGCCGATGACGATTAATGCGAATACGAGTGAAACAAAGAATAATGGTGTTGCGCCTTGATTGATGAATATTGCTGCAGTGATTGCAGAGACGACTGTCGAATGGCTTGACGGCATCCCCCCATTCGTCAATCCATCAATGATAGATAATGATTTCTTTTTATCTACTGCGGCAGTTATTGTTTTGAAAAGTATTGAAAGTATCCATGCGATAGCAAATGCAAGAACATAATAATTGAGTAAGATGTCAGTGATGATGTTCATAATAACTCCACAACATTGTTTATACAATATTACTATATAATACTATTACTTGTGATACTATCTAAAAAAAACCTATCCTGGAGGAATCGGATGACTAGCCAAAAATGTCAATGCCATGATGATGAGGACTAATATGATTAAAAATATGATTAACCAGAAGAATCCGAGGATTATTCCTGCAATAGCAAGACCTTTCCCCTGTTCACCGCTCGTCTTAATCTGGTTCAAGCCGATAAATCCGAAGATGATTGCAAGTATCGGCGCAAATGGCACGAAAAAGACTATTCCAAAGATGAGCGAGAGTGTTGCAAAGATATTTGTTCCCAGATCTGAGGATTTATTCTTTTGAGTATTCTCTTTTTGAGAGGTATCTTTTTGAGATTTTTTGGGAGTTATTTGTTTCTTTTGGGCCATATATTCACCTAGACGAACAATAATTAGCAAATTATTTAAATCTTGCGTTTTTCTCAAGAGAAGATTAGGGTCGAATAGTATAAGTACGACCGAGGATACGTTCAAAATCTTTAATTGTTGTGCCATTCACATCTGAATGTGTTATGCAAAGAAATTTGTTCCACTTGCAATCCTGAACAAATTTCTGGATGTATACAATTGAAGATGTTCATCTTAAGGCACAAACAATAATTTTGAACACCTATACAGTTGAATAACATTTATATATGAACGAGTATCACCTACTATAAGATTATAGGACGATTTTAATGGCACGTAAAAAGAAATCTGAAAAAAAAATTGAACAACGAAAGAATCCTTCTCAAAAGAAAGGTAGAACAAGTACTCTTTCTACTGCAAATACAAAACATACCACCCCAATCGCCGAAAAACCACTCGATCTCAAAAATTTGAAGTATGAGACCACTAAAGATATTCCAGTATCTAAACTCATGATTAACCAAGTTATCGGTCAAGAAAGCGCAGTCAACATCATCAAAAAGGCCGCTAAACAACGAAGACATGTCCTCCTCATCGGTGAACCGGGAACAGGTAAGAGTATGCTTGGAATGGCGCTCGCAGAGTTACTCCCAAAAGAAAAACTTGTGGATATACTCTCACTTTCGAATGTCAATGATGAAAATCAACCGCTTATTAGAACTATTGAAGCAGGAAAGGGAAGAGAAATTATTCAAAAAGCAAGATTAGAAAATGCGTCCGCGTTTAAGACCCAAAATATTATTATTTTTATACTCGCCATTCTTGCACTTGTTTCGCCCTGGTGGGTTCGTGAGTATTATAAGTCTGATATTATGTTCGCCGCATTCTTTTTAGGTGGCATGATGTTTCTTGGTGCATTCATCATATTCTTGAATCTGGGCAAAAAAATGATTTCATCAGGCGGGGGAATACCGAAACTTGTTGTTGATAATTTTGATAAGAAGAATGTTCCATTCTATGATGCAACGGGCGCACATGCCGGAGCGCTTCTTGGCGATGTTTTGCACGATCCATTCCAATCAGGAGGTCTTGGAACTCCTGCAAATGAGCGTGTGATTGCAGGAATGATCCATAAGGCACATATGGGCGTTCTCTTTATTGATGAAGTATCGACTCTTGAACCTGCAACGCAGCAAGATTTGCTTACTGCAATTCAGGAAGGAAAATACGCAATCACCGGGCAATCTGAACGAAGTGCGGGCGCGATGGTTCGAACCGAAGCCGTCCCCTGCGCATTTATTCTCGTCGCTGCAGGAAATACTGAGACTGTCCAGCACATGCATCCTGCCTTGCGCTCACGTATCAGAGGATACGGGTATGAAGTCTATATGAGTGAAACCATGCTTGATACATTCGAGAATCGTAATAAGATTGCGATATTTGTCGCGCAAGAAGTGATTAAGGATAAAAAGATTCCACACTTCACCAAAGATGCTGTAGAATATATTATTCACGAGGCGCGTAAGCGTGCAAACCGTAAAGGACACTTATCATTACTCTTTAGAGATCTTGGCGGGCTCATCCGCGCAGCAGGTGATGTTGCAACAGAAGAAGGAGCAGCATTTGTAACAAGAGATCATATTGTACGCGCTAAAATCATTGCACGAACACTCGAGCAGCAGATGTCTGATAAATTTATTGAGCGAAAAAAAGAGTATGAAGTCATTGTTGTTTCTGGCAAAAAGGTTGGACGCGTGAATGGCCTTGCAGTTATTGGGAGCGGCGCAAATTATTCAGGAATGGTACTCCCCATTGAAGCAGAAGTTACGCATGGCGGTAAGGAAAACGAGATCATTGCCACAGGAAAACTTGGAGAAATTGCTAAAGAAGCAATCAAGAATGTCTCAGCAATCATCAAAAAATATTTTGGCGAAGATATCAAGGAAACCAAGGATGTCTATGTCCAATTCTTACAAACCTATGAAGGTGTTGAGGGTGACAGTGCAAGTATTGCGGTTGCAACAACAATTATTTCAGCACTCAAAAAGATTCCGATCAAACAGGATTATGCAATGACTGGATCATTATCTGTTCGCGGAGAAGTCCTTCCCATCGGCGGGGTTTCTGCAAAGATTGAGGCAGCAATTGCTGCAGGTATAAAAAACATCATTGTCCCTGCAACCAACATGAAAGATATTATTGTCGATGATGATAAACTGAAACAGGTCAGGATCATTCCGGTCAGCAACATTACTGAAGTCTTAAAAGAAATCCTTGATTGGAAGGGCCATGAAGAGATACTCAAAAAGATTGAACAGGTCAATAAACAGGGATAATATTAATATAACACGCACTAGGAGAATAATATTCATGAGCACAAAAAATAATACTGCAATAAAAACCCATCTCGTAAAAAATAAGACTTATTTTGATCATATTATGACAACTGCAGTTGATGCAGAAAAAGAGATTATTGATGGATTAAAAATTTTGCACAAGATTAATAAGGATATTATTAGCATATTTGGATCGCATGCGACTGCTCTGGGCAGCGCAGATTATATACATTGTGAAGAAACCGCATTCCGATTAGGTAAACAGAGCTACGCAATTCTTACCGGTGGCGGTCCAGGCATTATGCAAGCTGCAAATGCTGGCGCGATGCGCGCAAAAACAGTATCAATAGGGTTCAAGGCAAAACTGTTGAAGAGAGAACAGAATGTTGGTGGTAAATTATTCACACATGAATACTCGTTCAAATTCCTCTTTGCGCGAAGATTTAATCTTGCAATTAAGAGTAAAGTGCTCATATTCTATCCTGGAGGATACGGAACATTCAATGAATTATTTGAATATTTGACACTCATTCAGACGCAAATGACAGATCCTGTGCCTATTATTTTTGTTAATAAAAAATATTGGAGCGGGTTATTTTCGTGGATAAAAAAGGAAACATTAACACGCGGGTTTGTAGGAAAAAATTATCTTAAAAATTTTTACTTTGCCGATACCACAAAAGAAGTTGTTGATATCGTTTCAAGAAATAATTAGAATTATTCTGCGCGGGAGAATACGTTTCTCAAAGAACAGCAACATAGAGAATAATTAAAAGAGTAATTTGATGATAACAATGAGTGCAATGATCGCCCAAATCAGATTTAACACAGCCGGTTGATATGCGCGTTTCTTGATTGAAATATAGACGATTCCTGCTGCACCGGTAATATTAAGCAATAAATAATAAATACTTGTTGTTGTAATATAATTAAATGCATTTAATGCATAGGCAACAAGTATTACGAGAACGCCATACCATCCGATGATTTCATCAAAAAAATTCTTCTTCACAAAATAGTATCAACTCATTGATTATAAAAATGTTGTTATTTACTATTTATACTCTTAGAATTCTATCGTGTCGTCAACATTTGGCCCATAGGCATCATATCTGAACGATTTTGCCCAAGCAACAAGGATATCTACAGCTTCCGGGTCACCATGTTGGAATATGACATGTTGAGGCTTGATAAGTCCGACAAATTCTTTGAGTTCATTTGCGTCAGCATGTCCTGAAAAATCGAATTTCTCGACTTGACACTTGACATAGGTTTTCCAACCACTCAAATAGAGCGACCTGTCATCAAGGAGTGTTCGGCCATTTGTGCGTTTACATTGGTATCCGGTCAGAAATATTGCATTATCACTATTGCCCCACATATTCTCGATATAATGCATGACGGGGCCGCCTTGGACCATACCCGAGGTTGAAATGAAAATAGCGCGCTGATGAATGATCTTTTCCCGCTGCGATTCTTTTTTAATGGCAATGACATGTTTTAATGCATTTGATAATTTTTGTTTATTTACAATATAGGAGGGATCATTCTTCATGATGAGATCAGTGACGTCAACACACATCCCGTCAAAATAGACCGGTACTGCCCATTTTTTTTGTGCAAGGAGTAGGAGTATTTCCTGTGCGCGCCCAAGACTAAAGACAGGGATAATGACACTCCCTTTGATAATCACTTCATCGATGCGTCGCAAAAAGTTTTCTTCAATTTCTTTGCGATTCGGCAGAGGCTTATCACCATACGTACTCTCACAGATAAGAATATCAATGTTCTGGAGTGCACCGGAATCATAATTTTTTTTGAATGAATCACGCGCACCCTTCATCAAGGCAGTCGTATCCATTTTAAAATCTCCCGAATACAGTATTTTTTTTCCTTCTGTTTTGATAAGGATCATACTACTCCCCGGAATATGTCCTGCATTAAGAAATGCGAAAGAAATATTTTTTGCCTGATACTCTTTATCGAACTGCACGATATGTGTTGATTGGTCGACTTTTTTTAGATCCATTGTCTGATAGGCAGGATGTAAATGTCTGATACGTGCAATTTTATATGAATCTTTGAGGAGGATTTTCGTGAGTTCTTTTGTCTGCGCTGTACAATAAATCGGACATAAGAGGTTATAATGCTCAAAGAGCGGAAGTGAACCCGTATGATCAAGATGCGCATGGCTTAAGAGGAGCCCGTCGATCTGCTCGATATGGAATACATTGAATGGCGCTTCAAAACCATGCTCCTTAAACTTTAATCCCGCGTCGAGAATGAAACGATTTCCTTGCGTAACTAATTCAATACAACTCTTCCCCACCTCTTTTGCTCCACCATGAAAAACAAATTTCACAAAAATCAATAAAACCCGGAGGAAGGGGATATATAAATGTTATTAATTTATATTAGGGCTTAAAGAACTGAGCGCTCATCGTTGATAATTCCGGATGATTCCTGAATTGTTCAACATAGGATTCTCCTGCGAAAGGCATAACATAAGTTAAGCGACTACAACGAGTATCTTGTTCAATAAAATTCTCAATATACATGATATGTCCTAAGTGTAATGCAGAAAATGGGAAAGGACCATACGAAAAATCAGTCTTGCCTTTTGCTGTTTCCGGAATCCCTTCTGCAATAAGTGTTTGCGTGATTGTTTCAAGAAATTGTTGTATACCTTCATAATCAGGGATTGTTTTTTTCGGAATGAGCGCAACATACGCAATATCATTCGTAAATGTAGGAATCGCATTTTTAATCGGTAAAAGCCCGCGATCAAACGGTTTTTCGAAGATGTAAATGCAGTTAATCAAATTATCTGTCTTAAGAATCGTTTCCACGTGTGCAATTAAAGAGGATTGGTTTTCGTGCATATATGATATACCTCTAAAGTGAAATAATCACCACTTCCGGTACTTTTTCTTCGAAGATTTCTTCGAAGATCTCTTCTGTTTATGTTTCGTAGCGTGTTTTTCTGTTTCTTCTTCTGAGAACTCTCCCGACTGCATAATCTCTTTTTGTATTTCTGGATGTAAAACATCTGTCAGTAAGTGTTCATTAACACTGCTGGCTTCGGTTGCATCATCAGATGGGTCCTCATTTGCGGTTTCAGGAAGAGCATACGTTTTTTCTTCGGCTTCTTTCGATTTTCTTTTATTCCGATAAAATATCGTGCTTATTCTTTTCACATATCCGGTGTCCATCCAGAGACGATAATATTCATCATGTTTTGCACCTGCATGATTCATTGTTTTTCGAAAAACAGGTCTTTTAAGTTTAGTAGTATAATGCTGAGCGAGTTCTTTTGCAATTTTTTCAAGCAGAGACTGAGGAATACCTCCATAGACTGAACTTGCCTCTACAACGAGATTGCCGTCGATTAACTTTGTTGATGCTGCGCCAATAAGTGTGTTCTTCTGCGAATACAGCGGGGATTTTTTGTAAAGTTCTTCTTGGTCCTTAAATTTCATCTGGCTGGCAACAAGTACGTCTAATGTACATTTCTCTTTATCATACACTACTGCGATATAGCTTGTGTTGTGTTTTTGAGAAAGCGTAATATAATAATTGACATGTGCTTGTTCATCAATCCCATTATTATTGCGAACATTTATACCAACATCTTTTAAATTTCCTAAAACCATACCATCACCTTAAAAAATATCTCTACGTGTAGAGATGAACATGCTGCGATTATCATTTAAAATTCATTTTAAAATAAAAAGTAATAAAAAAAATTAGAATACAAACTTGATTAAGAGTACCAAAATCAAGATGACAAGCACCACTGCAACAATGATAAGTGCTGCAAGATATACGGGGCTGTCAAAGAATGATCTTGTCCCATAGCTTGGTCCAGAAATGCCGGTATCAGGAATGACTGGTACACTTATCTGCGTACATTGACCTTGCTGACACGAGTATCCTGTAGGACAATATTGGATCGCACTTAATACTCCTGTAGATAAACATTTCTGATATGCACTATCTGTAACGCAGAATTGCTGATTCAAGTTCGTACATTTGGATGTTGGTGTTATTGGGTCAGTACCACATTTTTGTATAACAACAGGAACAACGCCAGTATCACTTTGCTCATTGCCATCGTAATATGTCCATGCTTCAAAATAATACTCTCCGGGTGCTGCAGTGTCAGGGATTTGGAATGTGACTGTTTTTCTCCAATTATTGCCTGTATCAATAGTAAGCGGCTTATAGACTTGTTCAAGTTTTAAGAGGTCGTTTTTGATTTGCACAACAACAGCGTCTTCATCATTGTTACCAGTGTTTTCTACATCAATACTTGCAGTGATTGTTCTGTCGCAAGAAACAACTGTTGGTGTTATAGTGTATGAACGAATAGTGAGTTCGTGTGACTTTTTATCAACATTGAATGTTATACTATAGGTATCGCTGTGGCGTGCACCATTTTCGTCAGTTCCATCAGCAGTGATGTCTACGTCATAATCATCTGAATCAATATCTTTATCGATTTTGAGGCTGAATACCGATGTTTCTTTATCTCCATCTCTAATAGTGGAAAGATCATCATCTTCATCCCAGTCAAGATCATCTTGCTGGACAGTTACTGTAACATCTTCGATATCAATATTTCCTGTAAATTTATTCTTTACAGTTACTGTTAACTTAACAGTGTCGCCGGGTTTTGCATCCATATCCTCATTATTGTTTAATGAGTTTGAATCACCATCAATTTCTGCGGATACTTTAGTAATTTCGAGCTTTGATACTGTAGTGAGCGCAACTGTTGGCGTTGCAATGACTCCCGCATTATTTGATGCAGTAATTGATCCAATAGTGTTCTTTCCAGAATTTTGCGAGAGTGGAATCATATTTAATGTAAGAGATACCGGGAGCGATCCATTCGCAGGAACAGTAACTGTTGCAGGCATTTGCACACCATATGTTGAGGGGATGGTGCTCGTAAGTGTGAGTGTTACCGGTGTTACATCAGTATTCGTGATAGTAAACGACCCGGTTACTGCAACTCCCCGTTCTTGAGTGCTTGATCCCAAATTGATTTCCGGGATAAGAATTGCGGCATTTACGCTCGCGATAGTAAGTAGTCCTAAGACAACAAAAAGGAATGCATAGACACTTTTTTTCATAGTATAACCCCCATGTAAATATGATTTTTATTAAGTTGTTACTATGAAGTGATTCTTTATTTATAAAGTTTACGGTTTAAGAGGACCGTCGAAAAAGTAAGAAAAAAAGATAGAAAAGAGAAAGAATTATTTCTTTCCGAAATTGAACATGTTCGAAAGATCAATCGTGTTCTCTGCATACTCTTCTTTGGGTTTCACATTTTTCGGCTTCTCTTTGATTTCGCGGGTATGCTCTTCTAAGGGGCCGTCTTCTTCCATCATTTTTGTAAGTTTCTCTGAGTCAAGAACAACATTTTGTGGCTCAGCGACAGGAATAGGTTCAGGAGTAGGTTCGGGTGTAGGTCCAGGAGCAGGATTTGCAAGTGATGGCGTTACTATCTCCGGTTCTGCTACTTGTGGCGTAGGAGCAGGAGTTTCTTGCACAGCAGGTGAAACTTCAGGTGTTGTAGTAGTAATAGATGATCGTTCTGCCGCTTCTTGCGCAGCTTTCTTTTGTGCAGCGAGGCGTTCTTCATACAGATCTTCGAGTGGTTTCAAATCCTGACCGCCTTTATTGATTTGGTCGAGCATCAAATCCCGTAATGAACCTGAACCAATGGAAACATCGGTCTGTACTGCTTCAAGTTTTGCGGGTTTTTCATGCACAGATTCATCAAAAGTTTTTCTAGGAATTGGTTGAATGAATTCGTTCTGAGATCGTGATTGCGAAGGAGAAGCGTTAGTCTGAGTAGCAGCAGGTTTTACAGTCGGTATCGGTGTTCGTAAATTTTTTGCAGTCTTCAAATATTCCTGCGCCTTTGCATGTTCGTCTTCGAATTGTTTTTGCACGCGATCCTCAACGCCGACCATATCTTCAGCCATCATTCTTGCCTGGCCGTCTGATCGTGCAATTCCCGATGCGCGCAGTGATGACGCTAGTGTTGCAATCTTTTCTTCATGTGTTGCCATAAATACCACCTTACTCATCGAATTGAATAACTATATTATACAAATAAGACTAAGAATGATTATTGGTCTCGAGGATATATAAATGTTTTTATTTCGTTGTCGTAAAATCATCATTCTTGAGATGGAATAATCGTTTCGCATTCTTATCCTTCAACCCTGAATGGACAACTTTGCCAATAAAGAGTGTGTGATCTGCAAAATCAATTGTTTCAATAACTTCACATTCTAAAACTGCAACTGCTTCTTGCACTTTGCAGCAATCAATCTTCTCGCATTCAATCTTATGCAGACCGGTCTTTGCGAACTTATTATTGAAATTTCCAGAATTTCTCCCACAATAAAGCACTTCTTTCTCTTTACTCAATGACATGAAATTGACACAAAACACACCACTTTCTTTGATTAACCCATACGAAAATCGCGTCTTACCGATGGATATACAATAAAGGAAGGGATTGATGTTAACCATCGTATGCCAATCGACAGTAATAAGATTATCCTTGCTTACTGATTTTCCGACAAGTTTTGCATTCCCTCGACAGGAGACGAGAACTGTTTGTACAGGATTAATGATATCAGAGAATGTTGCCATGATATTCAATGATTATTTCAGTGTCACATACCCGTCGTTTTCTTCGTCAAAAGATCGCTTACGTTTAGACGCACTTGGCGTCGGGTATTCATCACCACGAGTATGACGATCTTCGCGAGATGAAGAGGAGGGTTTATCCCAAATACCGGATTTTGACGAATGTTTAGGCGCATCATACGCTACTGAAGTTCCGGGTTTCTCTTCACCATCTTTTATCGCAACAATGACGATGATAAAGAGTATCCAATACGCAATGATGGGGAGATAGAAGAGTCGATAGAACGGCATTAAGATAAGTTGGAGTACGACAAGTATTGTGGAAGTATATACCGCGGTTTTAAGGATTCGTGAAAGTCGCAGTGGAATTGATAATAATCGGGTAAGAAGTATTCCTAACAAAAACGTAATAAAAATAATAATCCAAAAATAAATTGCAAAGACAACAAATGCCCAAAAAAAGAGTGATGGCCCGAGGAAAAAAAGGAACATACTTAGTGTTCGCGTCGCATAAGCATCATTTTTAATGTCAGTTTCTTTATCAAAGGGTAGCTCCTGCACTTTTCCAAAGACAATAAATGAACGATAGTATACTCCATTGTCAGTAAAAAGAAGCGTTGCATCGCCGAGTGTGGCATTTTTTGAGAATACGACAAGGGGGTCTTCCATAAAGATAAACGGTGTATCAAATGAGATGTCTGATTTGAATGTGAATGTATTAAAATTGCTTGCTGCAGACTGGATGTCTTGCGGGGCATAGAATAATGCAGGGATAAACAGGATGAACATGATTGCAAGTAAAAGAAGGAGTAAAAAACAGAAATATTTCATTGCATACGCAAACTTATGTTCGCGGAGTTCATGATATGCATACGGATTAATGCTCTGTGCAAGTGTACGAAAGAGTGGTTTAAATTCCATATTCCCAATTCCAAGAGTAGTAGTATTTAAAGTTTACTGCGATTTAGGGAGTTGCCTGAAAAATGGTTTAGCGTCAATGTGCGAGTATCATCAAAAAATATGTCCAGAAAAATTTACAGAATTGCAAATGGTAAATTTTTCCATAGGGTTATTCATCCTATACGAGCGACGCTAAAAAGCGAAGCGTAATTTTCTAGGCAACCCCTACGTTTTCACTTTCTTCTGCAGAAAGAAATAAATCTCATTTGCTTTCACAATATGTTTGATTGCAATCTTCTTCCCATCCGAAAGTTTTAGCATGATTGTTCCTGTCGAAAAAATTCCATCAATCCTATTCGCACGAAATTCCATCGAAGAGATAGCAGTATAGTCAATATGCACACGTTTCGCCGTATTAATCTCAAAATATTGCTCATAAAAACTGTAGACCATCGTATGATACTTTACGTATGAGAGAATCGTTTCGAGAATTAAGAGAAGAATAATCCCCCCGATATACGCAAGGTTCATTCCGAGTGAAATCGGTGTATTCAATAAATAATAATTTGCAAAGATGCCGATATAGAGGAGTATTCCCAGAACAAAAAGAAAAAGACTGTACGTAAAGATGAATCGTTCAGGTTTTGGACTTGCCTTCAATTGTATAATATCCGGAAGATACTTCATATTCACACTCTTTTTAAGAGAATAATAGAGGCAGCGTTTTAATAGTTTACGAAAAAAGAGGGGTTGTCGGAAAATAGTTTTAGCATCAATGTGCGAGTGTTCTCTAACAAAAGTCGAGAAAATAGTGTAGAATTGCAAATGACACTATTTTCCTTCGAAAGCACATCTTAACACGAGCGATGCTAAAAACGAAGTTTATTTTCCGACAACCCCGAAAAAAGAATTAAATAAAGATAAATGGGCCCAGCCGGATTCGAACCGGCGACCTTCTCCATTTTGAACGTCAAGGCAGCGTCACTGCGTTCCTGGCTTTGACTCACTTCGTTCGTCAAGGAGACGTCATAGCCACTAGACTACGAGCCCATGGATGAACGGAGAAAAAAGTCGTTTATAAATTTGATGATTTGAAAAATAGGGAAATACATAAACAAGAAAAAAATATAAAGAACAGAGGATTTAGAAGCAGTATGGACAAACCAAAAGTAACCTATGATTCATACTATGACAGTATTGCAGAAGGATATGATACATTACATGGAGAAGAACAAGAAAAGAAATTAGCAATCATCAAAGATGAACTTGCAAAAAATCATGACATTCACGAATTTATCACACCCGCAGATCATCTCCTCGACGTCGGATGCGGGACCGGCATCAGTACAGTGTTTTTTGATTGTACGCGACGCGTAGGGATTGATCCCAGTCCAAAACTTATTGAACGTGCAGCATCTGGCGCATCAAGTTATCAGGTCGGCTACGCTGAAAAACTTCCGTTTCGCGACCACGAATTCGACGTCATCATCTCAATTACTGCAATCCAAAACTTTTATGATATCAAAAAAGGTCTTGCAGAGATTAAACGCGTCGGTAAAGATCGATTCATTCTCACATTCCTCAAACGCTCACCGAAATGTGAACGGATAGAAAACGCGATTATGACAATCTTTACTGTGGTTAAAGTCATTGAGGAAGATAAGGATAGGATCTATTTCTGTAAATGACGAGTAACATATTGTGACGAATAAGAATTAAAATCTAAAAAAGAAAGTAGTTACATTTATTCTTTAAGTAAGTTCTCTGCAATGACTGCAAATGCAGGCCTTGTAATAAAGACTCCGATACTGACTCCGAGAATTGTCGTGAGTGCAAAACCTTTCAATAACCCGGCACCTGCAAAGAGGAGTGGGATCATTGCAACAACGAGTGTGAAGTATGATGCAAACACAATAAAGAATGCATTCTTGATGCGATCCTTCCATCCAAGATTCGAACTGTCATCTGACCGATAGGATCCAGAAATCTCATCAATAATAACCAGTTGACTGTCAACCCCTGTTCCGATGGCAATAATAATTGCAGCAATTGCAATAAGGTCAATATTCCACCCGATGAGCGCTGCAACACCGAGTAAGATAACAACTTCAGAGAAAAGTGTAATCGTAACAGGTATTGAAACAACAAATTTTCTATAACGGAGCATGATGACAAGTACAACCAATATCATTGCAACAAAGCCAACCCATAACGTATTTCCAATAAATTCATTACCGAGTGTGGGACTCATATTATTACTATTCATGATCGTAAGTTTTACTGGAAGCGAACCAGTGATGAGTACTGTTTGTAATCGCTTCATATTCTGTGTTGCTGAAGTCATGGCTTCCTGTTGGGTTGCGCCTGTTCCTGATCCTGAAATCGAGATATCAGTTTCAGCCCTTCCCTTCAAACTTTCGCCAATACGTAATGAATCAACAAGTTCATCATCCATATAGAGATCGAGATTGCTCTCAAGGAATCCTTCACCATTCTCAATTTTTACCGGCATATCTTTTGTTAAACTTGCTTGGCGCTGTGCAGAATCTGGACTCAGTGTTATTGCAAACGAGAATCTGCATGCATACCCTGTTCCTGATCTATCGCATGATTGGATGCGTGAACAGTCTGCGGTTTTACAGACATATTTGATATCTTGCCCGCCTTTGAATACTGTTTGATTACTGATTTTTCCTTCGAATTTACCCTGACGTGCAAGAAGATCTTTGACTTCATCATCAGTTGCACCGGCAATCTCTACAAGAATGAAATCTTGTCCATCAAGATCAGTAGTTGTCTTTACAACAATATCGCTCAGTCCATAGACATTGAGTCGTTCTTTCATATTCTCGACGACTGTATCGAGTTCTTCACGCGGGATTGTTTCTTCAGGTTTTAAAAGTACCCGCGTTCCGCCTTGCAGGTCAAGTCCCATACGAATATTAGATGTTGGCGCATTATAGACGCGAAGGCCAATATCTTCGACACCAATAACTGTCTTTTCAGTCTTAAAAACAGTTTTCTGTTTAGTCACATTAACTGTGGTGTTCAATGTCTCATTAAATGTTGATTCAGTATAATTGAGGAGTTCAGTCTCGTTGAGAGTGGTGATATTATACTTTGGTCGAACAATGACTTTATAGATATCTTTATTTGTTTTGATAGAAAGCGTTACGCCCGCGGTAAGTTTATTCGTAAATGCCGCATAATCATCGGTAGTTTTAATAGGGATATTGTTGATTGCAGAAATGACTTCGCGACTCATGGGTGGAGCGTTCGGCTTCGGGTTTTGGATATTTCCAAGGCTTGCGGCAGAATCTTTTACGACACTACGAATAGCAACGCCATCAGCCCAAGGATAGGGGTAAAGCGCGACGAGTGAAAAAACGAGACAAATAATGAGTACCCAGATTCTCCAACTTTGAAATACTTTTTTAAGACTCATAGTATCAATCACTCAATTTTTATTATTAAATTTATTTCCATCCCTTCTTATCAAGATGCATACGCAGTATTCCTGCATTCTGAATCCATGTGAATATAATATCTGCAAATAATCCTACCGCAAGGATGAACATGATTTCTCGGATAATATCTGAACTTGAAAGAAAATAGGCTGAGAGTACTGCAATAAGCGCGCTAATCGACATCATCATTCCAGTCTTCATCGAACCCATAATACGATCAAATACTGTTCCTTCACGACGTTTCAAGACGCGAACAGACATTAAAATATCAGTATCAATACTGTAACCGACAAGCATCAGAAATGCTGCGACTCCACCAATATTAAGTTTCATACCGGAAAGGTTGAATATTGCAAGTGAAAAAAGGACATCAGAGAATGCGCAAAGGATAATTGCAAAACTCGGAACACTAATACGATAATATTGCACCATCATGATAATCAAAAGAATAATTGCAATACTATAAGTGATAATCGAATGCGCATAAAACATCACGAATCCTATAACAAGTGAGACAATGGTCATAATCCACTTCCACTTCAATCCCTCACCAAAATAAAGGAATACGACAAGGCTCATGAAGAGGAATGCAATAAATACTGCTTTAAGGGTCTGCGAAAAAAATGATGCGCCTAAACTTGGACCATCAATTTGCGTAGAATAGTCAGTGTCTTTTAAGTTAGGAAATCGTGTTTTTAATGTACTGATGAGTTGCGTTTCTTCGACACCTGATGATTCGACGATAATTCCACCGAAACCTTCAGTTCGCCCAAAAGCTCGCACACTAATATCTGCTTTAGGAAATTGCTCTCGAAAGTATGTTTGAATATCATCAGGATTCACTTTTTCGCTCAGTTGTACGGTGAGTGTAATTCCGCCTTTAAGAGTGACCCCTTTATCGACAATGTCGCCAGTCTTTACATACGTATAGCCGATGACGCCGATAGAAAATATGAGGAGAAGCATTGAGATTAGCATGAGCGGTTTGTAATGTTTCTCGAAAAGTCCGATTAAAAAATGATGTTTAGGATGCGCTTCATGATGTACAGGATGTTCGTGCTTTTTTTTCTGCGGTATATTCGGAGTAATGGTTTTTTCAGGAGTAGTTTTCACTAGTTTTCCTTGCGCTACTAACTGTTCTTTCCTATGATTTGGTTGATTATGATTGGATTGATTACGATTTTGTTGATTAGAATTATTTTTTGTAATAGGAGATTCAGATGCCTTTTGCGTAGGTGAGCCTGAGATTGATTCTTCTGATTCTCCAGCTGATTCTTCTGATTCTTCAATCAATTCGTCGACATCCTTAAATGATTCGTCACCCATGTATTTGCGGATTGAGAGGAGTTTTATAAATATTTCGTATTTGTAACCGCGGCTCATTCTGTGGATTCATACTATATATAGTAGGCATTTATCTGTACTATGCAAATACCCTCTGATATCATAAGTTATACGACCAGTATACAACAATATTTTTAAATCCCATTGAATCTAATGTGAATATGGTGAAGAGGTGTGACATAAAGCGTGAGGTAAATAGCCATGCGCAAGCATCAATGGAATATATTCTTATTATCTCGCTTTCCCTTGTAATCCTCATCCCCACGAGTATTCTTTTCTATAATTATTCGCAGGCATCAAACGAAGGCGTCATTCGTTCACAGATCAATAAGATTGGAAGCACTATGCAAATAAATAGTGAACAAATTTATGGACTTGCAGAAGGATCCATAGTCACTATTGAGGTTAATATCCCAAAGAACGTGAATCAAATATATGTACTTCATAAACGTGAACTCATCATCGAATATGATCTCAGTTCAGGAACAAGCGAAGCAGTATTTTTCTTGAATACTGATATGATTACAAAAACATTCATGAATGGCACTGCATGCGAGGATGATTCCTGTTATGGCCAACTCGAAAATTCGACCCTCGGAACCATTGAACCCGGTCTTCACAAAATAAAATTTGAATCAAAAACAGATCATGTACTCATGAGTATCGTGAGTTGAGTTAAAAATGAATCGTAAAGCACAGTATGCTATTGAATTCGTGGTTCTTACCACATTCATGTTCTTTGTATTTATCGCGATTTTTATTGTTATTGAACAGCACATGGCATCCCGATCAGAGGATGCAACCGATCAATCCGCGCATGCAGTCATGAATACTGTTCTTGCAGAATTACGTATCGCAGAATCAGTAAGCGACGGGTATTTTCGGCAATTCACAATCCCTACCAATGTCAACGGAGAAGAATACACGATTAATATCAGCATCGGCGTCGGAAATAGTACGGAAATCGTCCTGAAATATGCTGATTCAAAAGAAAAGATTTATTTTCTCGAATACTATGTCAGTAATGAATCAACAATCGGGATAGGATATAATAATATCTCTAAAAACGACGGAAAAATACTCATTGTTCATGATTCATAAGAAGACGCATGTAAAAACATTGTTTGTGCCTAAGATGAACATCTTCTCATAAACTCTTAAGAAAATTTTATAGAATTGCAAATGGTAAAATTTTCAATTGAAAACCTATTGTAATGCGAATGGCACAAACAACGTAAAAAAGATTCAACTCACCCGTTTGCGAGAGCAAACTTTTTAAATGAACTTGAAGGTAACACCAATTCTTTATAGTAAAAGTAAAGATATACAAAAAAACTCGAGGTTTTATGTTCACACGATTAAAAGTATTATTTAGCAGATTCTACGACACTATTTTTGGTTCACAGAAGATTATTCAACTCGGAATTTATGGCCCACCCAATAGTGGGAAGACGACGCTTGCAAATCGCATCTGTAAAGACATCCTGAATACTGACGAAGAAATGGGCGCAGTCTCCCCTATTGCACATGAAACACGAAAAGTGACTGTCAAAAACCGCATCACAATTTCTCATGCAAAAAAGAGAATGGTATTTGATCTTGTGGACACTCCCGGTATTGCAACACGTATTGATTATGAAAAGTTTGTCAGGAGTGGCATGAATGCAAAGGAAGCAAAACAGCGTGCGAAAGAAGCGACCCGTGGCGTCATTGAATCAATCAAATGGCTCGATCGTGTCGATATTGTCATTCTCGTCCTCGATTCGACGAAAAATCCGTATAATCAGGTTAATCTCACCATTATCGGCAATTTAGAAGCACGAAAAATCCCTGTCATCATTGTTGCAAATAAAATCGATTTGAAATCAAGTAAACTAGAAAAGATTGCAACACACTACCCAAACTATCACGTCGTCGGTATTAGCGCAAAATTTGCTCGGCATATGGATGAATTCTATGAAGCAGTACTTAAAGCGCGTAAACAGGTAAAGAGACATTAAGATGCTTACTTTCCACTATATCCCCTTTCAACGCATAGTACAAATGGGCACTTATGACCGTATTGATTTTTTGATGAGTCTCATCCGTGATAATCGCATCCTACTCATTGAAGGACGATTAAAACCAGAAGAAGAAGGGCTACTCATCCAGGAATCGATGCGTCATATTGATGCCACCGGGAAACATTTTTCAGGTATTGAAATCACAGTCCTGCATGAATCATACAGGCAAACGTATTCAAAAATACAACAATGCAAAAAGAAAATTGCAGCATGGCTTTTGGAAAACAAGAAAGAGTCTATGATCCCGCATGGAATCACCATCATTGGACCGGCACTTATCATCAAAGAGATGAAACAATCCCCCGAGATACTTGAAATGCATCTCCAGAAGATATTTCTTAAAAAAACAGTACAGCAACAGAAGGGGAAATCATGATTCATCGATGCACCAAATGTAAGGTCATATACGAGAATGATGATGACGTATTACGTAATGGATGCATCTGCGGCAATACACGATTCTATTTTCGCAATAAAAAGAAAACAACACAACGCAAGAATGCGTCTGAAACACAAATCACCGAAACATTTTACGAACCCGATGATGAAGAAAATAATGAGATCATCATTTTTGATACTGAAACCATCAATATCATCGAAGATGGCAAATACGAAATTGATCTTAACAGTCTGATGACGAATACTGAAAACGTCGTCTATCGCTATGGCGACGGAAAGTATAGTGTTGATATTGAAGAAGGGATGAAAAATACGAAGAGAAAGTAATTTCTTGACTGTGTTTGAACAATAATAACCATCAACGAGAAAAACAACATATTATGATTTCTTTGCAGCATCCCACAGATATTTCCAATATCTATCATAAGATTTTGCAGCTGCTTCGTTACGGATTAAAATCCCGATAGGTTTATCAGTCCAAATAATGATGCCCACAGTATTATTTCTAATAATTGTCTCAGTCAATGGTTCATCAAGACCAAAATTTGTATAACGCGTCTCAGAGTAAGGATACTCTGCGCTAGATTTATATTTTTTAAGCGATTCATTAAAAACTAATTTTGCTTTAATGCCCATAGCAGCCCGTTTGATATGATAACTGATCCACCATGCTTCGGGAAAAATGACATTAGAAACCCCAGGTGACCCGAGGGTGTGATGCTCGGTTCCTCCTGCTTCTAATAATTCATAGAGCAATTCTTTTACACCCCTAACTCCCGTAAAAAAAGACGCATCTCTTTTTGTTCCACCCAATTGTTGTTTTAATAACAACTCAGGTAACAGCTCTACAAATCGTTCTTTCTTATCATCAATATATTGAACAATATTTCGGGGATTTGATGCTTGATAATGTGTGCGTTTACCCTCTTTTATGGTAGATACTAAACCCTTATCTAAAAGTTTCTGAAATGTCATATAGACCACAGAACTCTGCAATCCAGATTTTTCAATGATTGGTCCGGCAGTGCTGCTTCCCAGTTCTAATAGTGCAAGATAGACTTTGATTTCTGCATTTGTAAGACCGATGTCTTCTAGAATTGAAGGATCCATACTCAATTTGTGCTTAATTCATATATAAAACTTTCTTTTTTCCTCCAAAAATGGAGAGCGAATATTTAAATAGATATATCACTATCAGGTAGTAATAAGATGTTTGGTGGCTTGGAATTTGTTATTCCAAAAGACGAGCCATCAAGCATTACAAGAAAAATTTGCTATCGCAAATCAAAAATTTTTAAGTTGTATAAAAGTATTCTATACTTTATATACAATAAAAAAAAGGTGAAACAAAATGAATAAAACAATTAAAAATATCGCATTATGGATCGCAGGAATTTCAGCAATTACAAGCATGAATATACATGCACAGAATGTAAATGCAGAAGTAATCAAGTCATTGAAACCAGGAAGTTCCTATGAGCGACTAAATGCAGAATACCAATTACCCGCAGGTATTAAAGGATTTACATTCGCAGAATTTTATAGCGATGGAAACAGTTATTTCTCAAAAACAGCATTAACAAAACAAGTGGTCGAGAATGTAGGTGTAATGGGTCAAATGGTTAATGGCTCAGGATTTGACGACCATGCAGGATTAGGAGTAAGCATAGTTGTTCCGACACCCGACAAGACGTTTGCAAAAGTATATGTTGTTCCAAAATATTTCACCAGTAATGGAACTCCTGTAGATAACAAATGTGTTGCAGGATACTATGCTGAAGCTGAACTTCCACTAGATATGAAAATATCAAGTTTTGGAGAAGTAAATCTTAACGGAACAAACGGAGTAGAATGGATGTATGGTGAAGTAAATCTTGAAAAAAAATTAACAGATAACATATCTATATCATACAACCCCGCATTACAAAATAAGGCAGAAGGAAGTATAACGCCCATACTAGAACACCGATTTACGTTCAAGTATGTATTTCAATAATTTTTTTCTTTTTTCAGGCTCTTGTAAAATCTTCATTTCACAAGACTCTAATTTCCGGGGTTGTCGGAAAATAAACTTCGTTTTTAGCATCGCTCGTGTTAAGATGTGCTTTCGAAGGAAAATAGTGTCATTTGCAATTCTACACTATTTTCTCGACCTTTGTTAGAGAACACTCGCACATTGATGCTAAAACTATTTTCCGACAACCCCCTAATTTCCTATAACTTTTTAAAACCTCTCTTATTCTATGAAGTATGCTCTTTATTGATGTCCACGCACATTTGGATATGAAGGAATTTGATTCAGATAGAGAGGAGATTATCACGGCATGCGTAAAGGATACTATTAATATCATTCTCAATAATGGCATACATGATAAGAGTAATCGTGAAGTTCTCGAACTTGCAAAAAAACATCCGAACTGCAGAGCAGCACTCGGCATCTATCCGACACATATTGTTGAATGGGTTGAAACAGGAGAAATTGACAGACTCGAACAGGAATTCACATTTATTGAAGAACAATTAAAATCAAAGAAGGCGATTGCAGTCGGCGAAGTGGGGCTTGAGTATAAAGAGATTGAGATGAATGATGAACGCAAAAAGATCATGAAAGATGCACTCATTCGATTTATTCGTCTTGCAAAGAAATTCGATGTCCCAATCCTTTTACATTCGCGCGGCGCAGAATTCGGACTCATCGAACTCCTCGAATCAGAAGGGATGAAAGGGAATAGTAAAGTGATTATGCATTGTTTTTGTGGTCGAAAACATTTAGTAAAACGTGCCCGCGATAATGGATGGACATTCTCCATACCGGCACTTGTCTTGAAGACCCAGCAATTCCAGGAAATCGTGCGCGATACACCAATGAATCAATTAATTACAGAAACTGATTCACCACATCTTGCGCCCCAGCGGGAAGAACGCAATGATCCACGGACAATTAAACTCATTGTTGCAAAGATTGCAGAGATTAAAGGACTAACTATTGAAGAGACTGCGAATATGATATATAGGAATTATCAGGAATTGTTTAGAACATGATCCAAAAAACTAAATTTTATTCCTGGAAATTGAATACGCTTCCTCAAGGTTGCATGCAATGTGTGAAAGGCGAGAAACTTGTCATGTTTGTCACCGGCATTTGCCCGCGGCAATGTTCCTACTGCCCACTCTCTGAACAGAAGAAGGATCGTGATGTGATCTTTGCAAATGAGCGACAATTGACAGGCGAAAAGGAGATTGCGGCAATCATTAGCGAGGCAAAAGCATGCAAATCCAAAGGCGCAGGATTCACGGGCGGAGATCCGCTTGCGCGCATTGAACGAACATGCGAATATATTCGATTATTAAAAAAAGAGTTTGGCAAGAAATTTCATATCCACCTCTATACGAGTATGAATCTATTGAGCGAAATGAACCTCCGAAAACTTGATGATGCAGGTCTTGATGAATTAAGGTTCCATCCCGAAATATTTTCTGATAAATTATGGAACAGGACGAGTCTATTTTTCGATGCAAAAACGCATAAGCGTAAATATCATTTCAAGATCGGAATAGAAATACCCTTACTCCCAAAAACATTTCCGCAGACAAGAAAAGTCATCGACTATTTTACACCCTATGTTAATTTCATCAATCTCAACGAACTTGAAATATCTGACGCTGACGCATTCAAAATCAAGAATGTTAAGACGCGTAATTCCTCGTATTATGGAGCCAAAGGTTCAGAGGAACTTGCGATGGAGATTCTACAACATATTTCAAAAAAGTATCCGAAGATGAATGTGCATTATTGTACCTGCAAATTAAAAGATAAAGTGCAACTCGGTAATCGATTGAAGAAGCGCGCAAAGAATACTGCAAAACTCTTTGACATGGTAACCGCTGACGGAACGCTTATCCGCGGAGCGATTTATCTTCCTGAAACAAAACCCGGATTTAATTATAAAAAACAATTGCGGGGGATAAAAAATAGAACAGAAATAATTAAAAAATTAGAACTGACAAGAAAAGATATCATCAAAAAATTCACCATTCCACCCGCATACATCGATATCGACAATCAAAAACTTCGACTTATCACGAATACCGGAATCGCAGAAAAACTCGCAAAATATTTAAAAAAAGAAAAACTCATCCCCGCAATTATCGAACAATACCCAACATACGATCAAATGGAAGTCGATGTAGAATTCCTTTAACATTCAACGGCCTCGTGGTCTAACGGCATGATGTCGCTCTCACTCAGCGAAGGTAGCGTGTTCAACTCACGCCGGGGCCATATTCTTTTTATTCTTCACCACTTTAAAATTATATATCATCTTTTTATATTCCTGCAACCAACATACCCACATGGGTATAACTACGCAAGGTCGTGTTGCATATTTTAGTATGGAGATTGGTATTAGCCATACGATCCCTACGTATTCTGGCGGCCTCGGGATGCTTGCAGGAGATCTTCTGAAAAGTTATGCAGATATGAATGTTCCCGTCATTGGCATCACGCTTCTTAACGAGAAAGGATATTTTCATCAAAAAATGGATAGTGACGGTAACCAAATTGAAGAACCCGTACACTGGAATCCCTCAGATAGGCTTATCCCACTTCAAAACCATATCAAAGTACAAATTGAAGGTCGTGATGTGATTGTTGGTGCATGGAAACTGATCATTAATGGAATTACCGGGCATAGTATTCCTATATATTATCTTGACACAAATATTGACGGAAATAGCGCGTATGATCGTACACTCACCTCATTTCTTTACGGTGGCGATTCCCGCTATCGATTAGCCCAAGAGATTATTCTTGGAATCGGCGGCGTTCGTATGCTCGAATCACTCGGTGAAAATATCAGTAAATATCATATGAATGAAGGACATGCGGCACTTCTCGTGGTCGAACTGCTTAGAAAAAATTATTCGGGTGCGGATAATAAAGAAAAAGTCAAAAATAGTTGCGTATTCACAACTCATACTCCTGTCGCTGCAGGACATGACCGATTTGACCGGGACCTCTTCTTGCGTATTACCGGCGGGATTGTTCCTGAATCTATTATCCAAGAATCACTTATTGACAATAAATTTAATATGACGCTCCTTGGGTTGAATTATAGCAAATATATTAATGGTGTCGCAATACGACATGGCGAAGTTGCCCGCGAAATGTTTCCTCATTATCAAATCGATGCGATAACAAATGGCGTACATCCCGGAACTTGGACATCCAAATATTTTAAGGAAGTATTTGATAAACATCTTGCAGGATGGGCGCACGATCCCTATAGTCTACGGTATGTGTGTTCTATCCCTAAAGAAGAACTATGGAATGCGCATATGCAAGCAAAAAAAGAACTTATCGAAGAGATCAACACCAAGACTGGCGCAGAATTTCATGAATTACGATTCACGATTGGCTGCGCGCGAAGATTCACGCCGTATAAACGCCCAGATATGATCCTTGGCGACATCAAAAAACTTAAAGAAATTGCAAAAAAAGTTGGCGATATCCAAATCGTATTTGCAGGAAAAGCACATGCTAAAGATTACGCGGGAAAAGATCTCATCAAGCACGTCATCAGATTAAGTCGTGAGATCAATAAAGAAGAGGGACCACTAAAAATAGTATTTCTCGAAAATTATGATATCGGTCTTGCGCAAAAAATGGTTGCAGGATGCGACGTCTGGCTGAATAACCCGCAGCGCCCACTTGAAGCATCAGGAACTTCAGGGATGAAAGCTGCAATGAATGGCGTACCCCATCTTTCGACACTTGATGGATGGTGGCTTGAAGGACATATTGAAGGAGTTACGGGCTGGAGTTTAGGACCGCATCCAAATGATCCGGGATTCAATAATGATCCTGACGCTATTGATGAAGCACTCGACCTCTATACAAAACTTGAACAGACGATCATTCCCACATTCTACGGGAACCATGACGCATGGATCAGAATCATGGGATATGTCATTGCAGTCAACGCATCATTCTTCAACTCTTATCGCATGGCGCAACAATATATCACGAATGCGTATCAGTAAATATCGTCGATAAAAATATGCTGAAAGAATTCAATTCCGCAAGATTTATATATTCCTTATCGTTTTCCTGATTGAACGAAAGAGAGACCAAACATAATCCTTGTGCAGGATTCATTCTCAGCGTTGATTAAACATAAAAAAATTGAACACAAAGTATGTGAGAACAGTACAATATTATAAACCACATAACAGTATATTGTTGATACATAATATTACACGAAATGCACAGATTCTCACGGAGTTATCAAATGACACAACATAAAAAAACAGAACATACAAAGACAACAGCACCGCATCATGCGAAAAGAACAAGCGATGCACCGACAGAAAAAAAGAGCCACGAAGCCCAAACAAACAATATCAAGATCAGTGAACTCAAAGCCGGAGACTTCTTTGACGGAATCGTCAAAATCAGCCGTAAAGCAAGACCTGGCCCCGTCATCTTTAGTGTGACTGATGTCTATGGAACAGTTGATGCAGTCACGAAAGACTCAGATTTTGATGTCGATGATATTGTACAATTAGAAGGGCCTGTCAGTGAACGAGCGGGGCGATTACAAATTGAAATCATGCAAATTCGAAAGGCAAGTAAAGACTTCTCAAAAATCATTGACGAAATCAGTGCGCCAAAACGAACAGATTTCAGTATCTCCTCGGACCGCTATCCACTCATGCAACAGCGATTTATTGAAATTGCAAGACGCATCAGAAAAGCGATTATTACGAATCAACCTATCATGATTCGTCATCATAATGATTCTGACGGCATCAGCGCAGGACTCTGCCTTGATATGAGTATTACAAATGTCATGGATCGCATGGGTATTAATCCTGAACATAATCTTTACCGATCACCGAGTAAGGCGCCATTCTATGAGACTGCAGATGTCTTTCGCGATTTAGCACTCTCGAAACGATTGACTGATAAACATGAACAACAAAAACCATTAATTATTGTTACTGATAATGGTTCAACACCTGAAGATATGTTCGGATTTCAATTGCTTACCGCAACTGGTCACGAAGCAATTGTTATTGACCATCATAATCCAGTCATCATAAAAAATGGAAAAACAACTGTATGCCCCTATCTTTCATTCCATCTCAACCCTTACATGTTCGGACTCGACAGCAAGACCAGTGCAGGAATGCTTTGTTATGAACTTGCACGCATGATTGATGAAACATTTGATAATCCAGTGATTCCCGCAGTTGCCGCAATCAGCGACCGCTGCGAAATTCCCGAGCGCCACGCATATATTGCACTTACCGGTAAAAGCGAGGATGAACTCAAAAAAATCGGTATTGCAATTGATTTCACATCTTATCATATGCGCTTTGATGCTGCACGCGGATTATTTGAAGAATTATATATCAATAAACCACTCGTCGAACTCATCAATACTGAAGTGAATGCCGGTGTTGAAACACAACTGCAAAGCACACTCCCTTACTTACGGACCCAAGATATTAATGGAGTCACACTCTCGACTATTGATCTGGAAAAATACACATTACGATTCACGTATCCGACACCCGGAAAAGTAATCGGCATGATCCATGATATTGTGGCAGAAGGCAAGGAACATCAGGCAGTATTGACACTTGGACTCCTCTCTGATATGATTATTGTTCGCGCAACAAAACCAGTCTTTCCCGTACAACATATCATTGATCGTATTAAGGAGCGACTTCCCGAATCCAATGTTGACGGTGGCGGACACGAAATGGCTGGAACCATCAAATTCGTCCAGGCGCATCAGGAAGCAATAGTCGAAATCATCAAGGATGAATTGAAGAAGATAGATATTGCAACGTTTGTTACAGGAGAGGAATAAATTTATAAATACACGTATTACCCTCCTTACTCCGTGTCTACACCGAAAAATACTGATAGAAGAAGCGAAAAATTATTTTCAGTTGAATCAATGGATTGCGAAGATATAAGAACCAAATTATACGAGAGGTTCAGTACATTAGGGATGCAATATATCTTTAATGATATCATCCCATTACAATATAACGCACAACTCATGATGTTTACGGGAGGATGGAGCAACAAAACGCTCCATAACAAAATACTGGTTATTGAATTAGCAGCACTCACACTGCAACATAATGGATCAGCAAATACTCATCGCACGAGTGAAATCACTCCGCACACTACACCGTTCTATATTGCAGGAATGCACTATTCAAAAAAATCTCTCATTGCAGGAGCACAAGTAAATAAAGATACGAAGATCATTATACCTGCCAAAGTTTGTATTTGTGACATCGTAAAATATGAAGTACTCACCGCGTATAGATACTGAGAATAATTTTCTAAACCATCAACTATTTAAATCGCAAGACGCAAGAATATAAAAAAAGAGGCTTGAGATGCATCAACGCATAAGTAGATTGGAAAGAGAAATAGAAGATATTCAATTTGAAAATATCACCATCAAAAAAGATGTTGAAGATATTAAGAACAGCATCGATAAGACTCCCGAACATTTTTCTGAGAAAGATATCTTACGCGCATTTGTCGGCTCATTATTCTTAGGATTCAGCATCATCTTTTCAGGAAATCTCCTTACTATTGTTCGTGCAATGCCATTTATCCATATCTGGATTATTATCCTCTTTACACTGCTTGTTCTTACTGCGGAAATCTATTTTATTGGATATAAACGCGTCCTAAAAACCGATAATCGAAAATTTGGACAATTCTGGATTAAACGGCTCCTTGCATTCTATATTGTTGCGATCATCGTCGCATTCATCCTTACCTACATCTTTGGACTGATCTATCTTGCGGATGGAACTTCTGAACTCATAAAGATACTCTTCATCGTCTCGGGTCCTGCAGCTATTGGTGCATCGATTGGTGATTTATTGAAGAAGTATTAAGAATAAACGTGTTTTATCATCGACATATCATGTCATAAATAAGGCTATATTTGAACATTATTCCTGCAGTTGTTATAATGTTATATCTATTAAAAGACCCCATTTTTTCGTGATTTATTTCTTGCATAAAATCCGCATCAATCCTTGCTTGTTTAAATAATAAATAATCACCATACACCGGGGTGTTGAGTATTGCCGTGTATCGTAGTGAAGTAATAGCTTTGCGTATGAGAGACATCTTTTTTACTTCACTAAACGGTGCACCAAATAGTTTTTTTTCGAGATCTTCTTGTCTTGTTTTTAAGTCAGGATTCATATGCTCACCAGTAGTTGTTCGCAATTCGTTTTTATCCTCAGATATCTTCTTATTGAAATACAATTGTATATAAGTAATTATTGGTGTTATTTTATTATGATACTAAATTATTATACAATTTTCATTTAGTTTTTCGATAAATTTATATATAATAATATACACTAGTAGTATATGCTGGATAAAATAGATCAGAAACTCCTGAATTATCTGTACCATAATAATAGAGAGACATATGCTGCAATAGCTAAAAAGACAAACCTCACAAGAGAACAGGTAAGTTACAGGATTAATAAGTATGTAAAAGACGGCATTATACGTAAATTCTTCTCAATATTTAATTATAAGAGCTTAGGATATCATTATCATATACATGTATTCATAACATTCGAGGATAATGAATCAAAAGATCGCTTCATAAAATTGCAGTCTAAAAATATCCTCTCATGGGGCTTTGCATATGCAAAGTATGATATCTATGCAAATTATATATTTAGAGATGAGAAAGAATCCAATGAGTATATATCGACGATGATGAAGGATATAAAAATAAGAGACTTAAAGATCATAAGACCTATGGAATCGACGTTATATCCGTTAAAATTCATCAGGAACAACAGAGAAGAGGAAATAAATATAATAAGAGGGGGTCATACTATAGTATTAGATAATAATGAGAAGAAGATATTGAGTATCCTTGAGGAGAATTCGCGGGCAAGGATTGTTGATATTGCAAACCAATTGAACATTTCAGGAGAACTCGCATTATATAAGACGAGAAAATTATTCAAGGACAAGATAGTTCTTGGCTCAAGAATACAGTTCAATATGTCAAAACTCGGATATTATTTCACATTAGTACTGGTCAATTCGAGTATCTCAGAAGAGAATAAAAAAAAGATCGTCATGCACTGCAAAGCATCTCAAAACATCAATTCATTAATAATACAATTAAACAATCCAAATTATATCATACAATTATTTCATCAATCAGGAAAAGAGTTAAGAAAAGAAATCGAGGAATTAAGAGGATTATTAAATAACAAAGTAGATATTGAAGTAATTCCGATTGGAGAAGAAATTCCACTCATCAACACTCTTCCATTCATCGGGCGCCGTCCTAAATCTCTGTTTTCTTAATATTTATTAACCCAATATACCCTTTTGGGGTATGATTGGGGGTGGGAGCGAACCCCACCGTGACTAAGGAAAACAAGCTGATTAAAAAAGTTAAGCGT
>JBBAAQ010000015.1:0-39513 GCA_041658255.1 Candidatus Woesearchaeota archaeon
GCTTGGCAAGCATCACATGTCGTTCCTGCACAACTTCCTGGTGCATTGTATCCGCATGCAGTGCTTGCACCGCAATTGTAGTTGTCTATGATATCTTGTCCACTGCAGGTGTATGTTGAACTGCATAGTCCTAGCGGGTCTGCTCCTTCTGTACTGTTGTAGCATGATCCTGACCCGCTGTTGCATGCACTGTCGCAGTTTCCTGAGCATGTACCTATTACTGAATCTAAATAACTGAGATCTTCACAACTTCCCGCGCCGTTGCATCCATATTCTTTCTGTCTTATCTCCTGACCGCCGGTTCCTGCGCAAATATATCCTCCTGACGCACACCAATTACCATTCCAACTAAAACACGTACCATATCCTGCTTGGCAAGCATCACATGTCGTTCCTGCACAACTTCCTGGTGCATTGTATCCGCATGCAGTGCTTGCACCGCAATTGTAGTTGTCTATGATATCTTGTCCACTGCAGGTGTATGTTGAACTGCATATATTCCCTGGATCTGCTCCTGCGCTGGAATCAACACATGTTTCTGTTCCTGCAACACATGTATTGTCACAATTGCCACTACAGGTATGAGCTGGGTTTGCGGAATCATACCCACAAGAATTTGCCGTACCACTACACTGGTTATTAAATATGATCTCTTGACCTGAACATGTGGACGCTCCACTACAATAATTATTAGGATCTGTTCCTCCTCCTGCGACTCCGCAGGATCCACTATAATAACAACATTCTGTTGCGCATGCTGCTTCGCTTAAACCTGCACAGGTTACCAAGGTCTCAAAAGTCTCATTCGTCGACACATTAGTTTGATTCGCATTCGGTACAATCGTATTCGTATAATTATTTGTTAATGCATTGTATGCGTTGATGCGACTAAAGTTTCGGCCAGCATATTCAATGACTGTTCCAGTTTGGATGAGTAATGTCTGTTTCTCACTTACTGTTGCAAGTGTAAAATTTGTATTACCCTGTATGATTAATGCACTTATTCCTGCAACAATTGCAGTCGAGGCACTCGTACCTGTAATAATAATATCGCCGCCATCAATACTCTTTGCAGGAATATCAACACCCGGTGCAGTCAATGCTACGCCAGTATTATAGTTTGCGAGTGATGCAATAGTATCATTCTCGTCAGATGCAGTAACGGGAAGTGCAGTTTGACTGCATGCCGGAGATTTAATAGTTGTAGTAGATCCATCATTGCCGCTTGCTGCAATGACGAGTATTCCACTTGCAGTCAATGCATCAACTTCTTGGGCTACAAGATTATCCACACAATATCCGGGGTATGCACCCTCACCGATAGAAAGGGAAATAATGGAAACATTCTGTGCACCACAATATTCTAGGCCGGCAATAATGTCTGATTCATAACCATTGCCTGAACTATCCAATGCTTTTACTGCAATAAGTTGTGCACCTGGCGCAATATCGTCGATGAGACTACCCATTGCAGTACCGTGACCATGATCATCGAGAGGTTCAGAAGTAGTATTCAATACATTAAATCCATACACATAATTTTTAACAACAACACTATTGACCCCGGTATCTACAACACATATCTTCACACCAGAACCATTAAGCACATTCCCTGTAGTATTCACATAGTATTCTTGCGCATTCGTTACTCCCGTATGATTCTTGATATTGATAATGAGTGCAGATACAGGATTATCCACATATATTGCAGTGATATCAGGATTGAGTTTGAGGATATCTAGATTTTGTACATCCATCTCTACAGCATCAAAATCTGTAGTGGTCTGTTTAATATCGACTGTAGCATTAAGTACCTTCTCTGCAAATTTTGCATCAATAATCTTTTGGTCAATCATTGCAATATCCGCAGAAACATTTTGTGTTGTAACACTACTAATCACATTGCCAGTAATAAGATTTCCTGAACTTCCTGAGGATGTTGATGCTTGTGTTTCAAGAATAATTTTTTGTGCTTCAAGAGAAGTAATATTATAATCATCAGTATTGAGCATCTTGCTCTCTGTAAGATTAGTTTTTAACTCGTCGATATATTGTGGCGTTCGCTTAACAACATCTTTTTTTTCAACATACTTGATGATCATCCTCTTCTTAACAGAAATATTCTGCGCTAACACACTCTTCAACGATTCATCTATAGTGAACGACATCATCTCGCCATTAATCAATGTACCATTTGCTCCGGAAATTGCTGTTCCCGGAGTAATCGTATTATTTGTTTCAGAAACAGGAATGTTGGGAATGACTGTTTCATTATAGGTTACATTGAATAATTCTTCAGTCGGAATCGCGGGGCGTATACGGATCTTGAATATGTTCGAAGTAATGATGCTCTTGCCATTGGTCGCATAAATAAATGCATCATAACTCTCCTGATACGGATAATTTTCCTGGAGACTATACGTAATTATTGATCCCTCAATTTGTACTATGATCCCCGGGATTGCGTTACTGTCAAAGATGATTCCCTCATTATTTTTATCACTAAAATATCTCAATAAATCAATAGTTGTACTCGTATAAAGATCAATAGTGCCGATGTTTGCGGTCTGGATAAGTTCTACTGGCGCAGTTTCTTGCGTGTAGATGATACGTTCGAGATTGAGGACACTCTTGTCTGCAACTTCAATTCGCAGATGCATATTTTTTGGCGAAATACGCACAGTGCACGTATCTTTACATGCATTAGTGATAATCAACAACTCCCGAGTCAGCGGAATGTCAGTCTCATTAATAGTTTCATTACTTATGGTCTCGTTTATTGATTCATTTATTGTTGGTGTTGTTTCGCTGGTTATGGTCTCATTTATTATTTCATTAATTATCGTTTCATTGATTGTTTCATTTATTGAAGGTAGTGTCTCATTAATTATGGTCTCATTTATTATTTCATTACTTATGGTTTCATTGATTGTTTCATTTATTGTTGGTGTTGTTTCGTTAATTATCGTTTCATTGATTGTTTCATTTATTGTTGGTGTTGTTTCATTAAGTATTTCTGTTTCATTGATGATTTCTTCAGGTATTTCTGTCTCATTAATCGTTTCATTTACTGCAGGTGTTGTCTCATTACTATCGGATTTTTTATCTTTTTTATTGTCTTTATCTTTATCAGCAGTTTTATCTTTTTTATCGTCATCAGTTTTCTTGTCCGATGTTTTGTCCTCATCATCTTTATTGTCGCTGGTGTTTTTGTCTAATTTTTTATCTTTCTTGTCTGTATCGCGAACACTAAATCCGGTGATGCTTGTCAGTCCCTGAGCATCTGTCGCATCATACACCAGATAAGTCTCATTATCATTCACCAGCCATATCTTAAATTCTCCATCGTATTTCGCATCAATTCGCAACGAAGTGATGACACCATCACCTAATTCGAGCGGATATTCGTGCACTCCTGCAGTAAATGTTTGATTAATGTCCTGTGCGGTGTTATTCTCGAGTGTGTAGATAAAAAGGCCGGTGAATGAAGTGTTCGTGAGAATGAGTGAACTTGCAAGAATGATGACGAAGAGTGCAGCGCTCGCAACAATAACTTTTTGTTGTTTGAACGGTCGAGATTTGCGATTGCGTGTGAAGGATTCTTTTGCTTGGAGTATCTTGGTATTGAGTGCAGCGATATATTCCTTGCGGGCAACATTGTGTGTTGTTGCCCTTATTAAGAATTCCCGTTCATAATCAGTCATATCTCCCGACGCTACTTGCGCATCTAATTTTTCAGTAAATCTAAGAAACTGCTCTTTTTCCTGTTCAAGTTTTGTAATCTGCGAAAGATTATTGTTCGGTATTTCTTGCACTAATCCACCTACATCTGATATAATCCTTACGGGGTAAGTTTTATTTATAAAGGTTTTGCTTTTTTACGTCGATAAAAAGGGAAATAGAGAAAAAAACAGCATACTTACAGTGTAAGTAGTATATGTTTATCGCAACTGGTACGCAGTTATGGAAGAAATATATACTCACAGACAATAATATTCATACAAAGTGTTGTCTGTTCGTAATAAGCAAATGACATATTCGTATAAAAAATTGTGTCATTTGCTATATCTCTTATCTTATTCTTGCAAATCACAACCCCCTCATCATTTTTGTTACCTGTTATTTAAATAGTTTTTTGTTTTCATCCCGGTACTAATCAGAAATGAGAACATTTAAATAATAGTACTAATTACTAATTAGTATGATTACGAAAGATCTCCTGAGACAAGTGGTGACCAAACAAAAAAATGAAATGCGTATGACTAAAGAAACGATTCGAAGAGATATGCTCGATGAAATACTTAAGTGGCTTAAAGATGATCGAGTACTTATCTTGACCGGTGTGAGGAGATGCGGAAAATCGACGCTACTAAAACAATTAATGATAGAAACAACGCAATGGAGTTATATTAATTTTGAAGATGAACGATTACTTGATTTTAGAGCGCAAGATTTTGAGATATTAAACGAAGTACTCATTGAAACGTATGGGACAACAAAAATCTACCTTTTTGATGAAATCCAGAATATCGAAAAATTTGAAACATTCGTCAGAAGATTACAGGATGAAGGTAAAAAAGTCATCATTACAGGATCCAATGCGTCATTATTAAGCAAAGAATTTGGCACAAGACTGACAGGAAGATACAAATCATTTGAAGTGTACCCTTTTTCTTTTTCAGAATATCTTAAATTTAAAGCAGTAGACACAAAAAAAGATGATTGGTATGATGTGAATAAAAAAGTAGCGTTGCTCAAACTCTTTGAAGAGTATCTCATACTGGGCGGTCTACCCGAATATCTTAAGAATAAGGATAAGGATTATGTCCGGACGGTGTTTGAAAACATCCTTTACAAGGATATTATTACACGATACTCGATAAAACGGGAAAAAATACTCAAAGAATTAGTCAATATTCTCGCAACGAACGCGACATCACCAATCACCTATAATTCTCTAAAAAAAACACTGCATCTCTCAAATGCAATAACCGTAAAAGAATATATCTCTTATCTTCATAATTCATATCTTTTTTTTGAACTCTTAAAAATGTCCTATTCAATAAAAGAACAACTTGCATCACCGAGAAAAATATTTCTTGTCGATCCTGCATTTCATCAAGTGTGCGGTTTGACATTTATGCCAAATAAAGGAAGAAATCTTGAAAATGTGGTTTTTATAGAACTCAAAAGAAAAGGACATGAGGTCTATTATTATGCCGACAAAAATGAATGTGACTTTGTCATAAAAAACGGAACAAAAATAATTCAGGCAATCCAGGTATGCTACGCGTTGGACAACTCAAATAAGGAAAGAGAGATAAATGGACTCCTTGATGCAATGAACGCATTCAAATTACATGAAGGTATAGTTCTGACGTTTGAACAAACAGACCAGTTCAACGTTGACGGGAAAAAAATAAGAGTGATACCGGTACTCAGATGGGCACTCGGTGAAACAATGGCATTTGTTCCATAACAACCACCTCAAGAGCATAAATGGTGACGCAGGTATAGAAGAATTCTCATCGCTTCAACCCCACAAAATTCGGAAGATTTATATATAGCATTAGTTTGTTAATGTTATAACATTATCATATTAATATAAAATGGAAAACCGCACATTTTACGATAGGAAACAAGAACTCAAATTGTTAAAAGAAGAATTTACTAATTTAAGATCTGGCAAAATGTTCGTTGTATACGGCAGAAGAAGAGTGGGCAAAACAGAACTCATAAGGCAATTCATCAAATCAATTCCTGAAAACAAAATGTATTTCTATGTTGATTTAGTGGAAAAACAAGGAATAGTAGATTCTCTTTCAAAAACAGTACGGGAACAACTCGGTGAAACAAGAAAATTTGCAGATTTCAATGATTTTCTGGATTTCATCGCATTAAAAGCAGACAACCGTTTTGTTTTAGTGATTGATGAATTTCAAAGATTCCTCGAAGTCTCACCCCCATTCATAACACAATTGCAGAATTATTGGGATCAAAAATTAAAGAATAAGAAACTTCTTTTAATTTTGGTCGGTTCATCGATTGGTATGATACAAAAAATAACCAATAGTAAAGCAGGAGCATTATATGGAAGAGCAACAAGGATAAAAATATCCCCTTTCAAATACGTTGATTTTAGATTGATGTTTAAAGAACTCAGTGAAGAAGAAAAAATAATCACTTACGCAGTATTTGGCGGAACACCTTATTATCTTGAAAAAGTCAAAAAAGTAGATGGAAATATACAGAAAAAAATATTTGAGTTGTTATTAAAAAAAGGCGCTGAACTATTCGAAGAGCCAAAAAACCTATTAGAGTATGAGCATGTAAGAATACACGCTAAATATAACTCCATCCTCCAGGCAGTTTCTGCAGGCAAGGAAAATGTCAAAGAAATACAGGATTTTACCGGTATCGACACAAATACTCTGCCTGCATATATCAAAAGATTAGATGAACTACTCGAGTTGCTTGGAAGAAAAGATCCCGTACTCGGTAAAGAAAGAGTAGGCAGGTATGGTTTAAAAGATAACTTCTTTAGTTTTTGGTACAAATTCATATTCCCAAACCAAACTGCCCTAAACCTCGGCAACATTAAAATTGTAGAGGATGATATAAAAGAAAACCTTAATGCTTATGTTGGGCGGGTATTTGAAGGAATATGTAAAGAATTGCTCATCGCATATATAAATAAAGAATTGAAGGGTTATCTTCTTGATTTTGAAAATATTGGCAGCTGGTGGAATAGAACAGGCGAAGAGATAGACCTTGTGGCATATAATCACAAATCCAGAAAAATATTAGTGGGCGAAGTCAAATGGACTAACAGCCCTGTTGATATTGATGTTGTTGATGGCTTAATGAGAAAAGTCAAGTTCATAAATTTTGCCGGAGAATATAAATTCTTATTTATCTCAAAAAACGGCTTCACCGAAAAGGCATTATCTCGAATAAAAGAAATAAATGCTTTACCTCTTGATTTGAAAGATATTGTGAGATTGTTTGAGGAGATTTAAGAAATAAAGAACGCACAAATATTCTTCAACAACAATCTTTAAATAACCAACAGCATTTAGCGCACCATGGGGGATACTGCAAGGGATTTATCATTGAAATTATTCTGGTGGCAATGGCTCTTACTTTGCATTGTTCTCGTCGTACTTGCAGGATCAGTTCTCAGGCTTCATTTCGATTATTCTGGGCCGTATCGTGATCCAAGAATAGGTGGTAATGTTATTATCGGAAATCACACACAATATCCTTTTCCGTATCACGCTGATGAATGGATCCACTTGGCGTATGCGACATTTCTTATCAATGAGCATCAAATCACGCCCATTAACCCGTATGTGCAGACTGCGAAACACGTTAACATCGAGCAAGGAGTCGCAACATATGCCGCAGTCCTATTCACGCTTGCGGGAATCGATCCATTGTTTTCTAATCAATATCTTCCTGCAATCACGATCATTCTCGTCGGTCTTACATTATTTTTTCTCGTCCTCCTCATTACGAAAAAATTTTTGATAGCACTCATCACGCCACTCTTCCTCATTCTCATCAAGAGCGATAATCTTCTCTTAGGATTCTGGTTTTTTGTTCCCGTAACTTTTGGATTAATTTTTATCCTGCTCGCATTTGCTACGTATATCCGTGGAGGAAACGCGCGATGGCTCACACTCCTATTTTTCATCGTCTCATTGTTTACCTATCCACTCGCATCCATTATCATCGCAATCGGGGTAGTCATTGTTACACTCCAAGAGATCATGCAGAATTCCCACTACAAAAAAATGATTCGTACACACTACGGTAAATTATTATTTTATGGTATTATCGGAATCATCGTACTCTTCGTCGCAGTTATCGTCGTATTCCATGGTCAATTATCAAAATTCCCTTTAATCATCAATTATGGACAACAAATGGGGAGTATTGCAACTGACTACAACCTCCTCAACGCATATGGAATCCTGCTCCTCACCCTTGCAATTATCGGAGGATATTATTCTTTTAAAAAGAATTATACCTATTCAATACTACTCATTTGTCTTTGTGTAGCACTCTTTGCACAAGTGATAATCTATGCAATTTTTTCATTCTCGTTCATGATACCTGTCGCCCGTGCATTTTTCTATCTCCTCGTGTTCCTTATGCCGTTATCTGCAATAGGGCTCTATGCCTGCTATGAATGGATAAAGGGGAAACATCATCATGCATCATTGCGTGGAATTGTCGCAATTGGTGTACTGGTACTCCTTCTCGGAGTTATTTTTGCGACACGATTACCTCTTGCAACCCCTTCAAACCCGCTGCAGACGCCTTTGCAACTTACAAATATGAAAGATTATTATGCACTTTTGTGGGTGCGAAATCATTATCCCAAAAATACCATGATGCTCGTTGATGCAATCACTGTTCCTGCATCATATCCCGTCGCTTATGTTCAAGTTCCTGTCTTGCCATTCTCTGCAGCAGGAGCAGGTGATGCAAGTATACTTCGAGATTTTTATACTCCCTCAGCATCCTGTGCAATACGAAAAAGTGTGCTTGAACGCCAGAATCCTAAACCCCTACTCGTCTATATATCGATGGGAAAAATCTCCTGTCCATTCCTGAAAGAAGTCTATAATAAGGAACGCTATATCTATGAGGTCGACTATACGTCATAATAATATAATTTAATATGAAAATCGCCATCTTTCACAATTTTATGGATAATATTGGTGGAGCAGAGATAGTTGTTCTTACACTCGCGCGTGAACTCCACGCAGATATTTATACGACGAATTTCGATCCGGCAAAGATAAAGATAATGGGATTTGCAGATGTCATCCCCCGCGTAACATCCATAGGAAAAGTTCCGCTCAATGCACCACTCCGTCAGCAACTCGCACTCTACTATTTTCGAAAACTTGATCTTAAACAGAAATATGCGTATTATATCATTGCCGGAGATTGGGCAATATCGGGCGCAGTCAATAACAAGCCAAATCTTTGGTATTCACATTCGCCGGTCAGAGAATTATTTGATCTCTACCCGCATATCCGTAAGACATTCCTCCATAACATTGTAAGCAGAATAAATTATGATATCTGGGTCTATTATAATAGATTTCTTTATCGACGATATGTAAAACATGCAGAGCAGATTGCCTGCAATTCAAAAAATGTTCAGGGACGGATAAAGAAATTCCTGAAACGGGATGCAGTCGTCATCAATCCACCGATTGAAACACAAAAATACTATTATGGAAAATCAAAGGGATACTATCTTGCAGTCAATAGATTATACTATCATAAACGTATCGATATGCAGTTGGACGCATTCAGGCAGCTGAAAGACGAGCGATTAATCATCGTCGGATGCTATGAGAAGGCAGCGCATTTCGAGGCATACGCAAAACATATCATCAGTTCAAAACCAAAAAATGTAAAAATTCTTGGATGGGTGAGTGATAAGAAAATTAAAGAACTCTACGCACACTGCAAAGGTTTCATCACCACAGCGCAGGACGAGGATTTTGGGATGACGCCAGTCGAGGCTATGGCATCAGGAAAACCAGTCATCGCCGCAAACGAGGGCGGATATAAAGAGACAGTCATCAATGGGAAGACAGGAATTTTGATCGATGATATTGACGATGAAAAACTTGTTGCTGCAATAAAAAAGATGAATGCACAACTAGAAAAGAATCCTTACACGTATCGTGATGCGTGTATGCGACGTGCAAAAGAATTTGATACGAAAGTGTTTATGAAGAAGATACGAGATATTCTTAAATGATTTTTTGATACGTCAAGAATTTTTTTAACTATTATATTCTTTGCCTTTTTTACATCCAATACCCATGCATTGAACAAGTAATATTTTTAATAGTGAGATTATTAGGTGGGGTTCGAAAAGATTCATTTTTTTTCTTTAATACTTTTGCGATGTCATTTTCATAAACAATGTCATAATAATTCATTATTTCGGGATATTTAAGAGGATTACCATTATGTTTAATAATCCATGTGCGGTTTGTGAAATCACAGGTGATGATGCAGTTCGGGCATAGTTCACATGTTTCTCTATCTTGTATGGTATGTATTAATCGATAGGGATATCTATTATCTTTGTAACTTGTGAGCATGGTTACTCCGCAAAGTTGTATTTGATCCTCTTTTGGGATATTTTTAAAATAAAATTCTGTGACGTTTTGATATGGTACTTCAAGTTCCCATATCGGGGACCACTTTCCTCTGATAATATCACGATTGTGCCCTGAAGGTCTATTGAGTACATAAGGCCATCTTAGTGTGTAATCTGTTTTTGCATTATTGTCTTTTATTGCAGATTCTTTGAGTATGTATGGCAATTTGTCTGTGTTTTTTTGCGGATTGTTGTTTTTCCAGTCAGCTTTCCATGCATATAGTTCTATTGTTTGTGCGGTTATGAGTAATATGCTTAGGATAATAATTGTTTTGTGTTTGTAAGATAATTTGTTTATACATAATATCCCGCAAAGTATCATTAATGGTATTGCGGGCGAGATATATTCTACTACTCCTTCAGCATTATCTATCCCCCACATGCCAAGAATTGCGTTTATGATGATGAAGAATAGTATGATGTATATGCTTAGTTTTATTTTTTCCGGCAGTTTTTTTCGGTGTATCAATGCGCTAACGAATAGTAGCGATGTGAATATTCCTATGCCGTATATTATTCTTGCAAGATATGTTAGTAGTGGTGTTATGTATTGTTCTGAAGTCCAAAAGGGATATGTTTGTATAGGATTCAGGAAGTTTCCTATGATGAAATAGCTTGCTATACCCCATAGTAGCATTGGTATCGCGAGTAGTAGCAGTAGTATTATGAGATACGGTGTTTGCGGAGTTTTTTTGAGATGTATTCCTTTTGTTTTTATTTTAATTCCGTAAATCTTTTTTTCGTGTACATGATAATGCGTGTATAGATAATAGAGCGCCCACATGAGAATTATGACGAATCCTTCTGATCGTAGTAATGGGAGTAGGCTTATTGTTATTGATGATGCTATCAATTTTTCTTGAATTAAGAAATAGAAACCGAGCATGAGTACGAATGTGAATAGTGGTCCTGAGAAGTTTGATGTTGCGAGTAGTGTGTTCATTGGTATTATCGCGAATAATAGCACAGCTATTGTTGATAGTGTTCTGGATTTTGTGTAGTAGTATGTGATAAGGAATAGGAGTATTGCTGTTCCTATTGTTGAAAATATTTCTAGTAGTCTGCATGATTGTAGACTGTATCCAAATAATGAGATGAGTGTTGCGCACGGAATGCTATAAAGCGGTCTTGTCCAATTATTTACTGTATAGGTGAGGTCTCCTTTTGTGAGGAGGTATGACATTTGGACATGGTTTACATCGTCTGCCCATAGATAGTATGGTGAATGATGGCTGACATAGAATAGGAATCCTGTATAGACTATAGCGAGTACTAAAATTATAATCAAATTTTTTCGATCTATCATACTTCTCAATCTGTTATATAATTATTACTATTTTTTTTGGGAGTTATATTGTGATATAAGACTTTGCATAAATACCGCTATTTAAATGTGCTGTTAGCGTGTGTGCTTTTCGTTAAACATATAAATACGCAGTTATATACCTGGATTATTAACATGGCTCCTCCCCCTGCAATGAGACGTTCTCGGAAAGATTATCTCGTTAATCTCTTGATACTCTTAGGTGTTATTGTTTCTTGTTTCTTCATTCTTGACGGATTTATTACATTTTTCTATCCTATCGTTAATTTATATCAATACGATCCTTCTTCTGATTATATTCTTAAAGCAAATCAAACCGTCAAGTTTAATACAAAAGAATTCAAAACGATTATCCATACGAATGCGTATGGCTTGCGCGGGGAAGAACCAGATTTTCAAAAAGAGCGGATACTCGTCTTAGGGGATTCGTTTACATTCGGACAGGGAGTTAATGATACGCAGACGTGGCCGTATCTGCTTCAAGAACAATTTATCGCCAAGCAATATAATTTTACGGTGTTAAATGTCGGTATTAATGGATATGATACGCGAAGAGAATATGTGTATCTTAAAGTCCATGAAAAAGATTTTAATCCAAAAATGATCATCGTTACGTTTGTCATCAATGATCCATTAAGTAATTCTGGAGAGTTCTGGTCTTCGCCAATCGCTACAGGAATATTGCGTTATATTCCTTCACGTACGATCACCACGCTTATTGAATATCTCAAGGATCCTGAAAGTTTCCTCTTCAAACTAGGGATTTTAGACTATACGCATTCTGAACGTTCAATCCATGTTCGTTGTTTACGGCCGCAACAATGTGTTGAGGGATGGAATGCAACATTTTTTTATATGGATAAATTGAACGATTATGCAAAACAAATAAATAGCACGTTTATCGTGGTCAACATGCCTTTACGGATGCAGTTAGTCCAAGACCAAAAATTCGGAGAATATGACCCACAGTATGCGTCGTATATGCTCGCAAATTTTACGCAGGATAGGAAAATAGTGTTCATTGATTTAGCCAATTCTTCCCTGAATTTTTCTGATTATTATGATGCAGATGGTCACTGGAAACCAAGCGGGCATGTTAAAGCTGCAGATGCTATCTATACAATTCTCTTGGAAGAAAATTATACTGCCAGTATATTTCAGTAACCTGTTTCGTGTATTGTATATACATTCTCATTATTAGGATATTTATTTTTTAATATCCGGGATAATTCAACGACGTCTTCTGTGGTTACTGCGCTCATTTTTTTATAGACTAAAATTTTAATATCGCCAAGCATATACTCTTTGGGCAATTTTTCATAATGCCGTCCGATACTGTCGTTTTTCAATAATGATTCTGAGAGGAGGTGGATGATGGATTGTTCGTCCTTGTTCAAATGGTACTGTTCAGGGATAGAAATCACTACATAGGTGGCTCGAAAGAAGTGATTCGGAAAGCCCAATCTATCAACACCATATGCGGGCAGAACCTTATCCATACGTTGTGTATTTATTAGCGGTAATCCGACATTGCGGAGGATTCCATCACCCATTTGATAAGAACTCGGAAGGACATATATTGTTTCATTCTCTGGTGTCATATATACAAGGTCATAATAGATTTTAGTCATCTCTTCTTTATGTTCGAAGATACGTGGAAAATTCGATGTTCCTGATAATGCATTTACTGGAGGTGTTCGAATCTTTTGTGATGCAGGAACATATGTAAAGTATATGCTTGTTATGAAAAGCGCAATCAACAATATCACAATACTGCGCCTTATAATCGTTTTTTTAATAAATAAGAGAACCCGTGTGATACCTAATGTCACAAGAAGTATCATCGATAATGCAAACAATAAAAATTGATGATGCCCGAAACTTTGTATTGATGAAAACCAGAAAAAAATAATGATGATTGGTAGGATGAGAAATACTGCTTCTTTTCTCGTTTTTTTCTCAAAAAGTAGGATGCCTGCTCCTAAGATGACGAAGAACAAGAATAACAGTCCGAAAAATTGTATTGAATTGGAAAAGATGATGTTGAGTGGAGGGCGGTATGCAGTGTATATGTCTCTATAATTAGTAAGCAAGACACGTTTTAATACTGTATATGAGACACTACCGATGAGTATTGCTATACTGATGCCTGTAATTGAATAATTCCTTACCCTGCGTATTAATTCTGGAGGAAGTATGGTGCGTCTGTTTTTTATCTTCTGTTTTGCATACTGGTACAGTACCGGCAGTACTTCAAAGATACAGAGCATAACAATAAATGTGACAATCCAAAAATAATACCATCTCCGGAATAATCCTGCAAGTCCCAATAGGATACCCATACTGATGTATACAGATATGCGACCATCTAATCCGTATTTGAAATAAAGAAATACTGCAGCACCTGTAAATATGATTCCTCCTGCATCAACATATCCGTTGAGGCTTGGACTAAGCAGTAGAGGACGCGCTAATGTTGCTATAATGGGGATAGCCAGATATGCTGGTTTCCAATTATGGTAGAATTTCTTGACGAGCAATTTTGTGATGTATGCCAGTGTTATTGCTGCAGGGATAACAAACATATTAAAAATCCCGTGGATATGTGCTGTTCTACTAAACCCAAAAATATATTGGAACGGCATGAGAATGACTGCACCAAGATAATTATAATCTGCAACATTTATTGATTGCATAATCGCAGAGATGCTCGGCGCCAATCCTTGCGTAAATAAGTTTTTTAACTCTAATGTTTTTATCCAGTAATTAGATAAATCCCAGTAATAAATTGCATTTTCATAACGCATAAATATTGTGATAAAAATATTGCCTACAATGATGAATGCGAGAATGATGAACCATTCGTTTCTTGTAAAAAACGATTCTTTTTGAGATGTATATTGTAACACAAAACTTTTTTGTTCGTGTTTCTATTTAAATATTCCGCTGTTTTTCAGAAACTTTATATTACAGCATATTTTTTCTTCATAATGGGTCTCAATATTATCCTAACAATGCTTCCTTTTGCAAATCATGTCTATACACCCCCGTTAAGTCTTCCTTATCTTAAAGCATATCTTGAACAAGATTCCGATATTTCTGTTACTATTGTGGAAACAGAAAGTATTTTTTTTCGATCAAAAATTATTAAGAGTAATGTGAGTGAATATTGGGATCGTATATCTTGGGGTAGCGAAACCAGGCATATTTCTCCCGACGCAATGTTACTTCTTGATGATATTGTCGAACGATTATTGCAGCCGCATCCAGATGTTGTAGGTTTTTCAGTCACTAATTCAAATCAACTATATACTGAATATGTTTCTCGATGTATAAAAGAAAAATCTCCTCATATCTATTTGGTTTATGGTGGGAGAAGATTTTGTTCACGAAAAAATTGGCGTTGGCAAGTGAAACAAATTCATGAACGAGAATGTTCGTATATTGATTGTATTGTAAAGAATGAAGGGGAAGAAACATTCAAAGAAATTATTAAAACAATTAAAACAGGAAGAAAACCCGTATATTGTGCCGGAACGACTTTAAATGTGAATGGTGAAATTATTGATTGTGGTGATAGGGCGCCCATACTTGATTTAGATAGTATTCCTTTCCCTGATTATAGTGACTATGACAAAAAAAATTTACTTGCTAATTATATCCGGATAAAATTTAATCGCGGTTGTCCGGGCGTTTGTGATTATTGTTCTGAAAATGATGAAATGGGTGAAGGCGTTCGTGTGCGGAGCCCTGAAAATATCATTGCTGAAATAAAATTACGCATGACACAAGGATATACGCGATTCCAGATCAGTGATCTCTGTGCTAATGCAAACATTAAACAATTAGAGCAGATCTGTACATTAATTATTGCTGAAAAACTTGATATCGAGTTTATTTTTGCAATGTTCAGACATTCACCACTCATGACAAAAAATACTTTTCAGTTGCTACGTGCTGCCGGATTTAAACTCATTACCTTCGGCACAGAGAGCGGTTCTCAGCAAATTCTCAACAAAATGCGGAAGGGTGTGCGTGTAGAGACAATAGACAAAAATCTGAGAGAGGCTTATGATGCAGGACTTAATGTTATGCTCTATCTTATGATTGGCTATCCTGGAGAGACCGAAGAGACCTTTCAAGAAACCATAGATCTCTTGTCGCGAAATGAAAAATATATTTATGGGGTTGGCCACACCGCTGAAGTTATTATATGTGGAAATTCTGGCATTATAGAAAATTTAAAGGCATACGCTCTTGATGAATCAACAATATGCAATGTTTTTGCTCCTGAAATATGGAAAACCGTAGATGGAAGAAATACGCACGAGTGGCGTATGCAACTTATAAAACGAATAAATACTTTTATGTCTAATAAAGGGATACGGATGATTACTTACACTGCTGAGGGAACTCCTGTTTATCAAAATACTGTTTCTTTAAAAATAGCGCATGTAAAGCAATCACTTTTTCATCAAATAACTAAAAAGACGCAAAAAAAAGTGTATGCGGCGCAAGTATGTGATTTGCATTTTTTAGAACAGAAAGGAAAAGCTTATGTAAAAATAAAAAATACTGGAACAGAAAAATGGGATAATACGTATGATGCTATTTGCGCGGGTTGTAAAATCTATCTCAATAATAAACTCGTAACTGAATTACGTAGCGAATTGCCTAAAGTTATTTTTCCTGGTGAGACATTCACTGCAGAATATACGATTGATATACCTCTCGAAAAAGGAGTATATTTATTGAAATTTGATATGGTTAATGAAAAAAAATTCTGGTTTGAAGATTGCGGCAGCGAGCCCCTTGTTGAAGAATTAATTGTCGAATCTTTTTAAATAACACCTCACACAATAGAAAACTATAAAAATACATCCATGTTTTTGTATGTATGCTTTTAGATGATGAATGTTTTGAATACGGATTTCATGAGCTAGAAAAGGACGGTACTGTTGATTTCAGATGGTGTTCTTTTGAGGCGAGCTTATGCCTGCCGGATTTGCCGGAAAAATATTTACATATCGATCTATACAGTGATTTCTCGGATTTTTCGCAGGTTGTTGAATGTGTTATAGATAATACTTTTATAAAAACACTGCACTTAATCAGGGGATGGAATACTTATGTTATTCCACGCGGAGAAGGAAAACACCTGATATTTAGGACGAATAAAAAGATTGATGCACCGGCAGATTCACGCATCATGACTATGCGGTTAGGACCTATAGATTTTAGTGATATTTCTGAAAATCCGAAAAACATAATCTCAGAAAATATTTTGTTAAATAATAAAGAATTTACACAAGGTAAAACTATTTTGGATTCGTATCCTGTGCAATTAGGGATAGATATCTATGGTGTGTGCAATATGCGTCCTGCATGCGTTTATTGTGAGTATGATGATGTAAAAAGGAAGGAAGGGTCATATACCTATGCGCCGTTTAACAAGAAAACATTGGAAGAGTATGGTAATTTTTTTACACATTGTAAACAACTCACGAATTGTTCGATAGGTGAACCGTTTTTGTCTCCGTATATAGGAGAATTATTAGACGAGTTTGAAAAAAATGGGAAGGTTTTAGAGATTTCAACAAACGGTCTTCTGCTTACAGAAAAGAATCGTGCGTTGTTATTAGGAAAAAATATCAAGTTATATATTTCTATTGATGCTGCAACTCCTGAAACCTATGCTAAATTACGAACAGATAGTTTTGATATAGTGATCGATAATGTTCGAGCACTCGCAAAAGAAAGAGCACACGCCTCCGGTCCCAGTATTTATATGGTTTTCATGCCCATGAGGGTGAATATCCATGAATTGGAGGATTTTATAAAATTATGTGCGGATATTAAAACCGATTTGCTTATATTACGCCCATTACTTGAGTCTTCTATCTTATCATCTATAAATCGTGGAGGTCATGTTTTTGATTATTTTGCTGAAAAATTTACCCGCGAAGAGTTTATACAAATATCTATTAACGCGAGAGCACTCTCAAAAAAATATGGTGTTAAACTGGCAGATCAGCTGAATTTTGGGGGAAGTATTGAAAAAGATCTAAAAATCTTCAAACAACATGCAGTTGTTAAGCAGGGCACATTCGTGGAATCGCATACGCCGGAAGTTTCGAAGACTGGTTTGTCTCTTGAAGAAAAGAAAGAAGAACATATACCCGTTACAACGATTACGAGTAGTGTGACTCCTGTTATCACAAAAAAACCACCGATCTGCAGAGAGCCATGGGAGACATCTTATATTCTCCGTGCAGGAGTCAAGTTTTGTTGTTATAGTTTCAGACCATTGGGTCCTATGGATAAATTCAAAGAATTATGGAATTGTGAGAGGATACAGGGTATTCGTTCGCGTCTTGCGCAGGGGGAGTTTAGTAAATATTGTCTCGAAAGTAAGTCTTGTCCACTTGTAAGAAAGCATTTGGCTGAACATCCGGAACGCGAAGTTAAAACCATTAATGATATTATTCCACGTAAAGTTCATCAACTGTACCAGAAACTCGTTCGATGAGTTATTGATTTTCTTAAAAAATTTAAAAAATCTCTTTTATTTTTCTTAGAACATATTTTGATAAACATGTTTCCCACGTGTTCTCTTATTACACTATAGCAAATAACATTAATATTCGGATACTGTGATGTTATTTGCTAGATAGTAAATCGCTTTTAGATATTTAGGAAATCAAAGATTCCCGAAAACCTAAAACGCAAAGCGTTTTTTGTTATCCGAAAATTAAAGCGATTTACTATAGCATTTCATTATTGTAATTCATTATACTGCGTCTACATACACCATCAATGGTTTGTTCCCTTTGTCTTCAAACCAGAAGTGGTGTTCGTTAACAACGTCAAATTTCAGCAAATATGGTCCTTTTTTGAGTGTTAACCTGAAAAAAAATTCTGTTGTAAATGATTCTTGCGGTTCTATAATTTGTTTTGGCAAATCACTCCGCCACTCCCCTACGAGCTTGTCGAACTGCGCACCACTATACATTCTGCATCCTACGAATATCTGTGATTTATTTGTATCCCATAATTCTGTACCGACATTTTTTACGTTAATGACACATTTATATTCGTCACTTAACATATTATTGAGTGAAAGTTTGGCTAAGTATTCTCCTCTAAGATTTATCTTTTTAAGCATCTTTTTCATATTAAAATTGTTTGTCTTATCCCTTGTTGTAATTAATATCGGTATAAGTTTCGTAAATGTGTAAGAAGGGGTACCATCAATGCTATATACTACAAAATGGATCTGATGTTGTTTCATGGTTTGTTTCATCTTCTCTACAAGACTTCTGCGCCATTCTAGCGTGTTTTTGCCATCAGCAGTCATCCATACATCAGGTGCATGGAATAATGATTCGCGATTCAAATCATATTGATCAAGATGTTCCTGAATTAAGGATCCTTCATGTATATTTACTTCAGCAATATGACCTACTGCAGAGATATATTTCTTATTTCGAATTATTAAGTCTATGGTTTTTTGGAACGTCTCTTCTGTCTCTCCAGGGAACCCTGCCATGAGATAGGTAGTGTTTGTTAATCCAGCTTCATATGCATCCTTAAAATTTTTTTCTATTGTTTCGACGCGAATGCCTTTATGCATTCTGTTTAGTATTTCTTGTGAGCCGCTTTCAGTACCAAAAGTCATTAATCGTAACCCTGCTTTCCTGAACAATTCAAATGAATGAGGCGTCATGAGTGGTGAATGTCTAAACATTGCAAAAATAAACTCTACATCGAGTTTTTCAGCAATAATGCGTTCGCAAATGTGTTCTAATTTTTTTACATCAGTATTTGCGCACAAATCGCATATTTGGAATTTACTGTATCCTTGTTGTTTGCGTAATTTTATTTCAGTAATAATGTTTTCAGGCGACCGTATGCGCACTCCTTCACCCATTTTATCGTTATCACAGCAATACTCGCAAACACCAGAACACCCCCTACTGAATATTATCTTTATGTGATCAGTAAGATACGCTTCTTTATTATAATCGCTAAAGTCGGGAAAAGGGATACTATCTAAATCCCTGATGTGTGGTCGATCACCACAATCAATAATTTCACCACTAACAAAAACCCCATCAATGATTTTGCTATCTACGTTCAGCGATGTTCCTGCGCAAAAACGCGGTTTTATACCTCTCTCTAATGATGCAATAATTTCTGCGAATATAGCTTCGCCCTCATTCTTCACAACACAATCAATATGGGGGAATTCACCCGCATGTCTTTGAGAAATGGTTTTTCTCCATACTTTTTTTAAACAAAACTGTCGGCCACCGTACATAATATAGATTTGAGGTATCAATAAACGTAGCTTGTGAGAAACAAAATCTGTATATCGATCATTCCAATTTGTAACTGAAAAACCTACAACATCAGGTTTTTCAGCGATTATCATATCAACAAATTTTTCTAGAATTTTACACGTTTCTGGAGATATGTCTCTTTGTGATTCGCAAGTTAATGCGTTTCTCCAATAAATGGCTGCATCACATTGTATGACATCTGATTCGAAAAATTCTTTTTCTAAATCTAAACATTTGACTGAAACATCTTTATCTTGCTGTTCGGCATATGCTTTAAGATAGGGTAGATTTATTGGAGGAGCAAACATCAGGTTAGTGTAGGGAAGCATTGTCAAGATAACTTTGAAAACCATGATATCGATAAATAAGAACATTATATAAAGATTATTGTTTTGTTGTCTTTGTTTGCCAAAACATTTTTAAACAACATTCTTATATCCGAATGTTATAGTTATCTATGCGTAGTTTGCGTAATCATCTGTAGGTATCTCTTGGCCAACATCCTCATTGTCTTACCTGTCTATAATGAAGAGAAACAATTAGTTGCGGGTGTAAATACACTTCTTGCGTTTCTTAAAAAATCGAAGTTTCCTTATACATACACTATTCTTATTGTCGATAATGCAAGCACTGATGCTACTCTAAAGATCGGTAAATCGCTTGCAGGAATATTAAAGAATGTGCAATACCTTCGTCTTGAAAAAAAGGGTCGGGGACTTGCATTGCGGACTGCTTGGCGTACTGCAAAAAAATATGCCTGTGCCTGTTATATGGATGTTGATTTATCAACAGATCTTAAACATCTTCGTACCCTTATTGATGCAATTGTTGTCCAAAAATACGATCTCGCAGTCGGTAACCGTCTAGGAACACATTCTCTGGTAGAGGGGAGAACGTTTTTTCGTGAATTATTTTCACGAACGTATAATCTTTTACTCAGAATAGTATTCATGAAAAAGATTCCTGATGCACAGTGCGGTTTTAAAGCAATAAATCCGAAAAGTTTTTTGAAAATCGAATCTACTATTAGAAATAATAATTGGTTTTTTGATACTGAACTACTTCTTATAATGTATCATTGCAATATGCGCGTAACAGCGGTTGATGTGCATTGGGTTGATGATCCTGATTCGCAAGTAGCATTATCTTCGTGTATTCTTGAATATGTCCGCGGAATTCTTCGCATGCGTTTTACGTTGTGGTAATGTTATATGTTAATGTATCTGTTAAGAATGAGACTATTTTACTACTGATTTATTGATTATTCGTTGATGATCTTATTTTTATGAAGATAGTCTTTGATAATTTCAGCCATCAATGCATGCCCTTTTGCATTAAGATGAACTGTATCGACAAATATTGTTTCGTTCTCTGCAGCGTATTGTGGAGTGTTTGTGATATCGATATATCGGACGTGCTGTTCATCGAGTTTTTCTGTGGTATATTGGATTAGTTTTTTATACCGTTTTTGAAAATCGCAATTCTTTTTTGCCGTCTCAAAATGTGTTTTCTCTTCTTCTGTTTTTATCTTTTTTGTCGTAATTTCAGGCTGGATGACGAGTATGAACGTTGCTCCATTTCCTTTAGCGAATGCGTCCATTTTGACGGCATTATTCACATAGGTAACGTATGCTTTTTCAATCACTTCGTCGTCGCTGAGTGAGGCTTCAGGATTACGATATTGTCCAGCTCCTATAGTATAATTATTGATTCCTTGTATATTTTGGAGTACTATGAGCTGATTTTCAAGATGGTCAAAGAATTCATTCACCCCATATGTATATGTTCTTATTTCAAACTTTGCGTATCGTTTAGCACAGATATCCGTAAGATCGTTCCATCCACTGAATGACATGACGATTTTTGGATGATAATCACTGAGATAATTCACTTGATATGCTAATTCCTGTCCTGACACGAACCCTGTGACTCCTGCATTGATGACTTGGTATTTCGGGTTTTTGCGTTCAAGCACTGCAGCAAGTGTTTCATTATCATTATTGAGTCCTTCTCCGAATGCGACTGACCCTCCGGTAATTGCTATTCTTGGACGAGGATCTTTATCATCAAATGATCCACGAAATCCGTGACTATCGATAGTTACTTTATTTGTTTTTTGGTTAGAACGGAGAATATAGTTTGTGTATGGATCAAGCATAAGTTGTAGACTTCCGTTATTCGCTATTCTGATACCTTGTCTACTTACTGTTTCGTACGAATATTCTGGATCGTTAGTGATATATATGGGTTGACTATTTTTTGTTTGTTGTTGTCTGTAATAGTGATAGGTTATTGCGATAATACCTATACATAATAGGGATACGAGAAGCAGTGTTGCAATGTTTAAAAATAATTTTTGTTTGTGCGGTTCCATTTTCTTAGAGGACTTATTCCTGCTATTAACATTATTTATAAATGTTTAGATATCCCTAAAAATATACATCCTTATCTTATCTTTAGGCTCCTTTCAAAATCTCTTAATTTTGCACCATTCGCATTCAGATGTTTATTCTTATGGAAAATTTTACCACTTGCAATCCTGTGAAATTTTCTGAATAGAGCTATAAGAAGATGCTCATCTTAAGGTGCAAACGAAGATTTTGAAAGGAGCCCTTATCTTTATAAAAATTTATTATACCCTTTATTATCATTGGGTCGGTATTTGTAAGCACTTCAATATTGCTCATTTGCGTCGATCCTGCTGGCGCACTCGCATCTTCGAATATGATTCCATCCTCAAAGAATTTGTCGATGTTCGGGGTGATATTATCGCCATGTTCGTTGCTGATGAGCCCGATATAATCTGCGCGGAGAAGTTCGATGTTGAGAAAGATGACATTACAATCCGGGCAGGAGAGATCTGGTGGTTCATCTTTCGGAATAAGTGTTGTGCATCCAGTAAGGGTTAGGAGCAAGATACTGCTGATAAGTATAATAATATCGATGATGTTTATAATGATAAATTAAGGAAGTGATCTCATATGTTGTGCAGCATTTACTTAGTGTCGTTGACGATGTATGCTTGTACGACTTCTTCTGGTTTACCGATCGCTTTTATTTTTCCATCTTCAAGCAGCATTGCGCGGTCACACAGATCTATTATCGCATCCATTCCATGACTGGTGATAATGATGGTTTTTCCCTGTTTTTTGAATTTCATCAATTCATTGACACACTTTTTTTTGAACTCTAAATCACCTACTGCAAAGACTTCGTCAAGGATGATCGTGTCAAATTCTGTGCGTATCATGGTCGCAAATGCGAGCCGCATCGCCATTCCCGAAGAAAACTGCTTCAATTTCATATCCGCGAAACGTTCAACTCCTGCAAAGTGGAGTATTTCTTCGAATTCTTTATTAAGCTTTTTCTGTGTGATCCCCATAATGGTACCATAGAGATAAATATTCTCTCTTGCAGTGAGCTCGGGATGAAATCCTATGCCCAAATCTAGAAATGATACGATGCGTTGTTTAGTATGTACTGTTCCGCTATTTGGGCTAATGATGCCGCCGATTATCTTGAGAAGTGTGGTTTTTCCGCATCCATTATTGCCGATAATCCCGAAGATTTCCCCCTTTTCGATTTCAAAGGAGATATCTTTCAATACGTAAAATTCTTCGAGACTATTTTTCTCTTTTATGAAACCCACTATCTTTTCAAATAGTGTCGTCCGCTGTATATGGGGGATATAATATTTTTTTGATATATGTTTGATCTGGATCATAAGAATTCAAGTACGCGTTCTTTATTTTTTTTATAGATATAGTAGCAAATAACACAAATTGCGATACTAATGATGAATGTAATGATGATTTGTTTGAGTTCAGGAAAAGTGTTATAGAGTATTACTGCTCGCGCATCAACAATAATCCGGGCAATCGGATTAAGCAAAAACCATCGTTGAAAATTTGTTGTCACATAATCCAGATTATACACGATAGGTGTTGCCCAAAACAGTATCTGTGTCAAGACATCCCAGATGTGCTTAAAATCAGTAAAGCGTATATTCAGCAGGATAACGACAAGCGAGAGTGATGTCACAATACAGATAAGTAATATGAAAAGAACTATAAAATAGAGCGATACATACCCCAGAGGATGACCTCCTACAAAAAAAATGATAAAGAAGACAAGCAGGTTAAGCAGCAGTGTGATTGCATTATGGATTGATGCAGCGATGACCAGTGTGCCTGGAGAAAGCCTTGTCTTTGTTAACATTTTGCTTTTCGCTTTTATCGAGTTCATGCTATCATTTGTAGTATCAATAAAATAGTTCCATATAATAATCCCTAATAATAAGAATAATGCGAACTTAGGGATCTGGACCTTAATGAAATAGGTGAATACAAAATAGAGTATTCCAAGCATGAGAAATGGTTTAAGGAGCGACCAAAAGAACCCTAAAAACGAACCATAATACTTCAGTTTGAAGTCAGTTTTCACGAGTTCTTTGATAAGGTTGAAATCAATCATCTTCTTACACGAGCGTATATCGCATCTCTTTTTATACTATTCGTTTTCGTGGAGTGTCTTGTTATTAGGGGCGCATCTGTGGGCAAATTCGACAGTATCTCTTATGATTCCTTTCTTGAAATAGCACTGACACAATGTGTTCATGTTTTGATCTGATCCGCCGTTGATGAGTTTTAAGTAGTTGATTTTATCTAGAAAGAACAATTGTAGTTGAGATGATTGTAATCGGAGTTGATCAATAATTTCAGGGGGGATGTCGAGGTCCAACAATTCTTTTCCTAAAAGGAGATAGATATATGTGAATGATGAAGTATTTGTTTCTCTGCTTATTTCTATAAGTTTTTTCCAATTGATAATTTGCGCGTTTACGATGACTGCCAAATCAAATAGGCGCAATAATGATTCTTTGAATTTGTCAATAAATAATTGTGCAGCGCTGATGACGATTGTTGTTTCGAAATCGATGCTATAGGCACTTTTGGTGATATGGGATATACTATTTGTTTTTGAAAAATAAAATGGATGGGGCGCTTCAGCGACATCTGTGCATAATTCCACCGTGATATCGGTACATTGATTACGACACTGTCGTTTATGCCGATGAAGCCAATCATGGTGTTGTACGTATATCATTTTTCCTGTTTGTGTTGTTGTTTCGAGTAGTATTTTTTTTGTTGTCGAGTTTTTGTTGAGTTCTTTGATGTTTATTTTTCCTGTTGTTGTTCTGTTTTCTGTTTTTCCTATTGTTGGTTCGAGTAGTATTTTTTTTGTGTTGTTGTTTTTGTTGAGTTCTTTGATGTTTATTTTTCCTGTTGTTGTTCTGTTTTCTGTTTTTTCTATTGTTGGTTCGAGTGATATTTTTGTTGTCGAGTTTTTGTTGAGTTCTTTGATGTTTATTTTTCCTGTTTGTGTTGTTGGCTCGAACGGTATTGCGGTTTCGAGTAGTATTTTTTTTGTTGTCGAGTTTTTGTTGAGTTCTTTGATGTTTATTTTTCCTGTTGTTGTTCTGTTTTCTGTTTTTTCTATTGTTGGTTCTAGTGATATTTTTTTTGTTGTCGAGTTTTTGTTGAGTTCTTTGATGTTTATTTTTCCTGTTGTTGTTCTGTTTTCTGTTTTTTCTATTGTTGGTTCTAGTGATATTTTTGTTGTCGAGTTTTTGTTGAGTTCTTCTCGTAGTGTATAGAATGATTTTTTGGAACTGAACGGCAATTCTGTCATCTGCGCAGGAGAGTTCTCTAACGCGCTTGCAATTGCTGTTTCTGATAATCTCGAAGGTTCATTTGTTCGAAATCCTTCTGTAGTGAGAATCTTATGCGCTCTTTTGAGCGATCGATAATCACTCAATAGTCTGATAGTTCCCACTGGCCGTACACCCGTGGTATTCAATACTCCTAGTATTGCTGTTGATCCCTCAAAAATCGTAATGGCTGCATTCGTTTTTTCAATATCTTTTGATAATCTCTTTAACAACTGATTTACATATATGGTATCTATAGAATTCTGTGCATAACATTTCTCCACTCGCCCCCTTAATTCATCATTCACGACAATATCGTTTGATTTTATAAAAAGATAGGCAAGCCCTTCGAGATGGTTATTGGTAATAAGATGTTCAATTTTTATTTGTTGATCTCTCTCGGGCATTGTTTCCGGCATCACTGCTCGAGATCCTGTTGAAAAAGAGCGTATCATCTCAAGAACGACTGCGGTGCTTTGTGGGATCTGGTCTTTCGTTATCATGTGCTGAGGATTTTTTGGATATAATTCTTCCAATTAATATGCAATCCATCATCAAATGCATTCTTACCCATACGTTTTGCTTCGTCGGGGTGTTGCGTCAGATAGGTGATGCTTTGGGCAATACTCTTAGGAGTTGGAGCGCAGACGAATCCATTATGAAAATTTTTCACAATTTCAGTCGGACCTCCAGAATCACTGCAGGTAATTACTGGTTTTGCACATTTCATTGCTTCGATAGCGACAAGACCATAATCTTCTGCAGCAGGGACAAAGATGACTGCTAGTGCATCCTTATACAGCGAAATCAATTTCTGTTCATCAACATAATCCATGAATACGATTCTTTTATCGCTTGCTGCACGTTCATGGAGTGCGATTCTATCATTTCCGTCTCCACTGATGATGAGCTTGACGTGACCCTTCACGAGTTTCATCGCATCAATGACCAGACTCACTCTTTTTCGTTCATCATCAAGTCTTCCGGGAAGAAATAAATAGTTATATGCTCCTTTCTCTAATCCATCTATGGTTTCTGGCGGATAAAGTACTTCTGATATAATCCCGGAATGCAAGAGTCGTTTGCGGATAACTCCTGATTGTGCATAGATCTTTTTTGTCTTTTTGAGATAATACGTATCTACTACGCGAAGGATTAATCGTAATATCTTTCGCTTGAATAGTGCAAAACCGCTGAATTGTTTTTTGTATTCCGGCCAGAGATCATTGAATTGCCGCATGCGATGATTTATCAGTGAAATATGGTTTTTATGCCGGATCACATAACTCGGGAATTTAATGGTGATGACACAATCATATGCGCTGCAATCAATGCGCCGGTTTTTGATATATGCTTTAATAATATTGTAAAGGGTATAATCATTAAAATGTGTATAGTGTTCCATAACAGTGTGACTGGTATATTTTCTTAAATTATGCGCAAGCGCTTCTGCGAGGCGCTGGTTTCCGCCTTTTTTTCCATCCAGATTTGTTTCATCAAGAGGATTGATAATAAGTATCTTCATTTTTTAACTCTAACGCAAGATTTTTATTTTTTTAATTCTCCTGCGAATGTATATATTTTTTCTGCAGTTTGTTCCCAGTCAGTATGCTGTGCGTATATCTTTGCGTTTACAGTGATGTTCTTGATTTTTTTTGAATTATTTTTGACATCGGTGAGGAGTTGAACAATCTGTTTGATTTCCTGATGATCCGGCTTTATCTTAAATACCGTATTGTCGGGGAGCTCTTTATATGCGTCTACATCGCTGACCGCACAAGGTTTCCCGAGTGCCAACATGCGCATCAGAATAGTTGAGATTCCGCCGTTCGTGGGATGACGAAGATTGAAACAGAGATTGCTTGCATAAATATATTCTGTCATCTCTGATGCGGCAACGAATCCTACAATCATCACGTTTTTCTCAAGTCCCATTGATACAACAATATGCTGGATATCGTATTCTGAATCGAGACTTCCGCAGATAATGTAACGACTTTCAGGGTTATCCTTTATAAATACCTTAAATGCTTTGAGTATAGATTCAATACGTCTATTCTTTTGTACTCTTCCGACAGAGCAGATAATAAATGCATTTTTTGCAAGTCCAAGAGATTTTCTGATTGCATCTTGAGATCTCGTAATAACAGGGTGGGCACTACCGGGAGGTATCACAGTTATAGGGCATTGCATATTATATCGGCGTATTGCAGTTTTCATAAATTCGGTCTGAACAATAATAGCCTTTGATTTGCGTATAATCTTTTGGGTCATGGGATAGATATGTGCTAATTCATACACATTTACCGGATAGGAGCGTTCAATGCATTCTTCAGTTTCCATTTCAAGAAAATTAAATTCACAGTATTCTTTTTCATTATGGTAGGTAATATCCCATATTTGAACTCCGAGTTCCCGCGGATCTTTGTTTCGAATCTTCGTGAGTGTGGATAGTGGTTTTTTGACTCTTACCAATAGTTGTACGATTTCTTTTTTTGCTACAGGAATAGTGATTTCTTGGATAGTTGCAGCGCGAAGTTTAATGACATAACACACTTCGCCGGTAGATACCATAAGTACTGTAGGATAATCTGTGTAAAGCTTTATTTTTACGGTTTTTATTTCGTGATCGGCAATTTGAAATCCAAATTTCTTTTTTGTCCAGCGGTAATTCCCACGCGGAGTCCTTTCGCTCCCATACCAGCCATACAGTAAGGTATGTTCTTCAGGAAGCTGAGGGAGGAATGTTTCTTCCCGACCGATAAAAATCCGGGTATTGACTCCGATACCATGGATGAGTGCTTTGATACCGTGATTTCGTGCAAGGTTGCTGTATAGTGATATTTTTTTGAAGAGACCGCTGTTGCGATAGAAGAAGTAGAATACGTTCAAATCATGGAGTATACTAATCCCCGGATATTTTTGCATGAAGGGATACATAAATCCATATTTCTCATCATTGTCGATATTATAGATGATGATTTGTTCTTTTCCTTTAAAATCAGTATAATTTTTTATCGGGATATATTCCAGATCGATGTTTAACGCAGTAGGTGTGATTGTGTACACCGTGATATCGAAGAATTTTTTGAGATGGGAGATTAATGATACACTATACTCGTTTGCGCTCGATTCTGAATCATCAAGAACAGTGAAGAATGCAAGTGTTTTTTTATGTTCATCGGTCACCATCATTATCCTCCTCATTTTTCAACTTATTGTCGTCTTATCTAATCCCGTAATCCTTATCTTTTATAAATCTTTGGGCATTATCTTGTTTTTTTCCTTATAGTTCTATGTGCTGTTTCCGTATTGTTTTTGGAACTCTTTTCGCATGGCGATTTCGTGTTCTGTTAGTGCATCAGAGAGTTCTTTGACTGTTTCAGGATATGCTGCTGCGATATTGTTTAATTCGTGCGGGTCCGCTGTAATATTATATAATTCTTTACGATTATCATCAAATACGATGAGTTTCATGTCCTGATACCGGATATATTTATCACTATTGCTCACGCCAAATAGTCGTTGCCGAATATAGGTATTGTTTAAAATTATTGGTATAAGCCCTTGATGAGTGATATTGAGTGTACCGGTGTTGTTTGTAGAAATCATGGTAGTAATGGTTGGTGTGAGATCAATTAATGCAGTGGGAGTCTTTATTCGTAGTTGTTGTTTTATTTTTGGGTGTCGTATGAATAGTGGCACGTGGATGCTTGATTGGTATGATGTGTCATGATTAGGTATACTATTATCGAATAACCCGTCACCATGATTTGCATAGAGTACAATAATCGTATTATTCAATAGATTGCCATTCTCCAAATCAGCGAATATGTTTCCTAGTTCTTCATCGACATATTGCACTTGCTCAGCATACAACTGATGAGATATCTTTTGATATGTAGCGTACGTAGTATTGTCAAAAGAGCGTATATTGTTATATGCGAGGGAATTATCGTATTTCCACATCCAGAACGACTTATCCTGAAAACTTATCGGAGTATTCCTGTCAAGACTAAAATTGAGGAATAACAATTGTTCTCCCTTCTCAGGAAAGGGAATGGAAATAACTTTTGGATTAATAATACGCTGGCGATTTATGGGGTAGGTATACGGCAAAGCATGCAATAGATTACTGTGCACCAAAAGAAAGAATGCGCTTGTATCCGTATCTGTATTATGTTTTAAGGATTGGATCTCCCTTTGTAGAATGATGAATGTAGTATTCAATTCAACACCATTGGGGAGGTATATATTGGTCGTTTCATAATACTTATCGAACCCAGCATCCATAAATGTGTATTGTCCAGTGTGCCCGCCATCATTAATGTTTATTGTGGTATAGTTTTTGGCGTATAACCTTTGGGCGATTGTAAGATATGTACTGAAATAATTTATAGAGTAATTTCGGAGAAACGGGCGGTCAGCTGGGGGACGATATCCGGTATCATATCTCTCTTCTACAATTTTGTGGATAACAGATGGATCGATACCTGTGAGCACCGCAATATTACTCACTATTGTCGCTCCGCTGGGAGCAGATGCATCTTCGAATATGATGCTGTTTTCGAAGAATTTGTCGATGTTTGGGGTGTTATTGCCGTATTCGTTACTGATGAGTCCGACATAGTCTGCGCGTAAGAGTTCGATGTTAAGGAAGATGACATTGCAATCAGGACATGAGAGATCAAGTGGTTCATCCTTTGGGGTGTTCGGTGTATTTTTTGTACAACCAGAAATAATAATTGCTATACTGATCACTATGCCAAAGAAAATAATCAGCATGCGTGCATTGAATCTGTTATTTTTAGCCATTTTGAATATATTATTGCGTGGTGCTATTGTGAAGTGTAGTACAATCAAGACTCTTCATGAACATCTGAGTCTTATTAAATTCCAGAATAGAGTAATATTCTATTTCTATAAGCCATCGCTCCTGTGGGCAACTCATAAAACCATATGCATAGTTGTAGTATATAAGGTCTGCAGTGCACGCGCCAGCAACCTTATTTACATTCGCATAACCGACGAAATACTTGGTTCTCTCGCCGACAGTCGTGTTGTTAAATTCGTAATATTTTGGTTTGAACTCTTCAGGGCATTCGATGGTTCTCGTGTACTGCCCGGGATAATCAACCCTCTTTGGTTCGAATATCGACCTGAATAATACAATCCGGTCAGAACTAATAGTCTCTGCAATATCTAAGTCAACATCCCTGATAATCTTTAACGTGATAATCTCTTTACCATCATCATACTCAAGATATGTTTGGTTGAATTTTGACTGGCTTACATTAAACACATACCCAAAAACATTCTCTACAGTATTGGCGGGCGTTGTTGATACTATTTTTGGAAATGATGACTCGAGATACTGGCATCCAGTCACTAGCAGTAGTCCAATCAATAGACCCATCCATACTAAACTGACACTCATGAACCTTTTCTTTTTATTACTCGAATACTTCATTGATTACCTTGCCCTCTATGTATGATGGGATGGTTTGATTCATTGCATATAATATCGTTGGTGTCTGGTCAACAACACTTATCGGTTCAGTGATGGCGTGGCCTTTTTTAATCCCCTTACCCATAATGATGAATGGTGTCCATAGTCCTTTGGTATTATTCGCAAAAATTGCTTGTTTATACCCTGATTCTAATGGTGAATCAAATATTCGGCCGTCAGGGGAGATCTCTTCATCCCAGCCGTATCCTGCAATATTTGCGATAACAAGATCTCCTGAACGATCAGGTGGGAGATCCATAAATTCTTTGACATCTTCCCATTTGACTGCAGCAGCAAGTGGTTTTGTGCCGTCGCTATCACGGAGGTCTTCAAGTGTCTTGATGACTTGTTTTCGCAACTGTTCATATGCAGGTCCGCTTCCGCGAGTCCAATTCGGTCCAAGACCATTCGGGTTAATGTAAATATTATCCATCTTGAGAAACACTACCTTTGAATGCGTCCAGTCTATGATATGCTCGCTCGTTTGTGGATCAATCGTATAATTAATCCAACCTTTTTGTGCAAACAAATTATTCAACTTTACTGATCGGTCGAGTGGAACTGCGCCATGATCAGAACTGAGGACAATGAGCATATTTTCATCTGCATTGTCGAGCATCTTACCGACGATATTGTCAAGGTCGAGATACATATCTTTTGTTTCAGCCCATAATTGTTCACGTTCCGCATCCGATACGTCGTTGTATCTGTGACTTTCAGGATCGATATATCCGAGCCACCATCTGCTGGTAAGCATCTGATTGGGTGAGTAAATGTCATGGATAAACACATCCGGCCTGAATTCTTTGTAGATTGCATCGACTGCCCGCGCATGCCATTCAAATGACATCTTTGACTCCTGCATGAATGTTTGTTTATCTTCAGGATAATAGATGAGTTGCGGAGGGAAATTATCCACAAAATCAACCATTGGACCTGTTTCCTTTTCTAGCTGATTTGCAGCTTCTTGGGGTTCAACAATATACTGGTTTAATGTATCCACAAGCACTCGTATGCGATAGAATCCATCATCATCAATTTTAATGACCGTAAATTTGACATGCGATGGAACTGTTTTATTATTCCAAGTGAAAGTGATAGGATACCATTCACTCCATTCGCCCTGTCTTAATGCTGCAACAATATTTTTTTTATCAAGCGAAAAGAGCACAGTATCATAACCATCTTTCTCATTATCAATGGTATCAATCATTTTTGCATAGATTGTAGCACCATAAAGTGGCATATCAATGGTGATGCCTTTGTCGCGATAGATACCTGTTATCGTATTATCCCCGTTTTCCGTAATAGTCCATGAAGTATTTGATGGATCGACAAATTTTGTCAGCTCAAGCCCGAGAAAGAATAATTTTGCATTACGTGCAAGTTTTTTACGCTGATCAACTGATTTCTTTTCAAAAATAATTGGATGGAAATCTGCACCCCACCCACCCCATCTTCCTCTGATTGTAATGCCATTGCGCTTTAATTCTGGAGGGGTTGATCCGGGAATAGAGAGAAGAACAACGCTTTTACCCGAATTTTCAAGTGTTGTCCAGATTGCAGGAACTTTCCTTGCACTTGAGCTGAATCCTGCAACTGCAGGCTTGGCAAGGGTTTGTCCTTCAATACGCATTGGACCATCAGCAACACCGTTTGTCTTTGGATATGTTCCTGTAAGGAGTGCTGCAAAATTGACTGGTGTATGTGATGGATATACGGGTATCGCATAACCATATGATCCCTGATCCATCATGCGTTTGATGTTAGGCAACTTTCCTTCCTGTGCCCAAACATAGATTGTGAATGTGTCAGGATCTGCACGCATCCCATCAGGAATGAACCAGTCGAGTCTCTGCGGATAGATACTTTCTGCAGATTTTTGATTTTCTGTAAATTCTGAATTTTCTGCAAGTTTTTGTGCGCAACCGCTTAAAAAAACAGAAAGAATAATACCAAAAAACACAATCAATATCATACTCTGCTTCTTACACTGTTTCATTCACAATCGCTCCTATAAAACAATAATTCAAATCATTGTTATTTGTTTAAAAATTTTGCTTATTTTTTTTATCGTTTATTCCCTAAAATACTGAGCATAAATCCTGAAGCGATTGTCAAGACTCCAATTACCATAATGGTGAATATGAGAATACTGAATTTGATGCTGTTCACTAATCCCACATCCGACAGCATTCGCGATGCGAGCATAACCACTCCGCCGATGATACTTATGCCAATCATCCCTAATCCGATACCGGCGGTTTTTTCGAGGGTAATTTTGTTATGGATATACTCGACAATCCGGTCATGCTCATGGAGTTGGATAATCCGGTACGTTTGTGTATAGAGCCAAAGCATCACGAGTTGATACCCCAGTATTGCAAGGATGCTCCCTACAATCATAAAGTGAATATCAGTGCTTATGTTCGATATCGTAAGTGTCATAAACAAAAGTGAGATCATGAGAAGAAACCCTACAAGCACACATACACTGCCCGGGATAAGAAATAAGTATATTGGTGCATAGAGCAGCATCATCTTAAGATGTCGCCATCCATCGTTGAAACTGCGCATCTTTGATTTTCCGACACGTTTATGATAGGTGATATTTACTTCCTTAATGTACATATTGAGTTGTTGCGCCTTGATGAGCATTTCAGAAGCAATCTCCATGCCTGATGATTGGAGATTAAGGCGTGTAAGTGCATCTTTTTTAATAATACGAAATCCTGAGTGAATATCAGTGCATGGAATCTTGAAGAATAATTTTGAAAGTTTTGAGAAGAGGGGATTACCGATATAGCGATGCATAAATGACATTGCGCCGCGTTGCATCTTATGATTAAATCGGTTTCCGATGACAATATCATATTCAGTATGTTTAATCAGCAGAGGCAGTTCTTCGAGATTATACGTGTCATCTGCATCACACATGATGATATATGATCCGTTTGCACTAGTAAAGCCTTTTTGTAATGCTGCGCCATATCCTTGTAGCGGCTCTCTGATCACCCGCACATTGAGCTGTGCTGCAAGGGTCGCTGAATAATCAATAGAATTATTATCAATAACGATAATTTCATAGTCGGTAATACGAAGTTTCTTGAATGCATTTTTTGCTTTTTGTATACATATCCCTATGGTTTGTTCTTCATCTTTGCAGGGCAATACGAGAGAGTATTTCATGTTGTCAATTTTTCTATTTCCTTTCTAATCTTCTGTTCCCTTTTTAATCTTTACACGATCATCGTTACAAACTTATTCGTTTCTTCCACTTCTCGTGGCAGGATGTTTGTTGTTTCGATAGAGGAAATACGGAGTGCAAGATTTCTTCTGTCTATGGTCGGTGATACTATTTTTTTTGCAGTGATGTGTATATCTTTTTCATCCCCTTTTTTTATTGCATAGATATGCCATCCACTCAGCAGCGCTATGCGATATGCCTTTTTTTCTTTGAGTCGTATCTCTATGATCTGTTCGAGATCTTTGAACGGACTATAGAGTTTGAGGACGAGGTAGGAGTGGTTGTTTTTGGGTATGATTACTGTTGCTTCTTGTGTTATCCAGCGGAAAGGTATCCCGTTATCGTCTTCTATTTCAAACGCCCCTTTGATATCCCAATATCTTATGGTGTTAGGTATGTTTTGGGTCGTAGGATCCTTTGGGGTGCTACGGGATAGGTTAGTGATATTTTTGTTTTGCATTTTTTTCCCTCTGTTTTTTTTATGTCTTTTTTTCTTCTTTTTCTTTTTTATGACTAATTTTTAACAGAGCATATATAATATCTTTTGCTTGCAGTATAATAAGTCCGAGAATAATGATCACATATGTCATAAGGATATTTTTGAATGTAAATAGACCGAGATACCCGAGAATGAGCCCGATCATGATTGCAGTGCTGATGCTGATGCCTGCACTATAAAGGATCTTTTCGATCATTGACTGTTGTTTGAAGAATATCTTAATAATAAGCAAGCCCGGTATTGCGAATACCAGCATAAGCCCGAGCAGTATCTGTAGTATATTGAAGACCCCCATATCCTTCAAAATCATCAACGGATTTAAAAAGATTACTATGCTAGAACTTGCAAGAGTAGCACGCTCACCTTATACTTGCAGAAAAATTCATTAGGAAATCTGTCTCTAATTATTGCAGATTTAAGAACTCTCTTATGGAGAAATAATTTCTCAAGATCCTTGCGGGATGGTCGAAAACCATTATCGATGGGATCTTCATGATGTGGGAAAAGATGCGGAACAGTGATGAGCAAATAGCCGCCAGGTCTAACCCAGTCTGTGACGCGGCGAGCGGCATCTTTGATGTTGTACACATGCTCCAATAAATTAGTACATAACACGAGATCAAATTGTTCCTTACTTGAAGAATGTTCTATATCTATTATCCTATCAACACCATCTTCTTTCTTTTTATCAGCATTGATAATACTACATCCCCTTTTGAGGAGAGGTAAAAAAACATTTTCAGAGATATATGGCTGATCGATAGTCCTGAATCGCAATGTTGATGAGCCAAGATTGAGGATACGGGCCCCTGGTGAAAGCGGTAATTTGCTGAGATTTTTTTTAATCCAAAGTGATTCGTTGTATAACATTCGCGTATCCCTTTATCATCTCTTATCGTTTTTTTTGGCTATTTTTTTGAAATCGTTTATGTATCCTCTTCCACCATGAATAATCACTTCCTCTTTGTGTGTATTCTTTTTCTGCGGTTTCCTTTTCTTGCATCAAGCACGCGATATCTTTTCGCGTATCAATAGTTGCTTGAGGAACCGTTTCGCTCGTTGCGATGTCAGATATTCTGACTGCAAGTATGCGTTCATCTATTTTTTTTGGAAGTGTTTTTTTTGCTTTGAGTGTTATCGTATCTTGATTTCTCTTTTCTATAGTATAGGTATGCCATCCGTTGAGGAGTGTAATACATTCTACTTTTTTATCATCGAGGTATATAGTGACTGTCTGTTCAAAGTCAGGAAATGGGCTGAACAATTTGAGTGTAAGATATTTTTCTTCTTTTTTTGGCAACCATACTTTTGCCTCGCTCGTCATCCATCGGTACGGAATACCATTATCGTCTTCTTCTTCGAAAACTCCCTTGATTATCCAATATTTTTCTATCATATGATCTCCTGCACTGTTTTTTTGAGGTTATAAAGAGTGTGCGGCTTTTGATTTTAATACTTTTCGTATGATGTCATCCTGTTTTTTTACAGTTGATGCATTCGTCTCTTTCTCTTGAACGGTCCTTTTCATAAAAGAGTCTCTTATTGCGTAGTTTTCTTGCCATAATTGTTGGTAGGGGTTTCCCGCTATCCATGGTTTATTCTTATAGGAAGGGAAGTGATACATGACAACATCAAATCGTTCTTTATGCAAGTCAAAAAAATTATTGAAAAAGAAAGGATCAAAATTATAGTGGAAGGAAAGTTCATTCCACGTATTATAGAAATAGATATTTAGTATCCCCTGATCGAAATATTTTGATATCAAAAGATATTTTTTTGTCAATTGTACTAATTCTGTAAATGTATGTTCAGTGATGATGTCGGTATTCAGGGCAAATATCCCTGCATTGAAAGCAGTCTTCTCAAAATCCATTTTTTCTTTTAACTCTTCTATGAGCTGACGCTTTTTTTTATCGATCGGAATCTTTTCATTCCGTTCCATATACTGATATTTTAACGGTGTTGCGTAGCTTACCGCATAATCCCTGACTGCGTGAAACCCTTTTATTGTTGAAAGATAATCAATAGGTCGCGAGACGACAACGTCGCCATCGATGTAGATGAGATTTTTCCATCTCTTGAATTTTTCTTTGAATAGATGAAATTTGAGAAACATGATAGGATTCAATTTCTCTTCTGTATCGAGAAGGGCCTTTTCTTCTGGCGTAAGAAATTCCTCAACAACTTCTATAATAACTCCCCGCGTGATGAACCATTGTTCGTCCTCCTTGCAGAGTCCGTTGGTGAGAAGGATATAATCACCCTTCCACCTTGCATTGTGATAAATGCTCGAAAATAGCTGTTTTGCCTGTTCTACATAGTGAGAATCCGCGAGCGTGATGACTGCATCCTTCTTTTCTTTTGTGGCTATACGTTGGTATATATCTGTATGATCTTTGAGAATTGATTCTGATTGGAAGTATTTTTGCCGTTCCATTGCTCGTCGTATGATCTTGTTCTTCTCCTCAAGAGGTATTGTTATTGCATGTTCGATTTGCGCTTCGAGACTGCGTACATCTTTGTTCTTAAACAGCAATCCATTTACCCCTGATTTGACTATTTGCTCTTCATATCCGCTGCCGTCTGCTGCAACGACAAGTACCCCGAGCGCCATTGCTTCAGTACAGGTGTAACCAAATGGCTCCATAATACTAGGGAGTACCAAAAATTCGCAACAACTCATGACAGTATAGGTATCCTTCCGCGCAAGTTCTTGCTTGAAATGTATCCTCTTGCGTAAATCTCCTATTTTATTAAAAAAATATTTTATGATTCCAACTGTCTCCTCTTCGTTATTGAATCCAAGAATGACTAAATGAAGTTCTTGGTGTCTTCGAAGGACCGGTCCGATAGCATCTGCAAGTATACGTAAACCTTTCCTGTTCTCAATTCTTCCAGCGTAAAGAATGAATGGTCGAGGCATATTTAATGATTTCAATAATATGTCTTTGTCTTCCTCACTTACTGCAGAATGCTGTACAGAGATAGGGAGGTGGAGAAATCTTAGATTGTGCCTTTTTAATCTATACAATTGTTGTATTAACTGCATTGTTGATTTGGAGTTTGCAAGAATGAGCGATGAATTCTTATACTGTACCCGTTCCATAAACTTGATGAGTGCGAGTTGTATCCACTTTCTCTTTGTCCTGAACGCCTGATTATTGAGATATTCCACAAGATAGAATGTTCCATGCGCACGTGTGATGAGAGGCTTATTATAGAATATGCTAATCAGCATGGAAGAACCAGAAACATCGTCAGATTCTATCACATCAAAGTCGTTTTCTCGCTCTAATTTCTGGAATTTTTTGAAAATGATCATGTTCTCAATCAATTGGATAAAAAACTTTTCCATAAAGAAGAATCTCACTTTCTTTAGAAATCTGACTTTCTTATTATCCTCAGGAATTTTTACCGTATGGATCTTTACGCCATATTTTTCGTAAACCTCTTCTTTTCCATAGGATTTTGATATTACGTAAACATCGTGTCCTTGGCGAACAAGATAGGGCGTTATCTCTTCGAGATATGTCGCAATCCCTCCAAGCCGATGCTTCCAGGGCTGATCCTTTGATATAAAACAGATTTTCATGTTAATGTTGTAGCATATGGCAGTATGCTTTTGCAGAGATAATATCCATGAATATTCTCTTATCCCCAAAATGTGGTACCTCGAGTATTTCTTAAATTTTCCGTTTTAGAGATGATATATCTTGTTGATGCGTGTTCTTTTAATTACGCGCCGTCTTGAGAGGTATATTGGTGTGTGTAATCATAGATACATTTCCAGAAAAATATATATCTGTTTCTTATGCGGTCTTTCCACGAGTTTTTTTTGGTTTTTGTTGCATAGGTTGTTCTATCTATAAAGTTGACGTCTTTAAACTTTGTTGAAAAATATATCTTCTCTCGTGCGACTCTTTTCGGTCCGGATAATGTTCCTAATGTATCATGGAGTGCGATAATTCCTCCATCAACAACCTTCGGAAACCATAATTCAAAATCCTGTTTTACTGCAGTATACTGGTAATCGCCATCAATAAACAGCATTCCTATCGGCGTATTGAATGTTTTGCTGGCATCTGCAGATCTCTTAATGATCGGGACGACGATGCGTGTCATTTTTAGTCTTTTCATATTATGTCTAAAATGAGAGAGCGTGTGATTATTATGATTTTCTGAACACATATCTAAAAAATTTCTGTGCGGATCAATTGCATAGACTGCAGTATTTGCTCCTGCTTGGGATCCTGCTGCAATCCAAATAGTTGATCTCCCGTATGCTGAACCTATCTCTACGATGACTCCTTTTTTACTGTATTTCTTTGCTAAATAATATAATATTCTCCCTTCTAGTGCGCTAGAAAACCCTGTTATACCCATCGCTTGCCGATCAATGCTTTCTATCGTCGATTCTTTTGTTAATGCCATGATATGTTGAGATACTTTTTTTCTTACTGCGTAGCTTAGCGAATCGATACTATTATTTTTTTGTGTATGTCGTTTTATATACCTTTACTATTGTCCTTTTGCGTGATTAAAAATGTATCGATATCAAGGGCTCCATCCTAAAAGTCTTTGAAAGTAAGAAAATAAGTTGTGGCAGGTTAACCTGCCATATATTTCTGTTCTTATGGTTCTTACTTTTTTAGAGCGTACGCTACTTCCGTATTTTCCTTTTATA
>JBBAAQ010000016.1:0-36624 GCA_041658255.1 Candidatus Woesearchaeota archaeon
CGCTTAACTTTTTTAATCAGCTTGTTTTCCTTAGTCACGGTGGGGTTCGCTCCCACCCCCAATCATACCCCAAAAGGGTATATTGGGTTAATAAATATTAAGAAAACAGAGATTTAGGACGGCGCCGGATTTATAGTAGATTGCTTTAATCTTCAAATATCGTCGAAAGCAATTTGCTATAATTCTGGATAACAAAGCGGAACAAAGGATTGTTTGGGCTCTTCTTTGAATACGACTGATTCATAATTTTTGATGATGTCAGGAAATTTTTCTTTAACCTTATTCATCAAATCATAGAACTGATCAAAATTCTCGACTTCAAATTCGATTTCCATATCCCAGGGACCGACGCAGAGAACGATATTGATGATGTGGGGATGCATTTTACAGAACGCAATGAGTTCCCGACGACGTTTCTCAGTAATATTTTGGAAGTAAATAAATGATTTGCAGGATTCGTACCCGAGCGTATGGGCATCAATTGAAATTTTATAGCCTACAATAATCTTGCTCTTCTCCAGTTGCTTAAGATGGTAATGGACGACGCTCGCGGTTGTTTTTATCAATTTTGCAAGTTCAACGACTGAGAGTCGCGCATTATTTCCAAGATAGCGCAGTATTTTCTCATCGATTCGATCGAGTTGCACTGATTCTTGGGCAGAACCAAAGTCTGATTCAATGGGCTCTAAGTTGTCGTGATAAAACCATCGACGATTAAATTGAATGGTATTTTTCCCGATAGTAATCTGGCGTTCAAGAATAGAAGTGCTAAAACGATAGAGCAGATCATCGACGAGTGTTCCGAATTCAAAGGTATCGCGACTCCAATAGGCAATGATAAGATCCCAGCGACCTTGACAGATACCAAACCAAAATATATTCGAGTGCGCACGAAGATAAGCGTAGAGTTCTTCTTGTTTCTGATGAGAAATATTTTGGAGTTGGATATAGATTTTCGGCGCGATATATCCCATCCGGGAGATGGATGCGACAGTCTGAAATCGTTTGATAATGCCCCGCTTCATGAGCCTGTTCACGCGATGAAATACAACTTCCTGACTAAGACCTATTTTTTTTCCAATTTGAGGAAAACTCTTTCGCGCGTCTTTATCTAACTCGAAAAGCAGCTTTTTATCTTTCAAATCAAGAGAATAGATTTTTTCGATTTTTTCAACCATAATATCAATTATAATAATAAATAGTATTTAAATTTTACTATTTTAATAAATCTATTTATAGGAATATTTATTAAAGTGTTATTGTATAGTACTATTAATTAGTGATAAAAGGTGACACTTATGAATCCATCAATTATTTCCGGCTGGGATATCCCAAAAAAAGCATATCTTCATGCACACCAAAATAATCAACTCATAAAAGTAGTTATGGAACTATCGAATATTTGCAATAAATCATGCGCGGGATGTTTTACTAAAAAAATCAAGGATAGCTGGACTACAAAAAGCAAGAAACGCTTGCCAAACGAACAACCACTCGAAATCCAACTCGCAATGATTGACGAAGCTTACGCGATCGGAGCACGCACAGTCGACATTGTCGGAGCAGGAGAACCAACACTTGACCCTAATTTCCAAACTGTTGTCGAATATATCACCAATAAAAAAATGCATGCAATCATATTTACACTAGGAGAACACTCCGCGCTTGCAGAATACGCCAAGAAATGGAGCAATAAACCAGTTTCATTCTTCATTAAATTCTGGAGTAAAAATCCTCAGCTGCAAAACAGTTATGTCGCAGACAATACCGGGCTGTATACCATGCGCAGGGATGCAATGATTGAAAAACTAATACTACTCGGATATACTAAAGGAGCAACACAGCAAATCGATGGAACCAACCATCACTCTACGCGACTTGGTGCAGATATTCTCGTCATGAAAAGCAATTACGCAGAGATACCTGAGTTATTCCGGTTCTGCAGAGAAAATAATATCATGCCTGAAATAAAATCATATATCCCCGCAGGACCAACACATCTCAGTCAAATGCAGGCAGCATCCATTTATACTGCAGCCATGCTCAACGCACTCAAAAAAGACGAGGTAACGCCAAAAGATATGTATGACCTGCGAAAAAACATTATCAATATCGATAGCAAAGAATTCAACATCCCAGAGCTCCCAACATGTTATATCCAAGGCCCTAAATGCACACAAAGCGTGGCATCTCTATATATTACGATAACCGGAGAGATACGATCCTGCGTCGGAACATCACACGTCTATGGAACGTACATCCCAGAAAAAAATATGCTCGCGCAAACATTACAGCAGCGCATTGAACAAACAAGTTTTGGATGTATCCCTCGACTCATCGAAGCAGAATTAAAAAAAGAGCAATTACCTCAAGAGTTACGCACCATTTACGAAGATGGAAAAACAAATACGTAAGATAAAAACCACGCCCTCTTGAAATCCAGAACATTTAAAAAACCCTTCTCCTTCCAATAGGATATGTCAAACTGCCGTTCACCGATCATTGCAGTCCTTGGCCATGTTGATCATGGAAAGTCGAGTATTCTTGATAGGATTAGAAATACGGCTATTATTGATGGTGAAGCAGGAGGGATTACTCAAGCAATCGGTGCATCCAGTGTTCCTATAGAGACCATTAAAAAATTTACTGATATACTCGGTGTCAAGATGGATTTCATTATTCCCGGACTCTTATTCATTGATACTCCTGGGCACGAAGCATTCACAAGTTTACGAAAGCGTGGTGGAAATCTTGCCGATATCGCAATTCTCGTCATCGACATTAATGAAGGATTCAAACCACAGACTATTGAAGCATTTGAAATCCTCAAAGCCTATAAGACGCCGTTTGTCATTGCGCTCAATAAGATCGATCTCATCAATGGTTTTAAGATATTTCCAGAACTTAAGGATAAATCTCTTCTCCAAAATATTGCTGCACAGGAATCATTTGTCCAACAGAAAATTGAAGAGAAACTTTATATGCTTGTTGCATTCATTAATGAAAAATTCGGCCTTGAGTCTGAACGGTTTGATCGCTGCGATTTCACAAAACAGATTGCAATTGTTCCTTGCGCTGCAAAACACGGTATCGGTATTCCAAAACTTTTGATGGTCTTAACAGGTCTTACGCAGCGCTATCTCGAAAATAAATTGCAATGCGATATTGCGCCTGATTCTATTGGCAAAGGAACTATCCTTGAAATCAAAACCGTTGAAGGCATGGGCCTTTGCATGGACGCGATTATCTATGATGGGATGGTTCGCGTCAATGATCAACTCATTATTGGAGGGCTTGAAAAACCGATCATCACCAAAGTGAAAGGATTATTCACGCCGAAACAACTCTTTGACATGCGCGATAAAAAAGCAAAATTCTCGCCGGGTCGTGAAGCGATCGCGGCAACCGGCGTTCGCATCAGTGCTCCAAATATTGAAGAAGTCATTGCAGGAATGCCCATCATCTCACTTCCAAATTCCGCATCGATTGCAGATATTGAACAGGCAAAATTAAGTGTGCAAAAAGAAGTTGAAGAAGTCATGATCACTGTTGATAAAGAGGGGGTTGTGGTCAAAGCAGATACGATTGGAAGTTTAGAAGCACTCATCAAACTCCTCAAAGACAAAGGGATACATATTCGTAAAGCAACAGTCGGGAATATCACAAAGAAGGATATTACTGATGCGGAATCCAATCATGAACGAAATCCACTCGAAACAGTAATTCTCGGATTCAATATTACCATGGATTCTACGCTCAAAAATGAAAAAGTAAAAATCATCACGAATACAATCATCTATAAAATCATTGAAGATTATGAAAAATGGCGCGAAGATGAAGCGCGTCGCATTGAAGGAGAAGAACTCGAAGGATTGATGCGTCCATGTAAAATAGAATTCCTTTTACACCACAGTTTTCGTGCAAGTAATCCTGCAGTATTCGGCGCGGAAATACTTGTAGGCGAAGCAAAGCCTGGAATGCAACTCATGAAAGATGATGGAACAATCATCGGCATTATAAAAGAAATGCAAAAGGATAAGGAAAGTATCAGTGTCGCAAAAAAGAAGGATCAAATTGCACTCTCAATCCCAGGAGCAACAATCGGCCGGCAAATCAATGAAGGAGAGATATTCTATTCCGCAATTCCTGAAGCGGATTTCCGTAAAATAAAAACATTGACTAAATATCTTGCGAAAGATGAAACTGAAATCTTACGAGTCATTGCAGAGATCCACCGAAAGGAAAATCCGGTGTGGGGTGTATGAATGAGTAAGATACTCAAAGAAACTGAACACGAACTTTCAATTCTTAAAGAGATTGCTGCACTTCTTGATTGGGACTCGAAAGTGGCTATGCCCAGACTTGGCGCAACACATCGCGGGGAACAAAATGCCTATATCGCGCTTAAAATACATGAAATTATGACGAATAGCAGATTAGATAAAGAGATTACACAATTACAAAAAAAGAAGCTTAAGGATTTAGATAATAAGATTGTAAATAAATACGCAAAACAGATTATCCGTCTGAAAAATATCCCGCACCAACATGTTGAAGAGTATACTAATCTTCAAACTGTTGCGTATGACAAATGGATTGAAGCGCGTGAAAAAAACGATTATCATATACTCGAACCGCATCTCAAAAAGATTTTCGCAATGAAACGTAAGGAAGCAACATATATCGACCCAAAAAAAAATCCGTATGATGTATTGCTAGAAAAATTTCATGAGGGAATGACTGTAGAAAAGATCGACAAGATATTTGCAGAATTAAAACCTAAACTTATTGCACTACTCAGAAAAACTTCTCCAGTGGCGTACACCATAAAGGGTGATTTTTCTAATGAAAAACAATTTGCACTCTGCAGCGAGATTAGTGCTACCATACTCCAAGAGAGGGATCGATTCGGTATTGGAAAGACAGTGCATCCATTCATGACCACTATCGGCCCGGATGATTTTAGAATTACTACGAGTATTCGTGATGACCCATTTTTTTCATTAATGAGCACCGTCCATGAAACAGGTCATGCACTCTATGAGATGAATTTTAAAAAAAGACTTAGAGGAACAATACTTTTTGATGCCGCATCATTTAGCCTCCATGAATCACAATCACGATTCTGGGAGAATCATATTGCACGTAGCAACGCATTCTGGGATTGGAAGTATCCCGCATTCAAAAAAGTATTCAATATTCGAAATACGCAAAATGAATTTGTAAAGAAACTTAACGAAATAAAAAACTCTCCGATTCGTATAGAGACCGGAGAACTTGCATATGGACTTCACATTATTATCCGTTACGAATTAGAAAAAGCACTTATCGAGGGATCATTATCTGTTGAAAAACTTCCCGAAGTATGGAATGCTAAATACCAAGAATATCTTGGAATCAATCCAAAAACAATGAAAGAAGGAGTATTACAAGATATGCATTGGGTTATGGATGGGATAGGATACTTCCCGACATATTTGCTGGGGAGTATTTACGCAGCGATGATCTATAAAACAATGAATAAATCATTTGCAGTCGAAAAAGATTTAGCAAAAGGCGATTTTACTCGCATCCGCACATGGTTAAAAGAACACATTCACCAGTATGGTGCGTCAAAAACAACTGAAGAGATTGTTCAGGATGCTTGCGGAAAACCTATTGACATTAATTCATATATCGCGCATCTTAAGAAAACATACGGAGTATAATACCACACATGTTCCATCTCAAAATCCTTAATACAAGGGAAATCAAGCATATTCTTGAAAAACTTGAAGAACAATTCGGGTATAAGATCGATAAAGAAGACATACCCTATGCATTTTTACAAAACAAGGATAATCGCATCTATATTGTCACAAAAGACATTGCGAAAATCGATTTAGACACAATCCGTATCGACAGTACGGGGATGTATTTTGGAGAACTCTACAAAGAGCATATTCGCCTCAGTATTGAAGGAGCGCAGATCATTGCACGCCATGCGACTAAAGGAATCATCCACATCAATGACGAGCAGATGCATTTTTGGATCATGGGCAATGATATTACATGGGATGAAGATCTCGGACACTACTTTCTCATCATCGCGCATCATGATGAACGCACCGGCAAAGATGATATTTTAGGCTGCGGCAAATGGAAGGATGGCAAAATTATGAACTATGTTTCTAAGTCGAGAAAGTTGGTTGTGGTGAATGAATAAGAAAAATATTTGTTTAGTAAATTCAAAAAGTTATCATATTTACTGATACTTCTTCACAATCTTCAACACATCTTTAATATCAGTAATTTCATGATCTACATAGTTGAAATGTTCGCTGGAATGCAGATATTCTTTTGTCCAGACTGTTATAAATCCGCAATGTTTTGCCATTATGAGATCAATCTCTGGATGATCGCCGACCATCATGCATTCTGCAGCACGCATACCGGTATGTTGGAGTACATATTCCCAATTTTCGATTGCAGGTTTATTTTTTTTCGTATCGTCGGCAGTGATGATAAAATCAAAATACGCGTCAAGACCAAGATACGCCATCCGTCGAAGTTTGATTCCCTTCTCGCCGTCAGAATCAGTCAGGCATACAAGAGTCATTCCCTGGTTTTTGAGTTCACGAAGTGTCTCGAGGGTATGAGGAAATAATTTAAGCCGCGGGATTAAATAATCCCAATACGCCTTCTCATATTTTACGGAAAGTTCTTTAAGTTTTGTAAGTGAAAGCTTAATGTTCAGTTGCCGCAATGTCTCTTTATACCAAATCTGCCGGGAAAATAATATGGGATCACGATCGCGATGGATGTGTGAGCGTTTCACATCATTGAATGTTCGCAGGATAGTTGTTAATGTGGGTTTGGATTCCTCAAGCGCGCTATTTGATTTTATCGAATGGGCAGTTTTTGCATGATGCTCTTTTGCCCGAAGATGCAATGCATGCAAATCAGTATGCATCATCTGGGCGATAAGTGCCTCTGTTTCTGCCTGAATAGGACCCATGGCGCAGAGCGTATCATCAAGATCAAAACACGCCAACTTCAATACTTCGCGATCCTTTTTTTTGAAAAGATTAAAAAATTTCATATTTCATAATACCCGCAAGATCATAATCTTGTTACATACACTCTATACATTCTATAATTTTGTAAATATCATATACACTAACTCTTGTGAATATCATAAACATTCCTACTTCTTATAAATTTTGTGGAGTCTTTGCGCGAAACATACATACACTATGCCCTCTACAAACTGGCGCGTTGATTTAATGGACAATAAATCAGAGTTGCCTGGAAAATAATCATATTTTTATATCTATTGTACGTTCCCATTATATGCTTAACGATGTCATCGCATATGTCCATGATTGCTTTTCGAAAAGCGCTAATAAAGGGAATTATACACATTTCGAACACACAGTGAATTATCTCTTGCAACTAAAACCTGATGCTGACGAAGCGATGCAAATCGCAGCATACGCGCATGATATCGACCGCGCATTCCATACCACGACTGCTGCAGATAAATTCAAGGATATGGAACTTGATGATCCGAAATATCTGCGTGTACATCAGCAATCATCAGCAAAGATTATTACCTCATTTCTTCAATCGCAAAAATACAATCCTGAAAAAATTGCGCGTATACACAATATGATATTACACCATGAAGAAGGCGGAAATGAAGAATCCGATCTCATCAAGGATGCTGATAGCCTGAGTTATTTCAAGATCAACGCGCTGAGGCACGTCGAGAAACTGACTTCCCGTCTTGGCAAGGATAAAATACGACGAAAATTCGATTTCATGTATAATAGGATAACTTCCTCTCAAGCAAAATCACTTGCAACACCACTATACTTTGAGGCAGTACAATTATTAGATGTGCAGGACAAGAAATCTTACTGAAAAGAAATCCTGTTGATAAGAAACCGATTGACAATCATCCATACAATCGCAACCGCTAACTATATAAATAATTCATTTCTTTATTCAGGTATGCAAGCAATATCTGACGTTGAACAACTTTCTCAACTATGCAAGGAACTGCGCAGAGACATTTTAGATATGGTGTATATCGCAGGTTCTGGACATATCGGCGGATCATTTTCAGCAACTGAACTCATGAGTGTCTTGTTCTTCAATGTGATGCATCATGACCCTCAAAATCCTCAAGACGAGAATCGCGACCGGTTCATCCTCAGCAAAGGCCATTGCACACCAATCTATTACAGCATACTTGCACATTGCGACTATTTCCCGCACGAAGAATTGCAATCATTCCGCAAAATAGATTCACGATTACAGGGCCATCCTGACAAATCAAAATTTCCACTCATGGAATCCACTTCAGGAAGTTTGGGCCAAGGACTTTCCATTGCTGCAGGTATGGCATTCGCGCTTCGGTTAAAAAATATCCCTGCAAAAATCTATTGTCTCATGGGCGATGGAGAACTCGATGAAGGACAGGTGTGGGAAAGTTTTGCAACAATCAATAAATACAAACTCTCAAATCTCATCATAATAATCGACCATAACAATATTCAACTTGGCGGATCGAACGAGGATATTAAAAATCTTGAACCACTCAAAGAAAAATTTACATCATTCGGATTCACTGTCCTTGAAGTCGACGGACATACTATCCCTGCACTGCTCGAAATATTTACTGCAGCAAAAAAAGAATCAGATGAAGGTAAATGTATGATACTAATCGCGCACACCATCAAAGGCAAGGGCGTCTCATTCATGGAAAACACCGCCTTTTGGCATGGCATAGCACCTAATAAAGAAGAATATGAAAAAGCAATGCAGGAGTTGGAATAGATGCGTCGCATGCAACAAAAATTAAAAGCACATATCTGGAACATCATCGATAAGGGAGAAAACAATGGGCATTCAAGTAGAATATAACCCGGATCTTGCATTACGGAACTATGCAGAATACGAAAAAGGAAGGCATTTATACTGTTGAAATGGAAGCATCAGCACTATTTACTGTCGGTAAAATAAGAAAAGCAAAAGTTGCTTCAATGTTTATTGTAAGTGACGTATTATTTAATAATAAAGAAAAGAAGTTCCATCGATTTGATACTAAATTAGGACAACGACAATTGATCGATACGGCATATGATTGCCTGAGAAAATTAAAATGATTCAAAACATCTCTACGCGTGACGGATATGGAAAGAAACTTGCAGCAATAGATGATCCACGTGTCATTGTTCTGACTGCTGATCTTGCAGAATCATGTCGGGTGAAAGAATTTGCAGGAAAATATCCGCAGCGATTCATTCAGGTCGGCATCAGCGAGCAGGATATGTTTGGAATGGCGAATGGTCTTGCGCTCGAAGGATTCATCCCATTCACCAATACCTTTGCCGCATTCTGTTTACGCGGTCATGAGCAGATCAGACTTATCGCGATTAATAATGCAAATGTGAAAATTGCAGGACATCATTCCGGAATTACGCTCGGTGAAGATGGCGCCTCACAAATGTGTGAAGAGGATATCTCACTCTTTCGGACCATGCCCCATTTCACTGTTGTTGTTCCATCAGACGCCATAGAAACACAAAAAGCAGTTGCGGAACTTGTAAAACAGCAGGGTCCCTGTTATCTTCGATTATCGCGTGAACCATCCCCCATTATCACTAATGAATATTCAGAATTCAAAATCGGAAAAGCAAATATCATGCGCGAAGGAGGAGATGTCCTTATTATTGCCTGCGGCGTTATGGTTTCGCAGGCACTTACTGCAGCAAACATTCTTGCAGGTAATGGGATTCAGGCCGCAGTCATGAATATGCATACCATCAAACCACTCGACACACAGACATTACGTATGTATGCGCAGAAATGTAAGGCAGTTGTGACTTGCGAAGAGCATTCAATCTATGGCGGTCTCGGGAGTGCAGTTTGCGAAGCACTTTCAACAGCGAAAATTCCTATCAAAATAATCGGTATGAATGATATATTCGGTGAATCCGGAAAACCACAAGAACTCCTCGAAAAATTCGGGCTTACTGCAGAACATATTGCAGAAATATGCACGGATGTCTTACGGTTTAAAGAAAAGAGTGTGCTATCCAGCCGTGAAATGAAAGAAGTCGATGAACTCATGAGTGAGATCAATAATTACAAGAAACAGATTGAATCACAAGAAGCAAAAACTGAAATTCCACAAACCACTACAAAAGCAGAATTTGATCCGCGCGGAAGGATCATTAAAATGTCTGATAAGGATAAAGCACATGTCGATACTGTCCTCTATAAGATGTTCGGCGGCAGGAAAAATGGGAATGAAAAATAAACCCGCCTCAAACAGTTAATTATCTAATTTTTTAATCTTTCTGACGTACTGCATTTCACTGCATAGATATCTGCGTAGAGTGAGTTGAGTATGCGCATGCTGTTATGGATATGCATATTGGATGCGCTCTTCTCTTCTCTAAGTATCTTATGTTTGAGGAGATATGTCCTGTTCTGGCCAGAGGAGTATTTTTGTGGATCAAAGGTGTAGAACAGTTCGTACGCTGTCCTGAGTAGTGTATGTAATTCTTTGATATAGACTGACTGCTTCTTATGAAGTGCAGGACCAAGTAACCATACAAATTCATCCTTGAGTTTTTCGAGCCTATCGAGCATCATGAAAAGTAATGGCGTGTCTGCATACTGCACATGACCCCGTTTTATGATAATGCGCTGACAGTAGTTCACAAGCCTACTGATATTGCGGTCAAGCGAGTCTATCTCTGCAGATTCTGATGCTTCAAAGAATTCCAAGAGGAGCAAAAATACACGCCGGAGTACAATGTTGAATTCATCTGACGAATCCTTAGTAATATCTTTGATGATGATATACTCTTTTTTCTGTTCGATGATCTCAAATCCGATCATGTGCTTTTCCATAATCTGTGCAATCTTTGCTATAGACTGTGGTGAATGGATAAATATTTTGAGTTCATCAAATCCTTTCCGGTAGTATATCTGCAAGACTTTTATCAGGACATCAGGATAATCTTTTTCATCGATAATCGCGCGCTGTGACTCGTGCTTTTGTGAAGATATGATTATACGATCTGATACGATAGTAAGTTCTACCTGCTTATTCTTATCGAGTTTTTGGTTCTTGATCCATTCAATAGGCAGGGTTACAGTATATGATTTGCGATTTTTGGGGCCTTGGGTCGTGAGTTTCTTCTCCATACCCAGTCTAAAGATGTTTGTGTTTAAAAATATTGTTATAATCTGTACTAATACTACTAAAATGTTATAGTGAAAACTATAAATCATGAGATGTATTATAGGGAGTATGACACAAACAACCAACACACCAAACATCCAAAAAAATATCGTATACGTTCAGGAATGGGAAGAATCAGAACGCGGCTGGGGCCAGCGACCTGACGGGTATTCAATACATCAATATGAAGCAGATATCGCAAAATATGTCCAGGAATACTGGGATAGCATGCCGGATGAAACACCCGATGAATACTCAAGGCCTGTAGGAGCACCAGACACGGGGTATATCACTACCCTCCGATATAAAGAATTTTTTAAAGAACAAAACTACGGAATTCGACTCTACTCCCAAGAATACGATAATTTAATACTCGAACTTGCGCAGCATTATGCAACCGAATACCATAAAGGACAGATAAGGTGCAAGACTCAAGAACCATTTATCACTCATCCTCAAGCGATTGTAACGATGCTTACACAATCTAAAAAATATGATACACCACTAAATAAATGCATTGCATGGTTGCATGACACCGTAGAAGATACAGATCTTACACTTGACGAGATCACTGAAATATTTGGAAAGAGGGTATCAGAAGCTGTCCAGATACTCACTCGCGATGTTTCGAAAGACGAGTATAATAAGCGAATCCTCGCTGCACCAAAAGATATCCAAGTAATCAAGCTCTGCGATATCATTCACAACAGTTCGACACTTGAAGTATATACTCCCGACTTCGCGCGAGAGAAAATCGAGGAATACGTAAAAATTTATATTCCACTCGCAGGAAATATAGATAGTGATTTGGCGTGCAGGATAATGGAGAACGTGAGCAATTATTTAGATCATGTTTAAAATAATCATCTATCCATCTTCTTAATCCTTCGCTTATAGCGAGCAATCCCTGAGAATTTTGTTGCAAAGAATTTCTTGACGAGTTTTTCGGCAAGTAAGGGTTTCGTAAATTCTCCACTTAAAACAATAACATTCGCATCAGTATGATACCTTGCCCATGTCGCATCCTGCAGTGTGTGGCAGAGCGCTGCGCGAATCCCCTTATAACGATTTGCAGCCATATCCATCCCAAATCCTGATCCGCAGATGAGGATACCCTGACTCTTCTCCTTAAGAACATACTTGACTAATTTTTTTGCATAATCAACTTCATCAACCATTTTCTTATCAGTGAATGTTCCCAGATCAATCAGCGGAAATTTCTCTTTGAGATATTCCTTAAGTTTGTATCCACGATGATCGCTTGCGATAAATCCTAGAATATGTTTCATGATGTCACCCATACTATACTACCGCAACTGCTTCTATATAAATATTATTAAAAAAACTAATAATTAAATAAATTAATAAATGAAAACCAATCCAACACATACATGACACGTCTCTCTGCATCACTGTTGACATTCTATGTTGACGCGAGACGTAAGAATAAGAAAAATGATGCGATGATTGCAGAGATCAATAACGCGCTATCTTCACGAGAAAAAGAGCATCAGGTCCTCCACCTCGATATCATGGATGGAAAATTCGTGCACGGTAAAAGTTTCACGCCCGCACATGTCCGTAAATTTGTCTGCAAACATAAACGCGAAGCGCATCTCATGGTTGTCAATTATGAAAAATATGTCCGAGACTTCTTTTTACTTGCAGATATGTTCATCATCCATCAAGAAGTGTTGAAAGCAAATGCAGAAAAGACCATTGATTTTCTCCATAAAAATAAAAAATTTGTGGGTATTGCAATAAACCCCGACACTTCCATAAGCGAAATCAAATTCTTGCATAAGATCGATCTCATCCTCGTCATGGCAGTCTATCCTGGACTTCCTGGACAACAATTCATGGAAAGCAGTCTTCGTCGCATCAAGCGACTCAAAGAGATTCGGCAGCAAAAGAAACTGAAATTTGCCATTGAAGTTGACGGCGGAATAAACGAACGCACGGGAAAGAAATGTATTGCAGCAGGCGCAGATATCATTGTTTCAGGAAGCTGGTTCTTCTCGGATGAGTATAAGAAGATATGTTAGAACAGTTCTACTGACTACCCAAGTGCTTGATATCTGCGTACTTGTCTTTCTGCCCAATCCTTAAGATTATCTGATGGATTCAATGTATAATATTTAGAGACGTGTTTATACGCTAAACGTGTTGCGCGGTTAATGTATGATTCGACTGTAGAAAGATCATTAAAACTTCTAAACGGACCGAATGTTCCTTCTCGATGATGTCCCTCTAACGGATTAACCTGTTCAATAAACGCGCTGTGAATGATCTCAGAAGTGTTTAAATCAGATGAATCTTCAAACCACACTGCAATAGAATTATCTGAAGGATAATCTGATTTAATCATACGCGCAAGAGCGGCGCGTAATTCTTGATTGTTGCCATTAGTGGGAATAATCATATCATAGGGTAGAATTCCAAAGAGGAATAAACTTGTACCATGACAGACAGTATCCAGATGCGGCGATTGCGGGTCTTCAATACGAGGGTTTTTTGCAATTGCAATTCGTTTTTCTAATGGTTGCGGTACCTCTCGAAGTTTAAGAAAAGGTTCATACTGTTTTTTTACACCAGTTTCTATCTCAACTATGGCATCACGCAGAATACCACGCATAATACTAACATCAGGTATAGAATCCCCCATAAGTAGAGAAATAGTGATATATTTTTAAATATTCTCTTTAGCGATAGTTATTTCTTCTTTGCACTCTTCCATATTGCATTAAAATTACTTCTCAGCCCATTACTGACTTCTGTTGAACGGATGGTGATGAAGAGGGGCTCTTTGCACCAGACGGCAAATATCACAAGATCATTAATAATATTATAGGTGAAGTAGGAATCATAATCAATGAATCGTCGTGTCACTCCTTTTTCGATAATATTTTCTTTTGCATGTGCCGAAATGATTTTTCTTATCTTCAATTTCTTTGATTCACGCGTAGGGAATATGGTCGAAGTAAAATAGCGTACTAATCGTTGATCATGCATATCATAATCAATGATCCCATAGATGAGAAGTTCCTTTTGTTGCGCATAACAAAGCATTTCCTCATCAAATGCAGACTTCATACCTTCAATTCCAGTATACACGCGGATTTCAGGAGTAGTCGGAGAAGCAGAAGCATAGGTAAGGAGTTGGGGAAGCAATGTCTGATATAATTTTTTTTGTGCATCCACATCTTGCTGCGCTTGGTCAAGGTATTTACTGATCGATCGAGGATCGACTGCCCTGAAATGACGCACATTATTTTTTACGATCTCTGTCGCAAGTCCTTTTTGTTCAAGGGATTCCAAGATGAGATAGATCTTTCCAGAATTGATCTGGGACTTTGAAAGGATTGCACCCGATGTCGACTCACCAAGTTCTAAGAGTGCAAGATAGATGCGGGATTCATATTCTGAAAGGTTCAAACGTTTGAGCACAGTAACCAATTCTTCATTCATACACTCCTCAAGGGGGGAAGTAATATTTAAAGGTTGTGATAGATTAACGTTCTTGGAAGAACATGACCTTAAGCACATTTAAGAAATTTATTGCCGCGTTCGTTGTGGCTGAAACAGTGGGAATAGGATTATTTATGTACTCAAGCAAAAGCTACCATCACATGCAGACACAGTTCCCGATACTAACCGAGTCACGACATATAGCACAAGAAAAAACATTTATCCAGAGCGCAATTATGTACTTTAACGCGCATCCAGAATATGTAGTGATACCTAACACCACAAAAAAGCGTACAACAACAGAGATACTACAAACGAAAAATATCTTAGAGGAAAAGAGAGATTCACTCGAAAAAAAATTGTCAGAACTACAGAAATTGCCAGCATATATTGCTGCACGGAAACAAGAAGGAATAAACAGCGTTTTAGGTGTACTTGCATTATATTTAATGACAATAATTCCGATCAGTCTTATTTGTGCGTATTCTACAAAAAATTGAATAACGTAAATAAAAAAAACGCATCAAAATAAGAGAGAATAACTCTATCATTTCTTTTTTACAGTTTTATGCCCGATATGTTTTTCTGCGATAAAATAGAAATGGACGCGATTAAACATGAAAAGGATATAGACCACAATAAGACTTACAATAGTTCCGACCTGCAAGAATATGCCAAAAGAAGAGGTTAATACGTACTTGAAGAGAAGCGCAAGTACAAGGAAGAGAATGACGTATACGATAATGATACCGACGTTAAACACGATGAGCCCAAGATAGGATGATGTCCAGAGATGCCGAAAACTCTTTTTCATACTCGGCCAGAATCCGTGACCAAGAATGCAAGTTGAATGCATGAAATTCCAAAAAATATAGAGTAAAAAGAGTATAATAATAAATCCTGCAAAGATCGTAATACCTATCCATGTCTGAACAGAATTTACTGCGCTAAAGAGTAGTGTAAAAAACATCAGGATGATAAAAAAGCATACAAAGAGGAGGAGATTCATAAAAAAGAGGTTTCGCAATGTCTTCATATCGAACGTGTGTGTTTTTGAAAAAGATTTTATTTGCCCCAAAATGATATACTTGAAAAAAGAATAGGCAAGCGCGAGTAAAACAACATACAATAAAAAAATTCCCGCAATACCGAGGAATACTAACATATTTTTTTGCGCGGCGCTGATAAGATCAAACTGCTCAGGAACCATGAGCCCAACAACAGAGCGTAGAAGAATAAAACTTGCAAGAATCCCAATATCTAGAAGAAATATCCAGAGCGCAATAATCGGACGGGAAGAAAATGATTTCCATGATTTCTTCCAGACTGAATGGTGAGCAGCAATATGCGATTTTTCAAACATATCTGTCGGATGGGGGACGTGTTTTTAAAGTTTATTTATTTTTAGACACCAAAAATAACGAGCAACACCGCAATAACCCATTTAAGTATAGTTTTTCACAAAATATATAAAGAGGCGGAGAATAAATCGAGGAGGGGATTATTTTGAGGTGATATGTATGGAAGAAGATATGTCAGAGTCTAAAAAACCAAAGAAGAAGCATCACGATGCTCCAAAAGAATATATGGAACATAAACAGCATAAGCAAACAAACACGTACAAAACAATGACGTGGGTGCTTGGAACCCTTGCAATTATTTTTGCAGTACTGTTCATCATTTCTACTGCGACAGGCGGATTTGGCGGTGGCACACCCCGTACGATTGCAGGAAAAACAATTACGAGCGACGAAGCCAAAGCAAAAGCAACAACCATTATTCAAGGACTCGTCCAAGGACAAACCGTAACTGTCAGCAGTGTTGTTGATCAAGGATCAATTTATGCACTCAGTATTGATGTTGGCGGTCAAAAATTTAATTCGTATATGACTAAAGATGGAAAATTATTATTCCCATCAGCTGTTGATGCCACAGGAACTGCAGCAGCGCCGGCAACTGGACAAACAGCAACGCAGCCAACAGCGCCGCAACCAACAAGTGTCTCCAAGACTGACAAACCTGTTGTTGAACTCTTTGTTATGAGCCACTGCCCGTACGGAACACAATCAGAAAAGGGAATCCTTTCTGCAGTACGAACACTCGGCGATAAAATCGATTTCAAAGTTAAATTTGTCTACTATGCAATGCATGGAGAAAAAGAAGTTAAAGAACAACTTGCACAATATTGCATCCAAAAAGAGGAACCCGCAAAATATCTTGCATATCTTGCATGCTTCCTTAATGATAGTGCAGGACAAGGCAGTGATAGTGCATCTAAGGCATGTATTGCATCCACAAAAATTGATACTGCTAAGGTTGACGCATGTAAAGTTACAGCGGATAAAGAATTTGGCATTATGGCAAACTTTAATGACCAAGCATCATGGCTTTCCGGAAGATTCCCGAAATTCAATACTGATCTTGCATTAAACACTAAATATGCAATCCAAGGCAGCCCAACACTCGTCATTAACGGGGCGCAATCAAATGCAGGACGAGACTCCGCAAGTTATCTCAAAGGAATCTGCGCAGCATTCAACAATGCACCCGCCGAATGTAATACACAATTATCTGCAACAGCACCAGGACCAGGATTCGGCTATGACTCAGTTGGTGCAGCAAATGCAGCAGGATGCGGCATATAAATTTTAATTAATTTTTTTATTTTTTTTATTAATACTTGATGTGAAAACATGATCTGTGTCATCGCACTTATTGTTGCAGGAATCCTTGGGATCTTTTCTGCAAAATACCGTATTATCGCTAAAGAAGCATTCAATTGTACCTTCAGAAAAATCACGTTCAGAAAATGCAATTCTGATCTCAACACGCGGCTGAAGTCCCAGATCACCGGTTCATTCATGCGATTCTTCCCAAAACTTGGGCGAGTCCTCTACAGATATTTTGAGGTATTCTCATGGTTTTTTCTTATCATAACAATTCTCACATTATTTTTTACAGGTCAGGGAATCTATAATTATGCGCTCTACGGCAATTGTAATGGTCCTAATAATAATCAATTCTGCATCTTTGACCCGCTCGGAACTAATCAACCGCAAAATGGTTCAAGTAGTAAGATATGCGCGATTCCGGGTATGCATCAAAACAAGACATTGACACTGCCTACGTATCAGATTACGGACGTTATCTCAAAAGGTAACCCGGATGCAAAAGTTACTATCATCGAATTCGGATGTTATGCATGTCATTATACGCAAGTTGCTGAGTCCACCATTAAAAAAATTTTCCGAGAGTACGACACTGAAGTGTTCTATGTCTATATTGACTTTCCACTCTCAACTCATGAGAATGAGTATTTAACTGTTGAGGCAGCATTCTGTGCAAAAGATCAAGGAAAATACTGGGAATACCGTGAATACCTCTTTGCAAACCAGCCCAAACACTATTATGACGATCTCGTAACCTATGCGACAGTAGTAGGATTGAACGAGAATACATTCAGGAAATGTCTTGATTCAAATAAATATCAAAAATTAGTCCAATCCCATTATCAGACCGGACTTGATTCAGGAATAACTGTTACACCAACATTCTTCATCAATAACCAAACCATTGTCGGTGCTAAAGATTATAACGAATTTAAGAAAATCATCCGCAAGGAACTGGGATATTCATGGTGGGAGTTCTGGAAATAAAATAATAACTACTATTGAGTTGTTAATATTAGTAAAATTTATAAACAAAACATCCATACTATTCTATGGTGTTTAGAAATTTGCACTTCAATTACTGCGATATCAACATGGCAAAAGATTACGACTATTATGCTCGAAAGCTTGGGAATCATCCGAAAATACACGCTGTCCTACAAGATATTGGAGTAAACAAAGTCAACATTGATTTCTTGAGGAGATTAACGCTCATTTTACCAGAACAAGAATATCGGCGCAAACTATTTTTTGATGTTATCGCCCCAGGTACTCTTGCAGAATTCATATCACATCCTCCAATCACAAACGCAACTTTTGAAATAATAAACGAATTGGACCTACTTCCAATTTCAACAATACTCACAGAAAAAAGATCAGGATTAGAAAAATCCTTAGCAGATATTCGTGCAGGAGGATTTGATAGACAAAACCCACTTCACTTAGAACTCGAATATTCAAAATATAAAATATATGGCCCTCCGGATCCAAAAAACAGCAAAGATAAAAAGCCGGACAAAACCAAAATGTCTCACGACTTTACTTTCAATTATCTTACTTTCAGCCAATTCAGCCAACTTCCATGGATCAACGGCGAGGTAATTATAGGAGAATCTGCGTATACTACTGTTAAGCGCCATGCGATTGAAGCTGTTGCGGTCTATAATCATGTAATTGAAAATAGGAGAGATATGCCTACGCTAGTAATAGGAAATGATAGATATGGTCTGAATTTTGTAGTAGACCCTATAACAGAGCAGTTGACTGCGCAGGGTATCAAAATACTAAACAACCGGGTGAGTTCACGTGCATTCGATAGAAAAAATGAAAAATTAGGATACGTAGTATCAGATATATGGAAGTGGGTATCGACCAATAATCCTGACATTTTTATTATTGATGGAACAGTCGCCTGTGAGATAAGCAAGGACGGCAAAATTCACACGCGATTTCCTGCTGCAATGTGGGGATATCTGAATGATTTCACTATATACAATGTCTTGGCGAGTGGGCAGAATATTGATGAGAGTCTTTCTGATGAAGCAAAAGAATATGCAGAAAAACTTAAAAAATACAATCCCGCCCATCCTTATGCATTCAATTTTTGGGCACCGCATATTTCAGAAAAATTTTTTATAGGCGATTTTGAGTATGATCCGTCGCATTTCGAATCAATTACCGGTAAAATGGATTATGATCGTAAATTACATATCATAAATTCTGTAAGCAATGGAGATAATTCTTCTCGTGGTTACTTCGATGATCATGACAACAAAGCAGGAGAACACACTCTCGGGTTTAACTCTACAGGACTGCAGTATACGCCCATTGCACCAAGCGAAGAAAGTTTTCTCAAAAAAATTCAGGATATCATGAAAGAGTATATTAAAAAAGATCTAACAAAGTAATAATTTAATTTATTCTATGATGGTTAATACTGAAGTAGGGATCCCGTGGTGGGAATTCTGGAAATAATCATTACTGATTTGAAATCAATTCTCTCTTATATTTCTCCTCTGCCTTTGCAGATTCCTCAAATACTGCATCGCCGACAAATTTTGCGAAATGTTCGATGATGAATGCATAATCTTTTGGCGGCATGAGTTTTATGACATCAGTGATGGGAATGGTGTTGTAGAGTGTGATTGATGCATTTTCAATCCATGGAATAGTGAGCTCATTACGCATCCAATGTTTACTCTCTTTGCCGAGTGCATTAAGCCAGGCAACCCCTCCACGCCATTTGGTTGGACTAAAAATAAAGTAATAGGTATATTTTGCAATAATCTGCTGGAATTGGAATATTGCAGGATCACGAAATGCCGTGGCAGCGTCTGAAAGCGCATTCGTGTCAAGTGTTTTTTGTATCATACACTGATGAATATTTTTTGCAAATACTTGATGATGAAGCAGGATCTCATTAAACCCCATTCCACAACCCGGCGGGTCCATCATTCCGGATTGACCAAAAAATACGATATTGTCGAGTGCGTATTGTGTTAATTCTCCCCCGACAATACGTCCAAGTAATGGTGATTTTATCCTAGCGCAAGGATACTCTTTTCGTAACGCCTTTCTAAATATCGATTTGATATCTGCAAATTTTCCTATCTCCTCATTCAGATTATAAAATACATAAAAATCTGCACTCGTCTTTGAATGGGGATAGAGCCCGATATACGTATTCCTCTTGTCGTTAACCGGCAGGAAGTAAAGTCGATCAATATCTTTCAGTTTGATATTACTAATAAATCCTCCTGCAAGAATCCAGGTGTTAGAGTGCTTGATAAGTCCATATTTTTTGAGGATCGAACTGGTAATCCCTGTACAATCGATAAGCAGATGCGCAGTATACACCTGTTTATCTGTCGTTACAAGAACTCCTTCAGTAATTGGGACCGCATCTTTAAGTGTGGCTTTATGAAACGTGGTCTTATTTGCTGTTGCCTGCGCGTGCCATAACTGTAATACTTTAAGAGAATCCAACACGACCATCGAATCAATCATTTCATGCTCTAAGTCCATCGCCTTGTAAATGAGCGATTTACACTTCCGTATGACACAGGATTTCAGTCCGTATTTATCTACACGATCATTATAAGAATACCATGCCGCTGTTGTTTGTGGTTTCGATTTGGGGTCAATAACAAGAACACGATACCATTTACTCAATTCCTTAGCTGCACTCAGACCTGCGGGACCTGCGCCTGCAATGATGATGTCGAAATCCATAGATAAACATACGTAATGCAGGTTTATATAGGTGTCGATTACGTCAAAAATGATATTAATTCCCTATCAAAGAGATAGATACTCATGATATAATACAGAGAAATAACCCTTTATGTATCCACTATTAAATAGTTACTAAAATAACATTTATAAACTACAAAAACATTCTCACTCTATGACTGTGTACAAATCACTGATCGTAGCACTCGCCGCAATCATTCTCTATACTACACATAATACAGCACCATCGCCAATTATCCCTATAACACCGGCAACTGTAACCACCGAAGTATGCGAATCAAAAAAAGAGGATATCACTACGTATAACACCAATGCTACGAAGGGAAAGAAAAGCAATGAAACATTAGAGGTGCTTGCTCAGGAATATATTCTCACTAAAAAGAATCTTATCATTGTAGATAAATCAGATCATAATTTAAAACATTATATTGACGGAAAGATCCAGAAAGAATACGAAATATCCATAGGGATCGACGAAGAGGATAAAGGTCGCATCGGAGATAAACGAACACCTGAAGGTGTGTTCTTTATTAGTGGAAAACAAATAGTCGATAAAGATTACACGGGAAACGAGAAACGTGATAACATTGACTATCTATTCAAAAAATATCTGGGTATCCCACTTGGACAATTTGGCACAAGAATCATGCGATTACAAGAGGACAAAAAGGAATCACGATACAGTACAGGTTCATGGAAAGGTATTCTCATCCATGGATTGCGCTTTCCGCCGATGACATTCATATCGCGTACAATATATCAAACCAAAGGGTGTATAGGGTTATCGATACGCGATGTCCAGGAACTATATCCGCAAATACCCTATAAGACGACAGTAATCATAAAAAAATAATTTCTTGCCGAAAAGAAAGAACTAGTTCTGCGCCAATTGCTGTCCGAACACGCTACCCGGATTTAATCGCACTAACTCACTTACGTTATAATCCGGGCGGATCACCACTTTAAACTTAAAAAGCGGACTTGATTCCAACACGTCGACACGATCGCCCACACTATCCCCGAGAAGCGGAGAATGATATAAGTGTGCAACAACAGGTTTTCCGTGAGTAAATGCGATAACCACCATCACATGAGTGTATTCCTCGTTAAATTTCTGAGCAACATCCTTGAACTTACTGAAATAATATTTCGCGCCGATAACATCGCCCACTTTAAGCATGCTAAGGTCGAGGGAAGAATCGCCGGTAGACCGCCAAGCAATCTTTCCGCCTTTCTTTACAATATTCTCGGTAAATCTCCATGCATCTCCGGTCAGACCCACACGTTTTGCAGTACCCTTGCCGCATAATTTATCGACAGCTTGACCGACATATTTTGCACAAAGCGGTTTTGCAGAAGTGAAATTAAGGAAAGATGCATCTCCGGTTTCATCAAATTGGATAAGTTTTTTGAGTTGGGGGTCTTCATCGACCATGGTCTTTGAAACCGTATCTTTTTTCAGGAGGTATCCTATTGAAGAGGAATTCGATATGGTAGTAGCGCCCACCACTGCAAGCAAGCCCAATCCTAAAAACGCACCTTTAAGGCCACCCATTTTACGGGTGAATGATCTCATGGTATTTACAATCTTTTCAGATTCCTTTTTCTCAATCGTAAAATCTTTCAATGCAGATTCAGAAATAACAGTTTCATCTTTAGTGATTTCAGCAGTATAGGCATCCCATTCCCGGGATACCTGCTGTTGATATGCCTTAAACTCCTCAATCTGTCCCGTAAGATTTTTACTTTTTACTACAGAAGGCTTTGCAAGCGTAGTCAATATCTCCTGCTGACGAATGATGGCAGTCGCATGTAATTTCTCGATCTTTTGTTTGAGTGATTCAAGGTTCTTTACAAGATTCTGTTGGAGATATTTTGCTTCAATGACGGTCTGATTGGCAACAGTTGCACGAGTGTAACAGAAACCTACTAACCCATGGAACGGTTGTCCATCAAAATGAGGAAATTCACAAAATTGTCGCTTAAATTCAGAAAGGCTCTCTTCCAGTTTCTTGATGAGTAATTGTTTAGCATCAAGGATCTGCGCATCTCCTGATCCTGATGTGACTGCAGAAGCGATGGCTGAATGAGAAGCAACAAACGAGAGGTCTTCACGTTTCGCATTTGCAATAACGCTGACAAAACTATTCCTGAGTTTTTCTATCTGTTCAGAAATATATCTCACTTTACCGGTGATCTGCCGTTTTACGCGATTCCTGTTTTGTAAATGATCATATAATTCTTTATCTGTCTTAAACGTGGAAACTGTCTTAAAATCATTAGCGATACTCGTGATGATGTGATTCGCGAGAGATTCATACGTCTTGGCGATGTTGGTAACGATTGTCGCTAATCGCGATGCATCTGATTTTGACAACACCACCCCATGAATCGCGGTTTTACCCTGAAACGCATCAGCAAGGATTTCACGCATACGGGAGAAATACATATCAAAACACTTTAATGGTTTTTTAATATCTGCAAGCATTTCCAAGAATTCGGTTTCGATAAGTGTCTTCAATAACCGCGACATCTGCAGCGCATCACTGAATTGTTTACGCAGAAGTTTTTCGACTTTACGGATTTCCGCAACAGTAGACTTTTCGATAGTAATACTCTCAGTAAGAAGTGAAGTATTCTGCTCTGCACGCGCATGCAACGCCGAATCAAGACGGGTGATTTTATTGAGCACATTAACCATTTTATTCTCTTCATCAATGGCGGCATGATCAAAATCATATTGAAATTTAAGTAATTGTGTGGTGATACGCTCATCAGTTTTTACAAAAGAATCATCAGAAAACACTGACGCTGCAAACAGGTCCTTTTCGAGCAAACCAGTTTTTAATGAAAACAAAGCCATAAGTCAATCCTGCACGCAGTTATTTAAATAGTTTCTTGTTCGCAATGACAACAAGAGATTTACTATTTTCCATAAAACATATAAACCATCCCACCATCATCAGAAGATGACTCTGAATGTTTCCAAGATTCGACAAGATTTTCCTATCCTGAATACTCCTAAAAAATCGCTCATCTATTTTGATTCTGCCTGCATGTCCTTGAAACCAAAACTAGTCATTGATAAGATGAATGAGTATTATAATGAATATCCTGCATGTGCAGGACGGAGTCATCATCACCTCAGCAAGCGTGCAACAGAAGAATATGAAAAGACGCGCGAAATTGTAAAAAAATTCATCAACGCAAAATCTGAGAATGAGATTATCTTTACGCGAAACACGACTGAAGGATTTAATCTTATTGCAAATGCACTCAATTATGATGTCGTAATTACCAGCGATAAAGAGCATAATTCTAATCTTGTCCCCTGGATTATAAAAAAACAGGAAAAAGGGATTGTACATGAGATTGTATCAACAAAAAACACATTTGATTTTACAAATTTTACTGCACTTCTGCAAAAACATAAAGGTAAAAAGATCCTCGTATCCATAGTGTACACGAGTAATATGGATGGAACAACGAATCCAGTCAAAGAAATTATAAAACTTGCTCATGAATACGGCGCAATTGTCATGCTTGACGGTGCACAATACATACCGCATAATCCAATTGACGTCAAAAAACTTGATGTTGATCTCCTCGCATTTTCTGGACATAAGATGCTTGGTCCTACAGGGACCGGAATCCTCTATGGAAAATCAGAGATTCTAGAAAAACTCAAAACATATAATGTCGGTGGGGATACTGTCGATGACACATTCTATGATCGCGCAGTGTTTACTAAAATCCCTGAAAAATTCGAGGCAGGTCTTCAGGATTACGCAGGATTCATCGGTTTAGGCGCTGCAACAACATACCTTTCCAGATATATTGATGCGTGTGAAGAACATCAAATCGCACTCAATAAAATCATGACAGATGGACTTAAAGATCAGATTGACATTCTCGGACCAATAGATCCAAAACTTCGTTCAGGAATCCTCTCATTCAATGCCAAGAACAAGATGGATCATCATGAAGTCGCGATGATGCTTGACAGTTATGCAAACATCGCAATCAGATCAGGACGGCACTGCGTTCATTCCTGGTTCAACGCAAACAATATTGACGGTTCTGCACGCGCATCAGTTTATCTCTACAATACTGTCGAAGAAGCAAAGATGTTTGTTGAGAAGACTAAAGAAGTTCTGAAGATGAAGTGAGCATTATAATAATTCCCGCAACTTTTTTTCTAATCGTTTTTTTGATGGAAGTACTAAACGATATTGTGATGCAAATATCGTCGAATTCTCTTGAGGTAAGGTATATTTCACAATAACATCTTTCTTATGAGAGCAAAGAAGAATGCCGATTGTCGGATTCTCTTCAGAAGATCGTATTTCGCAATCATAATAATTCACATACATCTGCAATTGTCCGAGATCTTTATGCGTTAGTGTACCGATCTTTAACTCAATAAGCACAAAGCATCGTAGGATTCGATTATAAAACACGAGATCAATATAGAATTGTTCATTATCAAGAGTTATTCGTTTCTGCCGTTCAACAAACATAAACCCTTTTCCGAGTTCAAATATAAACTGTTTAAGATGGTTGATTAATCTTGATTCTAAATCTGATTCAGTATAAACCGGTTGCATCTTGAGATTCAAAAATTCGAGGATATATGGATCTTTAATAATATCTGCGGGTTTTTCAACAATCTGCCCCTTTTTTGAAAGAGCAAGGATCTGTTTTTTGTCTTTGCTTAACGCAAGCCGTTCATAAAGCATTGAATTTATTTGTCGTTCAAGCTCCCGGGTGGACCACTGATTATTTGCTGTCTCAATCAAATAAAAATTTCGCGAATATGAGTCGTGGACATGTAAAAGGATCCTGTAGTGTGTCCAGCTCAATTCGCTCCGCACTGCGGAGCGAATCGGAAAGTAACTATAGAATTGCCGCATATTTCTCAAACTTTGCTCACTAAAACCACCATCATATTCACCGCACAACCTCTTTGATAATTCCTTAATTAAATAGCTACCATAATCTGCGCGTAATTTCCCTTGTTGTTCTTCTTCAAAAATAATCCTACCTATCTCCCAATAGGTTTTAACTATAACAGTATTAATAGTATGATACGTCTTAGCGCGCGCAACATCGAAAATTTCTCGTATACGCGAATATGTTTTATGAATATTCATCATTACGAGAGCGAAGATATTTTTATAATGGTTTGGGAGGAATTTTCGGAAGATATTCGAAGGGGTACGGAAGGTTTACGAGAAAAATACTGAAAACAACATAACTATTTATCGTGGGTATATTTTTTCCTGATAGCGATAACTGCTAAACCGTATTTTTCAATGTCTTCTTTAGGATAGAATTGCTCAACATCTTTCGTGTTAAACAAATGAAGTATTTCACAGGCATGTTCCCTTCCAGTCAATTCATTCGTCACTGGATCCTGTTCCTGAAGAATTAATGTATCACCAGGCTTTGCATCAAAATCCGCTAAACGAATCTCAAAACGTTTACGTCCGTCAACGACGAGTTCAAAATATTCGTGTTTGACTTTCTTTTTGATAATCATATATAGAGGTAATCAGCAGATATTTATAACAATTTCGTAAGATCTGAATCCAATTCCATAAATTCTTCATTCGTCAACTGGAATAATTTCTTCTTGTAGAATTCGCTCTTGCAGAGCGCTGCAATCTCTTTCTTTGTTTTATCTTTCAGAATGGTTTCCAGTGCATTCTTCAATTTCTTATCATCGAGAAATAAGAGTTTTCGATAGATAACTGCCTTACGATCTAAATCATCGAGCGCAAGAGGCGATAATCGGATGACTGCTGAATTAACCCGTGGTTGCGGAAAGAACGCTGATGGACGAATAGTCTGCAAGATTTCTACTTCATAAAAATTGTTTGCAAGAATCCCAAGACGATTATCTTTTTTTGTCAAGAGTTCTGCAAAACTTTTCCCGACTGTGAGAATAGCGAGATCAAAATCTGTCTTAAGCATTTTCCGGAGTAATGGTTCAGAGATACTGAATGGAATATTTGCAATGATCTTATTGAAATCATGTTTTTTTCGTAACTGATCAATCTCTTCAAGAACATTTCCCTGCACAAGCGTTAGCTGATTGGAATGAATATCAAGGATGGTCTTTTCAATATCAATTGCAACAACCTTACATTTCTTCACAAGTTCACGGGTGAGCGCTCCATGACCACAACCAATTTCTAAAACCACATCATCCTTGCGCAATTCTCCATAATTGACAATGAATTGTATAAGTTCTTTATCAATCATATAATGTTGGCCGGTTTGATCGAGATTCATTACACCATATCAATAAGTACGTAAATATAAATCTTTTTAAATAATCACCCTCTTCTTTCCTTTTAATGACGGCCGTGATGTAGCCTGGCAGCATAGTGGACTGTGGATCCTCTTGGGCGGGTTCAAATCCCGCCGGTCGTCCTTTATTACCGAATGCTGCAATTAAAGATTGCACATTCACCGTTTACGAGATTTTGGTTTAAATCTCGTGGTAATCCCGCCGGTCGTCCTTTATTACCGAATGCTGCAATTAAAGATTGCACATTCACCGTTTACGAGATTTTGGTTTAAATCTCGTGGTAATCCCGCCGGTCGTCCTTTATTATTTCAAGACGCGCGGCACGAATGCTGCAATCGAAGATTGCACATTCACCTTTTATCAAATTTTGTAAAATTTGGTGGTAATCCCGCCGGCCGTCCTTTTTTCATTTAATCTTTCTTAACATTAATAAATTAAGATAATTTAAACATGATATGCACCATCTCGCCATCATGCACAAACAATTCTTAGACAAGATTATTGCAGGTACAAAAACAATTGAATCGCGCTGGTATGTGACGAAACGTGCACCGTATGGTAAAATAACAGTAGGCGATGTTATCTATTTCAAATTAAGCGGGGGACCAGTAACGACGAAAGCAAGCGTTCAGGATGCGTTATTTTTCGATTTAAACCATACGCCAATCACTGAACTCTATCATAAATATGGGCGAGCAATAGGATTTAATGATCTGAAAGAGATGAATGAATTCGCCAAAAATAAGAATTATTGCACACTCGCATTCCTTGAGGATGTCAAACCAATCACACCATTTGCTATCAACAAGACCGGCTACGGAAACGCGAACGCGTGGATCATTGTAAAAAATATCAAGGATATACGCGTAACATCTGCCAAAAAGTAACTACTTTAAAGAAGAAACTTTATAAATACTACAACAATTACTCCAACATGAAAATAAATGATCTTCAAAAATTCCAACTCAAGGAATTTGAAATCGACGAGATACTTTCAGGAGTAAATCCTAATTGGAAAAAAGAGTCACTATACCAATTTGATTATATTAATCATGAAGCTCAACGAACAGATATTACAATAGATTTTCAGAAGAGATTTAATCAGTTCTCAGAATTTAAAAAAAAATCTTACGTTCCCCGTTCAGATGTCACAACTAATTTATACTCTAAAGATTTACAATTCATTATAGAGCGAGAAGGACCCAGCGGCACACACGTCCTTACTAATATTGAACCAAAATTATTCGAAGATGAAACAATAAGCGACTATAAGAATCAACACCCATTTGATATTAAGGATCTCAATAGATATTTCTTCTAATAAAAAGAGTGGTTTCTCAAACCGAACAATTTCCTCACTTTGTTCGGAACTATTTCGCCTATACGAAATATTTATAAATGACCTATTATTCCCATAACTATTAGCCCGAGTTACTCCAAATACGATTTGGAGTTCCCAAGACACAGTCTTGAGACACCGAGAGCGTTTTTAGGGTTAGTCACGTTTGACTTCTCTCGAATATTTGCTAATGAATTACTGATTACAATGGCTGAAGAAAAAAAACCAAGACCTGAATTCAAGAAACCTCTTGCAAAACCCGAGGTTAAAGCAAGCGATGACCCGAATTATCGGTATATTGTACGTATTGTCAGTACTGATATTAAAGGAGAAAAAAAAGTAAATATGGGACTCCATAAGATTAAGGGCATCTCATTCATGTTCTCGAATTTTGTCTGTTATAATGCAAAGGTTGATCCATTCAAAAAAATCGGAAATTTAACTGATGAAGAAGTTCTTCGATTAGAAGACGTTATCCGAAATCCTGCAAAGTATAACGCGCCTGCATGGATTCTTAACAGGCGTAATGACTACGAAACAGGTCATGATATGCATCTTATCACAACAGATTTAACACTCATGCTCGATAATGATTTGAAGCGTATGAAGAAAGTCAAATCATATAAAGGACTTCGCCACATGTGGGGACTTCCGGTCCGTGGTCAGAGGACTAAATCAAATTTCAGAAAAAATAAGGGTAAGGTCTCTTTAGCAAATAAGAAACCTGCACCGAAGAAAGGTTAAGGTTCAACAATGGGAGATATTAAAAAAATCAAAAAGAAGTATTCTAAACCAAGCCATCCATGGCGTGGTGAACGCATTACTGAAGAGAATAAAATCTGTAAAGCATACGGTATTCCGAATAAGACTGAAATATGGAAAATCATTGCAAAAATGGCTTCATTCAAAAATCAGGCTAAAAAATATGCTGCAATAACAAGCAAACAGGCAGACAAGGAACGTCAGGCACTTATTGAAAAACTACAATCCTATAATTTAATTAAAGCAGGCGAGGGAACAGATGCAGTCTTAAGTATCACACTCCAAAATGTACTTGATCGAAGATTACAGACAATGGTATTTAAGAAAAATCTTGCACGAACAATGAAGCAGGCACGTCAACTCATTACTCAGAGGCATTTACTTGTCGCTGGAAAAATTATCACAAGTCCATCCTATCTTGTTAAAGTTTCTGAAGAGACAACGATTGAAATCTCTCCGAAGAGCAAGTTTTATGCGCAAGATCATCCTGAACATGTCAATGAAGAATACTTGAAAATAAAGACACAAAAACAGGAGAAAGCAAAAATGAAAGAGCAGCGACCGCGCCAACAGCAGCGTCGTCGAAGATAAAGAAGGTTTACGATGAAAGATGATAATACAAGATGGGGAACATGTTATATCTTTTCCTCCTATAATAATACTATTATCCATATTACTGATATCACAGGGACCGAAACACTTGCACGAACATCGGGCGGCCAAGTTGTAAAATCTGACCGTCTAGAATCTTCACCAACAGCCGCAATCATGGCTGCAAAAAATGCTGCTGAACAAGTCATGGAAAAAGGAATAACCGGTATTCATGTTAAAATCAGAGCACCCGGCGGCCATAATGGACCTAATAGTCCTGGACCAGGAGCACAAGCTGCTGTTCGCGCACTTTCAAGAATGGGCCTTCGTATTGGTTCCATTGAAGAAGTTACTCCATTACCGCACGACACGTGTCGAAAGAAGGGCGGTAAACGTGGACGAAGAGTATAAAGTAAAATAAATAATAATTATGTGTGAAATCATGGACATTAAAATCATAAGCAATGAAGAAAAGAAGGAACGTATCAGTTTTTCACTGACTGGAGTCGATGTCGCATACGCAAATACGCTTCGGCGATTAATGGGTTTTGAAGTTCCCGTCATGGCGATTGACGATGTTGAATTCAGAAAAAATAATTCAATCCTCTACGATGAGATGCTCGCGCACCGACTTGGACTTATCCCACTCACCACAGACTTAAAATCATATAATTTGATGAGTGAATGCAAATGCGCTGGCGCGGGTTGCGCTTCATGCACGGTAAAATTCACACTCAAAGCAGTAGGCCCCTGTACAGTCACGACTGCGGATCTCAAATCCAAAGACCCGGATATCAAACCAATATCTCATAAGATTCAGATTGTCCGACTCCTCGAAGGACAAGAACTCGAACTTGAAGCAACTGCAATCCTCGGCCAAGGTAAAGAACATTCCAAATGGTGCCCTGGGCTCGTCTTTTATCGAATCCCCGACCAAGATAAGGATGAATTTATTTTCACAATTGAATCATGGGGACAACTCACTCCTAAAGAGATTGTGATTAAGGCTATTGACCTCTACAATTCGCAACTTGAAGAGTTCACCGAGCTCGTTAAGAAAATTGAATAAGCGGGGGTGGCAGAGCCTGGTCAAATGCGCTAGCTTGAGGTGGCGTAACCAATCGTAAAAGATTTGGATCATGCTTCAAAGGGCTAGTTCCTTAGTGGATGCGCGTGTTCGAATCACGTCCCCCGCATTACAATCAGTACAATTACAAAAATGACCTTAGAACATAAAAACCGGAAATTGCAAGAATTGATTGCTTCACTAAAAAAGCAGTCTATTGAACAAAAAGTTGGCGTATGGAAAACTATTGCACTTGAACTTGAACGCCCAACACGGCATCAACGCGCAGTCAATCTTTCACGTATTGAAAAATATGCTAAGGATGGCGAAGTGATTGTTGTTCCCGGTAAACTTCTCGGCGGCGGAGAAATCACTAAAAAAGTTACTGTTATCGCACATGCCTATTCAAAATCTACTGCACAAAAGATGGGTAAAAACGCAACAATCATCAGTCTTGAAGAAGCAATGAAAAAATATCCTAAGGGAAATACGCTTAGGATCATGGGTTGAGTACTATGATAATCATTAATGGAGAAAATTTAATTGTTGGACGCGTTGCAACTGTTGCAGCAAAAAAATCACTCTTAGGTGAAGATATTAAAATCGTTAATTGCGAAAAGATGTTTATTACCGGCGACAAAGCCTATCGTGTCCAGGAATCACATCGCAGGCGCGCGCAGGGAACATGGTCTAAAGGACCATTCTTTTATCGCATGCCAGATAGATATGTGAAACGCATCATTCGTGGAATGCTTCCGTATAAAACTCCACGTGGAACAGTAGCGTATAAACGAATCTTATGTTATATGGGTATGCCTGAAGAATTCAAAAATGAAAAATTAATCACTATCGAAAATGCATCAATCAAAAATATTCCTAATCTTAAATATATGAGTGTCGGCGATATTGCTAAACACATGGGAGCAAAGGTGTAAGATGAAAAAAATAGTAACCAGCGGACGTAGAAAACAATCCATCGCACGAGCATCACTTACGGAAGGAACAGGCCGCGTTATTGTCAATAATATGGACTTAGCTGTTTTCATGCCCAGTGTGGCGCAATTAAAAATCCGGGAACCACTCGTTCTTGCAGGAGATACTGCCAAGAAAGTAAATATCTCTGTGAAGATGAATGGTGGCGGCGTTGTTAATCAGGCTGATTCTGCACGCCTTGCAATCGCACGTGCACTCGTCGAATATTCGCCGAAACTCAAAGAAGTATTTTTAAATTACGATCGTCAACTCCTTGTCGCAGATATCCGCGTCAAGGAAAGTTCCAAACCAAACCATCACGGTCAAGCACGCGCAAGTACGCAAACATCCTATCGTTAAAGTTTAATTAATTCCATTGTTGTTGCTGTCAATGTGTGAGCATCAACGATTGTCATATACAGAAAAATTCACAGAATTGCAAATGGTGAATTTTTCCAGAAGAAAAAAAATTCAATGCGAACGGCAGCAACAATCACTAGCAACAAAAAATAAAATATTGTAAAACAATTCGAGGCAAACAATAAAATGATTATACCCATCCGATGCTTTTCCTGCGGTAAACCCGTAGCACAATACTGGGCAGAATACTCTGAACGTATTGCAAAAGGCGAAGATGGAAAAAAAGTCATGGACGATTTAGGCCTTGAACGTTATTGTTGCCGTGCATTATTCTTAGGACACGTCGATCTTATTGATGATGCAGCAAAATTCAAAAAATTTTGAGAAAATTTTTAGTACGCCTCTGGCGTTTAAGAAATTCTGATTTTATTTCTTTACAACTCACTTTTGTTTATTTAATCGTCGATAAAATAGCAATTTCTCGTCTATAAAAAGCGTGAAGTTTATAAAGGCAATTACGTTACTATTTCTATGGGAAAACTGGAAGCGCGACATTTAGAAATCGGAGAAATTGTGCTCATCGAATACGAGCCATTCTTTAATGTCGATTGGACTATAAATCGCATATACACTGGCTTTGTTAGAAAAATATATCCAAACGGAAAAATAACAACATCTAATAGAATTATTAATACAAAAGAATACGCTGATTCAACCACTTTTTTAGAGTTAGGTATTAAGAATCTTGGTAGAGTGCAAAAACCGTCACAGCGTGCACTTCACGGACCAAATAACTACAAAATCGGCGATCTTGTCGCAAATATTATAGGAGATACTGATCCAAAAAATAATAAAACCGTTGTAGGATTCATAACACATAAATACGACGACAGGGTGATTATCAGCAATTACTGGCCGCATGCAGGAAGACCACTATTCAAGAGAATAAGTTATGATTTCTCCTATTCAAATGACATGATAGTCATTGAATCAGCAGAAAGAATTAAAGAATTCTATAAATCAAGAGATAATCCATTTAATAAGATATAAACAATACGATGCGGCACTAAACCACGAATTTTATAAATCCTCTCCGGATAACCGTATCTATGACACATACACGAATGGGTCCTTCAAAGAATAAACGGACATACAGCGCGCTTAAGAGATATCTTGTAGATGAAATCCTCAATAACCCGCACGATGGTGTGAATTACGTCGGGATAAAACAAGCAGATAAGACATCGTTAGTGCCTGAAGTATTGGTGTTGCTTGCAGAAGGAAAAGAGGATACGGCTCGTGTCGTTGATGAAATAGAAAAGATATCTGCGCAATACGAAGGCGATAAAAAACCATTCAAACTCGTCGTGACTAGTGATGCTGATTACCTTGTTAATCATCGCAAAGAATTCAATGCATTTACCCCCATCTATAAAAGTAATTATTCTAAAAAATATAAATCACCGTTGCGACGGGTGATTTAATTAAAAAAATTACTTTAGACGGATATACATACATGATCCTGTCGCCGATAAGATTTTTTCTTTTTTATTTAATACAGACTTAATATTAGGAGCGCCGTAAAGTACGCGATTTTCCGGCGCAAATTTTAACTGGCCATATATTGTTTTCTCATATTTATTTTTTAACGCATCAAGTGTTTTCATTGGATGTTCTGCTTCAAATAGTCCATATGATACATGTGTTATAACATAATCTGAAATAAACCCCTCATCGACTTGTTTATACGAAGTCGCCGGTATCATGAATGTGTAATTCTCGAGGGTAAATTCTTTTTTGTCCTTTTCGCCCGCAAGAAGAGTGATATTTTCGACCGTAAGATTTTTTTCATTGTTTTTCATGAGTTCACCTTTTTGTTTTATTCTGTTAAAAACGTATACCATAATTTATACAATAATGAAAAAAGTTATTTTTTTGGCCAATAATAATTGAAATTATAGTTATGATGTCCAGGACTATTGATTTCAGGTCTCGGGCTTACCGAGTAATACGCCATATACCCACCCATAAAAAAGCTGGACAGTGATATCTCGCCTTCACAGTGTATCTTTCCAGAGAGCGTTCTCGTAAAATTCTTATCCATAGTTGTCCAGAGCCTATATATCTTATGATGTGCAACAAAATATTCATGATGTTTCTCGAATTTTACACGAGCAAGTTTATGCAATATCATTGGCTCTAACGCCGTATCAAGATATTCGTTGATGCGATCAAATACAGATAATTTTTGTAATGTCTTAACAAGTGATTTCAATCCGGGTTTTACACGAGATACATCAAGTTTACGTTCATCAAGTACTTTTTTATCCAGTCCTTCATAGTTACCTAATCTCAGGAATTCTGTTCCGATAAGGTCTTTGAAGTATTCTGACTCATAGCCCCAACTACCTTTTCTCAATGCGAGAACAAAAGGTATTGGAGTAATGTCGTAAGTTTCAGAATGTATGTCAAGATTTATTTGTTGGTGATTAGACTCGCTTGTGGTAAGACCAATGGTGTGTTCTCTGTGGAAATGAAACTCGACTTGTTTTGTGTCCTTGTCTTTTGTTGTATCAGCCATGTTATCACCCGATAATATCATTATTTCCTTCGGTATCTAGTCAAGCGTTACACGCCAACTTAAATCCTGATGCAATTTCAGATATGTTGCTTGAGCAGAGATGGTATTTATTTTATAATGAGATAAATCCTCCATCGTAATGATGCACTCGATATTTGAATTAAAAAAACTCGAATTTGATGGTGTTAAATCCCTCAATTGTTTATTGACTACTTTCTCAAAATCCGTCTTTAAAGCAGAAAGGGTCTCATAGGTATCTTTTTCCTCTGACTTTGTTTCAACATGAGTATATATTAACCAATGGCAATAAAGCCATCTTTTATTTTTAATAATATCTATTGGGGCTAAAGAATAAGTAATATTTATTCTGTCACCTTCCACATTCGTTTCTTTTGCTTGAAAATATATTTCTTTCTGCGCATTGTATGATTCCATCGCAGCTTTTTCATCGAAACGCGCTTTTTTTAATTTTAGTAGTTCTGATAATTCCTTTCTTTTATCATTTTTCATGTTTTTCAACCTCTTTTTTAGTATGTTTTTATCATTAATCACTTACGAGTAATAATCATATAGTTCAAGTACTATATATTATTTCCGCTATTTTTTCACGCATAATACGATAAATTTAAATATATAACGCGCATTATGCGTGTATTATGGATAAACAGAACTTTCCCGAGGTAGCGCGTACTAAAGAAACATTACTCAGTTATGAAAGCGCTCATAAATTCGACAAATATGATCGCGCAATCATTAGAGTTCTTAGCGAAGACGCCCGGCAGAATCTTGCAGATATTTCAAAAAAAGTCGGGCTCTCAAGGGATGCAGTACGCAATAGAATTCAAAAACTTATCAAAAACAAAGTCATACTCAATTTTAAACCAATCCTTAACCCGCCAGCAATGGGTTATCCAATTATCAATTATGTGTTCATCGCCCTCCATAACCCTAGCGCTGAACAGGAAAAGAAATTTATTGCATTCATGAAAGCCCACAAGAATATCACCTATGTTTCAAGCCTCATTGGTAAATGGGATTTTATCATCGACGTGATGGCTGAAAATCCTGGTCGGTTCAATGAAGTCATGAAAGAACTGCGGCAGAATTTCTCTGCATTAATCAAGGATTACGAGGTCTATGGAGTCCTTGAAGAATACAAATACGAGACAATGGCTGAACTCATATCATAATCTTTAAATAATATGTAACGGAGAATACATTATGCCCGAAGAAATCGACACCAGCAACATGTCTGCAGAAGAGATTGCAGAGTTGCAGAAACAGAATTGTATCTTTTGTAAGATTGCAGAGAAACAGATTCCTGCAAAAGTCATCCACGAGGATATCGACGTCATCTGTGTTCTTGACATTAATCCGGCGTCTGAAGGTCACATTCTTGTCTTTCCCAAAAAACATTACATGATCCTTCCGCATATCCCTGATGAAACACTCGGCAGACTCTTTACCCATGTCAAACTCATGTCACATACTCTACTCAAGACATT
>JBBAAQ010000017.1:0-36528 GCA_041658255.1 Candidatus Woesearchaeota archaeon
GAGTAAAGCGCACAAATGTTGATAAAACTCGTAAGTTTTTGGTCCGTAGTGGTGTAACCATCGCGGACATCCTAAACGTCTTATTAAACGCTTAACTTTTTTAATCAGCTTGTTTTCCTTAGTCACGATGGGGTTCGCTCCCACCCCCAATCATACCCCAAAAGGGTATATTGGGTTAATAAATATTAAGAAAACAGAGATTTAGGACGGCGCCATAAGGGACATAACCTTTATAAACCACCCTTTTTTCCTCTTTACTATTCATGGGCGATTAGAATAGACAATAATTAGAGGTTTTATCATGCCACGACCAAGTCGAAGATCACGAACATTACGAAGAATTCATGTACGCACACCAAAGACAACCAAACTTGTCTACAAAAAGCGTAAGCATAAGAAAGCGCACTGCGCAGATTGCAAAAAAGTTCTTGCAGGAGTTGCTACCGGTAAACAAAGCGAGATGAGTAAACTTGCAAAGACAGAACGCAGACCTGAAAGGCCTTATGCAGGAATGCTCTGTTCATCATGCATGCGTATACGCATCAAGAAGAGTATTGTAAATATGAAGGTATAAATTTTTTTATTATATGTATTATTTAAGAAAATAATGTCTCTCCCGCAAACGGCGACGATGCGGTTCTAGGATGAGACGGAGAAGATTAAAATGTTTGAAATCGGAAGAGTAGCAATTAAATTAGCAGGCAGAGATGCAGGACAAAAATGTGTAATCGTTGATGTCCTTGAAGGCAAATATGTTGTTATCGACGGGATGACAAGGCGCAGAAAATGCAACATGCTGCATCTTGAGCCTATGGATCAAATCCTTGATATCGAGAAAGGCGCAAGCCACGAAGAGATTGTTCGCATATTCAAGACTTTAGGACATGATGTTAAAACACCAATAACGAAAGCAAAGACGACTAAACCACTTGCAATCCGCAATGTCAAAGTGAAATCTGCAAAGACACAGAAAGTGAAGAAGGAAAAGAAATCTGAAGCGAAATCATAAAAATCCAAAAAAGTATTTGCGGATTTTTAGGATACTAAAAACACTATTGTTTTTATTAAAGGAATAAATTTTTTTAATTATTTTTTAATAAACGAATATTTTTCAGATAATTTTATAAATCGGTTTCTCCAATAAGAATAACATGAGAAGAGAAATCATTACTCTTTGCGGAAGTACACGATTCATGAAGGAATTCAAGGAAGTTGAAAGAGCGCTAACTTTTGAAGGCAAAATTCCCTTACCTCCTGCAATCTATGGAAAAGCAGAACATGTTGAATATTCAAAAGAGTTAACAAAAAGTTTATTTGAATTACATCTTGATAAGATAAGAATCTCTGACGGAATATTTGTTATTGATGTCGGAGGGATGTTAGGAGAATCTACTCAAAAAGAGATTGAATTCGCAGAAAAGAATAATAAACGTATCAGATATTATTCAAAAGAACTTAATCACATAAAAGAGTCGTTGAATAACCTGCGTGGTTCGCTCAAATAATCGATGTTTCTTAAGAATTTTATCTATTAAAGAGTAAAAAATATAAAGGAGTATGCTGCTGTTGCCTGATGGCCGAGCATCACATCATTAGATTTATAGAAGATGAGACTCTTCCCAGTTATCAAATGAGCAGAACAATTGCTCCCTATCTTCTTCGTTCAAATAAAGTATTATTTACGTAAGTAATGGCAGTGCAATTTATTCGACGGAAACACATCTGATTAATTACGACGGAGATATTGGACTACCTGCACAAAGCAAGAATATTGCTATTGATGTTTCGCCCTACTCGACTGCAAATATTGAAGGAGTCATCAATTGCCCTGCAAGTATTAGGGGATATGGTGACGTGAATCTCATTATTCCTGAAGAGTATCAGTTCGATATTGTAATAAAATCGTGTGAACCTGTTTGCGTGAACGGTGTGCCTGTAGAAAAACAATATATTGATGATGAAGAATATGAATACTACCCTTACCGTTACGGAAACATCAATTTTACTGCATTACGAGAAGCATTACAAATAAAGGCCGCTAAAAATCTTCCTAAACCCCGATTATATCGTGATAAAGACATTACAGATGCAGATTTCGGATTGGTATGGGGCAGTATACCTTATGCCGCAGTATGCGGCGTGCATAACCTTATCTATTTTGAAAAAAGTGCAGGAATCATTAACATCATCCATAGTACCCCGCTTGACGTTGTAACCCGTGGGAATAGAACACACAATATTACTGAACGCCTAACATTACTCACGGAAGATTTGAAGGATGCTCAACGAGAAAATAATATTCGTAAAATAGTGCGTATTAAACAACGCATAAAATCATTGAATGATATTGTACGATAATAAAACAATAATCTTTAAATAATCCCCGCACAAAGAGCAATCATGTTTCGTAAAAAGAGGGGTCAGGTCACATTAATAGTCATTCTTGCAATACTCATATTCTTTATCATGATCATGCTCCTTGGCGCGCGTGCAAAGGCGATTAAGACGCAGATGAATCTTGCAGCAACAAAACAAATCCATGCCTATGTTGATCAATCGGCGATTAAACAGTATGTGACAAGCTGTTTGAATAGTGTGAGTGAAGAAGTCATGGTACAGGCTGCGATGCAGGCAGGTGTATTTGATTTTACGGATATGACATTGAATAAAGATTATGTCAAGTATACTGATCCTATCTATAATCGAACATTTAATGTAAGTATTATTATCCCGGATAATTATCAATGTCCGATCATTCGGCACACCCCTTCTGCATATCCATTTGAAAATCTCTCACTTTCACTCCTCGAAGGAAAATATATTGCAGCATGTGGAAACAACAGACGAGGATATTTTGCATCATATAGTGGATTTTTTGGACTCAATAATTATACGCGATTATGCGCATGGAATGGTTCAAACAGACCTGGCGCAACATCGAGCGGTTTTTCTGCGTATACATGCATGGGCGGAACATATAATTATTTTTCTACACTAAAACGCGTCCCCACATTTCAGGAGCGCATGCAGGAAGAAATCTCGAAGCGAATGAAAGAGTGTGTAAATACGACATTTCTACAGACAATGTATCCTTCTAATATCTCGATGCTGAGCGAACCTGAAACAATAGTTACCTTTGGCGAGCGAGGTATTACTATGACTACTGCTTATCCATTTCTTCTCGAAATCGAGAAACGAGAGCCAATTCAACGTATGATTAATTTTAGTGTGACGAGGGATATTCCATTCAAAAATATGTATAATTATGTATTTAATCTCATCCAAAAAGATGTTTCAGAATATGATTATGACAAGTTTAATGGAAGCGGACAAGTAGCAGTGTATGATTACTATGTGGTGAATCGCACAACACTAGAGACGGCTGATATCGCAAATCCTCCGAACAAGATCATCATTGATGTTATCCAGATTTTTGATAATCAGACAAGCATCCAGAGTAACCCACTTATCTTTAGCTATGCAGTCATCAATCGCCGGCCTGCACTTGATTATATTCATGTCAGTGGTTCTGATGAATATGATATTGTCGCCCTCGAGAACGATACATTGAGATTAAGTCCGATAGGCTATGATCCTGATGAGGACGGAATCGTATATAATTATTCATTATGGTGGGAAGATTATAATGAGACTTACGATTTTGGTAAATCTGATTGTCTGAGTGTCACATCGATAGAATATATGAAAAATAAGTGTATGATCGGCAAAGATATTATGAGTTATCCGCGGAACTGGACGAACAGTACCAAATTTCAGGCAACAGGAAGAGAAGCAGAAAAATATATCCAGAAAAGCGACACAGGATTTCATATTGTAAATATTTCTATCTGGGATCGCGAATTATTACGCGATTGGCAGGAAGTGCGGATACTCGTCACGGATATGCCGGTGGCACGCGTCAACGCAACAAACTTCTACGAGGAATTTCCTAATAATGTTACATCTTATGAAGATCCCTATTTACTCGACGGATCCGGCTCGACAGTCGGCTGGGGACAACTCAATGTCTTCATCTGGAACGATACCTCATACAACGACTTTGTGGTCACAAAGTATGTTGCGAGTCAAGGAAAACTATTGCTCATACCTAATGAAACCGGCACGTCAGTATTAGTAAATGCGGATCATAGTATTGCAGATATTGCTCCAAATAAAAATGATGGTGATTCGCTTGTATTTATAAGACCTCCAAAACCAGATGCCCGATTTAATGGATCAATCTATAATATTACACTCACCGTCATTGCATCTGCACCGAGTGGAAGACAAAATACAAAACTATTTCCAGTCGATGTAAAGCAATGTTTGCCTCACAAGAATAAAACTAATCCCGCATATCCCTACAATAAAGAACAGCCCGATAATTATTGGGGAGCATTCTATGCAAATCATACGTGCTGTTTAGATGATTATCGATACGCACCCGATACACAAGAGTGTTACCAATACGATAGTTGGGGCGGATATAAGAGTTTTGACCCTAATCTGTGGGAAAGGGGAGAAAGTACTATTTATCCAGAAAATACCAATAATGGATTCAAAAATAATTTCGCATTATATCGCAACATCGATAATAATCCTATCGGCGCAGCGAATGCACAACTATCTGAACCAAATGATAACGATATCTATCATCAGACATTCGAACGTAACTGTTCGGGATATCGGGGAAACATTTGTGGAGGAAATGCTACAGAAACCCGCATTGCCGTCGAGAATTGCAATGATGTAAACATTGCAGGGCCGAAAGATACAAGATGTTCAGGACCCCCTGGATTAGCAGGAGGAATATGGCCGAATAGTTTGACAGAAGTTTATTGTGAAAATTATACGGGAGCGCCGTTTGAGCATCGCGCAAATAGTATCTCTACTGATTCTTGTTTTGGAAATAATAATTATTGTGTTTCGCTCAACTATCAATTTGCAAGTCAAACAACAGATCCACTTGAACTACTCTGTCTTAAAGGTGATTGTGACGGCATAGGAGGATGTAGCGCAAACATACAATCATGTAGTTGTTCAAATACTTGTGATGAAAATATTCCATCACAATGTGAAGGTAAACAACCAAATACCGATATTAACTGTATTCTTAATAACAACGCCATCCCAGAACGATGCGGAGATTCAAGCGGGTGTTCGCTCATTATTGATGGAGGAAATCAAGGACGATGTCTTAACTCTCCTTCTAAAGGATGCAACTCGGCTATTGCATGCAACAATCTCAAACCCGGAGAACATGCAAATAGTTTTATCGCTACTGAAATTTGTTCGAACACTTGCAATTCTAAGGATTGTAAAGGATTTAAATACGATATCACCATAGATGATTGCAAAACGCATTGTGTATCAGGTAACGATTGCCTTACATCTGCCGGATATCAATGTAGAAATATCGATCCTATCACTGGCAAAGGTTTATGTAAATTATAACTATGTTTCTCCTCTTCTAAAATCGCAACATATTTAAATATAGAAGTCGGGAATTGAGAAAAAGGTGGGTAAACAGTGGATTCACGATTGTCTAAGTCAATTATATTATTTGGATTAATAATTATAGGAATAATTCTTTATAGTACGCAGGTAAATGCTGAAGGATGTTGTATAACTACACTTAAGACATGTACTGCGTTTCCACCTGATTATTCTTCAACAGCGACGCCATACACTGAATCAACATGTACTGCAGATCGTGGAATCTGGCTAGGAGAAGCTTCATGTGATACACAATCGGAATGCGCACTTCAATGTTGTTGTAATGATATAACAAAAACGCCGCAAAGAACAGATCCTCTTATCAAGAACAGTACGATTTGCGCAAATGGATTTTCACCGAAATCTGCCGGTACAGGTCAAAAGTGCAATCAAGCATGTGGCGTTACACCGACAACCTATACGCTTCTCGGCAATGTGAACAGCACTAACACTTCTGCGCTTGGAGGCGTGGATATTTATGTCAATGGGATATACAATACCACAACTGAACAGAACGGAAATTATAGTTTTTTTAATATTGGAGTAGGGCCCTATTCAGTAACTGCATTCAAGGATGGTTGCGGGATAGAAAAAAAAGATGTAACTATTTATGGTAATGGACAGATTGCGTGGGCAAATTTTACATTGAATTGTACGCGATGCACAAGTTCGCCGGCAAATCCTTGTAGCACTTCAACAAGAGCAGTACCAGTCACATTCACCTGTCCTGATCGTACATTTACACAAAACATTTTTTGCGGACAGACTACAAACCCCGGAATATGTAATAATGGAACATTCGAAAAGGGTGAATGGTGTGAAAAAATCAACGGACAAAATGTCAACCTCTGTCCGCAACCCTTTACGTGTAATGTTAATGACTGTACAAAATGTACAATTCCTACAGCACCTCCTCAAGGAATGGCAGCAAGTTGCAAAAATGGTATTCCTAATCCTAATGAACAATGTGATTTCAATAGTTCAAACCCTTCAATAAATTTCTCAACATGTAAAAATAAAACACAGGGTGCATGTAATCTCGATATTTGTCAATGTAAACCAGAATTTGCAGTCTGCGATTGGAATATCACGTATACTGCAACCGGATGGAATACAGGATGTTGTGCTGCAACCGACTATCAAGGAATTTCATCATGTCTACTGATTAAACAGCCCGACTCTGCCTGTGTCGCGTCTGGAAGATGGACGCCACAACAACCTTCTGTTGCAGATCTTAAGACACAATATGCACAACCTGCCTGCACACTTAACAATATACCCCCGCTTTGCGGTAATGGAAAAATCGACGGAACAGAACAATGTGATTTCAATATGTCAGGAACTCCTCCCTATCAAGAGGATATAAATAAAAATCTTTGCGCAAATATCAATCCCGCAGGATGTATTGTCAATACCTGCCAATGTAAATTGAATACGTATGCATGCGACTGGGTATTTGATAAATGGACAGAATGTACTGGACAACAATTTCAACGTGCACTCTATAATGATAGTTCTGATCCTCAGTGTACAAAACCTGGTGCATATTATGCCACAGCAAGACCTGAGATAACACAGCTTTGCCCGAATTTCTCTCCTGCCTGCGGTAATGGACTACGAAACGAATCTGAAAAATGCGATTTTAACGTGACAACAGGAAAAAATTTCTCCGACTGTATTAATCCTACAAATATCAGTACATGCAACACTGAAATCTGTAAATGTTTTGCACTCCCGCCACCACCGTTACCTGATTGTGCAATAAATCCTGGAAATATTACACTTACTAAAATCGGTGTTAAGTATCGTGAAAAGAATATCACGATGAATTGGACGGTGAATAATACTTGTCAGGATTATATTAAAAACTTTAAAATATACCGCTGTGATAATACGACAGGCGGTTGTACACTTGACCGATTTTTACCTGTCATCCCTAAAGGGATGAATGTTCCTAAGACAAACCGTTCATTCAATGATGATACTATCAATATGGAAAGAAACTATTGTTATTTCGTGCAAGTCAATTTTAATGAATCAGTCAACGCAAATGAGACTCCAAAAAATTCATCAATCCGATGCACGTATTCAGGTGACCAAAAATGTTTAGAGAATCCGTTAAATCAATATACGAAATGCCGTGATGATGGAGTTAGTGGTACTGAATTGTGTGATCAAAATAATACTTATAAGAATACTACTTGTGACTCCGGTAAATTCTGTACGCGCGATCCATTATCTGGAAATGCAACATGCAAGTCAGCCAATAAATTCTGTGATGCATGTAATGGATTCTATGCATTCTCAATGTTTGGAACACAAGGGTTTAATATCTATAACCAAACAAGTCCACTCAGGCAAATGCAGTGCCCGATGATTACTGATCCTAACCGCTTCCGAAATGATTGTTACATTGATTATAGCATGGCTATTGTTGATAAAGTCTATTCGTGTGGCGATGTCACGAATTGCTATTCGTATCGTTCACAAACAGATTGCGCCGCAGATCCGTGTAACAGATTTACTGTAGGAAAAACTCCTCCGCTCATCAATTTGTGCGAATGGAAACCGTATGTTCCCTTCGGCAACCCTACAATGAATATTTTCGGCAAGGGTGTCTGTAGACCAAATAGTGCATCAATACAGGATTGTTCTGCATGTGAAGATAATACCATTGGACCGAAATGTACTAAAGAGATTTGCAGCCTCTACGGTGAATGTTATAGCACTACAGATTGTAAGGGTGCAAGCGAAGTAGTATGCAATGAATATAATAATTCAAGAGATTGTACTGGCGGAGTCCCGGTTGATGTCAATGTAGTATGGAATGGCGAAAATCTTGTCTCTGGAACAAACAGACTCATTAAGGCGAGTAATGATTCATTAACATTCAAAGGATCTTCAAAAAATCTTGGTCGATGCAAATGGACGACAACAGACAAATGTTTCAAAGATGCAGACAATGATGAAAAGGAAGATTGCGATGGCACCACTTACCCTTCCTGCAGCCTCGACAATAAACCGCCGGTAACAACAATTCAGAACCAATCAATCTATGGTAAAATAATGGATCTTACAGGAAGAATAAGTGTAATAGATAATTCTGGCAGAACACTTGGACAGTGCAGCGATTCATTAAAAGATTGTTTAGCATCAGATACAAATAACTTATATCTCCTCTACAACATCAATGCAGGGACTTCAGGAAGCTATCCGAACAAATTCATTAATCCTAATGACCCTACAATCGATCTCGAAGCAATGTTCTCAAATCTTGATGAAGCGACAACATACACCTTCAGTTATTTTGCGGTAGATGCTGCGCATAATTTGGAAGAGGTCAAAAATTTCACCTTCAGAATCGATACGCAAATCCCGAACATCAGCATCAATATCATTCAACGCTCGTTCAAACCGAGCAGCAATCAGGCATGGCGTACGAATCTCACAATCAATGTTACGCTTATCAAAGATGCATCACTGCCTGTTATCTGTGAACTTACACTCCAAAATATTCCTAAAGGATGGGAGGTGTATAATCTTGATAGTACAACTCCGGAAGATAAACGGCAGTTACGCACTAATGGTTCATCAATACTTACGACATATCCGGGTCTTCCAGATGAGGAATATGAACTCGAGACAACATGCCGTGATGATGCCGGTAATACATTCACCAACAAAACAACAATCAATATTGAAGCAGATACGCGCATCAGCAACGTAACTCCGCGATGGAAAACATTTAGTAATATTACCAAGCCGTATTCTATGAACATTACGACAAATACGAGTGCAATCGAATGTAGATATTCAGAAAAAACTGATAAATATGTAGAGATGAATACTACTAATAGATTTACTGCGACGAGCAGCACTAACACTTCATGGTATGCGCCACTCCAGAATATAGTCAATGATTCACGAATATATCGTTTCTTTGTCGCCTGCAACTTCACTCAGGGAATTGTTGAACAAGTTCCTGGTGATGAGATTATCTTTGCAATTGATGATATTGCACCACAAACAATTGTAATCGATGGAACAAGTGCAAAATTATATTTGAGCGACTTTTCAAATTCGCAATCACTCCTTAAACTCCGATTCAATGTGACGAATGATTATTGGAAACTCTGGTATTCTCCTACCAAAAATATGAATTTTGCCATGAACAGCACGTGGTGGTGCTTGCAAGGAACCATGAAAAATATTGATCGCTGTAAAAACCCGCCAAATAATTATACAAATTATTCCGATTCAACTACCCGTGTCGGCAGTATCATTACACTTGATTATAATTCAACTGCAACAGATAATTGGAATAATATCACAGGAAGCAATCCGCAGATCTGTTATTATTCCCGTGATCAAGGAAATAACACCGAACCCGTACAATGTATGGATCTGAGTGTCAAAAATCCGTTGTTCCTCGGACCAACAATCACTATCATACCTGGTACAGAATAATATGAAAAAGAGGTTTGAGTATATTACATGGATAAGTATAGTGTTAGCGCTTGTTCTTATAGGCATTGCTCCTGCAGTTCATGCAGAAATCTATAATAGTTCTAAACCAATTATTAAGGTCACCTATGGTGAAGATCCGGTAACCATTGATACGTATAATCTCACCCATAATTCACTTCCCGGATTTCCATTTGAATTATATCCTCCTACTCCGCTTAATCCTGCACTAGAATTTAATTTCACAACCAGTTATCTGCTCAGAGGCAATTATACGTTTAATATTTGCGCGCATGACGCAGATAATAACAGTATCTGTGCATCAAAAAACTTCACGATTAATACGAGTAATGATGTTTGGCTGACTGATCCTGCACCTCTGGGTATTGGAAAAACACCAATCTATAATATTACGTTTGCAAGCAAATTGAATATGAATTGCAGATATCAGTTGAATACGACATTCCAAAATGCGAGTCAACTCTACAAACAGGCAATGCTACTCGGCCAAACCGGAACTAAAGATCATCGCATCAGTAATTTTGTTGCATCAGGACTACAATCTCCGAAACTAGAACTACTCGTATGTAAATTAGTTGATACTCCTGCAACAAGTGAAGACGACTTATACTATCGTATTATTTATTTCTATGTGGGATATGATACAACTCCTCCAAGTATTATTGTGGGCGCCCGTCCTAATCCCGTCATTGATTATGCACGAAAATATACAACAATTACCGCAGTATCCAATGATGCAGTACAATGTAGGATTATAAACAATGATCCTCAACTCATGATAGATCAACGCTTTGAAGAAACAAATCCTGCAGAATATATTCAATACAAAAAAATAAATAAATTCCTTCTTAACTTAACAAACCGCATTAATGATAAATCATATCGGAATATTGCTTATACTATCGAGTGTAACAATACTGCGCAATGGCAAAATAGTACGACCATCGCAATTGAATATAATATCTCAGAAAATATTGGTATTACACAAATCACTGATTTCTCTTCGGTAAATAATGGGTTTCTCTATCGTATCCAAACAACACTTAAGGCAGAATTATGCGCACTTTCAGTCAATGGCGACGACGTCGGTTCCATGACTGAAATTCCTGGCTGGGACAATAATTATACTAAAGTTGTGAATAATCTTAATGAAGGAAATAATAGTATGCAAGTCACCTGTAGAGCGGCAGGAGCTGAAAGTGATCGCACAGAAACATTCAATTTGATTGTCGATAATGAAAATCCATTCTTAAACATCACGAGCACCAGCCCGAGTTGTTCAGTGAATGAGTTTCTCATCCAGTATATTACCTATGATAATACGAGCGGCATCGCATCATTAAACTATGTACTTACGAGAGGGACAACTGTCGTACTCAAAAATAACATCACAGTGGATGAAAATATCTATTATTGGAAAGAATTACTTATTAATGTTACTGGTAAGGGAATTGTTGCAAATAGTGTCTATACCATTACTGTTAATGCGACAGACAAATCAGGAAGAGTGTCACCATCACTCACTAAACAAATTACTGCATCATCGTTGACTGCACCGGGATGTAGTGTCTGTAATAATAAGATTCTTGAAACTGCTGAAGACTGCGAATATGACGCGTCTGGAAATGTCTATTTCCGCAATAATTGCACTGATCTCGTAAATTCTGCTTCACCGACATTTGAAAAATATTTTGGCGGAAAACTTCGCTGTGATGCTAAGTGTAAGGCAGATAAAACTAATTGTGAAAAAAGCAATAACGCCGGGTATTGCGGCGATAATAAGATAAATAATTTCTTTATCGAGCAATGCGATGGAAATCCCATAGATGCAGGATTTGATCAATTAAAGAGTTGGGGAAAAGTTCCTACAACTCTAAATGAAGGCTGTCGTATACTCGGATTTACTGGCGGAACACTCACCTGTAATGCACCCTGGACCCCCAATCAATGTGAATTTAATACGAGCGCATGCACTTCTCCGAATTCCGATGCATCATGTAAAGATTACTTACTTGAAGCAGGAGAGCAATGTGAATTTAATAATCCATTTAAAAATTATGCACCAAACCATATCACGAACTGTACTGATTTCGACGGATTTGATGGCGGAAATCTCAAATGTACGGGGAGTTGCAGATTTGATTTAACAAACTGTACACGTCCTGAAGTCTGTGGCGATAGTGTCGTCATTAGCGGCGGTAAAGAGGAGTGTGAACCGGGTGGTGCAATAAAGGGATGCTACAATCAATATCCTAAATTATATGCAAGCGGAAATCTTTCCTGTAATCCTAAAGGATCAGTAAATGTGAGCGGATTATCAAATGAATGTAAATGGAATGTATCTGCATGCACGGATTTACCCATCTGCAATAATGGTATTAAAGAACCCGGCGAAATATGTGACGCAACATCTTTCGGCGATACGAGTTGCAAGACGAGAACATATCGTGATGCGACAGGGATCCATACCTATACTGATGGACTGCTCGGATGTAGCGCAAACTGTCAAGCTATTATTGAATCAAACTGTCAAAAAGAGGGACAGAATGGATATTGCGGTGATGGTGTTGTCAATAATTATTTTACTGAACAATGCGACGGAAATCCCGGAGATCCAAAATTTAATCAATTAAATAACTGGGGTAAAATTACGGGTTGTCAAGATCTCGGATTTGGAAATGGAGGAACACTGTCATGCAACAAACCATATAGCGCGCAACAATGTCAATTTAACACCAGTGGATGCGAAAATAAATTAAGTTCAAGTAATACCGGGTGTACCGGTTCTGGAAATACCTATATCACCAAAGGAGAACAATGCCAGGACGGAATCCCATTCAATTTCGCGACCTTTTATATGAAAGAACTCAAATGTACAGACTTTGCGACATTCGTTGGTGGGAATCTTTCATGCAATGGATGCGCGCTCGATCTGAGTAAATGTTTTGCAGGGTGTGGTGACGGGAATCTTAACAAAGATGGTGGAGAGACTTGTGAAAAAGGCGATACTCCAAGATGCAAAGAAGAATTAAATAGCACCAGATACGCGAGCGGTACTGCAACATGTAATGATGATTGTACCGGGTGGAATACTGCTTCCTGTATCAAGCGCAATCCTGATATCATCATTCAAACACCACTACTCACCTGCTCACTAAAAAATTTCACATTCACCGCAACAATTAATCAAACAGGGAACCCTATTATCAGAATAAACTATTCTATTAATATGACCGGAGAACCTGCTAAAAAATATATGTATGATATAAATACAGACGAGAACCCACACACCCGTGATATCACCACTACACTCATAGGATCAGATATGCTCAGTAAAGGAAAATACACGCTCAATGTATACGCAATAGATGCCGAAGGAAAAATATCTGCAGTGCAAAATAAATTATTTGATGTGACAGAAGAAAACCACCCGCTCTGTGAAAAAGACCCGCCAGTTATCCAACTTAACACACAAATCATACAAGCAGGTTATGCAGTTGCCGCAACACTCAACTGTACAGACGCGAGTGGATGCGCAGAAAACTATTATTATAAATTCATCAAAACAAATGAAACCTGCAACCAAACACCTTCCTACAATTATCCAGAAAAATATGCCAATCAACCACTCATCATCAATGCCATAACACTCGCAAATCAAGAATCCATGCGCATATGTATAAAAGCACCGGATAAAATAGGAAATACTGCATATACGGATAAGATCATAACACTCATTGTTCCAAAATGTGCAAACGGATTATTTGAAGGAGATGAACAGTGCGAATTTAATAGTACGAACGGACAAATACAAATAAAAGATAATCAAGCATGTACAAACTTCGAATATGACCCGGGAAGCGTATATGGGATGAAAAAGGGCGGAACAGGAAAGTTCTACACGGGAGGAATACTGGGATGCACACCTACGGATTGTAAACTCATATATGACAATTGTGATTATGGAAGAGGATACTGCGGTGATAGTAAAACAAACGATTATTATTATGAAACATGTGACGGAGATAAATCAACAGGAAGTTGGGGAAAAATTACGAGTTGTCAAAACCTCGGATTTAGCGGAGGAACACCCACTTGCAACGCACCATTCAGTACCAAACAATGCCAATTCAATACCAGCGACTGTACGGGTTCATTTTTCAGCAATAAGGACAAAGGAAATGGAGAAATGGACCCTGGAGAACAATGCGACCCGGGAAAAAATCCATCAACATACCCTCACCAAATGCAGTGTAATTGGTTTGATAATTTCATCAACGGGACAGTAACCTGTAAAGATACTGCAATGTTTGATATCACACAATGTAAAGGAGAAGCATTCTGTGGCGACGGAACAGTCGATAAACCAAACGCGAACAATATCTATGAACAATGCGATTATGGAAAAACACAAACCGCACGATGCAAAGAAGATATTAATTCTACACTTTATGAGAGCGGAACAACAAACATATGCACTAGTGCGTGTAACTGGGACACTTCAACATGCACTCCTGCAGCGCCTGTCCTGCAATTACGCCCTATGACACAGACCTGTGGTCTGAACGAATTCAATTTTGAATATATCATAACCAGTGCTACCATAGAAAACTCCATTGCCTATGCAATTTATGAGGGCAGCACACTCATTGATAGGAATAGCAAAACTGTTTCAAGTACAAATAAATTCCGTCCACTAACAATAAAACTTTCTAGTTCAGATAAACTTACTGAAGGGAAAACATATACGCTTACTGCTTATGCCATAAATAGTTTCGGAAAAAACTCGCTTAATCAAACACTGGGCCTCAAAGCCACAGAAAAAAAATCAGACGGATGTTCTATCTGCGGAAATGCAGAAAGTTCCACTGATATCACTGGCTTTGAAGAATGCGATTATAATAATAATACTGGAAAAATGTATTTTGGTTCCACAAGATGTGAAAATCTCAATCTTAATGGAAAAACGTATGCCGGAGGGACACTCTCTTGCGATTCTACTTGTAAATTTGATGAACGTAATTGTGAAATAGACATTGGCAAAGGATATTGTGGAGATAATAAAACAAATAATTACTTTAATGAGCAATGCGATGGTGACTCGCCAAGTAAAGGAGATTGGGGAACTATAAGAACATGCGCAGATTTGGGATTCGATAATGGAGGAACACTTTCATGCAATAAACCCTATACGCCCAATCAATGTCAATTAAATACGGGTAAATGCATCAAACAGACAAAACCACTGGCCGTATGTAATGATAATTATATTTCTCCCGGCGAACAATGCGATGCACCATCAGTCACATTCGCATCATACGGACTCCACTGTACAGATTTTGATAGTTTTGTTGGCGGGAATTTAAGTTGCAGCGCATGCAAACTTGATTTAAGCAAATGTATTGTTCCAACAGTATGTGGGGACACTATACGTGCAGGTAATGAACAATGCGATGTCAATATGACTTCTCCTTGTGTAAGTTGGGATCAAGCAAAATATGTTGGAGGAAATCTTTCCTGTAATCCTCAAGGGTCTGCAAATGCGTGTAAATGGAATACTGCACAATGTATAGAAAAAGCATCGTGTGGAAATGGAAAAACAGAAACAGGCAATAATGAACAATGCGACGGAATTGATTTAGGAAATGCAAAATGTGCATCGTTTTATGGATTTACCAGTGGAACACTCTCCTGTCATCCTTCAAGCTATGCTGATACTTCGAAACGATGCACGTATAATACACAAAATTGTGACAGTGGTTTTGGATTCTGCGGCAATGGCCGGATTGATAGTTATTTTAATGAACAATGTGATGGCAGCGATTTCGGAAAAGTAGTTAAAGGAAGTGCAGGATGTAAAGCATTCGGATTCACGGGTGGAACACTTACCTGCAATGCACCATATTCCCTTAATCAATGTCAATTCAATACTGCAGGATGTACTTCACCAATTACCACGACCCCTCAATGTGGCGGAACAAATCCGATTCTTAACCCGGGAGAACAATGCGAAAATGCTATACCCTTAGCGATCAATTGTACACAGTTTGATTCGTTTACTGGCGGAACACTCGCGTGTACTGCCGCATCATGCATGTATGATATTTCTAAATGTACTCCACAAAACAATACGCTTATTGCGAATAAAACATCGTGTGGCAATGGAATAATTGAACCTCAAGAACAGTGTGAAGGCATAACAGTCATGAATAAAGAATCCTGGAAAAAACAATTGAATTGTAATGGGGATATTATCTGTTCATCATGTATCATTCGCTGCGGCGCGATGTTACCGCATTGCCAAAATAAGATTAAAGATGGTGATGAAGTGAATATAGATTGCGGTGGCGCAGATTGTTCAGGATGCGCACTTAATCAATCATGTATAAAAAATGCAGATTGTGACTCGGAGAATTGTCAGAATCAAAAGTGTACCATCCATCCTTGTAAGAACACAATAAAGGACGGGAACGAAACCGATGTTGATTGTGGCGGTTCATGTACGACGAAATGTACAGTGAGTAAAACATGCAGCAAGAATAGCGACTGTGCATCAAATAATTGTGAAGCAGGAAAATGCGCTCCTGGTCTTTGCGAAAATAATAAACGTGATTCGGGAGAAACTGCTATTGATTGCGGTGGTCCACTCTGTGATGCATGCCCAATAGGGGATAAACTGCCAAATCCACCCCAAACCACAGGTTTCATCTTACTCCTTATCGGAATCCTTTTCATTCTCGGTGGCGGCGGATACATTATCTATAAGACATTTATTGAGAAGAAATCTGTTCATGGTCAATCATTTGGCGGTATGAATCAAGGATACAACAATGCAGGATATGGTACAGGGTCAGTACCATTGACTCCTCAAGCCCGCGAAATGCAAAGGCAGATGCAAATTGCACAGACAGAACATGAACATCAACGCATGATGCAAATTCGAAAAAAGATGGAAGAGAAGAAATTCCAGAAAGAACAGGAACGCAGTTCAGTACTTGATAAACTCGATGATGAAAAGACTAAAAAAGCACTTGAAGAGGCGCAAAAGAAAGCAAAAGAAAAAGATACTACCACATCAACAGTCACTGATTATGTTGATATGGATACACTCACTAAGGAAGTCGGCCGTAAAGACGAAGCGAAAAAGATTGCGGGTAAAACAATTGCGCAGTCAAAAGCAAATGATGCCTTCAGTAAACTTTCTACCATGTCCCGAAAAAAATCTAAGGGTACAACAGGTACAGAAAAGTCATCTGATGGATACGTAGAACTTACCACCGATCAAGATACAGGGAAAACTTCTGCAAAAACTACAGAATCTACTCAGAAAAGTGTATTTGACGAATTAAAGGCCGCAACAACACCACTCAATCGCGATCAAGTAAAAGCGCAGCTTGCAGAATTATCAGGAAAGGGTGGAAAAAAGGTCGATAAGAAAATAGATGGTGTATTGGACGCAAATATCATCAGTGCCGTAGATGCAGATAGGCTCTTTACAGGATTAACCCGTGAAAAACTCACTTCTGACCTTTTCAAGACAATCCTCTCCTCACTCGTCACCTCAGGAAAACTTTCAAAACGCGATGTCACCAATCTCCTTTTCGAATATATGGATTCCGGTACATTGACCAAGAAAGACGTTGCAAAGATAACCACGGAATTGAAATTGACATAAAGAGAAACGCCATTATTCGTGCCGTAAAGTTACTAGCGTTACCGTCGTTCGCATTTGCAGTATTTCATTGAAAAAAATTCTTGCCACTTGCAATTCCCAGAGGGAAATGGGAACGCAGTGAGCATTCCTGCAAGAATTTTAAGATGCAACATCCTTAGATGCTCACACATTGACGGTAACGCCTTGTTTAAATAAGTAAAAGCCAAAAATACAAAACAATATAAATCCATCTCTGCGAGATACATCATGCATAACACAAAGAAGGGCCAGATTGTTGGGCAGATATTTATCTATATCATGGTCGTCATAGTTGTCGGAGTCATCATGCTCTTCGGGTATAAAGGTATCCAGAACATCCTTGAGAAGAAATGTCAAGTGGAACAACTCCAGTTCAAGACCGATATCGAAAATATGATCGGAAAATATAATGGATTTGGTTCTGTAGAGATCAAGACAATCACAACACCCTGCGATTATGACGAGGTATGTTTTGTGTCAGTGGATGCGGATAACACCGGATTATCGTCAACATTTGACTGCAGTAATAAAATCATCGAGAATGCATACGATGAAAATGTCAAGCAAAACATCTTCGTTGTCTCTAATGGCAGGACCTTTCCTATTGGATATTCAAATCTATTGACAACAAACAAGACGCAGGAGTGTACTTGTGTCAAACAGAAAAACGGTAATTTCTATCTCACATTTATCGGGCAGGGGTCACGCACCAATGTTACCACACAATAAACCCTATCGATTTCGACGCAGCAGACGTGCAGCTGTCGAACTTCAATTCAATTGGATATTTGTCATGGTCGCAGGATTTGTCATCTTTCTCTTTATCATCAGTATTGCAATGAAACAAAAGAAGGCTTCAGATACTGAACTGCAAATCAGCGTAAGTTCACAAATTGAGGCATCACTGCGTGCAAAGAAAGTACCGAATGTATTCTATGAAGTAAGTATGCCTGAAGGATCCATTGAATTTCGCTGCGAAGATAATGCATCATTCGTATTCAAACTCGACCAGGGACAATACCGGAATCTTCCTACAGAAATCATGTATACACCGCAAAGGATTGATTCTAATAGATTATATTTATGGACTAAAAATTTTAATCTCCCGTACACGATTGCAACAGTCGTCTATGCGACTAGTCCGCAGACTATTTATATGGTGTATAACGATACTGCAAAAACAGATGATGATCAGTACGTCCTTGAAGTCCTCGACCAATTCTCGAAGACAAATATGACGTATGCATACTCTGCTAGTGACGTGACGGAGAAAATTAAGAAATATAAAAATCATAAAGTGATTTGTTTTACAGATACAGGAGCATGCAAAACTTCTGCCAACGGAATAAAGAATTATATTATCATCACACCAAATCCGGGAACTGGACTGAATTCATATGGCATTGTTAACTTCTCAAGTAATCCTGCTGAGGGGGTCCCTTATATCGGCGATGCCATACTTTACGGCGCAATATTTGCAGAAAATAAGGCGATGTATGAATGTCAATCATCACGATTATTCAAACAGGCAGAGATGAAACGCATACTCATGGAAAAACGCATAGAACTCTTAGAGAAGGGATATACTATAAGTAATGGATGTTCTCCTCTGCTTGCAGGTGCACTATATGAAATACGGAACACCAGTGGTTCACTCGCAAAACTTCCCGAATTATTTAATCCACAAACGCCACCCGGCGACCCCTCCCGAGAAAAAAAAATCTACACTTCCGCAAATTCCTTTGCATATGCAAATGAAGATCTGAAACTTGCGAGTTGCGCACAATTATATTAAAGAAAAAAACAACGAATCATTACTATGAAAAAAAATGTAATACCGTAAAATTAATGTGTTATCGTCGTTCGCATGTATATAATTCCATCGATGAAAAAATTTGTCACTTGCAATCCTACAAATTTTTCAAGAATAGTTCATTAAAGATGCTCACACATTGACGATAACACCTCAGTTAATTAAGTAAAAACAAACCATCCCATGAACAAAAAAAATCTCCGCAAAAAAGGCCAATTACAGATGGGCGAGACCATCGCCATAGTCATCATTGTCGTCCTCATCATCATCTTTTCGATTGTCTTTTGGGGAAAAGTAAAGAAGGGAGATATTCAGCAGGTAGGTTCAGAACAGGCAGAACTCTCTGTTGTTGAAGTATCAAAACTTCTTAATGAAATGCCGGAACTTAATTGTTATCAGAGTGGTGTTCAAGAGGTAGAATGCGTCGATCTCTATAAGATCCTTGCACTCAATGCAACGATGAATAATGATACAACAAAAAATATGACATTCGATTATTACCGCAATTATTTTCGAACATCGCGTATCACCTTCAAACAAATCTATCCGACGAACATCTCTTTTGTCATTTATGATAATAATATTAGTAACAGTTCCTCACGCCAGCTCTATATGCCGGTACTTATTAAAGACAGTGTAAAAAATACGTATAATTTCGGCGTGATTATTGTCGATGGATATTATCGAGAGATTAGATAGAAATGATGGAACATAAAAACAATCGTGGACAGATGGAAGCATTCGGCCTTGCAATCATTGTCATACTCATCATCATCGGATTCTTTTTCTTTGTCTCATTCAAGGCACAGAGCATCAAAGATGCACCGCAATATCAGAAAGAATATGTGGATGAACAGGCCCCGCAAAAATTCGTGATTGCATTCACTAAACTTACAGTCAAAGAATGTGATACGTATCGTAACAAACAAGATATTGAATATCTCATCCATGATTGCGCAACAGTACAACAAGTGAAATGTGGGGCTAAGACTTCGTGTGAACTTGTAAACGAGACTGCACAATATATTCTTGGTGCAACATTCATCCCCCAGAACCGCGCATTACTCTTCAAAATCGACGGGATGGGCAACAAAAGTATTTCTATTAGTACTTTAGGTTGTATTGATGGACCTACCCGATCAAAGAGCCGCGCAGGAACATCCTTTGTCACACTCTATCCTTATCCTGGTCAAGCAACAATCACTCTTACATTCTGTACGCAATAAAAAGAAGAAGTAACTTTATGACGCTAAAAGTGCCACTATCACTCACATTCCTATGCGTTCATCAAAGGAAAAATTCACTACTTGTCAAAAAAATAAAAGATTCATCAGAAACCTTAGGTTTCTGAGTGTACTCAAGAATGAACGCATTCTTGACATTTAAGTCCCAGAAATTGTTTTGCAATTTGCTATTAGGATATCTCTGGGACGAAGACATTGCTAATGATAAAAAACACATCAGTGAAGCTAAAGGATGGTTGGTCCCAGAATCATATGATCCTGAAATGAAAGCGCGATTAGCGTTTATACGGAAAATATATCTCTCAACCTTAGAATGTATGGTAGTTGAAAATCAAATTGGCTATAGCAAATGACACCATTTTTTATACAAAAATATCATTTGATTATTACGTATTCACATAGTTGTGAATACTCGAAACCTCTGGTTTCGTTGAACAGACAACATGCCATATAAATATTATTGTCTGTAAGTATAGATGGTTTAAATTAAATGTCTCCCTTGATGTTTATTCTTTATTTATTGAAACATCTTATTCAATTCTTCTGTGGAATATACTTTTATGATATTTTGTTGTTTTAATGCTTTGTCTTGACTCCATAACGGACAATGTAATTTCAAAGCGAGAGCGAAATATTCTACATCATCTTTATCTGGACAGATTATTTGTGCCTCTGATAAGGATTTCTCTGTTTCTTCATTAGGAATGGTTTTTATTTTCTTCTTAAGAACATCTAATATCTCATCTAATTCTTCTTTGCTTCGCTCTGTCTTCTCTATGATTAGTTTTGTATATTTGTCGAATTCCTCAAATATGAATTCTGGCGCAAATAATTGTATGTCTTCATGAAGTATTAATTCTTCTGTCTTTCCTCTTTTTATTAATACAGAGAATAAAACATTTGCATCAATCACTAAATCCATTTTATATCTTCCTTCTTTTTGTTAGACTCGCATTTAATTCTTTTCCTAATCTTAAAGCGTCTGCTTCTGTGAATGTGCTTTTTGCTTTAAACTTTTTTATAAGTTCTAAATCTCTGATTTTTCCGTCGAAAGCTTCTCTAGCGACAGCACTCCAATTCATCTCTGCAAAACCATCCATTCTACTTTTTAGATCTTGCGGTATTGATAATGTTACATTTACCATTGTATATCACCTCGTGTTGTTACGTGCATTATGTGTTAATACGTATTAGTATTTAAATTTTATGTTTTTAATCTCTCTACGACGAACGAAACAACGACGAAATATCTCCTTTGATGTTCGTTCTTGATGTGTGATAGTAAGATACTCGCACATTGACGATAATGCGTCATACAAGGGCGAATCAATAAAAAAAGGAAAACTTTAAGAAGACGATTCTTCTAAAACACAATATGGCGGATGAACATGTCGCATGGGAAAAAATCGCACTTATCGTATTCATTGCTGGATGCGTCATTGTACTTCTCGTATTGGTAGCGATGGTTGCACTAAAACAACTTACCTTTGACTAAGATGAATAAAAAAGCACAGATGGGAGAGATACAGCGCATTATTATTATTTCAATAGGGGGTATTCTTCTCTTAACATTCATCGGAGTAACCGTCTACCAAAAATATTTTACTATTGGAGAAATAGAGGTGTGCAGATTCAGTGCACTCGCGCAAGCAACTGCAAAAACCGTAACACTCCCGGGAGGCAGTCCATTCAATCTTGAGTGTAAAAGACGGTTTGTGAATATCGAGCAAGATCATGCTACTATGGAATATGATACTCCTATGCCAAAGAAACCGCTGCAAATTATTACTCGGGGATCAAAAGTAAAAAAATATCCTGCGCCTACAAACGACATTATCAATGGCATCATTGCTGAAGAGATGAAAACCTGTTGGTATCAATTTGGTGAAGGAAAAACTGACGTATTCCAAAACAAATGGTTTGCAGGAGATACTGTCTGTTTTATATGTTCAGAAGTCAGTTTTGATGAAAAAATACAACCGCAACAGTACACGGGGTTACTCGAGTATCTTCATACCGTAGATTATCCCTTGGGTTCAAAATCTTATTTTGATTATTTTGCAGAAACAAAAAATCTCGATGATTTGACAACATATATTAATAAAGATAAAAAAACATATGATCTGATTAACGCTACAAACACGTATTACGTTCTATTTGTAAAAGACACTACGTTTTTCACATTCAAAACAGGAACAGATAAAAATTCCTATCTGGTACTATTATTCACTCCAGATCAAATAGACGACAGATGCAGTAATATGGCAGGCTAAAAATGAACTCAAAAAAAGGAGAAGGATGGAAGGATATTCAATATGCAGTCATTGCAACGATCGTTATCGTACTCCTCGCCGCATTCACCTATAATTATTTTAGTAAAGCTAAAGAAAAACTTGCAATCCATGATTGTAAGAACAGTATTGGCGCACATGCGCTGCTTGCAGAAATGACTGAATTCGAAATTGTAACAGACATCAAATGCCCAACAAGACAACTCGTCATCAAAACCGGTGACGAACAAAAGGCAAAAAAACAGATTGCTGAGGATATGCGTCGCTGCTGGTATGAATGGGGAAGAGGAAACCTCAAATTATTCGAAGGCGACGGGATATTCTGTCATGTCTGCAGCATCTACACATTCGACAATAACAGTAAAAGACTTGACGGATTATTACAATATATTGCAACCACAAAGATGCCTCCACGATTCCCCGAAGATCCTGTAGGGATCAGCTATCAAGACTATTTCCAAGGATTCAGTTCTCCCCAATCAGAACAAGAGTTCAAGAAATCAGACATACAGGGGGTAACAAATTTTGATACCATCAATACCTCATACAAATACGCAACGGTATTTGTCTATGCATCAGGCAAAGATTTTATTGATAAAGCATTAGAGAATGGTGGACGAACAACCGCGATTACTTTTGGCGGGGCTGCACTTTTGTTAGGAACTGCGGCAACGATTACAGGAACAACTATCGCAATCAGTGCAATAAGTTCCGCAATCACTGCAACAGCGGTTACGGCAACAGCAGTAGGTGGAACAGTAGCGGTTGCAGGTACTGTTGCTGCAATTAATTGGTGGAATCCTGTGGGTTGGATTGCCATCGGAGTAGTGCTTGTTGCTGTAGGAACTGCATTATATTATGTTGCAACAGATTCAGAAGATATGCGATGGATCTCATTTATCACAATCCGCCCATATAATGAAAAAGAGCTCATCGGTCTTGGCTGTGAAAAAGCACCCGTCAATCAACAATCGAATGTAGGATAATACGCTATTCAAAGACACAAAATAGGAAAGCATATAAATATAGAAACTAAGGATAAATAATGAAGCGAATCATGCATGGAAAGAAAGGGCTTGGATTAACAGGAGTAATAATAATCATCCTTATTGTTATTCTCGCAATCGCGTCTTATAAAATATACAAATATTTAAACAGTCTCCCTTAGTAAGACGTAAATAAATCTACTTGATTATGAAAAAGCTCAATAAAAAAGGACAGTTAGGAAAGATCGTAATAACTATTATTATCATCCTTATTGCGTCATATCTTATCTTCAAATTCATACTCCCGTGGGCAAACAGTTTTGGTGTAAAAGACAATCGAACAGGCGCTAATGAGTATCTTACTGTCCAATATATTGGCATCCAGGATTCGACAACTGTAAAAAACCCGTGCCAAAACGCGGGGGATAATAAATTTGCATGTCCAAAGGATGAAGAAGTATTCTTTTATGTTGGACTTAACAACACCGGTAAAAAAACAAGCGCTGTTACTCCGAAAGTCGTTATCGGTTTTTCATGTAAAAATAATGAATATACTAAGTGTACCAGTCAAGAATGGATCGAGGATGGATCGAGTTGTAAGAATATCCCGCCCGAAAGCAGCAAAGATTGCCCTATCCGGATAGGATATCGGTTCAGGACAACAGGGGAATATACTGTTTATCCTGCTGCGCGATGCAATGATGAAGCATGCGGGTTTAGCGCAAATAGCCCGGCTGATGGACTCATACTCTACAATCAACAGAACTATCTCATCATTGAAGTCTCTTAGAATCTCCTCGTTTTCTTGAAAATCATCAAAAAGTTTATAAATATACGACGCTAAGAATGAGAAGTATATCGGATACATATTAATATAGAGTAAATTGCTTTAACATTAATATATTTGAAAGCAATTTACTATCGAGCAAATAACATCAAATTGTACTGATTAATGATGTTATTTGCTATACATATCGTGAGGTGTATGAACATGAATAGTAAAAATAAAAAAGGAGTTGAAATGTCACTGAATGTGATCATTATTGCGGCAATTGGCCTACTTATTCTATTAATTCTGGCATTCCTCGTCGTAAGAAGCGGCGGCAACGTCAGTGAAACGACCACAAAATCATGTGTTACGCAAGCAGGGGTGTGTGGTAGCACACCTTGTGAACAAGGAAAGCAAATAACCTCAACAAGTGATTGTAAGACTTCACCAAATACGTATTGCTGTAAAATAGTATAATTTTTTATTCTTTCCTTTTTTCCCATGATCACTCGTAAAAAGAACGGTGTAGAACTGACGATGAATACGATGATCATCGCAGCTCTGGTATTAATTATACTTCTTGTACTTGCATTCATATTCATCAAACAAAGTGGGACAGTCATTAAAGCAAATTCCTGTGACGCACATGAAGGGAAATGCACCGGTACTACAGATGCGTGCCCAGAAGGGTATTCGACTAACTTCGCATGGGCATGCGATAAAGAACAAAAATGTTGTACACAATTTTTCAATACAAAATGAATAAAAAAGGATCAGCAGTATGGGATAATTTTCTGCATATCGTATTAATGCTCCTCGTTCTCGGAATAATTCTCGGAGTACTCTATGCTACGGGAATTCTTGACAAATTAATCAATACAGTCTCCCCAAAATGTCCTGTTGCATGCAAAGCAGTATCGAGTTGTGATATTGAGACAGAATATGAGCATGGAACCGCACGATGCGAAGGCAAAGATAAGAATTTGAAATGTTGCCTTAAATATGATGATGTAGGCGGTTCGTCTGGTACAGGGGCACCCGTAAACCCGAACGGAATTAACTTTGAAAAAGAGGGAGAGTCATGTACTCTTAAAGGTACAACAATTAATAATGTCTATGACTATAAAGGTGATTGTGTGAGTAAGTGTGAATATTGCGCAGATAATGCAAACACCAAATTCCGCAAGGATTACTGCGGCTCTAAAGCAATCACCCTAAATTTCGCATGTACCTGCGATGCGACAGAAAAAACTGCACTTGAAACATATAGTTCAGGAAAAGTATTCACCGGTCTTTGTCCAGGAACAGGGAGTAACGCACTCTACTGTTGTGATAAGAAATTCGATAAATCACCACCGCAACTCGCCATCGATGCAAGTCCGATCCCTACGGCAAATATCTATCTTGCAAGTTATACTGTCGAAGTCTCATGTAAAGATGAAAGTTTGAATGGTCCAGGGATTGGTTGTGATAAAAACTTTAAATATTTCCTTTTACGCGACAATACACCCATCACTGGACTCAAAAAAGATTGCAATGGATTAAATTTTCAGAATGCAACAAAAGCAGCATTTACGACCGATGATACACAAATACTGAATATTACTAATGATACTCTATCCTCGATTAATGATAGACAATATGTTGTAGGAGAAGGATTCAAAGGCAATCTCTATATTGTATTCTGCGCCAAGGATAAATTAGGAAACACTGTCATTCAGAAAAGTTCCGCGCTCCCATTCATTGCTGCAGGTAGTCTCACGAACTGTCTCAAATCAGTTTTAAACATCGTCGAGAAGAGATGTGTAAATCTTCCTGTTCCCTGCTTTAAGGACAATGGCGAAAAAGCAACTGACCCGAAATCCGCAGGATTATTATGTTCAGGAGTAGAATTCTACTATGACTCGATTACTGCATGTGCGGATCATCAAAGAACAATGCCATTATGCCAACCATGAGAACGTTGAATAAAAAAGGAAATATGTGGGATACTGTTATCACGATACTTGTGATTATTGCTACAATTGCACTCTTTGCATATATCCTCCATCTTATTTTTCCGAAGTTTTTGTCCACCGCAGAAGAAAAGACAGCATGTACTGGCGTAACCGGTGAATGCCGAGTAGAATGTGATTCTGCAACTGAAACAGAAGCAACAAGTACTGCATTCAAACTCTGTCCCCCGGAAAGCAATCTCTCGCTCACCAGGTGTTGTATAAAAACATAGGATATCACACTATCAAAAAAAAAAATGAGACTTCTTCGCCGTCAAAAAAAAGGGAATATGCTCTACGAGATACTCCTAAAAGTGCTTGCAGCAATAATCCTCATCCTCCTCCTCTTCTGGTTTCTCTCACAGATTTGGCAGTCAATATTTCCTGGAGCAGATAAAGCGTCAAAAAAGAGTTTAGGACTCCTCTATGATACCATTAATCTTAAACTTAGTTCGAATAAATCTTATGATTCTTCTCGAATGATGCTGTATCTCAAAACAGATTATCAGATTATTATCTTTGAAGAGAATGAAAATAAAATGAGAGGGTGTGATGATATCCTTAGGCCTAATGCCTGTACTGTCGGCGGAAAACAACCCGCATGTATATGTCTTTATAGTGATGATCCTGACTCTAAAGACCCCGAAAATGACGTTATAGAATGTCGAACATTTAAAACCGCCTTTAAGCGTGGAGCATTCGAACTCCTCACTGATACATTACTGGGTGGTGGCTGCGAACGTAGTGGAACAGCATATATCGCTGGAACAGATACACAATTTCTTAATTTAATTATTGCGGAGACAACAGATCCTGCGAGTAAGAGTAAAATAATTAATCTTTGGCTCGCAACAGATACAAACATTGCAAATGATAAGAAGTATAAAAATCCGAAATGTCCTGCTCATTCGAATGCTGCATGTGTGGATAAAGGCATGGGTGAGATACTTACTACATCAACTGCAACATGTCAAAGTTCGACGCAACTTGGACAAACACAATGTGTCTATGATCAAACCGCGGCATTGTGCAAAGAGACATGCATCAATATTATAGAGTGCAAACAACTTACTGAATGTAAAGATTATGTTTCAGTAATTGGTGATGGGGGAAAGATTTACCTTCTTAAAGACAGCAGAGGATATGCGGGGTGTATGAATGATAAGACAGGATGCAATGTTGGTGCCGGGAAGGGATGTACGATTGAAGATAAAAAAGAGTTTGTATGCAAATCCAATCTCGCCGAAGAGTGTAAAGAAAAAATAAATACATTAAAAACAACCTGTGGAGTTGCATCCCACGTACAAGGTGGAATCATGATTGTTACTGAAATCAAAAATCCCAATACTAAAGCCGAGTGTACTGATCTCGCAACTAACTATCTCGACCCAATCTATGGTTGTGTTGCTCCTCCTGCTTCGACGCCATAAACCACAACCTATTTAAACGTCCTTCTCTACAAAACAGGGCGATGGTGAGTTAACGAATGTTTCGTAAAAATAAAAGAGGGATGGAGGACAAATTATATTTTCTCATCTGGGAAATGATTGCACTGGGAATAGTTGTCATTCTTCTTACCATGTCTGTTCACGGAATTGCGAGTAATAGTTCGTATTGGAAAAAATATTATGCAGTTGATGTAGGGCTCATGGCTGATATTGAAAACATCAATCAAGGAGATTTTGTCATCAATTATGCGCTAAAACCGCAGGAGGATGTGCCGCAAAATCAGGTTGCATTTGAATTCGTCCTCAATAAAAATCGCATCGAAGTCTATACGGCACCAAAAGAAGATTCGCGTTCATCCTATACCTGGCCCTATGCTAAAGCAAAGACTGTTATGGTATCGGACCAATTCGTCATTTCGGATTTTCTCGTACTTTCAAAAATTGGAACAGATTTTCGTCTTGGAACCTACGAACCAAAATATCTTGAAACCTGCGCATCATTTGATACCGCAAAAACAATCGATAAAACAACAAAAATCCGATCAACTGCCCTAACTCCGGATGTAAAGGAATATGCGCAATCATTTACCAGTATCATAGGAGAATATGGAAGTGAAACAACGAGCACAACTGTTCTTTCCGTACTCTGGTATCATGCGCCAAAAGCAAATTTCACCATCACGTATAGTGATGATGCTACGCGGCTTCGCGCAGAAAAACTATCCTGTATGCTTGCAAAAAAATATAGCCAAACAAATATAAATAGCACTGTTCAGACACAAGTATATGCGCCTTCGACACTCGAACTCAGTATGACGGCAAATACTACATTCGTCAAATATCTTAACGATAGAGCATTACTTGCGCCTGACGCACGCGAACCCTGGATTTTGATCACACTCGACGATGACGCACTTAAAACTGACGCAAACACATTTGCAGGAATCATAAAAACAGAAGTTCTCACGTATTATGGGATGAAATAAGAGGTAAAAAAATAAAACCATAATAATTCGTACAAAAAAAAACAACAATGAGCAAAAGAATTTCGAATCAAATGAGAAATAACCGGAAAGGACAGGCAGAATATCTGCTCGAAAATGCCTTTCGTATCGGATTTCTCATGATTGCACTCCTCGCCTTCTTCCTCCTCATCACGTATTATATTAATAATAAAGCTGATACGCGATTATTGCAGGCAGAAACATTCGCAAACCGCATTGTCTATAGTGATGCAATCATGTATCAGGATGAAAAAACATTTCGCATATATCCCGGGATTGTCGATCTTGCAAAAGTGAATGATACGCGCCTCGATAAATCAATCTCGTATAGTGCGACACGCCATGCTGCAGCAAAAATCAAAATTGTCAGTAAACCACAACAGGATGGCACGGCGATTTTTATCAAGGACGCGTACATCAATAGGAATACGTTTGAAAATCTCTATAACATGATTACTGCAAGAATTTATGGTAAAGGATCAGGTATACAGGTCATCAAAGAATTTCCAGTCACGTGCTATGACACAACGAGTACGCCACCATATTATTATTGTACACTTATTGTCGAGGTAATCGTTCCGAATAGTTAGAAATAAGGCATCATGAAAACAATATTCCATAAACAAAAAAGAAACCCGTTCATCAAGGGAAAGAAGGGTGAAGATCTCCTCGTCGATTTCTGGGCGATACTTGTTTTTGTAGTCATATGCCTCATGATGTTTCTTCTCTTCTGGGCAACAAAGAAAAATTCAACCAATCAGGTGAGTGAGGATTTCAAGAATAAGGACATATCCTTAATGCTTGACGCATTTCTCCGGGCACCGTATCTTAAGGATGGGCAAGAGACAGGTTTAACCATCGCCGAAGTCATCGCGCAAGATTCACTCACGAATAATTTTACCCGGACAGAGCGCGCATTCAATTATTATGTTAGTGGGATCAATAGATATACGGGACGTATGCAAGGAGAATATTATATTTCGCGGGTGATACAGTCGATAAATATTGCGATAAAAGGAGAGGACGTATCAGAATCCTTCACCATCAATCGTGACATCAGCGGAAATTATGCTCCACCAAGTGCAATCACTTCAACAGCAACAATCCCGCGGTGGACTACACCGCTTACCATAAAACTAAGAATACTTTACTTAGATAAGAATGAAAAATAAAAAGCATAGGCAATCCAATAAAAAAGGACAAGTATTTATCGTCGGAATAGTGATTGCAGTAAGTGTCGCGCTCATCAGTGCATTCATTCTCCTCGGCTATTATTTTAAGGATAAGACAACTGATGAACACCTTGGAACATATCAATCAGGAATGATCGATTCAGTAATTGAAGGCGATCAGGCATTTATCTATATTGATGAAACGGCAAATTATGCAAGCAGCGAAGCGCTTGATATGTTTGCAAAAAACGGCGCGGTAAGTGTATTGCCGTCGAACGGAGAGGAAGATTACGGACCCAAATGTGGGATGTATGTCTATAATCTATGGACCTCGGAACAAAAAGAGTGTATTCCCCAAACTGAAGAATCATTCTCAGGGTATCTTGATGACGCGATGAACGCAAGGCTTATTGTCTCAGGAAATCAGAATCTGAATAAAGAAATACGTCATACGCTCCACTATTCTTCTGCATATGCAGACACGACCATCCGTGCATTTGCGACAGATAAATATAATTTTTTCGTCTATAAAAATCGTGAATATCAAGATAATATTGATACGCAACAATATGCCGCAAATAAAGGAACATATGCGGGACAATTTATCTGGCCTGTTCCGGGATGGTATCGGGTTGTGAGCTGTTTTGGATATCGCGGCAAAGGTTCTGGCGGAAGTACGAATCATGGAGGGATAGATATTTCTGCGCCGAAAGGAACACCTGTTGTTGCTGTTGCAGACGGTACAGTTACCGGAACAATCGAAGGATATAATGGTATGATCATAGATCATGGAGGTATGAGTACAACATATCTCCATATGAGTAAAGTTGATGTTCAAATAGGAGACGTGATAACTCAAGGACAAAAAATCGGCGAAGTCGGCGACACAGGTTCTCAACAAGGAAGTTTTCACCTTCATCTCGAGGTTTCACCAAAACAGATAACGAGTAATATTTTGATTGGTGGGGTTTCAGGAATTCAGACAAGCGGTAAACGTACAGTTATTAATCCTGCATGCATATATACCCCGGAAACTCTCGCGGCAAATAATATTAAATTAGATATTGATCAAACGAGTAAAGCGTGTTCAGCAATTTGTAATAAAAATACTTGCGCTGCAACAACATCATGTGCAACAGACGGTACGGGTTGTTTCTATAAATTCTGTGATGAGTATGGTGCACTCCTCCCCCGACAAACTATTTGTCAAACAACAGACAATACCGACTGGAAAATCAGCAATTTCTTTATCAAACCGCGATATCTGACAGGCGATCAGAAAGTAAAAATCAGCATAACCATCGATAATAGTGGAAAGGATTGTGTGACAATTACGCCAACGCTCGATATCCAAGGTAGTATAACTATACAGGGTGTTACGAAAAAAGAAGTCATACTATTTTCTCCGACAACAAAATACACCGTAAATACAAAAAGTTCCTCTGATCCTTACAACAATATTGATATTGAATGCACATTCACGACTGATCCTGAGACTGCAAAAAAATCACGTCTCGGGGGAACATGCGTACTTACTGCACCTACAGACGATTCAATGTATACGTATAACTTTGCTGCAAAGGCAAGCGATATCAAAGGAAATACGAATACATTTGAAAAAATTGTGACGCTTGAAGTAAATAAACCACTCGGCACCACTGCGCCTGCAACAAGCACAACAAATGCGCCAAGTAATACTGCACTACCTACGACGACTGCAACACCTGCACTATCGGTGCAGGAACGCGCAAATCTCGATAAGACTAAAAAGAATTTAGAAACACTCGGTCTTATCCAATATATTCAAGATACTGCGCAGAGCGAAGGCGTCCCCTCGCCAATAATTTTTGGATTGATCACCCAGGAATCGGGGGGAAACCCTCGCGCAGGAAGCACTGCAGGAGCATATGGTCTTACCCAAGTAATTGAAGCCACGTTTAAGAGCATTGCAGGCAACGAATGCACATGGCAAGAATTCCAAAACGACCCTAAATGTCAGATACGTGCAGGAATAAAAATCATTAAATATGAATATATTCGCGCGCAAGGAAAAACAATCTATTATTCATGCCAGGTAAATTGTCGTACAGCAGGAAAGTATGTGAGTTGCGGCAGTAAAAGTTCGTGCGGTACACAATGTATTGGTCCTGTTTCAAAACAATATCAAAATTGGAACGCGGCACTTCGACGATATAATGGGGGAGGAGATAACAACCCCCCTGCAAGTGGAAGTCAAACCAGTGGATGTACCGGATATCCTGACTATGAATATGTAGAAAAAGTCATGCGATACGCGAGGGCATGGGGATATACGGGTACTGAAACATCACAATATCAACAAACCGCTAATGACGAAATAAAAGGTAAAGGACTCCTTGGAACTTATAGCATCACTCCCTCATTTACAACCACGATTCCATTTGATATGCGACTCATCAATCATCTGAAAGGATTTGTTGTAACAACAATGGATAAGTGTACTACAAGTGATGCATTACCTATTGATTGCGTTAAATCACAAATGGCATTATTCAACACCACGGTTTCTTCAGTATATGCAACGCAAGGAATCAATGTATCGCTCGAGAAGGATGGTTGCGAAGAGAATTGGAATGAGGAACAGATTGCAGTATATCTGGAAAGTGTTGAACAATGCGTTCAAGGACTACAGGAAAATTGTCAATGCCGACTTGCACAAAACACTACAGGAGATTTTTTAGTGATAGTCAAAACAGAAACAGACAAAACAACATTCACCTATACGACGAACGATAAGGTCAAACATACATTCACTACACTTGTCCCGATTATGGATAAAGAAAGCAACCCGTTCGATAAAGAATTATCACTCACTGAAATTCCGCTCTATAAAGGGGTGGATACGTATACGTCTAAAAGAGTCGCTAATGCGCCAACCTGTCAAAAGGTCGATAATAAAGTACGACTCTGTTTAAAGACGAATTATACCTACGAAAAACTTGAAACAATTAATGGCACTGCACAAATCATCCAAAAACCAGTGATTATTAAATTTGCATTTACCTTGCGCGACCCCTTGGCACCGATTCCTGTTACGGGCGTAACGCTTGCAAATATGAAACATGCACGAAACAAAGTTATTGTGAGTTGGAATGCAAATACTGAAAAAGATGTAACGAGTTATGCGGTGTATATTGCTGAGAAGAATGCTGATTTGACTCCTCCGCAAAAAATGGTCGATGTCAAAAAAACAGTTCCTTATCATCTCCTTGATATTGTCAACAGCATCCCTATAACCTACGACACCATGAGCATGATACAAGACCCGGTATGCGAAGTGCAAACGAGTGAGAAAGGGAGTTATTGTATTTTCAAATATAAATTTATAAAAGACGGCAAAGAAGAGAATGTTTCATTGGAAGAGAATCAATTATATTATCTTAAAAACGAAAAGAGATATCTTGCGGTCATTACTGATACGACACTGAGCGATACGAAGAGTAATGCAGAACGATTCATCCTTGTTACGGCGATAGATTCATCAGGCAATGAGATTGAAACAGATCAAGTAGTACTCGGCGGCAATATGCAACAGATTGTAGTGCAGGATTTATTAGAACCCGGATTTGTCAATCTTAAAGTGGCGTTTAAAGATACACTCCAATCAGAAGCACAACAAAAAGTGCGACTGATATGGGATCCTGTCAAGATCTATATCGACGGAACGGATATTATGGATAGAAAAATAGATTATCAGATATTTGAATATTGGGATAAAAAATCAGATATACTCTACGATGTACGGGCACCCTATAGCCCGATAATCACGACCGACGGATTTGAAACAACAATCCCTTTCACAAGCAATGGACCCTACGGTATTATTAGCCATGATTTAAGTATTGGAAATGCTTATATGGTAGGAATTCCTTTAATAGTACGCTAGTGCAAGGTATAACCGCAACACATTTAAACAATAAAGGAAATACATCTTCTAGAGGGGGTTTATGATGATAAGTGTTCCATTAAAAGATATTATACTCAAAATCAGCCAGAAGACCGGACAATCAGAAGCTGAAATCAAGGCGCAGATCAGCCAGAAGGTCGAAGCACTCTATGGTCTGGTCAGTGAGGATGGCGCAGCACATATTATTGCAAACGAACATGGAATCAAGCTTTTTGATATGTCGGGCGATCTTAAAATCAAGGATATTCTTATCGGGATGCGATCAGTTGATGTTGCAGGAAAAGTATTACGCAAGTACGAAATGCGTGAATTTGCAACAGAGAAACGTAAAGGAAAAGTCGCAAATCTACTCTTCGGCGACGAGACAGGATCTATTCGCGTCGTGTTCTGGAATGATAAGACAGATGATTTTGCCCAGATAAAAGAAGAAGATGTACTCAAAATCAAAGGCGCATATGTCCGTGATAATATGGGCCGCAAAGAACTCCACATGGGTGATAGCAGTAAAATCATCATCAACCCTGCAGATGTTACGATTATTACCCGTGAACATGTCGAATATGATAAAAAACACGTGAGCGAATTACAGGAAAATACGAGTGGTGAAATACTCGGAACCATTGTACAAGTCTTTGACATCAAATTTTTTGAAGTATGCCCACAATGTAATAAACGTGCAAGACTTACCGGTGACGCATTCATGTGCGATGTACACGGCGCAGTAACTCCGAACCATAATTATGTTGTCTCCATCTACCTCGATGACGGAACAGGAAATGTACGTGTGACCTTATGGAAGGCGCAGACACAAAAACTTTTGAAACTTACTGATGCAGAAATTGATGCAATACGTCTGCAACCTGATTTATTCGAAAAATATAAGACAGATCTCCTTGGCGTACAAGCAAAAGTTCTCGGACGCGCAAAAAATAATATCACAGGAAGACTCGAATTCACGGCAGACTTGGTCTATACTGATCTTGATCCTGTCCAGGAATTGAAAGAACTCGACCATGCAAAAGAAGTCACACTCAAGACGAATAAATACGATGGAAATATACCGCCGGTCACTGTACAAAAACCTGCAACACAGGAATCAAAGACACCTATAAAGACCGTGACAAGCAATTCGTTAGACGAAGATGAGTTCGAGATCAGTGAAGATTTTCTAGAAGAATAAAAATTATAAAAAATCGATAGCCCCGCCCAATTACCACACCCAACTGTCACAATCGAAGACACTATTAAATGTAATACACGGTCGGAGAATTACTATTAGTTTTATTTTGTGTAGTACCTGAGTTTAATAATGGCGTTGTTTGTCAATTGATTAATTTTTTCTTGCCAAGAGGACATTTCATAGGATAAGGTCATAAGTGTTGCAAGTAATCCTAATGCTAGGGTAGTTTCAGTAGGATTTTCTAAATGAAACGGGTTAAAAAAGAATGTATTAACAATGTATAATACTCCTGCAGCTCCGGCTCCTGCAAGAACACCCTGTTTTAATGTTTTTAATGCAGCGACCAGTTTAGGTCTATATTTAGAACTTTTAACAAACTCTTTAATAATCTCTTCTTGTACTTTGACTTCGTCATCCCATGCAGCTATAAATATTTTAAGTGATTCTTTTGTTTTAAGACTGCAAAACTTTTGTTGTAATAATAATCTTCTATTAATTATTTCAACATCGCGTTCATATATTGCTAATACATTAAGGATAGATTCCATTCCCTGAATGATTTCTTGATCTTTGACGTTTGCATGAATGACATTCGTATGTGTTTCAATTTCTTTTTTTGCTTTAGAAAGGTTTCTATCAATAATACTGAGAATAGTGATTTCATTTTTATGGCATCGTTCAAGAAGTTTACAAAATTTTTCTGATAAGAAATACCCAGAATTTGTAGCCTTATCTACGTATGTAGCAATTTCAGAATGTATATCGTACAACGAATTCATACACCTTAAAACAGTATTATAAAAATTTTTATACCACTCTTTTTCTGCAGTTCCCATACAATGAACTTTAGAGGAAGATAACTTATAAAGTTTGTGAAAAAATAGGCTCCATCCTAAAAGTCTTTGAAAGTAAGAAAATAAGTTGTGGCAGGTTAACCTGCCATATATTTCTGTTCTTATGGTTCTTACTTTTTTAGAGCGTACGCTACTTCCGTATTTTCCTTTTAT
>JBBAAQ010000018.1:0-31524 GCA_041658255.1 Candidatus Woesearchaeota archaeon
TAATGATACCCAGTATCGTAAGCCACGACCGTACTTGCCGGTGCGTAATATTTTCAACTGCCAGTTTAAAAAAATCCTTGATCATTTTTTTCTTCTCTGTTTTTTCTTTTTCTTTTCTGTTTTTTTATTCATACCTGAGTGAATCAACAGGATTCATGTTTGCGGCTTGCCGTGCAGGAAGCAACCCGGAGAGTGTACCGACAATAAATGCAAATGCGAGTGCGCCAAGGATGAGATACCAGGGAAAATATGCGCGAAGGAGTAAAGTGTCAAGAAAATTCTTTCCGATAAATTCAATAATTTTACTGAGCAGAACACCGATAAGAACTCCGATTGCCCCGCCGATGAGCCCCAGCATTCCTGATTCGATAAGGAAGAGTTTTAGAATGTGACTGTTACGCGCGCCGATTGCTTTCATCACACCAATTTCATTCGTGCGTTGCAGCACTGCAGTATACATGGTGTTCATAATACCAACACCGCCGACAAAAAGGGAGATTGCTGCAATACCAATAATAATTGCGGAGAGTGCATTGAGTATGACATTGAATGATTCGACGAGTTCCGCGGTTGTTTGGACTTGAAAGTCTTCACTACCCTCTTTTTGATTACGATCACGTCGCATTGCGCGTTTAATATTGTCTGCAACAATAACCGGATCCTCGCCGAGTGCCGTACGCACAATAATGCCGTTCTCTTCGTGAGTTCCTGCGGTATTTGCAGTATTTGCGTGAAAGAGTTCTTGCGCAGTTTCTATCGGAATAATGATGGCGCTATCCATACCCGGGTCTCCAGTCTGCTTAGTCTGCCCCACAATTTCAAATTCTTTACCTTCAAGTGTTATGCGGTCGCCAACAGTGATTGGTTTATTGAATGTTTTTTCTTTTGAAAGATCATACCCGATCGTTGCCTTATAGTTATCTCCTGCCTTGAGCGATCGCCCGTTGACATATGCTAACGTATATGTTTCTTCAATAAGTTTCTGTGTTTCGTCAGTCGGGATCCCAAGAACAATAGTGAAATAGACATTTTTTTTGAAATCAACACGGCCGGATTTCATGAGAACTCCGCCCACTTCCTCTACTCCCTTCACCCGGCGAATGACTTCGATATCATGTTCGCTTAGTGTGGGAATACCGCTTGATGCATAGAAATCAGTTGATGGCTGGATAATAATCTTGTCTGTCCCCATCTTTGCAAATTCATCAGTAATGACTTTTTTAACACCCTGCCCAAGGCTTATTAATGCGACAACTGCAGCGATTCCAATGACTATGCCGATGACCGTCAGCCATGACCGCAATTTACGTTGCGTGATATTTTCGATTGCAAGTTTGAAATAGTCTTTGAGCATTGCTTCCTCGGGCCAGAATAAAAGAAAAAATAAAAAAGATTTAATTGAATTGCGCCTTCTTATTCTTTTTTGCGCGATTTCTAAAATAGATAAATGCGCCAATACTGAGGATGACGACGATGACAATAGTCATTGTAATTCCACCGCCACTGTTTTGCGCATCTTTCAGTTTTGAACTATCAATGACGTTGAAGGTGATATCTTGTGTTGTTTCATACTGTTTATTGTTTGCATCACGATATTGGACAGTAATAGGAAATGGCACGCTATTCTTCTCAGTATTCATGATCACCGAGTATTCTACGCTTTGATAATCATCAGATGCCAGATTTCCTACGTATACTGTTGCAGAATTTGAGAGAATATCATAATCTTCAGTGTCCTTGAGAATAACGTTCACGAATTTAACATCACTGAGGCCCTTATTGATGATTTTGAAACTGATTGTTCCTGCGCGTTTTTGCATGGACATATCAGTCTTATCAATAATAATTGCAATGTCCGGTTTACTATTTACTACGACACCGATGACGTCGGACTTATTTTTCTGGTTGCCGAGAGAGTCATAATAATTTAAGGTGAATGGTATCTTATAAATTTTAGACAGTGCATCAGGATACGCGCGAATTTTGAATATAAAATCGTCAGTCTGTCCTGGTTCAAGTTTGAAAATCTTTTTTTCAGCGCTACTCTCCATAGGTGCGAAGGGAAGATCAACAACTGTTGAACCTACTACGGTTTGTAAATACAGTTTCAGATTAATATTGGTAAATGTTGATTGTGCAGTATTTCTTACCGTGATCGTGATGGTTCCATCGCTTCCAGGCATAATTTCTGTTGGTTCAAGGTGTACACCATCAATAGCAAGTGTTGCATCCTGATTTTGGATAAAAATTGTTGCGTCCATGGTCTGCGCAATAGCATTCGCGAGCGATGCTTCTTTATATTTCATTTTTAGGATATTATTTCCTTGTACGGCATTTTCATCAACTTTGAATGTGAAATCGACGAGATATTCACTTTGTGGGCCGATGAACCCGATATTTTTAACATTGTTTCCACTATAGGTGGCGAAGGGATATTCGGGTACTGCTTCTACGATCACATTATCTGCTGCGGTGTCGCCGTCATTGGTGACGAGGAACCATACTTTCACGAGTTGCCCGGGTGTTGCAGGGTAGGGTTCATATTTGCTTAAACTCACGCGTACTGCAGATACTGCACTCACCAAGTGAATGGTCGTAAGTGCGAGTAAGAGTACGATGACAAGTCCAAAGATTTTTTTTGTATGTCTGTTCATAGTATTCATATAAATCACCTGCGTTGTTTTTTTGTTTTTTATAATTGTTTTTTTTCTAAATCTTTGTTTATATTTTTTATAATTGTTTTTTTATTTTTGATAATGTATTTCCTTAATATTTTTTTATAATCGTTTATTTTTAATATTTTCTTTTTTATACTTCTTATTATTGTTTTTTATAATTGTTTTTTTTCTAAATCTTTGTTTATATTTTTTATAATCGTTTTTCTTTATCTTTCTTGTTTTATCCTTCTTCAATAATCGAGCTATCTATCTTCTTTGCATGACGTGAGCCATTCTCAATTCCAATGATCTCTCCGTCTTTAAGGACCGCAATACGTTCGGCATATCGCGCAAGTTTATCATCATGCGTGACAAGGATGATTGTTTTTCCCCTTGCATGGAGATCCTGCAGGAATCCCATCACACTTGTTCCTGATTTGCTGTCGAGGTTCCCGGTCGGTTCATCCGCGAGGATGATTTCAGGATCAACGGCGAGTGCACGCGCAATTGCAACGCGTTGTTGTTGACCGCCGGAAAGTTCATTCGGTTTATGATCAAACCGATTTCCTAAATCTACCGCGCGTAAGAGTTCTTCAGCTTTTTTGCGTCTGATAGGTTCAGGAACATCAAGAAACATCAGGGGGAGCATCACATTCTCGAGCGCGCTGAGCGTATTGATGAGATTGAATTTTTGGAAGATAAATCCGATCTTTTTCCCGCGGATTTGCGCGAGGTCTGATTCTTCAAGATGAGAAATATCTTTACCATTCAGATAAATATTTCCTTTCGTCGGAACATCAAGACAACCCACCATATGCATGGCCGTACTTTTTCCTGACCCTGATGGTCCTTGGATTGCAACAAATTCTCCCTTGAACACTTTAAGATTAATGCCGCGGAGCGCTTCAACTTTTACTTCACCGATTTGATAGATTTTCCACGCATTTTTCAATTCAATCATTGGCGTGCTATCTTTTTTTGATCCGTGTTTTACTAATGGGGTTGTCATGCTTTTTTCCTTTTTTCAATGATGCGCAATTTTTGAATGGTTTGTCGAAGAATACCCTGTATTTTTGGATATTGTGCACTAAGTTGAGGATTCGCACTAATGGTCATGAGGAGTTCCGCAAGTTCATGGACTTGCGCACTGATATCTTTAAAGGGGAGTGGGTCACTACGCATATGCTGATGCCATTTATAGATAAAATCGATTTCTTTTTTGTCACAGATGAGTTCCATATTCTTAATAGAGTCCATTGCACGATCAAAAATTTCTTCCTTATTTTTTTCAAATTCTTGGACGCGTTTATGACCTTGTGCAGTGATGGTATACAGTTTTTTTCGGCCCTGTTCGTGAACTGCAACAAGTTTTTTTGCATGGAGATCCTTAAGGAGCGGGTAGATTGATCCATAACTGGGTTTCCATGTTTTCGTAAATGTATGGATCTCTTTCACAAGGCCATATCCTGACATCTCTTGAGTATCGAGAATTTTGAGTACAATAAATCGGAGATTGCTTTTAATCATTGGTTCCATCCATGGCGCATACGCCGCAGGATATCCTGTTCAACCGGATATATCACCGCGCAGCACTGCGTCGATATATCGTAATAGCTATATCGGTATAGATATAGTATTTATATATGTTATGATTTTGTGATTTCTTGAGAGACAAATATGTGCGCTATAAAAGGGGGTTGTCGGAAAATAGTTTTAGCATCAAGGTGTGAGTGTTCTCTAAGAATCATCAAGAAAATAGTGTAGAATTGCAAATGACACTATTTTCCTTTGAAGCCACATCTTAACACGAGCGATGCTAAAAACGAAGTTTATTTTCCGACAACCCCCTATAAAAGCAAAACTATTTAAATAAGGTTTATCATAATCGTTCTTATGGAAAAAGAGGTGTCTGAAGTAGAACGAAAGCTACTTGTTAAACAGTCTTATCTTCGAAAAATAGATATTGAATTACAAAAAGAGTTCTCGGATACGAATGAATTATTTTTGCTCATCAAAGGATTCTTCTCAGAACTTCTGAAACTCGATTATGAATTTACGTATGAAGAATTAGGTCAAGAACTGGATAAAGCATTTCTGAAGCTTGAGACACGGCAGAAAATTGATATGATGCTCCAGACACTTACCGAGTTAACGTATTTTAAATCCACTGAATTAAGTATTCCTGAAACAAAATCCTTCCTGAAAACATTACGTGAAATTGTCGATGAATCGATTATTGATCAATCAGGCACAGCAAAAAAATCTCTTCTCGAGAAGTGGTTCAAAAAAGAATCCGGAGTGAATGCGCCGCAGATAGCTACGATAACTACTGCCTCTTCGTTATCCCGAGAATCGTTAGCGCAAGAATTGTCATTACGGGGATCGTTATCGCGAGAACCACTACCTGCAGAACTCTCGCCGCTATCTCCTCTTGTGCTCCCTGAATCTTTTTCTCTCAATCCCGCGTCTTTACCGGTAAACCCCGAACCTCTCCTGCGCGATCATGTCTTGGCTGAAGAGCACATCAGTAAACCGCTGCAAGAATTGTATCTTGTTATAGAAAAGGCATATGCGCAATTGGCTAAAAAACATAGTAATGCTGCACGGAAGACCTATCTTTCTGCACTTGATATCTATCGTCGTCTTTCTCCTGCAGAAAAGAAATCCGTATTCTTCAGGATACATGCACTCTATGAGAAATTGAATGCGTGAGTGATTGCTGATACACACTGTATATTAACTGTAATGATTTAATTTTCTTTTAGATATTCTCTTCAGCGCTCTTTTTACGGAAGATATAGACTGCGGCCATGACAAAGATGAGGCCAAATGTTCCCATGATCGCATAATCAGTATATTTTTGCTGCCAATCGAAGCGTTTAATGAAATCGCGCGCAGGTTTTTCTTCGACCTTTTTATTCGTATTACTCACAAGATATTTACATCCGTTCACGACATCATCAACGATTTTTGCGCCCTTCTTATAATTCTGTTTGGAGAGTTCTACTTTTGCCTGTGTTAAGAGTTCGCTCAATTCCATACATTCAGGATTACTGCTGAGCAGATCGCGTGCAAATGAGATCTTATTTTCGAGTTCTTCAGCTTCAGTGCGCATTTCAGCAGAATTAATATAAATGGTCGTCTTATCAGTATATCGGGGATTGGTGATTTCGCCAATGATTTGGAGTTCATAATGTCCGTCGCCCTTATAATTGCTGACTGTGAGTACAATCTCTTCAGTCTTATTCTGGTAGAGTCTCGGGAAATATGTTTTATCAAAAAAGAACGAGACATTGGTTGCGTTCGTATATGCGCTAATGGTGACGCCTTCAAGAGTATCATTCCAGGTATTATTAAGGATAATAGGGATTCTAATGGTGTCATTACGGTAGATATTGATGAGCTGCGGCGAAATAATACTCAGAGGCTTTGGTGTCTCAATCTCCTGAGGAATAGGAATCGTGATTATCTGTGTTTGTGTTCCGCCACCACCTTGAGAGACATAGACGATGCGATCATTAGTAGTTTCCTCTGAGATCGCAGTAATATTTATCTGGACTTGGTTGGATCCGAGTACTGAAAGATTATTTTCGCTATCAGCTGCTTTGAACGTGACGAGACATTCACCAATACCCTTCGCGTTCACTTTGAGGTCTGTACTTGTAAATGTAAAATTTGCGTATTGACATGAATAATTACTGTCTGCAAGATCAAAACTGAGCGTCGTTGTTTCATTGCCATCAATAAGATTATTACTATTCAAATCATCATCAGGGTCAATGAATCGTACAGACAGATTCGTATACGAGAAATAATTACTATATGTTGTTGTTCCATTTACGACAAGATTCGTAAGATTATTGCGGAGTACAGGCGCCCTATTAATATTAGTGACGCTGACATTCCAATAAAAACTCGCATTTTTCGCGAAATCATCAGTAACAAGAAGCGAAATATTATATTGCCTGTTAGAAAAGAATCCGAATGTGAGTGGGAACGCGCTACTGCTCGAATTGAGTGCATTATTGATATACCATGCATAGTGTGCAGTATTTGCATATTGTGTGTCAATGGTGGTATTTTGATTAAAGGTGTAACTCTCGTTTTCATTAATTGTTATTCCTGTTTGCATCCCGGGGAAGAGGCTGGTGTTTAGCCAGGAGGTATTGACTCCTCCATTGATGAGTGGTGTTCCCGAAGGTGTAATTTGCGTGATATTTGGTGCAGTCGTCACATTATAGACTCTGAACGTCACAGTCTGTATACTCATATTATTATTCCTGTCGCTGACACTGATATTGGTAGTATATTCGCCCGTATCACTTACAAGTGGCGTGAATGTAATCTGGCCTGTAGTATTTGATGTCTTATTTATTGTAAATAGGTTTGGATTAGGCCCGCTGATGCTTGCATTAAATGTGAGGTTCTCAACAATACCTTGTGCAGAGAGATCCAAATCACTTGCACTGACCACGTAATTGAACACTTGTCCAACAGTAATATAGACCCCACTCCCAAATCCTGTAGGGATCGTATTGAGATTTGGTGCGTTATTTGTATTACTGATGGTGAGATTAAGAATGGTATTATTTATTCCTCCACGGGAATCACTGATATTGAGTCGTATCTGGCGTGTTCCGATATCATCCTGGAGTGGACTAAATTGGATTATTCCGGTGGTGATATTGATATCAAATAGTGTAGTATTATCATAGTATCTATCAACATAATCTCCGAGGTCAGAATCATTGACGTAGAGACTTAAATTATATGTGCAATTTTGTGGATAATTCGTGGCATCATACTCGAAGCAGTTGAGTGCTGGCAGCGGTTCTTGCGTGAAATAAGGATTATTATTAGGAAGCACGGTGATGAGTCCGGTCTTATTTGCTGTTGCGCCATGGCTATCAGTAAGTGTAATAATAAATGGGATGCTTGCCGGTGAAAGGAATGTTTTCGTGATGATGCCGGTAGTGGTATTGATGGATACATTAGAATTATTTGAAGTGTAGCTGATGCTGTCATTTGCGTATGTGAATATATCCACATCTGTGCCATTGACTTGATAGACGAACGGGATATTAATATATGCAGTGAGATTTTCGATATTTGAATTATTGAGGGTATTTATCGCTGCAGTACTGTTCTGGTAGATTATTGGTGCATCATTGGTATTCGTGATATTAATGAACACATTCTGGCTCGCGTTCTGTTTAGTATCAGAAACACTGATTGAAATATATCGATGAATGACATGATTATTGGTGAGATTGGTGATATTGATGCGTGCCTCACCGAATGTTACACCTGACGAATTATGGGTATTCGGGAGATTAGTGACTGTATAGTATGAATCATTCGTAAAGAATGTGAGTGTATCATTATCAATATCTGTTGCATTGAATGTAAAGAGTAAACTTCCTCCTTGTATTCCTGTTTTGTTTGCAATAAGCGCAATGACTGGCAAGTGATTTACAGGAATGATCTGGAGATTGAATGAGAAAGTGGAATTTCTGGGGTTAGTAGGATCACTATCACCTATAGTCACGTTAATGGTGTGGTTTCCCCTATCCCAATAAGTTGCATTATCCTGACCTGAATTGTTGAATTGGATACGTGCGGTGGTATTGGAGGTATTCACAATAATTAAATTTGCAAGGTCTGAGGTAAGGGAGAAGGTATAGGGAGTGTTTGATTCATCATCTGCACCGGTAATGGTATAGTTTACTGCTTGATATTCATATTTGGTTTTATCGCTCAGCGTCGGACTAAAAAACGGCGGATCATTGGTCGGCGTTACATTAATGGACAAATTAGTATATCCTCGTGTTGCACCGGTAGTATTATCTTCTGATCTGAATCGAAGCTCCCGAATGCCTATTTGTGATTCGAGTGTTGGTGCACAGGTGATGGTTCCATTCGATGATTGAATGGTGCAACTAATGGTGTTTGATGCAACTTGATAGTGGATGCTGTCTCCATCTGCGTCTGTTGAATTGATGATGAATGCACTGTTCGCATCCTCAGGAATACTTACCGTGGTATTGGTTGATATTTCTGTTCCATTGGAAAAATATATCCGAGGATATGTGGGGACTGTGTCGTCAATAGTAAATGAAAAATTTTGTTCGTCTAATACTGATCCCATGGCGTATCGTACTGAACAAATCCATACTTCCCCTTTTGTCGTGTATTGTGCAGGAACAATCCCTGCCCCGCTTGTTGAACATCCAGTATTTGCACTGCATGCAATATTTGTTTGTGTGGTATTAAGTGTGGCGCCGTTGTACAAAGTCACATTTGCATTTACTGATTCATTAATCGTCCAATGGCAGATAAGATCCTGGTCAGTATAAATTTTTGAACCTTGTGTATTGACATAGTGATTCGTAAGCAGTGTGGATGCAATACCGATACTGACAAGTAGCATGATGCTGAATATGATTGTTTTACTGATGCTGTTTTTGGTATTCATGGAATCTTATTTCCTTTTTATTGTTTTCTTCTTGTTTCTTTTTCTTTATTTCTTTTTTTTGGTTTTTCTTATCGCTCTTTTTTTGGCATAACTTCTTTTTCGATGATGCGGATAATCTGATCTTTGATGGTGATGTCTTTTTCTACTGCTTTGAGTTTGAGTTTTTTGTGCAGTTCGTCCGGGATTTGGATATTGATATTGACCATTTTTTTGATGTTTTTTTTATTGTATATAAAGTATAGAATACTTTTATACAACCCAAAAATTTGCTTTCTCGATTTTGATTTGCGATAGCAAATTTTTCTCGAATTTTTATTTAAGTTCTTTTTCCATCATTGCAATGATATATGCTTTGATGGTGATGTCTTTTTCTACTGCTTTGAGTTTGAGTTTTTTGTGCAGTTCGTTTGGGATTGGGATATTGATATTTGCCATCGTCTAGAGATAAGTTATCTAACTTAGTTTACTTAGCTTACTTAATTTAATTAATATATCTATTTATATATTCTTTGTTATCTTAGTTATTTCTGTTTATAAATATTTCGAATTAGGTTAGAAGAACGGGAAAAATATCTAATATTGCCCTTTTTTAGTGGTAACTTCTATAAACTTTATAAATAGTAGAGTATAGACGAGAAGTATGAATCGCGTATTCAAGAAGATAGCACTCTATGCTATAGCACTAACATTCTTCTCGACAGTAGGCTACGCAAATCAAAAATACCAATCACTACGCGACTCGTAGAAAAAGGGACAAGCACAGGAATAGTTGCAGGAGAACCACATAATGCCTGACCTGTCGAACATTTACGCGTACCATCAACACAGCCAACATCCGACGGACAAACAGTACCGCACCAACCACAATTATTATTATCATAATATTTAAATATTAGCACATATTACACATAATATAGTTAATATATGGAGGGATCTTATGACTACATTAACATTATCAGTACCTGAAGAACTAAAAAATAGTATGGATGCATTTCCAGAAATGAATTGGAGTGCAGTAGCAAGAGCAGCAATACAAGAACGGATAGGAATGCTCCAGAAATTCAAGGAATTCACACGAGAAAGCAAGATGACGGAAAAAGATGCATTAACACTCGGAAAAAAAGTGAATAAAAAAGCAGCAGAAAAATACAAATGAACCTCGTCGTAGATGCAAATATCATCTTTGCTGCATTAATCAAGGAATCGAAAACAACAGAACTACTGCTTGATATGAGCATAACACTCTACACACCAGAATACATACTGCTTGAGATAGAAAAACACCAAAAAGAAATATTAACAAAAACTTCACGAAGCAAAGAAGAATTAGAGCAAATAATGCACATACTCAAGAAAATCATACGAATAATACCACAAATAGAACTCCAGCAATACATAGCAGAAGCAAAAAAGACCACGCCCGACCCCGATGATATTATGTATTTTGCACTCGCACTAAAACTCCATTGTCCTATATGGTCAAACGACAAAGCACTCAAAAAACAAGATCGCATAACAATCTATTCTACACCAGAGATAATAAAACTCATAAAATAGTCCCTTTCTAGTATTCCTGAGATTGAATATTTGAATAGTTAATGATTTCCATTTTAGTGCTATCTCCTCATTAATTATGCTGAAATATCCCGCGATACTTGATGGCATGGTATGCGTGCATAATATCCGCATAGATCGCTTTCTTATCTGTATCAGAAAGTGCGGCATATACGGTACTGAGTTCTTGATAGAGCGCCTTTGCAGCAAGTACTTCGCTAAATGAGAGTGCGAGCGCAATATTGGACATTAACGTATAGCAGCCTTCGATTCCAGTGTGTGGTCCTTTACGTTCTTTCGCGCAGTTTACTGCATCAGTTTCTGTAAATGTTGCGGTAAGATAGAGGAGCGCGATTGACTCATCAATGAATGCCTGCATTTCTCCTTCTTTGAATTTGTATGCGGGGGTTTCAATGGTCCGGATCTTTTGATCATATGCTTCGAGGAGTGGGATGATGCGTTTTTCTTTTATTGTTGCAAGTTGTTTTTTGAAATCTTGTATATCCATCACTTCTGCTCCGAATATTTTTTCATAATATTTTCTCACGAATGTTGAAGATGCAGTCATGAATTGCCGTTTATTTTTTTCGCTGTGACCTTTTTGCATGGTTCGAAGAATTTCGATAAGTTCGCGTTTATCCTTATCAGGGATGAGTAGGGGTTTTTTCGGGATTGCACCTATGGCGCCGAGGAGTTTTGAAATGAATGTGTTAATTGTTTTTCGATATGCAAAGCCTAACAGTCCTAAAAATGAGACTGAGAATGCAATCGCGACTATTGCAATATAGTCCGGTCCAGTTACGGTGGCGGGTTTCTCAATAATAACACACGGCTTACATTCGCCGCCACAATCAATACCGGTTTCATTCGCGTCCTGTATCCCATTCAAGCAGGAAGCTGCTTCAATACAGCTCTGTGTTTCATTAGGTTTGAGACCGATACTCCCGCAAGAATTAGTGTCAGAACAGGTGCGTGATTGTATCCCGTTCGCGCATATATTCCAATTAGTGCAAGTCCATGATTCAGTGCATGAAACAGTTTCAGGAACATACGTACAATTCTTATAAAAATATCTTGTAAGGTCATTTTTATTACACCCATTCTTATCATCACATTTAAGTGTTTGTGTCCCATTTGACATACACGTGGACCATTTGCCGCAAATCCATTCAGAAATGCAGTTTTCTACAATACCACTGCCCCCGCCTCCTCCGCCTCCGGTTCCTGAACTACTTAATATGGCATTCTGTGGGCAACTGACTGAATAATTCACCGGATTACTTGGCGTACTCTGATGATAATACGCCCCGGTATAAAGGAATGTATCCTCTGCATAAAAGTATGTCGTCACTGCCCCGCAATCAAGCGCACGTACTGTCGTCTGTGAATCATTAGCGATTTGGATGCTTACGATTTGTTCAGGTGCTGTCGCACTCGTTGGATCATTATTGAGCATAATAACAGTATAATTGAGTGGATCACCATCAGGATCCATAAAGTAGTCGTGAAGATAAAAGATTGTACTCATGCCGACGTCAAAGAGCTGACTGGGGATATTTCTTATCAGTACAGGTGGATGATTGAATTCATAGATTTCGAGGGAAAATACCTGCATTGCATAATTATTTATGCATCCTGAATTATCATAGGCAATGACTTGGAATGAGTGGTTGCCGATTGCAGATTCCGGCGGGTTGAATGCGACTGTCCCATTCTGACTGATATTGAAAAGTTCAGGACTCGTGATAAATGCAGAGTAGAATGTGAATGTGCTATTCACGTTTGCATCAGTAACATTTATCCTGCAGTTATAATTGAATCCCCAGGGAATGGTGAAGTTGCACGTGTTATTCAGTTCAGGAGGGATGTTAAGACAAAAATTGACTTCTGCAAATGCACGTGCAGTTGTTGACGGAATAGTGTTTGCAAATCTATTTGATTGGTGTTGGATATAGATGAGTTGGACAATAGACATCAGTATGAATGTTATCACGAGTGCGCCAATCAACTGGGAATCTTTGATTTTCATGTTTGTTCGTTTCTTATTATTGGTCTCTTCTTATCACTTTTTTTGATTTTTTACTGTTCTCTTTTTATTGTTTCAGTAGTATATTTTTATGTCGCGCAGTGTTGACTATACGGCATACTGTTGATTGATGATTCTTTTGAATTCTGCTTCAGTGATGAGGCCTTTTTTATGTTTTTCTGAATAGTGCTCAAGGAGTCGTGATTTCTCTTCATAGACCATTTCTCCAATTTTAATCTTAATCCATTCGGACTTATTAATTTTTAGTATTTCAGAAATAAGGTTAATATCATGCAGTAATGCTTTAGGCATCCGAAGATTCAATTGCTCTGTTGATTTTTCTTTTTTCTTCATGGTTGCAGTAATGTATAGCAATTAATAGCACATTATTTATAAATTTTGCTGTTTTATAGAAATATGGTCTATTTATTAATGAATTATATAGCATTTAATAGCAATCGCTACATTAATTATTTTTCTGATATTATGATCTCTTAAAGAAATAGACTCTGATCTTTCCCGAATAATTTCCTTCAGGAGTCGAATCAGGGATTTCAATACTTGCAGTAATTGTCTTTGTCTCGTTTGGTTCGAGGATAAATTCATACTCAGAAAGTGTGATAAACTTATCTATAGGGCCAGTGGTTTTGATGCGAACAATCGAAGATCGATCGCTGGAGAGATGGAAATATCGGGTACCACCGCCGCCAGGAGAGATTTTACCGAATCTTAAATCCTTAATATTAGTATTGAGACCCATGGAATTGTTTTGCACGCGAACAGAAGTATTGATCTCTTTATAGTCATAGAGATAGTAATTGTAATATGCGATGATTGTTATACTTGCTCCAATGCAGAGGACAATAATGAGTAGGAGTGCATATTGTAGGAATGTATCGTTGTAGGTTTTTTTGTTCTTTTTCATGGTTGAGGATATATGTTGCATAGAGTGTTATGTTCCTGTTGCAGTGATGGATGCAAGACGTAATCCACTGGATGAAGTTACTGCTGCAAGTGGGATGGTAATGTTGAGATCGACTCTTAAAGAGTCATTAGCATCAGGATAGCCGAGACTAGAACAGATAGTTGTTGCATTGGCAACACTGACATTAACAGGTGAATAACTACTCGGGGTTGGCGTCGTGCATGATCCTGTCTCAGTACCATTATTTGTTACCTTCCATTGGAATGTTGCTCCATTTCCGATAAATTGTGCAGCACTTACATTGCTGTATAATGTCACGCTAATATTTGCATTTCCATCATTTTCGAGGATGAGCCCCTGGCTTACTACAGTGAATCCTGTGCATCCTGTTTTTACACTTTCAGTATTAAGTGTGCATGTCCCGACAGTAGTATTTACTGATCCTGTACCCCAATCCACACTTGCGACTGCAAATCGGACTGAAGAGGTCGAGGAAACAACAACTGTTGTATTTCCTGTTGTTGTTGCAAAACCAGTAATAGTTGGTTTTGTCATATAAAGAATCATGGTTCCTACCGCGAGCATACTTAGAAGGATTACCATGGCGAATTTTATTGACATCATGTATAAAAGAAGAGATGTTTTATATTTTTTTCTATATTTTAGGTGGTTTTACAGGTGGAGTAGTTGGTGAGCTATTCGTTTTTTTCTTGAATACAAGTATATTGATAAGGATGAGTACTAATATCCCTCCGATAATAATAAGCAATGTGGTAGTATTCATGCCGACTTGTTTTGGTTCCTCTACTTCTGCCTTTGCTCCAGCAGAGGATGGTGGTGCCTGTGCTACGTCTACTTGAACAGTCTTACGTACTGAAGTTGATGCATAGAACACTTCAATATCTAATTGAGTCTTTCCTAGTGGATAATTTGTTGTTTCGATATAACCTTCAAGTGCTGCACGCTGAAATTTGTTGACATCAAGATTTGGTGTCTTGACGACTTTTTTATCAGGAGTATATATTTTTGCATATACATTTTCGATAGGGCTTGCCCAGTCGCTTGAGATAAATACTTGAAATTTATTCGTGGTATTGACATAGATGATTGGCGTCCAATCAACAATATCGACTTTGAGGCTTCCGACACGAAATTCTCGCTCCTGCACAGGATACTCTTTTCCGTCGGAGATGAACTTTGCAACTGCCTTATATGTTCCGGGTTGGAGATTGAATTTTGCAGCATCAAGAGTTGCTTGCAATGTCTTCTCTTCATTAGAACCAAGCGTATCAATTGATGTAGTGATTGTTCCTACACGGGTATTATCACTCGAATAGATATCGATGACTGCATGCATTGCAGTAATTGTCTGCGATCCATAATTATGGACAGTCATAGAAAATGTACTTGTTTGATTAACACCAACATCTGTAGTAGTGAATAGATATTCCGGATAAATTCCTTGATAAAGTGAGATGATAGTGATTGCAGATTGGATTGCTGCAACACCACCGACTGTCCCACCACCTGGTCTCGTCTCTTTACCACCAATATATATGACATATTTTCCTGGTGCAAGTGTTTCAGGAAGTATAATATTTACCGCAATTGATCGTGGACCAGAATCCTGTGCAGTATCAATAATTTGTATCCCGGAATCAAGTTCTGGAGGAGCATTCTTGTATGAATGGATATAATCTGCATTTACCAGATTAAATGTGTAGGCAAGTTCTTTATATGGTTCAAAAACAACTATCCTCGTATCTTTAGGAGGGGATTGTATGCCTACTGCAACTATGCCCGGCAATATGATCAAAAAAATGAAGAAAAAAAATAATTTACGCATTTTTTTATGTTCCTACTGCTGTTAGTGTTGCTATTTTTTGTCCTGCACCGCCTGATACTACGCTTAGTGGTATGCTTACGTTGAGGTTTATGAGTATTGTGTCTCTTGTGTCTAATGCTTCTAGTGCTGTGCATATTGTTATTGCGGTAGTGTTTATTTGTGTGTATGCTGTTGGTGTTACGCTTGGGCAGCTTGATGCTTCGTTTTGGCTGAGTTTCCAGTTGAATGTTGCTCCTGATCCGATGAATGTTGTTGGGGTCTTGTCGCTGACGAGTGTTACTGATAGGTTGGTGTCTCCATCGTTTTCTATGACGAGTCCTGCACTTACCGTGTTGAATCCTGTGCATCCTGTTTTTACGCTTTCAGTGCTGAGGTAGCATGTTCCTGCTGTTGCGTTTACTGATCCTGTACCCCAATCCACTGTTGCTGTTGAGAATCTTAGGGATGCAGTGCTGTTGACATAGAGTGATGCATTACCTGCCGCGGTTGCAAACCCTGTCCCTGATTTCATGGTTTGGATAATATTAAGTTTGTTTATGCTTAAGATCATTCCAAATACTGAGACTGCAACTGCAGCCACAAGCAATAATGCTAATCCCTTATTTGATATGTCCATTGTGTATTACCTCGTAATTATTTTTTTTATTGTATATAAAGTATAGAATACTTTTATACAGCTTAAAAATTTTTGATTTGCGATAGCAAATTTTTCTTGTGATCGTTTATGTTCCTACTGCTGTTAGTGTTGCTCTTTTTTGTCCAGAGCTTGATGTTACTACGCTTAGTGGTATGCTTACGTTGAGGTCTATGAGTATTGTGTCTCTTGTGTCTAATGCTTCTAGTGCTGTGCATATTGTTATTGCGGTAGTGTTTATTTGTGTGTATGCTGTTGGTGTTACGCTTGGGCAGCTTGATGCTTCGTTTTGGCTGAGTTTCCAGTTGAATGTTGCTCCTGAACCAATAAATTGTGTTGGTGTCGCATTGCTGACGAGTGTTACTGATAAGTTAGTGTCTCCGTCGTTTTCTATGACGAGTCCTGCACTTACAGTGCTGAATGATGTGCATCCTGTTTTTACGCTTTCAGTATTGAGGTAGCATGTTCCTGCTGTTGCATTTACTGATCCTGTACCCCAATCCACTGTTGCTGTTGAGAATCTTAGGGATGCAGTACTGTTGACATAGAGTGATGCATTACCACCTACTGAGGTTGCAAACCCGGTGATTTGATTAACCTTGTTTAGACTTACTAATGTTCCGACGAGCGAAACTGCGATTGCCGCAATAAGAACGAGTGCCAATGTTTTATTTGATATATCCATTTTTTTCACCTTTTATTATTGTACAATATTAAATGTCACTTTTCCTGTAGTTACTACAGGCTCGGCTGGTTGCGCGATTGTTAGTCCGACTTGCGCAGATGCTTGTGATGGTCCTTGAGATCTTGATTGTAATTGTAGGCCATTCACTTCATTTAACACACTCCATGTCCCGACAACAGAAATAACGAGTGTTAACAGGACAAGTACGACGAGTGTTGTTTTAGAAAGGTCTGCTTTTGGCGCTGCAGCCGGCGTATTTATTCCATCCATAATTTCACCCTTACATTATATACTAATATATACTCAATATGTATTTATACTCTTCTCTTCGGAGTAGTTTATATTTAAAGGTTTCGCTTTTTTTTTCTTATTTTGAAGTATTTTTTTTTTACGTCTTACTTTTCAGTTTTCTTCTTTTTCAAAAATTTGAAGTAGATGAACCATCCGGCATTGATCACAACGAGTATGATGACAAGGACTGTGAGTACTGATGTTGAACTGCCGCCTGTTTTCTGTGCAAGGACGTTCCCTGTCGCTTGTGTATCTTGGATGCTGATGGCATCAATTCCGACGACAGCCTTATAGATGCGTTCACTTGTTTTTCCAGCGTAGTGCAGGATGATGCGTACATCATAATTCCCTGCAGGGATTCCCTGCGTATCCCAATACGCATAGATACTTGTTGTTGATTGTTGTGTAATTGTTGTGCTGATTGTTTTTGTTGTTGTGATAACCTGCATCTTATCGTCGATTATTTGGAGTTCAGCGTAGACATTATCGATGGGTTCATTCCAGGAATTGACGAGGTCAATATTGAATTTTGCGATTGTTCCGAGTTTGAAATCATTCACACGAAGTTCTGCAATGTCTATTGCATAATTGCCGACCATGAATGTTTTTCGCTCAATAAATTGTTTGCCATCATAATTGACGATGAATTCAGCGTAATAGACTCCAGGGTTGGTGTTTGCAAGCCAGTTAATCGTTAGTTTTTCGCTTTGTTGCGTCAGGATATCTGCTGCTGTTGGTCCTGGTATCCGTCTGATTATTTCATTCGTCGGTCCCCTAATGAGAAGTTCACTCGTGACCTCTTTAATCATCCCCGTACCTTTATTGATGATGTTGAGATTAAATGTTGTTGTCTCATTCACATTCGATTCTGAAATATAGAATGTTCCGCTTGCAAATGTTCCTGGATAAGGAACCTGCACTTTTAATTGGTGTGCTACTGATATTGTCGATGTAATGGTGGCTCCGGTGTCTGTGGCTTTTGATTCTGGCGCTTCAATCGCAAAAATAGAGGCGCTTCGCTCTCCGGGTTCGATAGACTGTGGCAATGTTATGGTATACGTGAATGCTTTCTCTCCCTCATTAGCACCTATATATAGGGTGGTTTCTGGGAGATTGATATAGGGTGCAAGTTCCCCTTGTGCATAGAGTAGAAGATGCATTTCACGATATTCATTATTGATGATGCGTACAGTATAGGTATGCGGATTCGTGTCGTATTGCAAGATTTCCCGTGAGGGTGCAATGCCGAGGGCATGAATTGGAGAAATAGCAAAGAGGAATAGGAAGAAGAATATTCCTACGATATATAGTGCGATAACTCTGCTCTTTCTTTTTTCGGAATAATTTTTTTTATTCATGTGATTTTTTTTTGTATATAAAGTATAGAATACTTTTATACAACTTAAAAATTTTTGATTTGCGATAGCAAATTTTTCTTGTCTTTAATGAATTTTTTTGCGTGTCGTTTTATTTTAGTGCGCTTGTAGCTCGTCCATATTGTCCGGTCGTCTCTGTTGAGGATGACTGCGATTTCATGATAGGATAATTTTTTTACATCAACTAAATATTCGACGAGTGCTTCAAGTACTGCAACACTGCGATCCCTGAATATGAATGAAGGAATATGGGTATATTCTTCATCCACAATCATTGCTGCACTTTTCGTTTCTCGTTCTTTCTTCATGGTGTTTGTTCGAATGCAAAGATCATTGCTGTACTCTTTGTTCCCGGAGGTTCTGCGCCGGGAATTTCGATTCGTAAATCAATATATGCAGAATCCTTGCTATCCGTATAATTGAGTATTTTAATGACTGATTGATTTGTAGATGATATATTGACCCAAGTCATTATTGAAGTTCCGGTATTGAATGAACCTGTTTCAGTAGTTTCCCTTGCTTTCATCTGGAAATATTGCGTGCCTAAACCTGCGCCAGATGCTGCCCATAAACTTTGACTTGCAGAAACATTGACTAAGTCTGCGGCAACATTTCCATCATTCTGGAGGAGGAATGGACTTGGTGTTCCACTGGTTGTATCTTTTGGAGGGTCGCCCAGTGCTACTGTTCCGAAGGATACGGAATTATTGACTAATGTTATGACGACGTAGGGCTCTATTGAGAAATTCCACTGCGTGGACCAATTACTGCATGCTTGTGAATTACATGCACGGACTTGCCAATAATAATATGTTGAAGGTGCAGAATCTGTACGGACACAAAGATTACTTGTTGGTGTATAATTTAATGCGCCTGTCGGCGTACTATTCGCGTAGATATTTGCAGAGCATCCGGTATTACTGGTGAGGTTGAATTCGTAATAATTCGCGTTTGTTGCACTATTCCATAAGAATACGGGTTGACGTAAATGGATGGTGTTATTATTGTTTGTCGGATCTATTAATGTTGGGATACCCGGAGTGATTGCTTGAATCGTCGTTGTTGTACTGTTACTCCACGAACTATTTACTGTTGCGTCATCGACCTTACAACTGAGTGTCCAGTTCTGTCCGACTGCTAAAGAAGAGTTTGTGATGTTAGCGATGTTTCTTTCAATACTTGGCGCATATGCACTCGTGCTTCCCGACGCATTTACTGCATTGTTTAAGTACCATTGATAATAATAGATGATATTATCTGCATCGTTATCTGCGCCTGTACAGTATCCTATGAGACTTGCATTCGTGTATCCTGTTGTCGCAGGAGAGATGCGAACATTAGAGACTGTCGGCGCAGAATTTGCAATGGTTACTGTATTACTCGTCCCTGTTGTGCATACATATCCATCACATGCACCAACTAACGTTGTCCAGACATCTCCTTTGACTGTTTCATTAGAGACTAATGTCGTCGCTGCTCTTCCTGCAGATTGCGCATTGTAAATTGCGGTTATTTCCTCAGCAGATAATGAGCGATTATAGATCTGGATCTCGTCGATGGAACCGTTGAAAAGATACCCAGTACTTTCATCCTCGTATCCAATTGTTATTTTAGTGTTTTGCGCTGTTCCAGCAGCGGCAGTTGTTAAACTCCGGATTCCATTTACATAAAGGTATTTCGTATTTGACTGTCTGACATAAACTATATGCTGCCAAGTATTTGGAGTAATATTAAGCCCCATATCGCCAGCCCACGTTCCATCTTCTATGCCAATGTTTAAACTATTAGCGGTTTTCCCTATGAAAAAAGTAGTTCCAGACCCAGCAGTTAAGCTACCAAAAATAGGGGCGTATGTATCAGAAGATTGACCAGTATAGTATATCCACGCTTCAAAACTTGCATCGCCAGTTCCACCATTTATAGACCCTCTTGTTATCCCCAAATCAACATAATCATTCACTCCATCAAAACTATACGCTCCCCCGACTTTTCCATTGCTCGTCCATGTTGGTGCTTTAGAACTGTTTCCTCCTCCTAATGTTCCATTATTCACAAATGTCGAGTAATCTGCGATTGCGCCAGTTGTCGTCGAGGAAGTGTTGATGTTGAATGGCATGTTCAGTACTGCGATTGATGTTCCTGATTTTCTCCAGTCAGTGAAATTGTATAATGCATCACTATCACTATTCGTTGCAGTAAATGAAACAGTCAAGTTATCTGTTGTCAGATTATTTCCTGATGTTGATGAGAGCACGACATTACTTACACTTGGCGCGCCATTCACAATATATGTCTGCTGCGCAGCATTATTCACATTACCCGCAAGATCCTGCACATACGCCTTATATGTATATGTTCCTGCAGCAAGATTAGTGAAATTATTTTCCAAGCGATACGAACCTGCACTATAAGATGCATTGATTTCCTGGGCAGAAAGTGCACGAGAATAGATCTTAACATCGTCGATAGAACCATTAAATTGTCTTGCAATATTTTCTGCTCCGATAATTATTGCGCTCGCGGAATTTCCTGAACCATTAGTTACAACAGTATTTTTTAATTGTCCATTTACATATAATCGGACATTCGAGCCATCCCATGCCGATACAACATGAGACCACGAGTTGAGTGGTACTGTGCTGGAACCTGAAGAGTGATATCCTTCATTAGATGTTCCGTACCAGTATGAACTAAGTGAACCATCACTTGCTAAACTAAGATAATATGCTCCTGATCCTAGAATAATTGTTGATCGCTCAGAAGGATAGGAGACTGGTTTAATCCACGCTTCTAATGTGAGATATGTATGTAGATCAACAGAGGACGCTTGAAGATAATATCTTCCACCATCTGCAACAAAACTTCTTCCCCCACCCATCTTTCCTGCGGTCGTGTATGTTGATCCGGAATTCGTTGCAGTATTTCCGTATGTCGAGTAGTCGGTGAAGTCTGTTGCACTATTGAATCTCCACCATCCGACGAGTGTATTATTCCAGTCAATGAGTGATGATCCAAGATTCGTATCGCTTACTGTTACATTTACATATGTTGAATTTCTTGTTGACTTTGTATTATTCGCGTCTGTCGGGGATACGTAAGAAATCGTCGGATTCGTCGTATCGACGAGTAATGTACGTTGCTCGGTCTGCGCAACATTTCCAGAACTATCTTGCACGTACGCCGTATAATTATATTGTCCTTCAGCAAGTGAAGTGAAATTATTGTAGAGTCGATATGTTCCTGCATTATAAGATGCATTGATTTCTTGAGGAGAGAGTGCACGAGAATAGATTTGAACATCGTCGATGGAACCGTTGAAGAAGACCGCACTTCCTAAACTGCCCTCAGCGCCTATCACTAGATTTCTACTCGCGTTAATAGGTGGATTTGTTGTTGCAGTGTCTTGCGCGTCTAATATACCATTAATATAAATTTTCATTCCATTTGCATTCATCGTACCATCCCATGTCGCGGTGATATGATACCACGTATTATTGTTGAGATTAGTGATTGAAGTCATAGTTTTGTCAGCAGATACGCCGCTGACGGCAAATCTTACTTTATTGTCTGATGCTCCGAGTCGTAGGTGGAATCCAGTATATCCAGAATTTGTAGTATCTAATATTCCTTGATATGTTGTTCCACCTTTTCCATACGTGCTTATCCAAACACTTAGTGTTAATGCTCCAGAAGGACTATTTAATGGTGGAACAGTAATATAATTACTTGCCCCATCAAAGCTTCTTCCTCCTCCGAATTTTCCTGCATTGGTGTATGCTGATCCGGAATTTGTTCCATTATTTCCATAGCTTGAATAATCTTTGAAGTCTGTTGCATTGTTGAATCTCCACCAGCCGACAAGTGATCTATTCCAATCAAGTAATGCAGTTGTTGATGATGCATCGCTCACGCTCGTATTTACAAATGAGTATACGCGGTTAATGTTCGAATTATTATCGTCGGTTGGCGAGACGAATGCTATTGTTGGTACTGCAGTATCGATAATTACTTTCAAACAAGTCGATACACTACCCCAATTACTAAATCCATCCTTTGCTTTTACATTCCAATAATATGTTGTATCTGATAATGTTGTTGCAGTATATGTTGCAGTTGCAGGAGTTGATGATTGAACAGGCGTGGTACATGATGCATCAGAATAAATCGTAATATTGTATTGGCTGATTGTTGCGTTACATCCCACATCTGATGGAGCAGTCCATGTGAATGTTGGAGTTGCAGTATTTGCTGCAGAATTATTTTCAGGCGATTGACCAGTCGGAATATTTGGTCCAGAATTATCTGTTGTTACTGTGATATTTCTTTCTGTTGAATTACTCACCCCATCAGTCACTCGACCATACACAGTATGTGCTGCAGTATCTGTCCAGAATGATTCAACAGTAAACGTGCATGAACGTTCAGGAGTTCCCGCAGTAGAATTGCAGAGGTTTACTGCGCCCGAAGATGAACCCGCGTTTAGTGTTAGATTATCTCCATCACTATCACTCGCACCGCTCGTCGTAACATTCACTGTTCCTGTCTTAATACAAGATGGCGCGAGACTAAGTGCCGTAAGTTGTGGACCACTATTAATAATAGTTAATGAATTGCTTGTCCCTGTCGTGCATACATACCCATCACATGCACCAACTAACGTCGACCATGTTTCTCCTTTCGCTGTTTCGTTAGAGACTAAAATTGTTGCTGCTCTTCCTGCAGATTGCGCAGTATAGATTGCAGATACTTCTTCTGCGGAGAGGGAACGATTATAGATTTGGACTTCATCGATGGTGCCGTTGATGAATCTTATACTTCCTCCGTGTGATCCTATATATACATATGATGTTGCACTTAAGTTTATATTTGGTATTTGGCTATTGCTATTGACTAATATTCCGTTTTGATATATCTTTGCGCCACTCGAGCCATATGTTATCGTCATATGCTGCCATGTGCCTGTTGTTAATACGTTTCCTCCTAGTGCGATATTATTGCTGCCATTACTGTATTGGAAATATGGAGTGTTGGCAGTATATCCATCTGCAAATAATATTCCTCCGTCGGCTCCTGTGCTTGCTAAGTCTACTAATGTCTTTAAGCTGCCATCAATTACAGTTGGTTTAATCCATAACAGTATAGATCCTTGAGTTCCAAACATTCCAGTTTTACTTGTTGTTATATAATCGTTCACTCCATCAAATGTGTATGTTCCTCCTACTTTTCCACTGCTCGTCCATGTTGGTGCATTTCCTGCGGTTCCTCCTCCTAATGTTCCATTATTCACAAATGTCGAATAGTCAGCGATTGCTCCTGTTGTCGTCGATGACGTGTTGATGTTGAATGGCATGTTGAGGACTGCGATTGATGTTCCTGATTTTCTCCAGTCAGTGAAATTATAGATTGCGTTGTTGTCTGCATCAGTTGCAGTAAATGATACGGTAAGATTATCTGTCGTGAGATTATTTCCTGATGTCGACGATAAAACAACAGTTGAGACGACTGGTGCATTGTTCTGTACGAGTGTGAGTGGTGCGTAGTCGATTATTGTTCCGGAAAGTTTTCCTCCGGCATTTGTATTATTATAAGGATATCCTGTTCCTCGTACACCAAGATACCACCCCGTACCATATGCTGACGCAGTAGTTCCACTGACGACAACACTACCACTAATCACATTCGCCCAGATATTTCCTTCACCATTACTGTTAATCGTAGTGTTATAATAATTTGAACCATTCAAATCATTCACATAATATCCGCTTGTCGATGTGAAGTTGTTCCAATAGAAGGTGTTGCCGCCCGAATTGGCATCGAGTTGGACTAGTGTTGTTGTTTGACTACTTGAAATTATTGTGTTTCTTATAAAACTACTATTAGTGAGATTGTATAGGTTTATTACTATTCCGGCTGCAGTAAGTGTGTTATTCGTAAATGCATTGTTATTATTGTGATCCCAATTTACTCTCGAATATATGGCATGAGTATTTGTACTGGTAATGCTGTTATTAATAATATTATTATTATGTGCGCCAGCCCAAAAATCAATTCCGTAACCTGAACCAGTGATATTATTGTTTGTAATATTATTGTTGTTTGCAGAAAATGAAAGATCGATACCATAAGACCCGCTCATCACTATTTTATTATTTGTAATGGTATTGTAGCTTGTGCTACTCTGTGCCGCAATCCCTCCTGCTCCTGAAAGATTATTTCCCGAGATGGTATTGTATTGTGTGCTACTTTGGAATGTTATTGCGTGACTGCCTAAAGATGTAATACTGTTTTGTGTGATTTGATTATAACTTGAACTCCCATTGATTAACATCGCAAATGCTGGTGCAGTGAAATTATTACTTGAAATAATATTGTTGTTTGATGAACCATGGAGTAAGATTGCATATCCCCCGCCATACCAGTCGCCGCTTTGTGTTGTGGTTACGTTATTATTTTGAATTGCTCCGTTCGTCGCGCCATTAAAGTAAACACCGCGTTGGAAGTTGCTGATGTTACAATTCTTGATTGTTGTATTAACTCCATTGGAATATATTCCGTACGATCCCGTGGTGTTTGATCCCGTTATGGTTGTGCCTTGGCAATCTATGGTTATATTTGATGCGGCAATATCGTTGATGATTCCGCTGTATGCTCCTGAAATTGTTATAGTATTATTTTGAAGGGTGTTATTGTTACTTACACCGAAAGTGAAATATACTCCCTGAGCGTTTGTCGCACTTATGGTATTGTTCGCAATAAGATTATTGCTAGCACCTTGAGATACATAAATACTTCCATATGATGTCCCGCTTGTCGTAATAACATTATTGGCGATAATATTATTGTTTATTGGTCCCCCGCAGGTGAGTCCTATTGCAGTATATGTCCCTGAACCGCTTGCACTAATTGTATTTCCAGTGATAGTCGAACTTCCTGAATTGCAGAGTAGTGCACCATAACCTGTACTGACTGTTGTTGATAGATTGTTGTTTTGGATTGTTGCAGCTGTTGTACTTGTTATTCTTATTGCATCCTCGAAATTGCTTATGTTACAATTTCTTACAGTAGTAGTAGCCGCTGTCGAATATACACCGTATGTACTCGCCGTATTATTCCCCGTAATCGAGTATCCATTACAATTAATCGTCACATTCGCTGCACTTATTGAGAAACATGTCGCGCCATTAATTGCAACATTTCCAGTAAATGTATAGACTTGATTTGCTTGTATCGGTGTTGTGCAATTCACTGCATTAGTTGTGAGTGTGTTGCTTGTTCCGGTCGTATAGGATTTGGTGTCTGACGCAGCGACAAGCACTTGCCATTGATCGCCACTTGCAGTCTCGTTAGAAACAAGTGTTGTTACTGCTTTGCCTGTAGATTGTGCATTATAGATTGCTGTGATTTCTTCGGCAGATAATGAGCGGTTGTAGATCTGGACTTCATCGATGGAACCATTGAATGAATATTGTGTAGTTGCTCCCGAGTAACCTCCAATATATAGTGTAGATGAATAACCCGTTGGAGTTCCTGCGAATGTATCAGTTCCGGCATATGATCCATCAATATATATGTTCATACTCTTTGTTGATCCGCTGTATGTAATGACTGCGTGATGCCAGACGTCTGTTGATATTGCGCTGCTAGCTGCTGAAAATGTAGTACCTGTAGAATTTATATATTGGAATCTGATTATTACTGTGCTTCCGCTTACGCCATTTGCTACCAATCCGCCGTGCCATCCTAATTTGCCTACTATGATGTGTTCGTTGGAAGTGCCCGGCATATATCCTGGTTTAATCCATGTACTTATTGAAAATGAGTTAGTAGCGTCAGATAGTATGCTTGATACTGTTGATGTGACATAATCATCCACCCCGTCAAAGCTATATGCGCCCCCTACTTTCCCAGTCGTATACGTCGGAGCATACGCAGCAGTTCCTCCACCAAGCGTCCCATTATTTGCAAATGTCGAGAAATCACTAATCGCTCCAGTCGTCGTAGATGAAGTATTCAAATTCATCGGCATATTCAGAACAGCGATTGAAACAGAATTTCTTCGCCAGTCAGTCGTATTATAGATTGTATCATTATCTGCGTCTGTTGCAGTAAATGAGACAGTCAGATTATCTGATGTTAAATTAAGTCCTGAAGTCGATGAAAGGACAATATTAGATAACGCTGGAGCTGTATTCAGGATGATAGATTTATTTGCAGTCGATTCAATATTGTTTACTGAATCATTGGAATAATATCTGATATAAGATGTTCCCTGATACGTGACCTGCACCAGAGCACTATATACTGTCGTCGGGCTACACGTATTTGCAGTATCAGTACAATATTGTGTTACAGAACATCCACTACCACTTGTATCTGCACACGACAATGTCACATTCACATATGCAGTACTTGCCTGCGTGCCAAACGTATACGAGGAACCATCTGCCTTGACACCTGTTGCAGAAGTTACTGGTGCTGTTGCGTCATAATTGAATGTTGAAGTCGTTGATGTTCCTGTATTACTGAGTGAATCGTTGACGCGGAATGCGATGGTGAATGTTGCACCAGGACTATATGTATTGTAATAACAATAACTTGAATCATTCGTTACACTTGTTGCAGTCCATCCGCCACCGCCAATACTTACCTGACATGTTGCTCCGAGTACACTATTATATGTATCACTAAAGTTTGCGCGTGTACTTACTGTTCCTTTGAAGTATGCTCCTGTAGTGTCTGCAGTTCTTGTTCCTGAATAGAGTTTTGGCGGATCAATATTCGGCGCACTAGTATCTATTTTTATTGTCTGAGAATTTACTGTTTCTGTATTTCCTAGTGTGTCGTTGCTTAAGTATCTGATATAGCTTGTTCCCACTGTTGATACTTGTACTGCGCTAGCATATGTTGTCGTCGGTGTACACGTATTTGCAGTATCTGTGCAGTATTGTCTGATGCTGCATCCTACTCCTCCAGTATCTGCGCAACTTAGTGTGACATTGACATAACTTGATCCTGTCCACGTATTGAATGTGTATCCTGCACCAGTATTAATGACTGCAGTCGCAGTTGTTACTGGTGGTGTTGCATCGTACGTGTATGTTGCTGCTGTTCCTGTTCCGGTATTTCCTGCAGTATCATTGACTCGTAAATTAATCGTAATGGTCGCGCCTGGTGTTATGCTGTTTTTGTAACAGTATGTCCCGTCGTGTCCGTCTGCTGCACTCCACGCGCCACCATTGTTTGTTGTGTATTGGCATGTTGAAGTTGCAAGGCTTGATCCTCCGGTATCTGATGCTGTTGCCCTAATACTTATTGTTCCTTTATAATATAATCCTGAATATGTTCCACTATATATTGCTGCAGTTCCAACGCTTGGTGCTGTGCTGTCGCGCATGATGGTACTATTCTTTACGCTTTCTTGATTATCGAGTGTATCATTGCTTTGGTATCTGATGTAGCTTGTTCCACTTGTTGTTATGTCTACGCGTGCACTGTAGATGCTGCTTGGCGTACAGGTATTTGCACTATCGTTGCAGTATAATGTTCCTGATGCTTTGCACCCGACACCGCTTCCATCATTACACGATAATGCTGTTCCAACACTTGCAGCAGTTGTCCATGATCCGTAAGTGTATGCGCTCCCGCCTGCGGGCGCTGTTCCTGTCGGTGTTGTCGCAGGTGCTGTTGCGTCATAATTAAATGTTGAAGTCGTTGATGTCCCGACATTATCTTGTGTATCATTCATGCGGAATGCGATGGTGAATGTTGCGCCCGGTGTATATGTATTATAATAACAATAACTCGAATCATTCGTTACACCAGTTGCAGTCCATGCGCCACCACCAATACTTATCTGACAACTTCCACTCTTTAATCCTGCACCGCCAGTATCACTGATTGTTACGCGTGCACTTACAGTTCCCTTAAAGTATGCACCACTAACCCCACTACTCGTATATGTTCCAGAATACAATGTTGGTGCACCAATCGCCGGTGCTTGCCCATCAATCCATGTTCCAGAGCTGCAGGATTCGTTAGTTCCATCACTTGAAGGATTACCATTATACCCATTCGCATAACAGGTACTTGCATAGACACAATCAGTACTTGCATCACAACATCCATCATCAGAACTGTTCGTCGTACAGACACTACCACTACATGTTCTTGTCTTCTTATTCTCGCTTGCATCATCACCGCAACATGCAGTAGCATTTATTTCTCCACCAATATTCCAATAATATGCTGTGCATCCGTTGCTTGCATATTCGCAACGTGTTTGCGAAGTATCCTTATCATATGCAGTACCTGCAGCAGTAGCTCCATCACTACAACTCGCACCTTCATAATATGTTCCTGCGTTGCAACAATTCGCGACACCTGCACAATTAGTGCTCGCATTCGTCCCATTACCATTAGTCCCGTCAGTACAAGTAATATCACCATAATAACAAGTCGATCCAATCCAATTACCATTACCATACAATACACCACTTACTGCACTATTGCCTGCACTTCCGTCGGCGCAGGTAATATCATTATAATAACAATATCCTGAAGTTGCAGTTGTTTTAGTTGCTGCAGTACATGCACTATTACTACTGGAGAAGTATCCGTTACCGCAATAAGTTCCTGATGTTCCATCACTTCCTGCACCATTATTACATGTTAAGTCGCCATAATAACAAGTGATTGATGTTGCGGTTGTTTTATCTGCTGAAGCATATCCGTTACCATAGATTGTTGCTGATGTTCCATTTCCTGATGATCCATCAGCGCATGTGATATCTCCATAATAACAGACAAGATTAGTGGTTGTTGTTAATGATCCTGTATAATTTCCATTTCCTAATAATAATCCTGATACTGCACCATTTGCTTCTGAACCACTTGCACAAGTGATATCTCCATAAATACAATATCCACTTACTACAGTTGCTTTATCTGCACTACTGCAACTTCCGCTTGCACTTGAGAAATATCCATTACCACATAATGTACTGCTTGAATCATTGCTTGCTGTTCCGTCGCTGCATGTTCCAGCACCTGATTTACAGTCGACTGTTGTACTTGTTGTTAATGTTCCGGTATAATATCCCCATCCATAAATTGTTGAGGATGTACCGCTGCTTCCTGATCCATCAGCGCAAGCGATATCTCCGTAATAACATGTTCTTGTTGTTCCACTTCCTGTTGCATCATATCCATTACCATAATATGTTCCTGATGTTCCGTCAGTTGCTGCACCATTATTACATGTTAAATCGCCGTAGTAGCAGGCGATGCTGGTGCTTGTTGTTAGGCTTCCACTATAATATCCATTACCATAAATTGTTGAGTTTATTCCGTTGCTTGCACTTTCGTCTGCGCATGTGATATCTCCATAATAACATGCAAGATTCGTGGTTGTTGTTAATGATCCTGTATAATATCCATTACCATAATATGTTCCACTTGCGCCTTGTGTTTCAACACCGTCGCTGCATGCAGGGTTGCTGTAGTAGCAGAGTAGTGATGTATCTACTGTTGTACTTCCACTCGTGTATCCGTTTCCGTAGAGTACTGTTGAACTGTCATTACCATATCCGCCATTGCTGCAACTTCCTGCACCACTCTGACAATTGAATGTGGTGTCTGTTGTTATTCCTGGACTTGCATCATTCCATCCCCATCCGGTGATGCTTGCACTTGTACCATGCCCCACACTTTCATCAGCGCAGGTAATATCTCCATAATAACATGTTCTGCTTGTTCCGCTTCCTTGTGTATTTCCGTTTCCATAATATGTGCCGCTTGCACTACTGCTTCCACTTCCATCACTACATGCCATATTGGTATAATAACATAATATTGATGTATCTGCTATTAATGATCCAGAATAATATCCATTTCCATAAATTGCTGCTGATGTACCATTAGCATATCCGCCATTATTACACGTGAGATCACCATAATAACATGTTGTACTGGTGCTTGTTGTTAAACTTCCAGCATAATATCCATTACCATAAATTGTTGGTGATGCACTGCTGCTTGCTGATCCATCAGCACAAGTAATATCCCCATAATAACATGCAAGATTAGTGGTTGTTGTTAGTGATCCTGAGTACCATCCGTTACCATAATATGTTCCGAATGCACCATTTGCTTCTGAACCGCTTGCACATGTAATATCTCCATAATAACAGGTGAGTGATGTATCTGTTGTTACACTTCCAGTTGTTTGCCCGTTTCCGTAGAGTGTACTGCTTGGGTCGCTGCTTGCATTTCCAGCCCCATTACCGTCAGTACATGTTCCTGCACCAGATTTACAATCAACACTCGTACTCGCAGTTAATGATCCAGTATAATATCCCCATCCGTAGATTGTTGATGATGCACCATTTCCTGCACTTTCGTCTGCGCATGTAATGTCTCCATAATAACACGTCCGTGAAGTTCCTGCTCCTGCTAAGTATCCATTACCATAATATGTTCCTGAAGCACCATTGCCTCCGCCACCATACGCGCAGGTGATATTGCCATAATAACATGCGAGGCTAGTGGTTGTTGTTAATGATCCGGTATAATATCCATTACCATAATATGTTCCAGTACCAGCATAATTTCCAGCATTACATCCGCCACATGTAGAAGATGTTGCAGTTGCTAAATTTGCAGCACTATAAGTATACCAACTATCTGCTCCGCCATCATCACCGCAACATTGCGGTGTTGAACCAGAATTATACCCGTCCGAATCCCATGTCTTACTTCCACAACCTGTTGCAGCCGAAGTACAATAACTTTGAGTATTATCCCGTTCATATCCACCAGTCGCTGAATTGCATGATCCACTACTACATGCATAACCCGTATAATAATAACTTCCGGAACAAAATGGAGTAGAATCACATGTGGTGCCATCATTCGGCGACGTACAATCACCCCATCCACTTGCACACTGATTGCACGTAGTTCCTGCACAACTTCCTGGTGCATTGTATCCGCATGCAGTGCTTGCACCGCAATTGTAGTTGTCTATGATATCTTGTCCACTGCAGGTGTATGTTGAA
>JBBAAQ010000019.1:0-27060 GCA_041658255.1 Candidatus Woesearchaeota archaeon
TGTTTTCTTTAGAAAATTTTATGATTAATTCACGTTCTTTTTCTTTACCTGAGACCATAGTATCACCTCTTATCTTCGAGATGAACTAATATATAAACTTTGTCCTAAGACTATTGTCCTTTACTATAAATCCATAATCTTTTTAAACTGTCCTTCTTATGAAGAGGTTATGATCTGCCCGGTATGCCTGGGGGATAATGTGACTGAGACGCACGACACAGAAAAGAATACGTATGCATATTCGTGCGACGATTGTCATTATACCTGGGAATAATGGACTATTCACACACTCATTTCTTGAAGAGGCATTATGCTCGGATAAAACAATAATATTTATAAAAACGCGTCTGTTTCATCAACAATATGCCTCCGTAGCATAGTAGCTAGTGCGTAACACTTCTCACTGGACATTCTCGCCTAAATTATTTAAAGGAGCGTAGCTTTCTTCTTGGAAAATAGAACACGCAAAACACTTTACAAAAATCTTTCCCTTGTCAAAAACTGCTTAGCAAGTTTACTACTGGCAGTTTTTGAGCACTCGGAAATTTAATTGCAAAAATTTCCTCTGCTTCGAGGTCGCTATACTAAAGATTTTTTGTGTGTTTCGCTTAACGTCCTATTTTCCCTCACTCCAAAGTTCGATAAAGCGAAAATTTTGGAGGTACTAAAAATGTATGCGATGAATAAAGATGTTGCTGAAGAAACCGGGATGCATGTAGGTGATGGGAGTATGAATATCTATAAAAATGTCTATTGTTATACGCTTGCATGTCATCACATTGATGATAAAGAATTCATGGATAATTATGTTATCCCATTATATCATAAGATATACACTGTTAAAATATATCCAAGACTATGGTCTAAAGGAACATATGGTTTTAGAATTTGCAATAAGGAATTAGTTGAGTTTAAACATTCTTTAGGCTTGCCGTTCGGTAAAAAAGACAATATTTTCATTCCAGAAAGTATTCTCAATGATGACTTGCTGCTTAAAGCATTCATTAGGGGATTCATGGCAACAGATGGAAGTGTGACTACATTTATAGCAAATAAGAGAAGATTATATCCTAGAATACAACTTACAAATGTTTCTGAACTATTAATGAGTCAAGTAACAAAGGCATTAAAGAAATTTGGTTTCAAGGTTACAGTGTGGGTATGTAGCTATAATTATCCTCAATGGAATAAATCTCATAGGATTTCTATTAATGGTCAAATTCAACTAAAAAAATGGCATGACGAAATAGGATTTATTAATCCCAAACAGGAGAGAAAATATCTTGAACTCACGGCAATAAAATAACCTTTTTAAATGGGTATAGAATCTTTTTATCGCGCCCCCGTAGCATAGTAGCTATTGCGGCAGTTCATTTAACCGTCGTAAGGCGATTGATGAAGCCGAAACTTGTAAAATTCCGCAAAAGGATCCATGAGATCTGCAGGTCGCGAGTGCAATTCTCGCCGGGGGCTTGTTTATTTCATTCTTTCCAATGTCTTGGAGATTTTGTCCATCTCGTAAAAAAAGGATAGCCTATTAATTGTTCATTGGTGTAAAAATATTTATTCTTAAACTCATACAATTTGTACTTTTTTGTTTCCAGAGGATAATTGATTGCATTTTTCATTAAAAAATCGTCTATAGTAAAATCTGCGCCATAAGAGTATTCAAGCGATAATTCAGCATTTCCGATTCTCCCAAAGCCGCCGTAGAAAAGAATGGCATTATCACTGATAACGATGTTTGCAGGAAGCTCGCACGATCTCATTGCGCCAAAAATTTCATTAATCACTTTTTCTTCAGCAGGATTATCCGGCATAAATGCATCATTTCTAAACCCTTTTTCTTCATAACTTTCTAATATGCTCGTTATAAATTTGTCATATATCTGTATAGATTTAAGAAATCCTTCATAATCATTTTTTGCAATTGACGAAGATGCGGCGTCTTGTATTTTAGTCGCTGTATCTTTCAATAGCGACTGAACATGTGTGTGTATAGACATGTCAAGGGGAATGCAATATTATTTATAAATTATATCAAAAGTGAGAATCTACGTCAAAAATAGCATGCTTGTTAATCAAAGAGTGCGGTATGATGAGGAATCTTTTTCAAGATTAAAATCCTTCTTCTTCTTTAATAGTCCTTTATAACCACAAACTATATAAGAGGAAGCAATTTACTTCGTCTTAGTCTAGTATGAGGTAGTACAATGAAAGGAACTGTAAAATTTTTTAACGCAAACAAACATTTTGGATTTATTGCCGGTGAAGACGGAAAAGAATATTTTGTCCACGAATCAGGATTAAAAGATGGTACGCAAATCAGTGATAATGATTCAGTCGAATTCGATACTGAACAAGGCGACAAAGGCCTTAAAGCAGTTAATGTCGTAAAGGCAAGTGCTGTTGCAGCAGAATAAATTCTTTTTCTTTTTTTTTACGTATTTCTCGTAAATTCTTCGGAAAAAATTGAGAAAGACATATGAAGGAGTATATATTCCTTCTGTCTTATGCGATACTACATCGATACATGTGTCTGGATTGATTTTATTGAAGGAAGAACAAATATAGACCTATTTACCGAATGCATATTGGAAGACCATACAGTAATTCTGTCTTATCCTTTACAGAAAGAATTAGGAAAATATGTTCATTCAGAACAATTGACTATGATACTTGCACTGTTATCCGCTAAAGAATTAATTGAACGAGTTGATGTTTTTGAACATGATAAAAAAGAAGCATTACACTTGTCTGCACAAAGAAATATTCCTTTTGCGGATGCGTTACATGCAGTACTCGCAAGAAATAACGATGCTCTTCTCATAACTCGAGACAAGCATTTCCTTAAATTGAGAGATATTTGTGCGATAAGATTATTTTAAATGGTATTCTTTCAAAAGTTCTTCGCTGACTTTTTCGCGTATGCTTCTCAATTCTTTATTCGAAGTTGTTGTCTTTACAGAACCCTTTAATGACATGATTTGCTTGATTAATGTATCTTTTTCTAATTGAGTCATTTTTTCGCGGATGCTTGATCGGATAAATTCTGTTCTTGTCCCATAATGATGTGTTTTTACTATTCCGTCTATTTGCTTAAGCATTCCTTCATCCAACTTCAATGAGATGACATCCATAGTAATACTTAGTATATACAAAGGATATATAAATGTTTTGGTGATACTTACGGAAAATTTACGGAGAAACGAGAAAAACAATTTTTATTTCATTTCTTCGTGATCTTTCCTGTCTGCCAATCTTTCAAAATCATACGTGCAGCACGATTGATATCCGGAACATTGCCTTTTGCAACGAGATTACGCTTGCGCGCAATATGCTCAATCACTTCATCGTCTTCAACAACGCCATAATATTTTCCGACAATCCCTGGAAATTCTTGGATGAGTCGCGCAACGACGAGATCAGGATTCTTTTCTTTGGTATGATCAATTGTTCCGATCATTGCATGCTTGATACTGTTCTTTTCATTGTAGGGAATGACGCCCGGTGTGTCAAGAAACATCAGGGTCGTACTTGTACGGATATTTTGGATGCGTTTGGTTTGTCCGCTCATACTGCTCACGGGCGCTGATTCTCGTCCGCGTAGACTGTTGATGAGCGATGATTTTCCGACATTGGGGTATCCTAAGACTCCGATCTTTGCCGTACCCTTGATATTTGCGCGTTGCGCGGCGATACCGATGCGTTCACGAAGATATATCAGACCCTCGTGCTTTTTTGCAGAGATAAATACAGAATTTTTTATTTTTTTCTTTAATGCTTCGAGTGTCGGTCTATCGACTAAATCGGATTTGTTAATCACAAAGATGAGTGGTTTTTTGAGCCCCGCAACTTTTTTTTCAATCTCACTATTTCGCGTCTCTGTAGGCAAGCGTGCATCGAGAACTAAAATAAGAATATCTGCCTGATGCACAACCCTGTTGACTAAATCCCAATAACTCATTGTATTCAGAGTATATGCGGGCTATAAATACTTTATGCTCGATTGAATCAATGAAAGAAAAATTACATTTAAATAAAAATTACATCTCAATTATATCCTATTCACTTTCGTCCTCTTTGCAGCTTTAATAACCGCGCGTGCAATAGTTTGCGCGACTCCTTTATCGAATGGTGATGGGATAATCTTATCAATAGTTGGTTCTTTAACTAATCCTGCGAGTGCATATGCTGCTGCTATTTTCATTTCTATATTAATTATTTTAGCGCGAATCTTTAGTGCGCCTTTGAATACTCCGGGGAATACGAGGACATTATTGATCTGATTAGGATAATCACTCCTGCCCGACGCAACAATAAATGCTCCTGCAGCTTTTGCATCTTCAGGCATGATTTCAGGTAGTGGGTTTGCCATTGCAAAAATAATGGATTTCTGATTCATGGATTTAACCATATCCGGTGTTAAAAGTTTGGGAGCACTCACACCAATAAACACGTCAGCGCTTTTTATGACATCACTTAGTGTTCCTTTCTCAAGATTTGGGTTAGTCATACGTGCAATTTCCTCTTTCTCGGGGTTCATATGTTCAGGCCTTCCTGCATAAATTGCGCCACTTCTGTCGACAAGAATAATATTTTTTGCGCCAGAATGCAATAATAGTTTCGCGATAGCATCACCTGCTGCGCCTGCGCCTGAAATGACAATTTTCACATCAGATAATTTCTTTTCTGCAAGTTTTAATGCGTTTGTCAAACCTGCAAGTACGACAATTGCAGTCCCGTGCTGATCGTCATGAAATACGGGGATGTCAAGAACTTCTTGTAATCTTTTTTCTATTGCAAAACAGCGCGGAGCACTAATATCCTCGAGATTGATCCCTCCCAGCCAGATACTGGTGAGTCTTACTGCATTTACAATTTCATCTACATCCTGAGAATTAATCGCTATAGGGAACGCGTCAATTCCTGCAAATTTTTTGAACAATACTGCTTTACCTTCCATGACCGGTAGGCTTGCTTCTGGACCAATATTGCCAAGACCCAAAACTGCTGATCCATCAGTCACTATCCCTACAACATTACCTTTAGAGGTATAGGTGTAAACATCATTCTTATTTGCAGCAATCGCCCTGCACGGTTCAGCGACGCCCGGCGTGTATGCGATTGATAAATCATCACGTGTCTTGACCGGAACCTTTGAAACAATCTTTATCTTACCTTTATGCTTTTTATGTAATTCTAACGATAAAGAATTATAGTCCATCAGTAATCACCACTGCCAGTGGACGCGTGGGGTTTAAATGGTTTATGGTATACTCCTAAACCGCGTATTCGCTAGGCCCCATTCTAAAAAGAGGAGTGATAAACAGATGATGAGTAGTCCTACACTTAAATCTACTCCAATATCGGATTCTTGTGATCGCTCAAGAATTGACGCGTATGCATTTTTAAGTGTTCCTGCATCACTTGCAAAATAATAGGTTCCGCCCGTCTCATTTGCAATGCGTTTTAAGGATCCTTCATCAAACACCGAACTGATATTATAATATTCGGGGAGGTAACCAATAGGCGCAGAGTTTGATCCTAATCCGATGGTATAGATAGTCACACTATTTTGTTTTGCATAATTAATTGCTTGACCGATAGGGTCGCGCGTAAAATATCCTGCAGTATTACTCCCATCAGTCATGAGTACAATTGTTTTTCCCTTCTTAGAATTAAGAAGTAGATTTGATGATGTAACAATAGCGCCCGGAATATCAGTACCACCGGTATGCATGTAGTCAAGGTCAGTAATTGATTGTTTTACTTGCATTTTATCTTTACTCAGGAGCCGTTCAATAAATGCTGCTCCTGAAAAACTCACAATTCCAATGTGTGAATCACTCGAAAGATCATTGACAAATGCTTTCGCGCGATCCTTCGCAGCTTCCAATCGTGTGGGTGTAATATCCTGCGCAGTCATGGATGAACTGGTATCAATTGCGATAACCACATCCATATTATTGGTTTTCCCATGATACCAGAACGTAGACCCAGAAATCGCAAGAACAAGCGAGATGATGATTACTATGCGAATAAGGAGTAAAAGATAATTTTTTGTGACAATCTTTTGTTCAGAAACACGTTTTAATGCCTGAAAATTCGCAAACTTAATCGCCTTACGACGCGTATAGCGTAAGAATGCGAAGTGGGTGATTATCAATACAGGAATACTTAAGAGCCACCATAAATATTGTTGATCCGTAAAGGTAATATACATGTTTATCGCACCATTTGCGTGATTGCTCTGCGTTTAAAAAATTTGATGAGTGGGGTATATATCTCCCCATCTGTTGAAAGTTTAATGAAATCAGACTTTGTAGCTTTAAAATGTTTCTCTATTTCTGCTTCTTCCTTTTCTACATATGCTTTATATGCTGCGGAAAATCGCGTCGTATCAATATAGAGATTATCTTTAGTGAATGGGTCTTCAAGAATATATTGTCCAGAGTCTTTCGGTAATTCACGATCACGGGGGTCGCGAAGCATAATACCAATAATTTGATATTTCTGTGCTGCAATACGTAAATATTTGTACCATTCATTATTGAGTCCGATAAAGTCTGAAATAATAATGATGACTGCGCGATCTTTAAGAGAACTAAATAAGTATTTGAATACTGCGTCTAAATCAAATCCGCCGCCATAATTATTCACATTCGATAAATCATTCATAATAAAATAATGCATTTTACGGCCCATATTAATCGGGAGGCGCGTCACGAGTTTATCCGTGATCATGCTTAAACCCACGCCATCGCCTGCATGTAAAACAGCATAGGATACTGAACTGACAATTTCAGCGCCAATTTCTGCCTTCAACTTTTTTTGTGAAGTAAAAAGCATACTATTACTGACATCTAAGAGAAAATAGACATTAACACTTTTTTCTTCTTCATACTCTTTGACGAGAGAAGTCTTTGCACGTAACGATGCCTTCCAATCAATCAGTGAGGCATCATCACCATATGAGTACGCGCGATAACCTGCAAATTCAATACCATGGCCCTTAAACGTGGTTGTCCAATTACCCTCAATAATACTACTCAGGACATTCTGTTTTGCATAAATGTCTGCTTTACGAATCTTCGGAAGCAGGTCTGCATCAAGTTTTCGAATTGCCATGGTGGTAGTTGTTTAGCGGAACTTACATCGCATCATATGTCTTAGGTTCTCAACCAAGTTCATATTCACTTCGTTCATACAACAGAAATCGAAGATTTCTGTGTGTTCAAGACATGGTCTTGACATGTCCCTCTGGGACATCGTTACCCACGCATTCATTTCGAAGGTTCGCCCTGCAGTTCAACAATTCCTTTTTTTATTTTTTTAAGAATATTCTTATTGTGGTATGGGGACCTTCTTTAATATCTCATCGATGATTTTATCAGTTGACATTTCTTCAGCTTGACCTTCGTAGTTGAGAATCATACGATGGCGTAAGACGTTATGTGCAACTTCTTTCACATCCATCGGAGTAGCATAGGTTCTTCCCTTGACAAATGCATGCGCTTTTGACGCAATAAAAAGGGCAATGGTTGCACGCGGTGATGCACCGTATTCAAGATATTTTCCAGTCGTCAATTTATATTTTTCATAATTTCGTGTTGATTCCACAATGTGGGCGATATATTGTTCCACCTTCTTATCCATATAGACCTTTTTGACTTCTTGCTGCGCGCGAACAAGATCTTCAGGGGACATGAGCGGCGTCAATTCGAATTCCTCAAATTTTTGGAGAGTATTATTTTGATGAATGATCTTCATTTCATCTTCAATACTCGGATATTCCATTTTGAGTTTGAATAAGAAACGATCGATTTGGGCTTCGGGAAGTTTATACGTTCCTAAACTTTCAATCGGGTTCTGTGTTGCCATAACAAAGAAGGGAACAGGAAGTGCGAATGATTCTTTACCAATGGTTACTTGACGCTCCTGCATTGCTTCTAAAAGTGCAGACTGTACCTTAGGTGGCGCACGATTAATCTCATCTGCGAGAACAAAATTTGCAAATATCGGTCCCTTTACTGAGTAGAATCCTTTACCCTCTTCATAGGTTGTAATTCCGATAATATCAGTTGGAAGTAAGTCTGGAGTAAATTGGATACGCGAGAATTGCCCTTTCGTAACTTTAGAGAGTGTCCGGACACTTAATGTCTTTGCAATACCGGGAACACCTTCAACAAGGCAATGACCGTTACAGAGGAGGGCTTCAATAAGTGAACTAATAATTTTTTCCTGCCCCACAATAACCTTACCAACTTCTGCGCGGATTTGTGCAATCTTTTTTTGATAGGATTGGACTGTATTATCGAATTCTTGAGCCTTAAGAAATGTATTTTGTGTAAATGAACCTTCTAAAACCTCTTTTTTACTCACCACAAATTCACCTCTCATACAATTCTATACCTTCTTATTTAAATAGCTTTCCATTTAATTTTTAAATATCAGCCCTATTACCCTCCTATGCAACTCTACTCTGAAGGTTCAGTAAAGTTTTACGCTTCAAAAGCAAGCGATGGGAAGATCAGTAAAGAACTTGACGTATTCTATAATCCGGTCATGAAGTTCAATCGTGATGTCTCGATACTTCTTCTCAATGCGCTCGGACGTACGAATTTGCAAATCGCTGATATTATGGCAGGTTCTGGCGTAAGGTCATTACGCTTTCTCAAAGAATTGAATCCGGGAATCATCAAGAAATTATATGTCAATGATTATGATGCCACATTTCATGAGACCATGAAAAAGAATCTTGCATTAAATACTATTGATTATGATGATGAATTGATTGCTATTACCCAGAAAGATGCAAACATCTTCCTCCATGAATCCCATGGGTTCGACTATATTGATATCGACCCCTTCGGCAGCCCCAATGATTTTTTGGATAGTGCAATCATCCGAATTTCGCGTAAGGGAATCCTTGCAGTTACTGCAACTGATACTGCGCCACTCTGCGGAACATATTTTGATGCGTGTAAACGAAAATATTGGGCGCAGCCACTGCATAATTATTTGATGCACGAAATTGGTCTTCGCATCCTCACCCGTAAAGTCCAACTCATCGGCGTACAATATGAGAAAGCATTACTGCCGATTTATGGGTATAGTAAGGATCATTATTTTCGCGTATTCTTTTCCTGTGAGAAGGGAAAAAAAGCATGCGATACAATCATGAAAGCACATGAGTATGTCGACTATTGTATGCAATGTATGCATATCTCGCTCGTAAATCGAGGAGGCAATGTGTGTACTGCATGTCAGAGCAAGAAAATCATTACTGCAGGACCGATATGGACTGGTAAGTTATTTGATTCGAAACTCGCGCAAGCTATTGCAAAATCTTCACAAGAAAAATCACATGTACGATTCTTATCGATTCTTGCAGAAGAATCATCGGATGCCCTTGATCACGTTGGATTCTATGATATCCATGCACTTGCAAGTAAATATAAGATTTCAGTACCCCATTTTGAAACACTCATCAAAAAAATTCACGCAAAAGGATTCCTCGCCTCGCGAACAATCTTTTCAGAATATGGGACAAAGACAGATATGCCGATAGGGGAATTCGTGGAGTTGTTGAAATAGCGATTAATCTTCGGGAAATCCTTTAATTGTATCTCCCTTATCATCATCGATGCCGTTCATGTCGAGAAATGTGACGTCAGTGATTGATCTTATCTCATGATAAATAAACGGATTGATCTTGAACATGACGGGCGCTGTATAAATTTCTTTGAATTCTTCTTTGGTCTTGACATTCCGTAAGATTATTTCTGCTTCGCCATCAATGATAATGATAGTTTCAGGATTTTTCATGACGCTTTTTCCGGTGTGATAATGTTTTCCGCTGATAACTCCTTGCTTTCTTTTGATGAGTAATATGTTTGATGAAACCCGATTAGGGAATTGGAATGTTATCCCGCGTTCATCATTCTTCACAATTTCAAGAAATATGATCTCTACGCCTTGCATACTAGTGCAAGCAGAGGTATATTAATAAATTTTCTGTTTATCCTACCAGCGATTGTTTACCGGAACAATCATTTCAGGATTCGCTTTTTCTAGTATCTTATCTTTCATAAGTCCGATAAATTCAGTGATGATTGCTGTCGCGTATTCTTGACAGTCAAAATCATGATAATATTTTTTTTGGACAAGACACCCCCCGCCACATAATGTATTTATACTACATGGCGCACAATTGGATTTTTCAAGAATTGTTTTATGTTTTAATTCTCCTTTTAAGCTCATATCTTGAGCAGTATTTCCGACATAAAAATCCGGATTATTGATTGTTCTTGGGCAATGATAGATTGCGCCATCTGTTGAGAATACGTAATGAAATCCTTTCTGGGGCTCGCAAAATCCGTATTTTGATCCCTCGTATGTTTTATATTCACCGAGCCATCCGAAACTTCGTACGATGTGTCCGAGATACTTAAAACTTTCAAATTTCATCTTTCCATGGAGTTCTTGATTGTTATCCCATAACTGAATGAGTTTCTGAACGATTTTTCCTTCTGGCAGTTCATCTTTTTCAGGATCCAGATTCGCATAATCATGGGAGCCCTCTATTCTCCATTGGAATAATGGGTGTTGTAGCCATCTCTGTTTTTTGACAAACATGGTTAATTCTTCAAACGCGTCAATATTTCCTGCGCCTGCGATAGTTTGCATCTTTACCGAAAGTCTTTTTTCTAGTAGTTGATCAATCGCATGAATAACAGTATTAAATGAACCTTTTCCTCCGCGATACGGTCTTCGTATGTTATGAATTGCTTGGGGACCATCCAATGTTATCCGGAAATCTGAAATCGCATTTGCATACTCATCGAATATATCTATGAATCGATTGATTTGAGAACCGTTGGTGATAATGATCGTTTTCCAATGATGCGCGGATGATGCTTCAAGAATCTGACTGATAATATTTTTATCTTTTACGCAGAGGGGATCTCCGCCGAATGCAACGGTGTTTATTCGGGAATCTGGAAGATGATGCTCTTCTTGAAAACTGCTGATTGTTTTAATTATCTTTTCTACAGTTTGTGATGACATATCCGCATATTGTTTTTTTTCTAAACATTTTTTACCTTGCTTAAGAAGATCTTGTTCATAACATATCCCGCATCCAAAATTACAATCAAATGTTGTCAGCATATAAAACCAGTAAGGTATATTCTGGTTCTGCTTCTCTGCAGTACGTGCAAGAATCTCGAGTTGTGATGTTCGATCAGTTTCAGAATAAAAGTACCCGCGAGTATCAAAATGCTCTTGGGCGGCTTCAGGCATTGTTTTGAGAAGTTTAGTCGGAGCAATATCGATTGCACCAGTCATCGGATTCATGAGAAGGCGATAGTTTTCGTTTAGTTCGAATTGTAGTACCCTATCAGATAATCCCATAAGAGTAGAAACAGAATGGTGTATTTAAAGATTACTCAACACGCAAGGTATCTCGAATTATTGATTACGTGAGGTATAAAGAAAGTTTTACCCAATAATCCTTCTTACATCAATACATTCAACTGATTGGACGCCGGTGATTGTTTCAATTTCTGCTTCGAGGGTGTCTGTTCCACCGCGTGATTCATCGATGAGAAATGTGATATTGATGGATTTGAGTCCGAATGCGACTGGTTGGACATCGACTTTTTTTTGCCGTTCATCAGCAAATGTAGAAATCTTTTCCAATGCCTGTGTCTCTATTTCTTTCAAATCAATATCCGGACTTTCCGGCATAATCCTGAGTGTTACGATTGCAGTACCCATAGTAATCTCCTTAAATAATAGAATTAGTTTGGTCCCTCAAATCCACATGCAGGGCAGACATATTTTGCAACAGTCTCGCGGCACTTTGCGCATCGAACAATTGCGTGTTTATTGCATCCTGGGCATGCAAATGTCGTTGATCCCTTATTATTAGTGAGGGAAGTTTTACAGGTTATACATTTTTTAATTGTCATAATATCACCGTTATATTCAATAAATCAGAAAATTCAGGCTATTTATAAATATTTTGAAAATGCGGCAAAGTCAAGTTAAGTGTCAATGCCGCCTAGCGAACCTTCTGACTTGTATATCTCATTAGGATTAACTCGGTGAAGAACGCAATTGACTAAGCGATGTGAGCGCGGCATTGGAGTGACGAAGTCACGCAACTTGACTTTGCCTGCATTTTTATGTTTCGTACATAGTACGAAATAGTTCTGAACTGCGTGAAGAAATATTGCGTTAGACTTCAAATGATTTAAGATCCTTTTTGATCTGTTCGATGCTTATCCGCGCGGCACTTTCTCCTGCCTTGATCAGTTCTTTCGTATTCTTGAAATCAATGATGGTCACATTATGCAGTTCTGGTTTGATGAGTACATATTTTTTATGACATTCCTTCAATTGCTGTTCCACAATTTTTCCTTGAGTAATAGCGATTGCCTTGATTAAAATATCTTTGGCATTTGATTTCTCAGTAATATCGACTTCTGATTCGGAGACATCCACGATAATAAGGTATTCTATCTGGTTTTCGATAAGTTTAAGAGGTAAAGGATTGATGACCCCCCCATCAACTAATAATTGTTTATTGATGAGTCGCGGTTGAAAGAGTCCTGGATAACTCATGGATGCCATGATCGCAGGGAGTAGTGGTCCCTTGCCGAAAATAACTTCTGTTCCTTCTGCAATATCTGTTGCATTGATGACTAATGGTATCTTTAGGTCTTCAAACACATTATCCATTTTCTTCGTATCTTTATCCTTCTTGTTTTGTTCGCGGTTTTGGAAGAAATCAGTGATATATTTCTCTATCTTCTCACCCTTAGCAAATCCCTTACTCGAGAATGAGAAGTCGATGACATCATAGATGCTTTTGATATTCGACGCAAGTTTTTCGAGTTGTGTAATATCCTGATTATGCGCGTAACATGCACCGACTAATGCTCCAGCACTACAACCCGCGACATAATCAATCGTGATATTATTTTCTTTGAGAACTTTCAGAACTCCAATATGCGCGAAACCTCTAGCGCCGCCGCCACTTAAGACCAGACCGATTTTCATAGGTGTTCTCCGGTAAGTTTATGCCAAATAGGTTTTAATTCTTTGACATACTTGTAGACGTGTTCAAGAATGGGATATTCTTTTGTGTATTTCTTATCGAGTAGTTTTTGGCAGTCAAATGTTTTTAATTGTTGAACTTCGTTGCGATCAAAACCAAATGGGCCATCATCAATGCCATAATAGAGATAATAATATTCTGATTGTCTGTCGCTTTGATATAGTCCTTTACGTATAAATTTAAGCGGAGTCTGAACGCCTAATTCTTCTGCAAGTTCATGGATTGCAGTCTGTTCAATGGTTTGTCCTACAACCTGGTGTCCGCCGCGGATATCCCACATTCCTGCACCAGTGCTCTTTGTCATACTGCGTTGTTGGAGCACAATTTCTCCCTTAGTATTAAATATTACAATATGTGCTGCGCGATGATACCGCTCAGGATTAGTATGCGCTTCACGCTTAATAATGGCCCCGATAATTTTATCATTTTTGTCTACTTCAATAAGTTCTTCATCTTGACTAGTGAACATGGTTCGTACTGTTGATTCGATTTCATCAATAACACTAATATCTAATTCATAAATTTCAGTTGATTTCTTTATCTCTTTAGCATTACACCATTTGAATGCATCAAAACTATCATTGCTTTTAGGCGTTCCGGATTCATATTCAAAAAGAATAAAAATCGTTACGCCATATGCGCGAGGATCGTATCCTTTATCAGAGACTGCAGTAATAAGTTTTCGTAGCCGTGCTTTAACTCCTGGAACTTCTTTTTTGAAAATACGCTGTGCAGCATCTTGTGGTGATTCATCATATTTTACTCTTCCGCCGGGAAAAAGCCAGCGTGGGGAGCGGTGTTGAAACATGTTTTCGTAAGGATATGCTTTTTTATTTCTTCGACCAATAAGGTAGGTGCCCTCATTCATATCTGCACTTGGTTGTGGGTGTTTATAGAGTACGATATCGACATTAAGAATAGGTGGTACTCGCGAATTTAATTCTTTAAGTTGTTCTTTCTCAGTAATCTTCTTTTCTCGAGGTGGCATGTAGTATCATACGTTGTAGTATTAATAAAATTTTTGGTTTATTGTTCGATGACAGTTAATCAATCACAATCCCACCATATGCCATAACCCTGAAAATACAGTGAACCCGTCGAATCCTGGGATGGGTAAGAGGTTGAATATGAGGAGGAAGAGATTGATCTGTTTTGTAAGTGTCCAGAATTGGAATGTTTTTGGTTTAATCTTTTTATCTGCTTTGAGGATAATGAATGCAATGATGAAGAGGAGAATATTTATTCCCGGGCCCATGAATGCGATGAGCGTACTTTGCTGCACGCTCGCAGTTCCAATGATTGAAACATATGCAGGTACAAAGAATATGAATGGGAAATTGATGAGTTTTAAGACCACGGCAATGAGAAGCCAGAGGTATGCGGCATGAAATGTTGATTCTAAACCAAAGGATAGTGCAGTGATTTTATGTCCGAATTCGTGCAGGATAATTGCAGGCGCAGTGACCATTGTCGCAAACCAGAATGCATTCCAATCAAACCCGCTTGTTTTCTTCAGGTATCTGTCGAGGACATCCCCGTCCTTTTTGGGCGCACGAAACGCCGACATGAATATAAATCCGACTACTCCAATCATGAGTAGCATATCCAGAATTTCCCAAAGGTTAAGGAACATATCCTTCTGAAGAAAAAGAAGATATATAAATCTTGCGCAAAAAACTGTGTATTACTATATACCTCTTAATTTTCCTGAGAAAATGCTTTTCAACAATAAACCCATACTTTTGATTTGTACAAAAGAAGATTGCGCTCTTTGCGATAAATAGAGTCTTTCCGCATTATTTCTGTCTAATCCTGAATAAACCATTATCGAGGATACTGGAGTTGCAACACCTGGCTTATATGATACACGTTCTTTTTGCAAATCTTCAGGAAGTGTAGAAAAATAAGGATAGTTTACTGCGCGAGGACCTATAAAGGACATCTCGCCTTTAAGTACATTAATAATTTGTGGAATTTCATCCAACCAATATTTTCTCATAAACCTTCCGAATGGTGTGACCCGTGCATAATCAACAGACTCTCTTAATCCATTATCGACTATTTGCTTTTCGTCTAATAGAGATTCTCTTTTCATAGTCCTCAATTTGTATATTTTAAAAGGATAACCTGACTTGCCCACTCTTGCTTCAGTATAGATCAGAGGATCGAGAAGATATGCTGCTAATTTTTTTGCAAAATCCAATCCATAAAATATTTTTGTAAGGGTTATCATGGAATCATAGTGTTCTTTTTTCAGTGTATCTACTGCTGTTCTTGCTTCTGCAAAATAGGTATTTACATCTGCTATTTCCTGGCGTATGACTGTGAAATTCTTTTTCAGATTGCCGCTTAGCATAAGAGAAATAGGTGTTGGTCTTTTCGCGAGTTTGTCATCATAATAATCCGCAATACTGTCTAATAATGTGCAACCAATCGAGTAGTCCTTCAAGATCTTTATTTCTGTTAAAGAAAGCGGTATATCTGCGAATGCGGAAATTATTTCTGCTACGCATACACCGTACGTACTTCCTATCTGTACTCTTGACTCTTTAAGGTCTTGATATGTTTTTGCATAAAGCTCATTTATTGCAGCATCTTTATGCGCTGTTAATTTTTCTAATAATTGTTCCCAACGATGTTTTGGAAAATTGTTAACCAGAAATTCTCTGAATGGGTGCAACGATTCGAAATTTTCCCCTGTTTTTAGAAAATGGTCAAATGATTCAAGATAGACACTATTTTCTTTTTTGTTCGTTCTCCTATTATCTATGGTGTCATCAATAGTACCACAAATATATACCAATGTCGAGTTAATGATATTTGCAATAAGAGGGACTTTCCTCGTAAATAATTCTGAGAATAGTGCAGTGCCATATCCTGCACAACCGAGCCCCGGACGTTCATTATTCTTAAATCTGAAATGAAATTTATCCGCATCTGTTGATGATGCGATCATCGATTCGAGATGTGTATTCCATACGGGTTGATATTTACCTACACTCTGCACAATACTGCATAAACTCATGCGATCAAAAATAGTTGCTTATTTATAAAACTAACGATTGTATTCACTAAAAAGGGAAGAATAAAAAGATAGAAATAATTCAGATATCCCAATTCGTGACTTCTTTCGCATGCAGTTCAATGAATTCCCGGCGTGGTGCAACTTCGTCGCCCATGAGTGTCTCGAAGAGTTGGTCTGCTTCGATTGCGTCTTCAATAGTCACTTTCTTGATGGTCCGTGCATCAGGATCCATGGTCGTCTCCCAGAGTTGATCAGGATTCATTTCTCCGAGGCCCTTATATCGTTGGATTGCAACATCTGTTCCGATCTTTTTGAGGAGTTCATCCTTTTCTTTGTCAGAAAGACAATACCATTTCTGCGCGCCTTTCTTGACAAGATAAAGTGGCGGTTGTGCAAGGTAGATATGGCCATTTTCAATTAATGGTTTCATATACCGATAGAATAATGTCAAGAGCAATGTTCGAATATGCGATCCATCAACATCGGAATCTGCCATAATAATCAATTTGTGATAACGTAATTTCTGGATATTAAATTCTTCGGCAAGACTTGTTCCGAGTGCAGTGACGATATTACTGATCTGTTCACTCGATACAACTTTTGAAAGTTTTGCCTTTTCGACATTGAGTACTTTTCCACGAAGAGGGAGTATTGCCTGAAATTCACGCTTTCGACCCTGTTTAGCGCTATTATGAACAAATACTCCTGATGCAAGAGCAAAATTATGTGTTCCTGGAACTTCAATATCATAAACGTCTATTTTTGAATGTTCTGTTATAATCTTCTTAATCTTATGATTATAATTTTCTACTGCTTGCACAAGTGCGTTTTGGTCATTATTAAAAAATCGCTCCGATTCATAATTTTCAATGGTGATGCGTTTACCTTTTTGAGAGAGTTGTTTTCGGAGCGGCATTAATGAATCACTCTTTTTTATTTCAATGGCGTGTTTATAGGTGCCATCGCGAAGCATAAACAGATGATCCGGTGTGCAGATTATCTCTTCATCATTGTCGAGAATTATTTTGATTACTTGCGTATTTGTCTTTGTTATTCTTGGATTGATGATTCGTCCGATTCCGGTGTGTCCATCATCCATGATAGTGTAACAAAAATTTTCCTTTCCCTGTTCGTTTTCTTTAATTAAATCTTTAAATGAAATATTGCGTCCGTCAGTTAGCGCAATTTTTGTATCCCCAGAAAAACAGCCTCCTGCAGAATCTCCTTCGACAAGGAAGAGTTCACATTTTGCAGGATCCTTTTCTGAACAATCGGCAAGTTTTCCGGGAAGTGTTGAGAATTCGAGTACAGATTTTCTTCGCGTCAATTCACGAGCTTTTCGCGCAGCTTCACGTGCACGCGCGGCAAGAAGCGATTTTTCAATGATTGTTACTGCAATTTTCGGGTTCTCTTCAAAAAATGTGGTGAGTGCTGCACTGACAATACTGTCAACAATCCCTTTGACTTCACTATTGCCTAATTTTGTTTTTGTTTGTCCTTCAAATTGCGGTTCTTGTATTTTGACTGAAATAATTGCGGCAAGTCCTTCGCGAACATCGTCGCTACTCAATTTCTCTTTTTCTTTGATGTTATTACTCTTTTCAATATAATTATTGAATGTTCGCGTCAGTGCAGTCTTAAAACCCACAAGATGGCTCCCGCCTTCGACAGTATTAATATTGTTCACAAATGAATAGACATTTTCGGTATAACTGTCGCTGTACTGGAGTGCGACTTCGACAACGACCTTCTCTTTTTCTTTGGCAATAAATATGGGCTTATGAATGCCGCGCTTATTCTTATTCAAGAATTCGACAAAACTCACAATTCCGCCATCATAATGGAATTCTTTTTCAGTGATCTTTACATTACCTTCAGTATCGCGTTCATTCTCTTCAATACGTTCATCACGGAGAATGATTTTAATCCCTTTATTCAAAAACGCGAGTTCACGCAGTCTATTCTCGAGAATAGTAAAATCATAGACCAATTCAGTAAATATGGAATCGTCAGCGAGAAATTTGATTATGGTTCCGGTATCTTTCTTATCGCATTCGCCGCTGACTTCAAGTTTTGTGATAGGAGCTCCAAATTGATATTTTTGGAAATGAATCTTCCCATCACGCTTGACCGTGATCTCCAATGCTTTAGAAAGTGCGGAGACAACACTTAATCCGACACCATGTAATCCGCCCGATACCTTATACGCGTTTTTCTCAAATTTCCCGCCAGCGTGCAATTTTGTCATGACCACTTCAAGCGCGGACATATTAAATTTGGGATGGATGTCGACGGGAATTCCGCGGCCATTATCTGAAACCGTGATACTATTATCTTTACCCATGACGACTCTTATCTGACTGCAAAATCCTGCGAGTGCTTCATCAATAGCATTATCAACAATTTCATAGACGAGATGATGCAAACCGCGCGATGAGGTGCTTCCAATATACATTGCAGGTCGTTTACGGACAGCATCAAGACCGCCGAGGACTACAATCTGCGAGGCATCATAGTCTTTGGGGTTTGTAGATTGCGGAGTGTTCGTGAGTTCAGATGTAGGATCTTTTTGCTCGTTTGCCATGGTATTCAGAGATGTTTTTTTACCTGTTTCTCGTCGGAAACTAATTGCTATTTAGAATCATTTTTTGTTTATAAATGTTGCTATTCATTTTTGTGGTGTGGAAATTTTTATTGTAGTTTTTTTTGCCTTTTTTGGTTGTTTTTTTGTACTATTTTTTATTTTTACGTATATCATTTTTTATTCTCTTTTTCTTTTTTTCTTTTTCTTTGCATCAATTTTTTTTATCTTTTTATTTTTCTTTGCAGTGAAATCTTTCCACTATTTTTTGCTTACGCGTTTTCATCAAAATATTTTTTTGTTTTTTGTAAAAAAACATCTCCTTTATTATTTTTTTCTATCGTCGGAAAATTTAGCGTATTATAATTTTTGTCTCGCAAAACTTTTTTTTAAGTCGAAGGTGTGAATAAGAAACTATTTAAATGAGTTCTTGCATATCTGTTGTTATTGTTTGAGTTTTATGCGTTTAAAAGAATTTTTATTTGTTAAACGATTTTTATGAGTTGAAAAGAAAAATGATTGTACCAGTAAATTATCTCGTAACATTAAAATCTGAATCTCGATTACACTTTTCTTCTAGTGCAGATTACGCTATTTTAGAACTGTGGGGCGGCGGAGCATGAAGGTTGCAATTCTCTCGAGCGTATTCAAAAAGGAAGCGGACAACAAAGAAGTTGAAGAAGATCTCTACTTTGTCGGTAATTCTGTAAAAAAAGTATTAGAAGATGCTGGTCACGAAGCACTGTTTTTTGATGTCAACGAAAAGACATTCGAAGAATTACGGCATTCAGATATTGATATTGCATTCAATGTCTGTGAACGATTCAATGGTTCAAGTCTGTTCGAACCGCATATCGCATCAATGCTCGAACTCCTCAATATTCCGTATACGGGTTCAGGCCCATTGACACTTGCAACCTGTATCAATAAGGTTCGTGTCAAAGAAATTTTAATGCACCACGGAATCCTTACACCGAATTATCAAGTGTTCTATTCGCGAAACAAGAAACTTGATCCTGAACTCCAGTTTCCACTCATTGTAAAACCCGTATGTATGGATAATAGTATCGGTATCCTGAGTGATGCAGTTGTCAATAATGAAGAAGAATTACGCACAAAAGTAAGCCATATTTTACGCACGTATGATCAACCGGCGCTTGTTGAAGAATTCATTAATGGTAAAGAAATCACTGTCGGCGTTCTTGGAAATGGGCGCAGTGCAACAGTACTTCCCACGTCTGAAGTCGTGTTTAGAAATTGGCCAGAAGAGGAGAGTAAAGTCTATGGATATGAAGCAAAATGGTCTAAAGATACTGAACAAAGTAGACGTATCTGTATTGAGTCTCCTGCAGACCTTCCAAAATATCAAGAGTATCGTATTAAACGTACTGCACTCCAAGTCTATAAGATATTAGGCGTTCGCGATTATGGACGCGTTGATATGCGTATCAGTGCTGAAGGTGTACCTTATGTTCTTGAGATGAATCCTAATCCCGGTATTAGTCCAACAACACTTGATGATGAACAGCCAGATTTTATCCCCTTTGCTGCAGAAAAAATGGGTATGGATTATGAAAAACTTATCTTGCGCATATTTAATGAAGCACTCGAACGATATAATATGACTATTAAAGTCATGCCTACACCGAAACTTGGAGTACAAGAATCCATCATCACCGCAACTCCTGCATTAGCGCAAGAAACAATTACTCCTGTTTCAATAGAAGTCAAACAAAAATCTAAAGAACGTGCAAAGGTCGAACCGGATATTATCTATTAATAGAGGGGTTCTATTTAGCACATATCATACTATAAGGGGGCAGTCATGGAAATTATTTCTGCTATTATCGCGCATGAAGCATTAATCAAGAGAATCATTAATGTACAGGCATACTGTCCTGAACATAACTATTATTGTTATCTCTATAATACTGAGCATGCCGATAAGAACTATCTCTTTAAATTTTCTGAAGATGAAGGTATTCTTGCGCGTCATGATGAAAAAGCTAAGGAATGGTATATTTTTGTGGGAATACTCGCGCGTGAAGAGAACAGGATATCCTATCTTCTCCAGTTTCTCGACTATATTTTCACTCATGGCGCAAAGAAGGTTTTTGTAGAATTCGATACTGCATTTCGTAAATTAGTATTAAAAACATTCAAGATAAACCCGGTGTATCGCGCAGTACGTATTAATTATACACTCACATGGCCAGTATTTGATATGCAGCAATGGGACGGCGTCGGAATGCAGGGCAAGGATTGGAAGGATATGCGTTATTATTGGAATAAATACTTTCGTGACTATAAAGTCGAATTTAAGACTGCTGCAGAATGCGATAAGGAAGAGATGAAAAAAGTTGTACTCGAATGGACAAAACAGCGAACAACCGGTGACGAAACCCATAATGAATATTTCCTTAAAGCTGTTGATGGAGAATTTATGGGATTTGATCATACGCGGATCATGGTTGTCAATAACAAAATTGTTGCAATCACCGCTGGATTCAAGATGCCGAATAAAAATTATTATTATTCATCAATCGGTCTCTATACCCGCGAATTTGATCGCACAGGAGAAGTCGCGAATATGGACGATCTTCTTTTTTTAAAAAAACAAGGATATGATTTCGTCGACTTTGGTGGTGGAGAAAAGACGCTCACTGAATTTAAGAAGAAATTTAAACCAAGCTATTATTATAAGACACATGTCTTTTCAATAGTCAAAAAATGAGAACATCCCATGAACATCATCCAAGTACTGCCTGAAGATTGGCCGGTCTATAAGAATGGAATTATTGCAGTAGAAAATTCTACTTTTGAAGAAGGTGTACGCTATACTGAAGAGGAGGAGGAGTTTGTCACATTTCTTGAAGTGCATGCAATCAATTTCATCATACTCGAAGAGGATACGATTCTCGGATATTTGATGAGTTCGCGACTTGAAGATGATGATAGGTGTGTCGATGATCCTCATTATGGTAAGTATGACACCGTGCATCTTGAATCCATTGCGATTCTTCCCACACATCAAAGTAAGGGCCTTGGAAAACAATTATTCAAAGCATTTCTGAACAAGGCATTCGAAACATATAAGCGCGTCGTACTCGACGCCACATCAGACGGAATGATCCGACTTGCAGAATCCGAAGGCTTTGTAAAAAAGAAATTCCAGCCGCATTGGGAAGGCACCCGCGACAGCTGGTTCATGGAGAAGATACGAGAGTAAAATTTAAATAAAATAGATTAAAATGTATATAATATGGTTGATATCATCAAACCAAACAGTGTAAGTTTTACGTCAGGGATAAATTTAGAAAACTTTACAAAAGCCAATATTTCTATCGCGAAATCTTTAGCGAGTGTGAGTGATCTAATCCCAGATATATCGGCATCAATAATTCCTGTAGAGACTTTTTCTCAGTTTGAAAAAATTTTTGAATTGAACGCATTAATAAGTAAGCAAATTTCAATTCCTAAGTCATTTTTTACTCAATTTGAGCAAATTGAGAGAGTGAATAGCCAAATTAGTCATAGTCTACAAATACCTGATAAATTCTTCCAACAAATGCAATCCGCTGCCGAAATGAGCAAGAAATTAACAGATGCGTTTCAAATACCAGAATCTACTTTGAGAGTTCTCGAAAATTTACAAAAGATAAATTACGATCGCATAAGTTTAGCTAATGATGCTCTAAAGCGTATTGCTGAAATAAATACTTCATTTTTATCTTCACTGAATCCTGCTTTTAACATCGGATTTAGCTGGGAAGGAATATCTGGATTAATCTCTAAATCTTTAAAGTTTGAAGATGAAGACGAATTCGAAACATTTGAGTATAATTGGGCGGGATGTCTTACTATACATGAATTAAAAGAATTATATGATTTATGGAAAAACGGAGAGAAAGACAAAGTAAGAGACTTTTTTTATCAGTGGTTTTCTGACAAGAGAAAGATAGATAATTTAATCGAAAATTTTAGAGAAAATGATATATTAAGACCTAGAATGCCTATTTTAGAAAAAGCATTTCAGTCTCATCTAGACTCAGATTATGAATTATCAATACCTGTGCTAATATCTCAAATTGATGGAATATTTATTGAAAAACATAAAGATTTAGATGGGCAGATTTCATTTACTCATACATGTAAGATTTGCGGCGGTGAATCTAAAACAAAATCTTATTTAACTGCTAATAACATCAGTAAATTCTTACTAAAGAAACAGAATAGATATATGCCTTTCTTCTTAGAACATATAATCGACACGTTCGATAATCTTAGAAATGATATTTTACATGGCAAGAAACTAGACTACGCTAATAAAGATTTGTCAACGAAATTAGTTTTAACATTAGTAGAACTAAATTTTAATAAATAGAACTCAGAGAAATGTTTATATCATATTCTAAGAACTGTATGACATGTTTGCTTCTGTTAGTCTAATTTATCACTATTTATTATATCACGTAAATTTGTATTAACAATGTCCAAAGGTGGTTCGCTTTGAAAATCTATACTTAACTCTCTAGTTTTTTGCAGAATATATTCATCAAAGAAGTTATTTATACCTTCAATTTGCTTGTTTGCTTTAAGATAGTTATCTATCCAATATCGGAACTCGTGCTTTGTGATACATAAATATTTTTCGTAATGGGCTAAATATGCCGGATATGAAGTTATGATAATAGGAATGATTTCCTTTGTACCATAACCCTCTTGTAAAATTTTAACTTTTTTATTAATAGATCTCTCATATTCTTTATGTTCTGATTTAGCTCTTTTTATCATCATAGGAGGATAGAAATGCCATATGGTTGGAGTAGTATGCTTGCACTCTATAAGATAAACTTTATTTTTAGTTTCAATTAAAATATCAATCTGACATTTACGTTCTAGTTCTTTATGCATGTTTTTTTTATAGGCGATATTTTCAAAATCTAGAAGCTCCATAACCTCAATTTCAAAGGCATTCCCCACATATTTTTTTGTATCAATAGTTAAATAATCATGAATTATCTCAGGAACACTCTCTATTAAAGATAAAAGACTGATTGCGTATAGTTGCTCAATCTTTATTATTGGTCTTCTATAATAATAAGTACTATTTATATTCTCTTTTATATTATTGGATTCTATAGCTAATTTATTTAAAAACGAATTCTTATAATCTATCTTAGTGATTTCTTCTTGATTAATAAGTATATCACCAAGTAATACGTCATTATTGAACAATTGGGAATTGCCATGTATTTTATTATATCCTAGCGGGATTATTTTGTTTATTATTTCAATAAGCTCCCGTATATTATATCCATACTCTTTTATTAACGCAGTATTATACTGAGAATATGCTTTTCTCCAATAATCAAAATGTTCATATTGATTCGCTCTAGGATTATTAACACGTCTATGTATTGTTTCTCTCATTACATACATTGAGTATATAGCGTGATGCTCATTGGTAAAACATTCAATAATTTTTTTCCCATTAACACTCATTCTTTGTTGGTTGAAACCATTTTTTGACATATCAAAAAAGTCCATTCTCATTGAATATTCCATTTTGAAAAAATATTCATATAATAATTCAAATTCATTTAAAGGAATAAATTTATTATGATTGTCAAATATGCCATATTTAGAGGTCAAAGATAAAAGAAACCTGATGTAATGTTTATCGGATAAAAAAATATACGATTTGTCATCGCATATAATAGTTTCGCTTTGACTGAGGAGATATGCAATAAGCCTGACACCATCTGCTCTTTTTATGACATCAATAATTCTTACATACATTATAAAAAACGTGATATCATAAAGAGACTTTATACTTTTTAAGTTATTGTCATTTAAAAATGGTTCTTCCCATATCCTAATAGTGTAGTCAAATATTCCCATAATTTAGTTAGCCGACAATTGTTTATATATTTAATCGATGCTCCTCCTTATCGTATGTAGAAATTTATCCTATCATTCCAATATATTTTATTGCTTGTGTTACTTTGTCTGTTGTGTCGTCTATTCCTATTTTTCCTATGATGTGTTTTCTATAAGAGTGAGGCATTATATAAACGGAACTCCCCAAAAATGGTAGTTCATAATAAAGCCCTCGGCGAGAGTTGCACTCGCGACCTTCTGATTTCTGAGCATTGCTGCCTACGAGTCAGACGCACTAGCTACTATGCTACGAGGGCGTATATCTAAGAATCTGACGATGGTTTATAAATTTAATTTTTCCTTAATCTCTTTTTGAGAAACATTTTTCTGACAGTTTGGACAGACGACTTTCTTTTTCTTTCCTTTCATATAATAGGTCCCAAGAATCTTATTCATGAATGTTGTCTGTATACGCGTAGAACATAGTTCGCATTTCATTTTGTATGGGTAATCGTGAATCCTGCCCTGTTCTTTTTTTGAATAGGGGATCTTGCTTCCTTTTCATCAAATGCTTTGAGGAGATTTTCTAATAGATCAAAGACTTTTTTAATATCGTTAAGTTCTGTTTCAAGTTCCCAAGTGGTCTTGTTCTCTTTTTTTTCGTTGGTGATCGCAACATTCATCCGGTTTGCAAGTGCCTCGATAAATTCCATGGATTCTTTGACAATCTCTCTATCCTTATAGGTTCCATTTTTAATACTTTTTTTGATATCTTCAATAGAGTCGCGTTCGTATTTTGCGAGTTCAAACGGCGTATAGGCGCGATCCTTGAGTTGGGATTCTGATACCGATCTTAGGTATTCTTCTGAGAGTGGCATAGTAGGGAAAGATGTCTCTTATTAAAAAAGGTTGTGAATTTATCGGGGTTGTCGGAAAATAAACTTCGTTTTTAGCATCGCTCGTGTTAAGATGTGGCTTCAAAGGAAAATAGTGTCATTTGCAATTCTACACTATTTTCTTGATGATTCTTAGAGAACACTCACACCTTGATGCTAAAACTATTTTCCGACAACCCCGAATTTATCCTTTCTTCTCTCTTGTTTTTTCAACCAGGCGTCGAAGTTCTGGCCAATCTTCCTCGGCGACCATGTATCCGACACAATTCTTGGCGCCGCATTGGCATTGATAGTCTTCATAGTCTTCGTCAACGTCGAAACCATAATTGTAACTGAGTTCTTCACCTTGCGGTATTTCGCGTGCAGCACATATTTCTATATGGCCATCTTTAATTTGAAATGAACAATTCGGATCGCAGGAGTGATTGATGTATTTCGCATCGTTAGGTGTGGTGTCCCCATCAAGATCCCAGGTGTCGTTTAATTCAAAGATATACGTAAATGCGTGTGTGGAATCTTTCTTATGCCGCTCGAGACTTGCATGGAGTCTCCGATCTGATTCTTTCTTATCCACGATTTCACCAACATATTCGATAATGAATTCTCCTTTCTTGATGTTACGTTTCGCAAAAACGCCTTTACTATGAATCTGTGATTTTTTTATGTCAATATTTTCGCTTCCGCGTGCCATTTGTATTCTCCGTTGTTTTTTTACCCTTGAATTCTCATAAAATAGATAAATAAGAGGAAGGCTGCACTAACAACCATAGTGATATAGGCTGATTTACTCCATCGCCAAATTTTTGCACCATCAAAATTCCAGAATGGAATCATATTGAAGAGTGCAAGCCATGCATTGACGAGAAATCCGATACTGATGATTTCTTTCCAGACACTATGTTGCACTGTTATAAATAGGAATGGCATAATGATGAGTGCAAGAATAATATTGGTGAGCGGTCCTGCAAGTGAAATTTTTCCATTCTGTTTTTCAGTGATATGTCCAAATATCATGACTGCGCCTGGCGCGAGGAATATGATCCCAAGAAAGCTTGTGCCTACGGCAAGAATCAGCATAGTGATGTCTGCACGGAACTCTGCCCAGCAATGATAGTGCTGTGCAACAACTTTATGTGCGAGTTCGTGAAAGAGGAATGCAAGACCGACAGTGATTGCAGAGATGATTATCGTGATAAGAAATGCAGTTGAAGTGAATGCATTGATGTTGAAATTGTCTCCGACAGTCTGCGCAATGGAAAATGCAATACTAATAAAAATCCATGCGATAAGGAGGTCTTTAAGTTCTTTTTCTGACGTGTGGAGTGCAAATTTTCCACTTCGACTCTTGAATGAATATTGTTTATAGGTCATAACTATTCTCGGGGGTACCTCGTTATTTTTAAATGTGATTATTGCTGTGGCTCCTTTCAAAATCTTTTTTTTCGAAAGAAATATTAACCCGTCAGCCCTAAGGCTGAGCGGGGGTGGGAGTACAGCCCACCATGGCAAAGGAAGAAAAACTGGTTAATAAATTTAAGCGTTTGCT
>JBBAAQ010000020.1:0-25719 GCA_041658255.1 Candidatus Woesearchaeota archaeon
TTGTTTTCTTTAGAAAATTTTATGATTAATTCACGTTCTTTTTCTTTACCTGAGACCATAGTATCACCTCTTATCTTCGAGATGAACTAATATATAAACTTTGTCCTAAGACTATTGTCCTTTACTACATACTATTAATTAGTAGTTATTTTATTGCTTGTTTTTTTGTTTTTATTTTATTTCTTTTTTTATGACTATTATTCTTCAATCACATTTTTTTAAACTACTCTTTTGTGTATTCGCCATCATTTCTATACCCAAAACCATTTATAAATAAAAAACTTTATATACCTACACATTCAAGGCACATTATATCCTTTACTTTTATATTATCAGAAATTAATTATAATGGCTAAGGTGAATATTTTGGGTGAGGTGGTTTTGATGAATTCTAAGACGTGGTTATTTATAGTACTCATTGCAGTCTTCAGTTTTACTGCAGGAACAGTTCTTGCAGCAAATGAGGTTATTGATGTAACACTCGACAAGAATATGTATGCACTCAATGAATCTATCATCATTGATGGAGCACTATACTCGAGTGCAGGCATTGTGAGTAATACAACACTCAGTATCCTACTTAACAATGTGACTACGAACGTAACAACAGATAGTGCTGGAACATTTACGACCACCCTTAATGCTCCAAACACAATAGGAGAATATCCCCTTGTCGTAAGCTATCTTAATTCCTCAGTCACAAAAACTATCATTATATCACCCATCAGCGATATCAGACTCGCCATCATTTCATCAGCAGCAGGATCATACAAAATTATTAGTTTATCGACAAACAAGAGCGCTGTCGGAATTACTAGTAGCGGCTCAATTGCTGGAACACGAAAATATGGAAACTTCACGCATAATAGCACGACGTATTATATGATTGCACAATTAGATGAAAATACGCAAACATATGATGATTTATTTATCAGTACCACAAATAATTTTAGTAATGTACAATATCAGTATATTGGTGAGAATTCAAAAATAGGTCTTGGTGGGGTTGATTTCAATACATTCTATATTGATCCTGCAGGAAATACTGCCATACTCTTGCGACAAATTGAACCATTATTTTATGGTACAGGAAGTGAGTGGGCAGGGCTTTTCGTACTTGCATTAAATAGTACTGACAGTCCGATTAGTGATCTTGCAACAGTGTCTATAGAACATATCAATGATTTTGGAATCTATGAAAACTTGACTAATGAGACGACAACTCCGAGCGATCTTTCTATCAGATTATTTCTGAATAATGCATATCAGAAGGGTTATACTGTCCAAAATTTACTTATCAGTACGACAGGCGGTATGCATCAACTTATCGTGGGTGATATTGCGCATATCTCTTATTTTGTTCAGAAATTTACATTGACTATTGGTGTAGAAACCCTTGATGGCAGCATCATCTCCACAGCACAGAAGGGTCAGACGGTAGTGCTTCGCGCATCTGTTGTTGACGCAGATACTGGTGTCTCTACAGATAATGCTACTGTTACTGCACGGGTCATTGATCCTACAGGGATAGAAACACCATATCCGCTTCTTGCTGATGCGAATAAAATTTTCAGAGCGAATGTTACACTTGATGACACACTCACCGGAGAATATACAGTATTCTTTAAAGTCGTATATGCAAATTCTACAATGAAGAAAAATTATGTGTTTACAGTGAAAAGCAATAATCTATTCATGGAAGCATTCAGTCCAGAAAAAGGAGAGGGCAGTGGATTCCCGACGAATAGTGAGGGATTTCTCATTATCAGCGGCAGGGACTTGTCCACTAATGAATTTATCAATCTTAGCAATCTTACGAATGATTGTGATGAAACACTCATCTATTTAAGTGCGTTTAATGATGAAAAGAATGTTGATCATCTTGGAAACTTCACAGTCTCTTCGCTTACTCAAATGCTTATTGATGCAGGTGCACCGCTTTGGGTAAAAAATGAGATGAATGATATGTTTGGCGCGAACGCATGCGCCATCAGATTTACTACACCACCAGATTCTGGAACATACATGTTAGAATTGACTGCAAATGTTTCAGGAAGTGTAACAACACTGAAAGAATGGCTTGATGTCACAACATTATTTGCATGGGGTACACCAGTCAATTGTGCGACTGGTGGATACGCAGGCAGTATCGCGCCTGGCGCGAGGGTATGTATCAAGACCAATGTCTATGATGCAGCAACTGGCCGGGAGATTGCGAGTGCAAATATTACTGAACTCAATATTATTGAAGTCTATTCTCAAAGTGATGGAGTCATCACTGATGAAATATCTAATATTACTGCTATCAGTTTACCAGGAAATAGTAAAGGAATATCATTTACGAGCAGCAATGCAACACTTGGAGACCATTCGCTTAAGTTTAGAGTAAAAGTAAATACCGCTAATGGAACAGCGACTGGTACAGGATCTGCATGGTTCCGAACAGAATTATGGACAGTCTGGGCCTATCCTTATTGCAGTGGAAATAATGATATGGGTGATAAAAATTTCTTCTGTAATTTTGGTTCAACATCAAATGTTACAATGAAAGTTGAAGCATACTCTGCAGGATTTAGTAGTGGAAAAGCAGATTTGACTGTCGAGACTGTAAGTATCAAGAATTGGGAGACAGGTGAAACAATCACATTAAGCGCTTCAGGCTCTACGAGTTGTACGACGTTGAGTGATAATAGTTCATCAGGCCAAAGTTCAAATAATTCTCAATCAGGAGGAGTTGTACGGCCCGCAACCTGTACAATCACTATTCCTGCGCCTGATACTGGCTGGCCTGCAGGTGGGTATGAATTAAAACTTACAGCCACTGATACGCTCGATAATAGTATGACAATCTATTCGGGTTTCATGGTGCAGAATTTTATGTTCTGGATATGGAACAAGAATTGGGAGATGAGCAAGACACAAAATGGACAGTTTGAAGTCACGATAAGAGACTTTGCTAATAATGACTTAAATGCAACCATTACACTCACGAAAGCATATTATATGGGTTCTGATGATAATTGGATGCAACAACCCAAAGAGATCAGTATCACTGCAACTCCACAAATTATTGATGGGCAGGGAACATTCACTATTAATGCTTCTGCATTTGCAGCATTACAATCAGGATTCTATGACTTATTGTTCACTGCAACAACAGTTGACGGTACACAAACTTCTAGAACTGGAATGAGTATCAGATCATTTGTGACTTTTGCAAATAATCTTGGAGAAAATTGGGAGCATAGTTATGAGATTGATGGTAATATGACTATTAATATCACTGCATTTGATTCTGTTGATTGGTCAACATGGCCGCCTACTGGAACTGGCCATAATATCACTCATGCAACTGTAACAAGGATTAACAAGAATGGTATGTGGGATAAAGCATATAAGACTGGAGGAGCTAAGAACGAGATTGTAGAGAATGTAACGTGCACTGCTAATAATTGTTTATTGACAGTAGATTTGACTGGTTTTGAGCAATCATCCTATGATATGCAAATTGAAGTATCAGATAATAGTGGTGGTAGTGCAACAACAAATTATTGGTTCAAGACAGAATCTTATACGATCACTGTCCCTGAAATTCAGGATTGGAGGATTATACCTGCAGTTAATCGGCTTACAGAAAAAATGGATATCACATTAAGCACAGACCAGAGTTGTGGTACCAGTTCAGACAATGTTATTGAGCCAACAAATGTTACGAACTGTTTGTATGATAATGAGGTACGCCTACCTACTATCTATGATAATTGGGACCAAGGGCATAATATTGTGACTGTGTTCTTGCTTGATAAGACAAATAGTAGTAATCCAAAGGTGTATGTCAATTATTATAATGATAGTTGGACTGGCGGGTATCAAGTGCATGCAAACTTCAGTAATGCAGCCTATGGCCCATTAGGATTAACTAGTACATTTACTGATACTAATGGATATCTCTGGCAAATCACTGCTATTGATGTTGGTCTTGGAAAGATAACATTGCGATCAGTGAATGGAGTCATACGGACCCGTACGAAAAGTGCAGGAACAGGACAGGGTAGTGTGGAGATAGAGTATTCCTACCAGTATCTTGTGAATAAATCATTGTCCAAAAGCGGGGTATTCCTCTTTGCAGGCAACAAGGATGGAGATAACGAAGATAAATTCTGGGATGATCAGTGGGCAAATATTGATTTAGATGATGATGGAAAATATAATTGTAATCTTGAAAATCAAGGAAATCCCTCAGGTCCGTGGGTGTGTGAAGAATATGTTATGCTATTAATAGATAGGGTAACTAATGGCACGTACGATACACTTTTGATGTCTCCATCAAGAAATATGAGTGCGGGTGTGGATTCCTATAATGGATTTAGTGGTAATGGCGCCGGAGATATAAAATTTAATAGCAGTGCAGATCCAGTATACCTATTGAATATTATCTATTCTGAAACTAATGGTATAGGAAGTTATCGATTAGTCACTACAACTAATAAGGCAGGATGGCCAGGAAAAAATCTTGGAATATTCCAATTAGGATCAACTGTTAAAATCCCTGTCATGATAGCAAGCCCAAGCACTAAAGCTGGAATCGCGAATAAGACAGTGGCTATCCGTACATTCCAATCATTTGGAAAGATGGATCTTGAAGAAGTCACTCTTCCATCCCCTGCACTTGCGAATACTTCGAGTAATGGTATTGCACTACTCTCTCTTAATATGAGTGGAGTTCTCAGTGGAGAATATTCTGTGGTTATTGAAGTACAGGAAGGTGCGGAATATATTACATCTGGTAATGAGTGGGATAATCCGAAGTTAGAATTAAGAAGTTTCTCTATTAGTAACCTATTCGGTCAAAAAGGCAATGTTGGTGGATTGGTGGAGTGGAGCACTAATGCAAATAACTTATTTAGGTATGATTCTGTTGAAGGTGTTTTGGGTTCAACTGAATTGAAACTACGCTGTGAGCCACGGAATAATGATATGGGTGATCCTAATATCTGTCATGTGGATGATTGGAGATTCAGGGAATTATGGGTCAATATGAGTAATTCCAGTGCACCAGTATTATTAAAGGATCCGACAATGGATGATTGGCGATTACAGAATATAGACATTACTGGTGCGGTGTGGAATCTTAGTAATCTTGTGACAGTAACCAGCGATATGGGTGGGCAGATAACATATCGGTTCTCTAATGCAAGTATTGCAGCAACACAACTTCAGTTATCTGTTGGTAATTCAGTATTAGAGCCAGAGCCAGGTTCGTCATGTGATCTGAATATAACACTCGTCAGTGTTAATACCAGTAGCGGAAGCATGATATGGACAGTACAGGAACAATGCCCCTGGTCGAGTGATGGATGGGATATTGAGAATAACAATGTACATTATACTGCCGAAGAACGATTCCTTTGGGGATTATTCAATATCTCTACGCTCAATGATACGGGTGTTGTTCTCAATGAATTTAAGCAAACAGTAACACTCTCCAGCCCTATAGTCATTACTGATCTTGAAGAAGGTAATGATGGAAGGGTCAGAGTACTAACAAATGTTAATGGAAGTGGTTATGACCTCTATATCTATAATAGCAATAATGTCAGTACAAGGGATGATTTAGATGGGAGAAGTGGAATGCTTGATACAGTGCTTGTAGTAAATAGTGCAAACAGATCAGAAACATACACTTACCGTTTTGGTCAAGCAATCGCTAAATTGAATGGCAAAGCAGTTGTGAGCGCCAATCCTTGGCAGCAATATGTTTATTTGTCAAATCTGACACTTGGCGGAAATATCGTTTATCCATTGCCTTGGTCTTGTGATGGAGAAACATACTATCTAACAACATTTACTGAGCAAGATATAAGATTCAAGTTGTATGATTGTAATATGGGACCAGGAGGAAGCGAATTATCTGCAAGACCATACTATATCATTTTATTTGATGATGTGTGTGATGGGACATGGAGTATCACGAGGGCAAAATTCGATGATGATCCGGTACTCGACGATAGTTGGGTTAATATGGGTTCCGAATGGGGGCCCTATGATTATGACCACGCAGAAGGTGGTGAAATTAATAATTGCGCTGGAAATCCCCAATTTAATATGTCTGAAAATGGGATCGATGTTGGAAGAGAGAGCTATCCATTTACCATAACAAGTTATAATATTGGTAGTGGAATATTGAATATATTCAAGAATAAGCAAGGTGTCAATTTCGGAGAGAATATCACCACATTATCATTATGGGTCCAGGCAAAGAATTTTGATGGTTCATTAATTAATGGAAACATCACTGTAGAAAAAGCTACAGGAACCAGTTGGGATTGTGGAATAATGCAGGAGGAAGATATTAATGTGACTACGAGTGATGGAATCATCACCAGTGGTGTAGGATATCTCGATATTAATTTGTCTGCAGTTACGTCATCACAACCAACAATTAAGTTTAAGATAATAGATAGTAGTGGTGAGAATGGTACAAAATATGAATCAGTCACTAAATCATTCTGGTATGCACCCGGAGAACAAAACAATGGGGGATCAGGAGGAGGTTCTGGTAATCCTATACCTGGAGAAGGAGGTTCTGGTGGTTCCATGCCTGATTGTGGAGGATTCTTTAAAGGAGGAGACAGTGGCGGCGGATTTGGTGGTGGAGGACCAGGATTTGATGATGAATTCCAGAAACGAATTGAAGAGTGTGGCGAATTTTCAAATACAACCTTAACTGAATGTGAGAATAATGACTGCATCTGGATTGTTAACGGAACTCTTGGATTAATCGATGGACAGCTAAGACCAGCACAAGATACTTGTGCAATCTGTGGCGCATTCGATGATTTTGAAGCTGCATGTAGTGCACTCAATGAAACATGTACATGGATACCTGCAGGATTCGGCGGAACAGAAGGCACTGGCGCATGCGACCCATTAGATGGTCCTGGTGCATTCCAATAAAAGAGGCTCGAGAAACATGACAAAAAACTCATCAATAACAAAGAAACTACTAATACTTTTTATGGTATTAGCGATTTGCACTATTGCATCATCAATAGTATATGCAGGCACAATAACATTAAGCCTCGGAAGTTATGACTCTCAAATCTATAATCAGGGAACCCTTAATATTCCTGTAACAGTAACCAGTACGAATATAAGTGGAAATGTTGATATAACATTGGCACCAAAATCTGGCTTAGGCTGCAGTACATGTACTATTTCAAAAACATTTACTGGTGCAACTAATGAACAGCAGACAGCAACATTTACACTTACTGCAACACAGACAGGGACATATAATCCGCCATTTATCAGTATCGGCGCGATAAGTGGGTCAACACAAGCAACTGCATTGACTTCGGGAAGTCAAGTTGTTGTTGTAGAACAACCAACCTGGACTAAGGACTTGAGTGTTTCATCATCAAGCATTACAGAAGGAGATTCTGTGACTGTGACATTAACACTCACTCCTTCAGGAACATTCCAAGGCGTAATTGCAGATCTCACGTTACCATCAGGATTGACGCTCGTATCGGGCGCGGATCCAAGAACTATTGGAACAATCAGCGGAGCATCATCAACCCAGTGGGTTGTAGAATCCACAAGTACTGGAAGTAAAACCATTAGTGTCGGAATATCTGCAACAAGCCCACAGAAGTCTGCTTCAGACAATACTAAATCAGTAAGTGTGACTGTTAATGCAGTTGCAGAAGAGAATAATTCTAGTAGCAGTAGTGGTGGAGGCGGTGGGGGTGGCGCTGCCGGAACAATCACATCATATGAGGATACGAAAACACTTCAAACCTTGAATGCAGGAGTCAATACTGTGACATTAAAAAACGCGCTCATCCCATTCACGCAGTTTGATATGGATCTTAAGAACCCATTCATCAATAAGAGTGTAGTGCTTACAGTAAAACTCTTGAAGGCAGGAGAGCAACCGGTATTTGCAGAAACACTCACAGGGAAGGTCTATAATTATCTTGAAGTCAATAAGACAAATATCACTGATGATGCAATTAAGAGTGTAATTATTAATTTTAAGGTCCCGAAGAGTTGGTTCACACAAAACAATATCTCATTTGATGGTGTGAGTCTTTATCGATATACAGGAAATAAATGGGTACTATTATCAACACTTGTGGATCGAATGGATAATACCAGTGTATACTTCAAGGCTACATCGCCAGGATTCAGTTATTTTGCCATTGCTGCAAAACCTGCTCCTGGAACAGCTGTAGCAAGACCCACAACTACTCAGACACCAAATACTACCGCAACTCCTTCAAGTACAACCCCTAAAGTTACTATCGATGAGAATGAAACAAATACAAGTGGAATCAAATACATCACGAATAAAGATGGAACATTACCAAAAACCTGGGTATGGACTGTGGTCATAGTGATCTTAGCATTAGTAGTAGGTGGTTATATGTTCCTGCGCAACAGAAAAAAGAGGAAATCTGCATCGTCCGGTAATCAATCACCACCACAATAAATTTTTAATTTCTTTTTTTAATTGTATATAAAGTATAGAATACTTTTATACAACTTAAAAATTTTTGATTTGCGATAGCAGATTTTTCTTGTTCTTTTTCTATTCTTTTTTTAGTCTACAATACTTTTTCCTAAATGCCTTCTTATCACCATATGCCGCAAAACCTGCATGATGTTTTGGTTCATGAAAATTTGGTGTTGGTTGATGCCTGATTCCGCACCAATATGTTTCTGTATCACCGGTAATCCGCACTGCATAATGCATAAGACCGTTTACATACCCGCAGTATATACAATTGATTTTATCATACCACTTCAAATACTGCAATCGATAACGATCAATCTTGATATAGTGTGAACGTTTTACAATTGGGATCTCGTATAATGGAAAACAGATATGATGATAGATCTCAAGACAGATATCAAAAATGACTGATGGCGCAATCATGAACCAGATAAACGGGAACGAGAGCCAGTGACGCAGTGTTTTGTTGGGATATTTTCTGTATTCCATATCAATCAAAGAAGAGGGATAGTATGCTCATTTAAACAACAGAATTACACTCATCTATGATGGGTGATCGGAGTGGAATCTGTTGTGCTCAGGAATCACCGGTCGTGGAATTCTGAGCGCAACAAAATCAATGATTTTGTGCGCAAGAAAAGCTCTGCTTTTCTTTGCGTCAAGAATTACATAATATTTCATTAACTAAGCAGTTATGCCAACGGTCTGTGACCGGTGGTTCTTGACATATTGCGAGTATCCAAAAAAATAGTTTGTTTCATTCTTGTCGCATCATAACATTTATAATTTAGCATTGTATTCATTGAACATGGATTTTAAAGAACATATTGCAGAATTGTTGCATCATGACCTCGGCCTCGAGAAAAAATCTCTCCTGGAACTTATCGAAGTACCGAATGATCAACAACTCGGAGACTATGCGCTTCCCTGTTTTCTTTTTGCAAAAAAGCTCAAGAAGTCTCCTGCGGCAATCGCACTTGAATTACAGGATAAACTCATTGCAAAACATCTTGTAAAAGGTCATCCCCATATTGAACGCATCATCGCAACAGGTCCCTATCTTAATTTCTTCGTCAATAAAAACACGTTAGTTTCATCAACACTCAAAAATATCATGCAAAAAAAAGAGTGCTATGGGTCGCAGGAAAAAATGCCAACCATTGTTCTTATCGAATCTCCCGGGCCAAATACGAATAAACCACTCCATTTAGGACACTTGCGTAATATGCTTCTTGGACAATCGCTTGCAAATATCTTGCGGTTCGCCGGTAAAGAGGTCCATATTGTGAATGTGGTCAATGATCGCGGCGTGCATATCTGTAAATCCATGCTTGCATACCAGAGATTAGGAAATGGTGCAACACCGCAATCGACAGGAAGAAAACCTGATCACTTTGTCGGAGACTATTATGTCGCATACTCGAAATTAGAAGAGTCTGACGCGAATGTTGAAAAAGATATCCAATCCATGCTCCTTAAATGGGAAGAACATGACTCAGAAATTCGCAGCTTGTGGAAGAAGATGAATACATGGGCACTGCAAGGATTCCAGGAGACTTACAATAAACTAAATTTTACTATTGAAAAAGAATATTTTGAATCAGAGACCTATCTCGGTGGAAAAGAGATTATTTTAGACGGACTCAAAAAAGGGATATTCCAAAAAGATGAGACAGGTGCAGTCATTATTGATCTTGAACCACAGAACCTTGGAAAAAAAGTTTTGCTGCGAAGCAACGGAACCTCAGTCTATATCACCCAGGATATCTATATGGCACACTTGCGTCATCAGGATTATCATTTTGATGAGATGGTTTATGTTGTCGGCAATGAACAAGAATATCATTTCAAAGTATTATTTGAAGTATTCAAAAAACTTGGTTGGTCATTTGGCGAAAAGTGTTATCATTTTTCCTATGGAATGATTGAACTTCCTGAGGGGAAGATGAAATCCCGTGAAGGAAACGTTGTAGATACTGATGCACTTATCGAACAAGTCAGTGCGATTGCACGTGAAGAACTAGAAAAACGTTATGAACATCTCCCCACAGGCGAAATTGAAAAACGCGCACAGATCATTACCATGTCTGCACTGCGATTCTTCTTTCTCAAATTCGATCCCCTGCGAAACTTCGTATTCAATCCGAAAGAATCTGTATCATTCGACGGAGAAACAGGTCCCTATATTGAATATAGTTATGCACGTATCAATTCTATCTTTAGAAAACTTGCAAAAGATAAAGAAGTGACTGATATTGAATCATTTATCGCGCATCCATCCCTTGAATTACTCATTGAAACTAATGAACTTGAACTTGTCAAGATTCTTGCAAAATATCCGCAAGTCATTGAAAGCTCTGCGTTCGAATTCAAACCCTCGACACTTGCGCGTTACCTTCTCGAACTGACCCAGAAATTCAATGAATTCTATCATGCACATCCCATACTCATCGCTGAAGAAAAAGTGATGAAGGCAAGACTCGCTCTCATCTATTGTATCCGCGAAGTTTTATCTTCAGGGATGAAACTCTTAGGGATTGAACCGATTGAGGAGATGTAAGACAATACATCGTAACACTATTCTCATGGAACTCTCCAAATACCAATCAAAAATTCCTAAAAATATTTATGCAAAATTAGAGCCGCGTATCACAACACTCCGGCCTGCACAGCATAAAGCGATTGATGCAGGGATATTTCAGGACAAAAACCTTCTGATCTGTACGCCAACAGCGTCAGGCAAGACACTCGTTGCTGAACTTGCGATCATGAATGCGATATTTCATGATAAAGGTAAATGTGTCTATGTTGTCCCGTTGAAAGCACTTGCTTCTGAAAAATATAAATTCTTTTCAACAATGCACGAATTTAAGACCGCGATAACTTCAGGAGATGTTGACAGTGATGATTCCTATCTTGACAAATATGATTTGATTATCACGACGTCAGAAAAATTTGATTCGCTCATTAGGCACAAGACTCCCTGGCTCTCAAAAATAAAGGTCGTCATTATCGACGAGATCCATCTTCTCAATGATTCAAGCCGCGGTCCGACCCTGGAAGTCATCATCACCCTGCTCAAAATACTCCTTAAACATGTGCAGATCATCGGACTCTCAGCGACCATCGGCAACCCACAACAAGTTGCAGACTGGCTCAATGCAACACTTATTCTGGATTCCTGGAGACCAGTCAAACTCGAGAAAGGGATTTATCTGGAAGGGGAAGTGGAGTTTTATTGATTGATAATTAAGAAACATATTGATGGTATATAATTATGCGTAATAGATGTTATGTTTAATTTTATTTTTTTGACGCTTTATGATTCTTTCTCAATAATATTTAGAAGATCTCTAAAATCAGTAATTTGATATTTGGCAGTTTTTTTGGCTACTTCATCACCATTATAAGCAATCCCAAACTTCACTTTTTCAAAAACTTTTGCGTCATCTTTTCTATCACCAATAGAAATAGCGTCATTGGGAGATATTTTTTCTTTTTTTAATATTTTCATAGCTTCTGTTGCTTTATCATGACCAAATTCTAATATTCTACCTGTAAAAATTCCATCTTTTACTTCCAGAGTTGTTCCTCCAATATAATCAAAATCTAATTTTTCTTGAAATAATTTTCCTAAATGTGTCGGAATATTGGTTAATAACATTATTTTTATTCCCTTTTTCTTCATTTTCCTAATTGTCTCCTTTACCCCATCATTGAATTCAAATCTTGCATACACTTTAGGTAAATCACTAATTTTTAATCCTTTCCAACATGCAAAAGTTTTTGTTAGTAGTTCTTCCATATCGATTTTTCCAGATGTATAGTCAGAATAAATATTTGTATACACATTTCCTTTTCCTAAAAAATCTGCTCCAGAGTTTGCACCACTACCTTTAACTAATGTTCTGCTCATATCAATAAAAACTATTTTTATCATAATATACTATTAAACTACTAAATTTATAAATCTTGTTGATGATGGCGTCAAAAATAACACTTTGCTAATGAGATTCATTCCTTCTGCAGACTTGGAGCGCACAAACCATAATCTTTAAGAATACTGTGTTTTTAATGCATTTATGGCTGAGGATAAGAAACTACGCATCGGGATTCCCCGTGCATTATTCTATTATAATTATGCACCACTCTATGAGACATTCTTTCGAGAGATTGGTTGCGAAGTCATTATAAGTGAGAAGACGAACCGAAAAATCCTTTCTGACGGACTCTCTGCAAGCAATAATGAATTATGCCTCCCGATTAAACTTCTTTATGGTCATGTCATCAATCTGAAAAATCGCGTGGATTATATCTTTTTACCCTATATCATCTCAACCCATCAAGGCTCTTATATCTGTCCAAAACTTATTGGCGCGCCAGACATGGTTAAAGCAAATATGTCAGTCAAACTTTTGTCCGTGGATATTGATATGAATTCGCCGTATAGTTCATTTTTGTATGCGCTCAGAGAAATCGCATTTAATGTTGATGCAAACCCACTCAAAATTTATAATGCATATACTAAAGCGGTGCAGGCGCAAGAACAATTTGATAAGCATATCAAGGAAGGGGCACGTTTTGAAGACGCATTGCGTGGTCGGGAAAAACATGTCCATACTGAAAAGACAATTGCAGTTATCGGGCATAGCTATACATTCAATGATGAATATACGAGTTCTGATCTTATTCAAAAACTTGAAAAGAAAAATATTCGAATCTTCACCTCTGATATGCTCACCTTTGATGAGGTAAAAACTATCCTTGCAAAGATCCATAAAAAAACGCATTGGAACCTCGGTAATCGTATTCTTGCTGCAACAATCAAATACTCTTCAATGAAGGATGTTGATGGTATTATCTATATGACACCCTTTAGTTGTTCATCAGATTCACTCGTCAAAGAATATATGGAAGTACATGTGGCCGCAAAACCATTCATGACATTAACGGTTGATGAACATTCCGGAGATGTGGGTGTTATTACCCGTCTTGAAGCATTTCTTGATATGATTGAACGAAAAAAAATTGGAGAACAGAAAAAGGATGTACAGAAAGGAATTAAAAAGAACAAAGCGGAGAAAAGAGAAGAGGAGATAAAAACAGGAGTATCTTCATGACTAAAGTAAAGGCAGCATTTTATCGTGTAGGAAATTCAGACATCGCGACTGATGCATTCTTGCGAGGGGTCGGTTTGGAACCTATCACGCTTCTTCCGGTTACGACGACAACCATTACTAAAGGAGTCTTTTATGCACCAGAATTTGCGTGCTTTCCATTCAAAGTCTCTGTTGGGATGCTCAAACAGGCACTGGAGAATGGCGCAAAACTATTTATCATGCTCGGTGGAAATGCACAATTTACCTGCCAACTCGAAGACTTTGCGCAAGCCCAAGAATATATCATGAAAAAAACAGGACACGAATTTGAAATCATACGATTCGACAGTGCAAAACCCAATCGTATTGTTGCGAAATTTAAAAAATATAATCCCAAACTTACCCTTAGGCAGGCAGCAAGTGCACTCCTTTTAGGACGACAAAAATTGTTAATACTTGATCGGCTCGAAGAACAGTATCGTGAAATTTATCTTGCAGTGAATAAACGACGTGCAGAAACATTCAAGCATCGATGGGAAAAAAAGATTGATGAAAAAGATTCCATCACCGGGATTTATCTGTTAAATGGGTTCATGAAAAAAGAGTTTGAAGAACTTCCCAAAGCCAATATGCAGAATGTACTAAAAATTGCAGTCATTGGTGATGTCTATTGCCTGAATGAAAAAGCAATCAATAATAATATTTATGAGCGGTTATTAGATATGGGGGTTTATGTGGATCAAAGCCTGAAATTTAGTCATATGATGGGCGGTGCTATTGGCGGCGCCATGATTAAGAGTCCACGCGAGATGCTTCTGGAAAATGAATCAAAAAAATATTTAAAACATAATGTTGCGGGGTTTGCTGAACACACCGTAAAAGATGCGATACGATACGCTGAAGAAGGATATGACGGACTCATCCACATCTATCCCTTTACGTGTATGCCGGAAATTACTGTCAGAAATATTTTGCCAAAACTCGGCGAGGATTATCACATCCCCATACTCTATTTACCAATTGATGAACAGACTGGTGATGCAGGATTTACGATACGCATTGAAGCATTTGTCGATCTCATAAAAATACGGAAAGGAAAACAGGAAGGGAAAACATGAACTATTATCTGGGAATTGATGTCGGGTCAGTCAGTACGAATGTTGTACTTCTCGATGAAAAAGGAAATGTTAAAGGGGTAACATATATTCGCACTCATGGTGATCCATTAACTTCAGTAAAAACCGGACTCAAAGAAATCGCACCACAACTCCCAAAAGATTCAAAAGTTCTTGGCGTCGGAGTGACCGGAAGTGCGCGCTATCTTATTGCTGCAATGGTCGGCGCAGATATTGTAAAAAATGAGATTACTGCGCACGCAGTTGCAACAACGCATTTCTACCCCCATGCAAAAACTATTATTGAAATCGGCGGGCAGGATTCAAAAATTATGACACTGCAGGACAGTATTGTGACTGATTTTGCAATGAATAATGTCTGCGCAGCAGGAACAGGAAGTTTTCTTGACCAGCAGGCATCACGATTAGGAATCCCCATCGAAGAATTTGGGAATCGCGCATTAAAATCCAAGTCCGATGTACGTATTGCAGGGCGATGTACGGTATTTGCAGAGTCTGATATGGTTCACAAACAACAATTAGGATATACGATTAATGATATTATTAATGGGCTCTGTGAAGCCTTGGTGCGTAATTATTTTAGTACTGTTGCGAAAGGTAAAAATATCAAAAAGCCTGTCGTCTTTCAGGGTGGTGTTGCAGCAAATGTCGGTATCCGGCGCGCATTTGCAAAACACATCGGATTCGGTGTTATTGTACCCAAATATTTTCATGTCATGGGCGCAATCGGTTCGGCGCTTCTTGCGCGCGAAGCAAAAGTCACAACAACTAAATTCAAAGGATTTAATGTCACGGGACACGAATTTAAGACTACGAGTTTTACCTGTAAAGACTGCTCCAACCAATGTGAAGTCGTAGAATTCTGGCAGGATAGTAAAATCATCGCCTATTTCGGAGACAAATGCGGAAAATACAGTAATCAAATTATGGGTGAGAAAGAATAATAAACAATATGATTTAATATTAATTTTATTAATAAAACACCATGTGCGGCATATTCGGATTTAATTTTGAAGATAGAGTTCTTTTTAATAATATGTCTCAATGTCTCGCACATAGAGGTCCGGATTCCACAGGATATTATTTTGATGATAACATCATGCTTGGACATCAAAGATTATCCATCATTGACTTGTCAGAGAGAGGCAAACAACCCTTATTTAATGAGGATAGAACAATCATTCTATCCTTTAACGGAGAGATATATAATTTCAAGGGATTGCGTAAAGATTTGGAGGCTCAAGGACACAGGTTTCAATCTGATACTGACAGTGAAGTCATACTTCACGCATACGAAGCATATGGTTTTGATTGTCTTCAGAAGTTCAATGGGATATTTGCGTTCTGTATCTATGATACGAAAAAAAAATTGCTGTTTTTAGCGCGGGACAGTATGGGTGTTAAACCGCTATATTACTATTCGGATATATGTGGAAATTTTATTTTTGCCTCAGAGATAAAGGCAATTCTCCAGTATGATATGCCAAGAAATATAAATATGACGGCACTAGATGCTTTTTTCAAGTATCGCTATATATTCGGTAAGTCGACGATATTTCGAAATATCTTCAGACTTGAGAAATCCACTTATGCGATATTTGATTTGGAGAAAAAAGATTTGAAGATTATACCGTATACGTTGGAGTATGGAATTCCCGATGGTCATATCAATAAGGATATCATAGAAAAGCTTCTTCTTGAATCTGTCCAGATGCAATTGATGACTGATGTACCATTAGGGGTGTTCTTGTCCGGAGGGCTTGATAGTAGTATGATTGTCGCTTTGATAAAAAAGAATCAGGAGAATTCAGGTGGAGGAAATGATGCGCTGCATACATTTTCTATAGATTTTGAAGAAGGCGCACCATATAATGAGTCTTCATATTCTCAGCAAGTGTCTGACTTGTTTTCAACCAACCATCACCAGTTCTATCTCGATATGAATTTTCTGGACAAGATGGATACTTTACTCTATCAGATGGATGAGCCTCACGGCGATCCGGCCATCATGCCCCTATATTATCTGTCTCATAGGTCAAAAAAATATATCACTGTGGCCTTGAGTGGTGATGGGGGTGATGAAGTCTTCGGGGGTTATGATCAGTATAGATTCTTGAAGATCGCACATCAGCTAAGACATGTTCCTGGATTTGTAAAGAAATCTCTGGCTAAATTGCCGAATACAATCCCTGATAGGATGTTGAATAAATTTTATAAATATAGTTCAGAGTATAAGAAAGAAGGGTTTAAAAAATTTGAGAAACTCCTTTGCGCTGACACGTTACAGAAGAGATATGATTCAGTGATGTCGATATTTACTGATTCAGAAATAGATTCTCTATTGTTGTATGGTGATCATAGAGGTACTAAAGATAAGACTAAAAATAAGATCACTCCAGACATGAATGTTCAAGAAGATACGGTAAGTAGGGATAACGACCCCAGATGTGTTCTTACTTCAGGATTTTCCCGCGCAACAGATGTATTAAATGATTGTATGGTGTATGAGCAGAATACTTTGCTTGCAGAATCCTATCTCATGAAGACAGACAAGATGACGATGCTTAACGCGCAGGAATGTCGGGTGCCATTACTAGACTATAGGCTAGTTAATTGCATGAATAAGATGCCGAGCAGTCAAAAGATTCGGTTTGGAACAACAAAATATTTATTCAAGAAGATTGCAGTCAAGTATCTGCCTAAAGAGATCGTATATCGTAAAAAACAAGGATTTCATGTACCTATAAACAGGTGGCTAACGCGGGATGTGTTGAATAAATATGATTTTCTATTTACTCCTCGATATATAAGAACTCAAAACGTATTTGGCGTTGATGAAATTTTGAGATTAAAGTCGGAGTTAAAAGATAGAAATTTACATAGTTCAAGAAAATTCTGGAATATGCTTTGTTTCCAGATTTGGTATAATCAATATTTTGTCAATAATTCATGATTGGATATTGATGGAGTGTAGTATCATTATGAAAAAATCTAACTTTAAGCTATATTCAAAATTCAATGAAGATTTCTGGTATGTACAGGCCAGGCGTGACCTGCTTGAAAAGATTTTTCTTAAACATTTTGGCAAACGTTCAAATTTGAAAATACTTGATGCAGGATGTGGCACCGGCTTCAATTGCGTAACATTAAGTAGTTTCGGGAGAGTATATGGTGTAGATTTGAACAGCTCAGCTATAGCACAGGCGAGAAAATGTGACTACACCAAGTTATTCCTTAAAGATGTAAACTCATTAAAATACAGAAATTACTTTGATGCGATCGTCGCAATAGAATTGATAGAGCATATACGGGACGATCAGGCGGCTATACATCATTTCGGGAGATATTTAAAACCCGGAGGCATTCTTATACTGACGACTCCGGCTTTCGAATTTTTGTGGAGTGCAGATGATGATCTTGCAATGCATGAACGGCGTTATTCTCGGAAACGCATAAGACATATCATCACAAGGTCAGGGATGAAGATACAGGTATTGACATACCGGTATTTCTTCACGTTCATACCTGCATCAATAATATTTATATTACAAAAATGGTATAAACCGCAGAATAGTCTGGAATATGCCCCAAAATTTCTCAATAAGCTATTAACGTGGATAATGCGTATAGAGAATAGCATGATATGTGCGGGAGTAAGATTTCCTTTAGGAGTAGGATTTCTTATTGTAGCGAAAAAGCCTAAAACCTGATGTCAGATAATAGTACATTGTGAGATGATTGCATTTACTATGCACGTATGAGCAATCATTCATTTTCTCTTATATAACTCCTTCTTTTTCAAATATAATTGTTCTTCAATCAACCGCCTGTTGGTCCTGATTAACTCAGCAATTACTCCTAAACTAAACAATATTGCTCCTAAAATAAATCCTATTGCTGCAATGATGAGTGATTGTATATGCCCGGAATCTACTTCGTGAAAATAATACCATAAAAAACGTGCAACTAATATAACTCCCGGCACAATAAAAATCATTGATAGAAACAGGAATGTCTTGAATGGTTCATAAGTAATATATAATTGTACAATATTTGCAAAGGATTTTTTCATGTGCTGGAATAAGTTCTTAGACAATCGAGATTTACGTGTAGGTGCATTCGTTCGAATATCTACAGATATAATTTTTAATCCCTTCTTCGATGCCTGTGCGATAGTGTCTATAACATAGGAAAATTTTGTAGTCACATTCAATTTAAGTAATGATTCTTTATTATACGCCCTAAATCCTGAAACCATATCCGGTACATCAGAGCTTGCAATATTGCGCGCTAACATATTCCCGAAAAATTGAATTGTTCTCTTTAAGGGTGAGAAATATTTTACTTTCCATGGAGTTCTGTTGCCAATAACAATATCTGATGAGCCATCAAGTATGGGCTTAACTAAATATTTAATATATCCAGAAGGATATTGATTATCGCCATCGGTGTTTACAAAAATATCGCATCCCCGATTAAGTGCTGCTTCAATTCCGTGCGCAAATGCCACCCCAAGACCTAAATTCTGTTTATGTGTAATGATGTGGCATCCAAACTTTCGTGCGACTTCAACAGTCTTATCTGTTGAGCCGTCATCAACAATTTGGACTTCGATAGCACTGATTCCCGGAATCTTGCGGGGAATCTCCTTGAGAACAAGAGGTAATGTTTTTTCTTCATTATAACAAGGGATATTGATGATGAGTTTCATCTGAATGAGGATATTGATAAACGACTTTATAAATTTTTATAAAATGAGGGGGTTGTCAGAAAATAGTTTTAGCATCAATGTGCGAGTATCCGCTATACTGGTTGAAGAAAACTGTTCAGAATCGTCAAAAATGAAATTTTTGATCGTGATCAGAAATTTTTAATTTCTGACATGCAAATGGAACAGTTTTCCTTAAAATACACAAACAATATACGAGCGATGCTAAAAACACGAGTTTATTTTCCGACAACCCCTAAAATGAGATAAATCAGAACGATTATTTGAATACTAAAAAATAAGAAAGTGAGCGCGGGAGGATTTGAACCCCCGACCTACTGGTCCGAAGCCAGTCGCTCTATCCAAGCTGAGCCACGCGCCCGTGAAATCATGAAATAGCCAGATGTTTAAAAAACTTTTCTTTATTGGAAATATGATTTAAAAAATTACAAGAATAAAAAATTTATGCTTTTCGTAACACGAATTCGATGGTCGAGACGCGTACGAGTCTGCCTTCTTTATTAGTGAACTCTTCAGAATTGGTGCGGATATCATGGATTTTTATCTGGTCTTTCATGAATCGTTTGGTCGTTACTTCAACAATATCGACTGCTTTACTGATAAATTTTCCCCGTGCTTTAAGAAATACTTCGTTAGCATTCTTGGTCGTGAATTGCATGACGAGTCCCGTAACATAATTCATGAATGGTTTGGTTCCGACAAATACGGTGTTATCCCTGCTCGTATCTATTGTTGCTTCTTCCATGGCAATCACCTGCCTTGTTTTTTCAGTCTTGTTGCGTATCCTGCAATAACATTGCGCATTTTTTTTGAAGAAATTTTCATCTTCGCATCAAGTACGCGTTTATTCTGTTCGAAATCAACGACGAAATCATCATTATATTTAGCCATAATTTCTTTTGTTGTCCGTTTGATCAGCATTGTTTTAATTCGTCCCATAATCTGGCCTCTAATAAGTCAATAATTTATGGAATAAAGAATGGTTTATAAATGTTTCCCTCAAAAAAGTGCCATCCTAAAGGTCGTTTTTGCCATCCAAAGGTGAGCAGTGGTCTAAGAATATTCTAAAAATTGCGGATATGTCAAAAATTGAAAATTTTTGAACACGCCAGAAATTCAAAGAATTTCTCAGCGTTGCAAAAGAGCAATTTTCTTCAGGATAGTAATGCTATACTGCGAAAGATGGCAAAAAGAAAAGACATAGGATGGCGTTCCCAGAGATAGATTAATTATCCTTTCTTGTTGTTTCAGCGTCCTAGGAAACCCTTCCTGCCACAGTAATAATACCCGAATAGGTGGTACTGCTTGATCCTTTCGTATATTTGATGAAGAAGTCCTCTTTTATTTGCGAACTTTCAATATTACAATTTGTAACAACCGTGAATAATCCTCCATCTTCAACATCTTTAGTCCCTGCGGTGCACGTGATATTTCCCTGATCACAAAAATAGATGTTCGAACACCTCGAAGGATACTCGCTGGTATTACTTAAATGAATACCACTTCCGACTGCATTTGCAAGAGTGAATGCAATCATTGTATCAGAAATAATTGGCATTCCCATACATCCAAGACCTGCTTGTGACATACAGCGATTACTCTGCGTTTTTGACGGATTGAGCGCCCCAGAATATGCGAGCGCGCCAATAGCGACGAGAACAACAACAATAGCCCAACCATAGGTCATCAAGAATTCGAGTGCAGCTTGGCCTTGTTTATGTTGCATGATATATTCCTGTTATCTAGAATTTATAAACGTTGTTAAAATCAATCCCGTACAATGAGTACATACCGATGCATGAATTTCTTTTTCATCTCTTGTTGCAATGGAGTCTTTTGCGCTTTCTCAGGTTTGACTGCAAAATAATATTGTATGCCGTTTGGGGTCATTGCAAAAAAATCATTGCCTTCGCTCTGTTGGAATGTTTCGAATCCTTCCTTCTTGAATGCACGGTATAATTCATCATTCGTCTTATGACGAAGTGATTTCAGAAACGTCTTACGCTTTTCAAAAGACCATTTGTCGAAGTCCATGGGAAGAAAAAATAAATAAAATAATTAATATTCAGGCATGCCGCCCATACCAGGCATTCCACCGCCCATTCCACGACCGCCACTTGGTGATTGATTGCCTGCAATCACATCATCAATTCTTAGAATCATGATTGCAACTTCTGAGGCTGAACTCACTGCTTGAGTCTTTATTTTGAGGGGTTCAATAATTCCTTCATTCCATGCATCAATGACTTTTCCTGAAAAGACATCAACACCTGCCCATATCTGTTTTTTATCATGCGCATTCTTTAATGCAACAAGAATATCAATAGGATCTAACCCTGCGTTCTCTGCAAGTGTTTTTGGGATGACTTCCATGCTATCTGCGAATGCTTTTACTGCAAGTTGTTCTCGCCCGGATAATGATTCGGCGAATTCTCTTAATTGACGGGAAAGTTCGATTTCACATGCGCCTGCTCCTGCAACGACTTTACCGAATCGTAATGCGGATATCAAATCACCGATAGCATCTTCCATGCCGCGTTCAATTTCTGCAACCACATGTTCTGTTCCTCCTTTAATAAGAATCGTGACTGCTTTTGCGTTCTTGCATTTTTTGACATAAGTCATGGCTTCGTCTTTAACCTTGATTTCTTCGACAATACCTGCGGTTCCTAAATCTTTTGCAGAAATATCATTAATATCTGTTACAATACTTGCGCCTGTTGCACGTGCAAGTTTTTCAATATCAGACTTCTTTACGCGCCGACATGCATAGATACCTTTTTTTGCAAGGAAGTGCTGCGCGAGATCATCAATCCCTTTCTGGCAGATAACAACATTTGCGCCTGATTCAACAATTTTATTGACCATGGTTCGCAGCATAGTCTCTTCCATCTGGAGGAATCCCTGCATTTTTTCTGGGTCAGTAATCTGAATTTTTGCGTCGATTTCAGTATTTTTTACTTCGATAGCAGAATCGATGAGTACAATTTTTGCATTCGTAATACGTATTGGCATTGAGGGATGTACTTTTTCTTTGTCAAGAACTATCCCTTCGATGAGTTCTGAATCTTCAACACTTCCGCCAGTATTTTTTTCGATCTTGATATCATTCTTATTTACGATACTTAATTCTTTGCCATTGATTGTTTGTTTTTCAAGTACTGTGGTTACTGCTTTGACGAGGAGTTCTGAAAGTTTTTCTTTAGAATGCTCTGCTTCTTTACCGGTGATTGCGGTGATTGCAATACACTTGAGCATTTCATGATCTGCTTCCTTAATTGGTTTACCCATATCTTCAAGAATCTGGATTGCCTTATCTGCTGCTATACGATACCCTTTTGCAATAACCGTCGGATGAATGTTCTGGTCGAGAAGTACTTCAGCGTTTTTTAAGAGTTCACCGGCGAGAATTACGGCAGTTGTTGTACCATCACCCACTTCTTGTTCCTGCGTTTTTGCGATTTCTACAAGCATTTTTGCTGCAGGATGCTCAATGGACATTTCGCGAAGAATCGTAACACCATCATTCGTGATAATCACATCACCCATACTATCAACAATCATCTTATCCATGCCTTTCGGACCGAGTGTTGTTCGTACAATATCGCTGACGAGTTTTGCCGCCATAATATTATTGCGCTGCGCGTTCTTTCCAGTCGTGCGCTGTGTATTTTCTGGAAGAATAAATATTGGTTGATAATCTTTAGTCATCTGTTTCACCCCGAAACAACTCTTCTGCGTGTTTTCGTATATCTCTTGTGAATGAGGGATGTTTTATAAATTTAATTGAAAGCGAAGGGTTACAGGAATACCCTCTTAACAATTCTTTAAACAACCTTTTTATATAACCTCTAATTTTGTAGATTTATGATTATCACGATTTCAGGCCCTGCAGGGTCAGGGAAGGGTTCCATAAAAAAGCTTCTTGCACAAAAATTAGGCTATAAGACGTATGACGGCGCAGGTGATTACCGTAGGATTCGCGCTAAAGCATTAGGGATGACAATTGAAGAATTCAATGCTCTTGGCGAACAGCAGGATTTCACCGATCGAGAAGCTGACGAATGGCAAAAAAATCTTGGACTTACTGAAGATGATTTTGTGATTGATGGACGATTAGGATTCTATTTCATACCGCATTCCATTAAAATTTTTTGTGATGTGGATGATGATGTTGCCGCAGAGCGCATCTATCATGATCAACGCCTAGACCGTATTGCACAACAAAAAACTCATTCTGTAGAAGAACAAAAAACACTCACCGTCACCCGCGACGAGAGTGATCTTAAACGATATAAAAAGGTCTATGGCATCGATAATTATATGGATCCGAAAAATTTCGATCTCATCATCGATACATCGCATATCATGGTAGAGCAAGCAGTTGATAAGATTCTCGAATATATCAAGATGCGTCATCCAGAATTAAACCATAAATGATATGTGCTTCTTTTAGAAGAGTATCACTCAGCAGACCTTAAACTAATCGAAGTGATTGAAAATTTGCACTATTTCTTTAATGAGTAATCAACTGCACATTGGACTATTATTTCGACGGTATCAAATAATTTTATATCTGTATGTGTTTGATTGATTGCAAGTGGGATTTCTGTGCAGCCTATGACTATCGCTTCTGCACCTTGCTTAATATAATCTCTGGCGATATCTTTTAAAAAGATAACGTCCTCTGTTTTTTGATTACCCCCCATAACATGCTCAATAACGCGGTTTAGTATTTTCTGTTGATTTCTATTTGGTGAGATAACTTCAATATTAGAATCAGCGAATCTTTTCTGATAAAGTCCTAATTTAGTTGTACTTTCTGAGGAGAAAAGTCCAACTTTTTTATATCCAAATTTAATAACTCTTTTTTTTGTTTCTTCGATGATATTAAAAATTGGAACTTTTACTGCTGATTGCATCTCTTCAAAGTAAGAATGAACAGTATTACACGCGATTATAATAAGGTCACAACCTGCTAATTCTAATTTCTTAACACCCTCGATCAGTTGTTTTTTAACCAAGTCTTCTTCTACTATTCCTGTTTCATCGAAACCAAATAATGGGAGGCTATAAATAATAATAGGTGGGTAATCAAAATCTTGTACTGCCCCATATTCATGTTGAGCGTATTTGATAATTTTGGAGTATAAATTAGATGAAGCCTCTGGTCCCATTCCACCGAGTACTCCGATTGTTTTATTTTTTTTGATCATATTTATTAAATAGTGTTAGAGATTTATAAAATTATCGTATCAGACAAACGCAAAGCAAGATTTAAAATTTTACAAAATAATGAGATAAATAAAACAATGCGAGCGTGACGCTTTTCTCCAAAAAGCCTTCTTTCAACAATATTTTTAAATAGCTTCTTGTTTCTTGAGTGTTATGGCAGAAAAAAAAATAATTGAACATACGCACGAACATACTCATGATCATACTTCTGAACATGTGCATACACCAATTGAAGCAATAGCGCAAGCGCCAATCTATACATTTGATACCACAAGTACTATCAAGAAAAGTGATTTCATCTCCATAGATTATACCGGTACACTTCAATCAACAAAAATGATATTTGATACTACGCGCGCAGATGTTGCTGCAAAAAATAATATGCAGTCTGAACGACCACACGGTTCACTCATCTTAAAAGTTGGTGAAGGACAACTCCTCAAAGCACTCGATGAATTTATTATCGGCAAAACAACAGGATCATACCATTTAGACATTCCTGCAGAACATGCATTCGGTAAAAAAAATGCGAAACTCTTACGGTTGATATCTTTGAATGAATTCAAAAAACATAAAATCCAGCCCTATCCTATGCTTGAAGTGGATCTCGACGGCCAGCGCGGAATTGTACGGACCGTCAATGGCGGCAGAGTCATTGTTGATTTTAATCATCCCTTTGCATCCCAAGATATCTCCTATGACATCACGATTAATGGGATTCTTACAGACAAGAAACAGATTGTTTCAGCAGTCCTGAACATATTCCAACTCCCGGTCAAGGAATTAACGCTTGAAGAAGGTAAAGCAGTTGTGACATTCACATCACCCATCCCTGCTGAATACACCGATATGCTCAAAACTGAATTCATCCGATTGACCGAGATTAAGGAAGTAGAGTTTAAATAAATTTTACGACGGAAAATCGGCTATCCCCCCGCTAAAGCATGGGGGTCTTTATCGCCGATTTTCTCGTTAAAGTTTTGTCTGTTTCGTTTTCGA
>JBBAAQ010000021.1:0-14719 GCA_041658255.1 Candidatus Woesearchaeota archaeon
AAAAACGTGTATGAGCTCATACTTACACCAAGTTCGCTGTGTAATTATTTAGAAATGTTCTAGAAGAAAAATCTTACGATTTTTCTTTAATCGCCTCTAAAGAGGCTACGCCTGTATCACATCAGTTGAAAACAGAAGCTAAAGCAAGGTCTTAGGCGAATTTCCGAATAATTTTCTTATTCTATTTTGTCTTATTCTATTTATAAAGAGCGCATCATCTGTCAATTTTATTTATAAATATAAGGTCTAGACTACCGAAATATTTAAATAGTAGTTAGTGTATACTAGACACTAATAACTCCTCCAAGAAGAGATTTTTGGGAGATAGTTAGTGTATAAAACACACCAATGAGGTGAATCCCATGCAAAACACCGGTGAACTCGAACAAACAGTACAACACATCCTCAATGAACAGATTCCAAAAAAACATTTGCACATTAATCCGTACATCATGCAACCTGCAAAGGAATATCTCGAAGAACAGTACGGCTGCGGAATATGCCTCGAAGACCGTAAACTTACAATACTCAGGTGAAACAAATGAACACAAATGATGCCGCATACAAAAAAGATAATGCATACCAAGAATATACTGACAAATATTTTCTCAGATCAAAAGAGATTCTTGAGAAGAAAAACATTAATCCAATTGTAAGATATCAGGTATTTGCGCGAAAAGATATTGATGCAATCAAAGGCATTACTGAAGCAGTAGAATATATCCACGCAATTGCTGGCGATAGAGTAAGCATTTCTGCAGCACGTGAAGGACAACACTATCATGCAGATATGCCGGTCCTTAAACTTGAAGGGCACGTGCAGGACTTGATTGATTTAGAAACAATATACCTTGGCATCCTTTCAGGACGAAACACACCCAATCTCGATTTAGGTATTGTTCGTGAAAAAGCGCGTGCAATCATCTCTGCTGCACAAGGAAAACCAGTATTCTATTTTGGTGCGCGACACTTTCATCCATCATATGATGCAGACATCGGAAGAATCTGTATTGAAGAAGGATTCGCTGGTGCATCAACAGATATTGGAGCAGCATATTCTGGAAACAAGGGTGTCGGTACAGTACCACACGCAAACATCCTCGCTTTCGATGCATATATGGAATCCGCAGGCATTCAGGGAAACCCTACTGTCGAAGCAATGAAAGCATTCGATGAAATAATCGATCCAAAAGTTCCACGCGTCATGCTCATCGACACCTATAATCGCGAGATTGCTGATTCACTTGCAACAGCGCGTGCAGTAAAACGACTGAGCGGCGTTCGCATCGATACCTGCGGCGAAAATTACAGTCAGGGATCTGACCTCGAACTTCAGCTCGACATTCCTGAAAAATATCTCAAAGGGAAAGGTGTCACTGTTGCCGCAGTATGGGCATTACGCAGAAATCTTGATGCAAACAGTTACGACAATCTTTCCATCACGGTTTCAAGTGGATTCAATGCCGGGAAAACATGTGCATTCATGATTGCAGATAATGAATACCACAAGAAGTATGGCCGAAGCCTTTTTGACAGCATCGGAACAGGAAGTATCGCCGATCCGGTAATGTTTACCTCAGATATTATTGCATACTATGATGCTCACTTAAGAATATGGCTCCCTCACGGAAAAGTCGGAAGAAAAGAGCAACATGCACCGTTAAACATCGTTCAGCAAGGAACATTTATCGAACAGACAACTGCAGCATATAGCGAGGGATATTGAGTAAAAAAATATTGAGTAAAAAAAAGTGCTAATAGCACACGAGGCATACCATGCGTACATCAATACAAAAAAACAATATACAAGAAACCCTTTTTTGGAATGTAGATACGCAATATGATTTTATGCGAAACGACGAGGCATATCACGGAAAACTTCCTGTACTCAATGCACACTGCATCGAATCCAATCTGGAGAAAATCACTGCATACGCTACACGTCATGCGGTTCGGGTCGTCAATACCGGCGATTTACACGACAAGAATAGTACAGAACTCTCAGACAATCCAGATTATATCACAACATTTCCTCCACATTGTATACGCGGAACTCTGGGCGCAGAATATGTTCCCGCAGTCGCACCCAAAGATGCATATATCATTGATTGGAAAGACGAATCCATTGATACTGCGCTCCTCAGAAAATCAAGAAACATCATTATCTATAAGGATGCATTCGACGCATTTGATTCCGCAAGAGGAAACAGACATACCAAAAATATCGTCGGTGAACTCAGACCAGAAACTGTCGTCATCTATGGTGTTGCAACAAATTACTGCGTACGTTTTGCAGTTGAGGGATTCATCCAATATGCAAAGAGAGAACGCGAACATGATGGCAGAGCAATCAACCTCTATGTTGTCAAAGACGCCATAAAAGAGATACCTATGAATAATCTTCAAAAATTGCTTGAAGAATGGAGTACACGAGGTGTCCAGTATATTTCAACAAACGAACTGATCATAGATGCAACAGACAAACCAGTCAAACAATAAACCAATAACAAAAATAAGTCAATCAAAATGAACATATCAACATGTAAGGAGAAACCATGAGAATCGCACTTGCGCAGATGGATGTTATCCCTAATCGTCCTGACAAAAACGTGGAAAAGATGCTTGTAATGATTGAAGACGCAAAAAAGAATGCGTCGGACATAATCGTCTTTCCAGAACTGTGCATAAGCGGATATCTGCTTGCAGACAAATGGACTGATGAGAACTATTGTAAAGATCTTATGGAATATAACAGTATCATCCAGGCAGCGAGTAGTGGCATTGCAATCGCATACGGAAATGTATACGTTGACGATAACCAAAAGAATACTGATGGTCGCAAAAGAAAATACAATGCAGTCTATATTTATCAGAACACCCTACCCGCGCCACGTCTGCGCGAGAACATATTGCCTGCAGGCGTACAGCCAAAAACATTACTTCCAAATTATCGCATCTTCGATGATGAACGCTATTTTTCGGGTACACTCGATGTTGCAATGGAGTCAAATGTGAATCTGGAAAGCTTACTGCAGCCCTATCTTATTGAAATTAATCATAAGAACATACTGTTCGGATTTGAGATCTGCGAGGATCTCTGGTGCGAAGAATACCGACGCAACACCGCAACTTTGGATGTCACTAAAGAACTTATTAAAAACAACGCAGAACATATCATTAATATCAGTGCATCACCCTGGACATATGGAAAAAATGCCGCCCGTGATCGTCGTGTAAAATTTCTCAAGGAAAATTCTCAGGACTATTTTGTCCCATTTTATTATGTGAATTGCGTTGGAATGCAGAACAACGGGAAAAACCTCGTTACATTTGACGGAGGAAGCACCGTATATGATCGAAGCGGAGAGTCTATCCAACATAGCAATAAACCTTATGTTGAAGAAATACTATATGCGGACACCGATAATTTTGCAGATACAAATAATTTGACATCTCATGATTCGCTGCCCGATACACCATCTCATCCACCGCTCAATGCATTACATCAGTCATTGCCTAAAGCTTCGTTACCTAAGGCGCGTATTGAACAATCATTGATTGCACAAAAAGCGCAAGCCATCATCGAGGGAATCAGGCACATCAAATATATGACAGGAAGTACGCAGGATCCGCGTATCGTCATCGGACTCAGTGGAGGAATTGACAGTGCAATAAGTGCTGCGCTCATCTCGCTTGCAATCGGTCCTGACAAGATTCTCGGTATTAATATGCCTTCAGTATATAATTCTGCAAAGACGCGTCATGCTGCAGCATATGTTGCAGAAAAGCTCTCCATTGCCTATCAAGAGATTCCCATTCAGGATATTGTGGATGTGCAGACGAGAATCATTGATTCGTGCGATGCTGATGGTTCAGGAAGAACGCTTAACGAATTAAACCTGGAGAATCTTCAGGCAAAAGTTCGCGCAACATCGATTCTCTCAAATATCGCTGCAAAATACGGTGCGCTCTTCACTAATAATGGTAATAAACTCGAAACTGCATTAGGATATGCGACACTCTATGGCGATGTAGGCGGGGCATTTGCACCGATTGGTGATCTCCTCAAGACCGAAATATTTGAGATGGCACGATATCTTAACGACGAGATATTCCACAATGAGGTCATCCCCCGATCATTGATTCCTGATTCACTCTACCGATTCGGAAAAGATCAGATTGCTCCAAGCGCTGAACTCAAAAATGATCAGATTGATCCTATGAAATTCGGATATCATGATGCACTTCTTGCAAGATTCACCGATTATAACAAAGTTGGTTGCGAAGATGTCATGCAATGGTATCTCTCGGGAACACTAGAGAAAGAATTGCATATTTCATCAGATCTTATCAAGAGATGGGATATTGATCATCCACACACATTTATCGAAGATCTTGAATGGTTTTCAAAATCGATCACAACAGCAGTGTTCAAGCGCGTCCAGTCTCCACCGATTATTATCACCAGCAAAAGCAGCTATGGATATGATATCCGAGAAAGCATCCTCCCCGTATACCAAAGCAAAGCATATGGACGATTACGGAAAAAAGTACTTGCCATGAGCATGTACCGATCCTCTGATCAATCTTCAAAGAACGCTCTGTAAATACTCGATGAACAGCGAATAAAAAACAAACGCGAATAAGAAAGCAAACAAAAAAAAACGAGGTAAATACCATGAACACAAAAGACGGCAGATATCCCCGAATGGCAGTCGATGCAATTATTGAATATTATGAAAATCAGGATTATAAAAATAAGAGTCACGAAAATCATGGAGATGATTCTGCAAGTCCTGTAGGTATTGTTCTTATTGATCGCAAGTATCATCCGAAAAAAGTCGCATTGCCCGGAGGCATGGTCGAATACGAACTGTCGACAGGAACAAATGTAGTCAATGAATGCCGCGAAGAAACAGGTCTTGAAGTGATAGTGGATGATGAAAAAAAACCATTTCTTCTCAACAGCGCGCCGAATCGTGATCCACGCTGGCACATTATTAGCGCCACATATATTGTCAAGGGATCAGGAGAATTGAAACCTGATCCGAAAGAGGATGCCAAACGTGCATGGGTATGCACATACACGCAACTTAAAAGCATGCTTGGAAAATCGATTTTTGCATTTGATCATGAAGAGATCATTATCGCGTATATGAAACACAAAAGAATATACAATTAGATGAAATACAAAAGAATATACAATAAAAACGATAAAAAATGAAAAATAAGCTGATAAAAAATGAAATCCTCTAAGACAGCGGCGGAAAATCCAGAAGGAGCTTCAGGAGGGTTATTAGGAAGAGTAGGTATTATCGGAAGATTCAAACCGCTACATAATGGTGCAGCACTAATCCTTGATTATGCCTGTCAGCAATCGCAAGAATTGATAATCGGCATCGGAAGTGCAAATAAGTATGATCTTCGCAATCCGTTCACTGCAGAGGAAACAGAGTCAATGATCCACACATATTTACATATGCATAATAATATGCACAATAATTATCATATCGTGTTTATTCCTGATTTCGGACACATTCCGCAATACCGCGACGGATCAAAATGGAAAGAATATGTCATAACCACATTTGGGAAACTCGATCATTTTATCAGCGGAAATCCCTATGTGAAAGAACTGCTTGGCGATACATATGACATTATTCATCCGACATCAATCATCCCACCGGATAAACAATTATACCTTAATGCAACAATGGTGCGTAAGACTATCGCAGAATATGGCAGATGGAAGGATCTGATCCCTGATGTAGTCTCAACATATCTTCAGGATCATCAACTTATCGACCGGTTTAGAAAAGAATTCGGTCTCAAGACCATTGCATCATACACTGATCTGGATCACATTATTGCAGAATCATACGATGATGAACGCCAAAAAATTATTGAACCACAAATCATTGAATCATATATCGCACAAAACACATAAACCAACGCATAAACTACCTGAGGACCAATATGGACATTCCAAAACAAATCGGCAATTATGAAGTCGTAAAAAAAATCGGTGAAGGAGGGTTTGGATATATTTATCAGGTGCGTCACCCCCTGCTCGACGAGTATGCCTGTATCAAAGAGAATAAAGAAGCACTTGCCGAACACGTCGAATTGCTTACACTCGAAGCAAAAATACTCTGGAGGCTCAATGAACATCATTCAATCCCTTCAACCAAGGATTTTTTTAAAGTCAGCCATAATCAATACGCGCTCGTGATGAGTTATATTCAGGGACCCACACTAGCAGAAATAATCTCCAAACATTCCCGAATCCATCCGGAAGATGCAACATGGATTGTTGAGCGACTATTTGGCGCAATGTATTATGCCCATGCAAACGGCATTATTCATGGAGACATCAAACCTGAAAATGTATTTGTTGAATCAAAAAAGCACGATATCAAACTCATTGATTTTGGTCTTGCATCGTACAAACCGACTGCAGACACTAAACCGCTCGGATATACGACACAATATGCAGCCCCTGAAATCATCGATGGAAAACCGCCAATCCCGGAAACCGATATATACGGCGCAGGAATTATTTTGCTCTCTGCGCTCGGAGGGGATGTCCGAAAAAAAAGTATTCCCACAGATACACCTCAGGAAATCACTGATTTTTGTATGGACTTGCTCAAATTTGATCCTATAGAGCGACCATCATGGAACAAGAATGATCCACTAGTCCGCATTTCAGATATTCGGGAACACGTCTTTGGCCGAAGACATATGAAATGAATGGACATCATTGAACGAAGAGGATAGAAATTATCATTAAATCGAAATAGTAGAGATGGACCAAGAGAAAAAGTCCAGAACATATTTGTAAAAAAGATCTGTAAAAAAATAAGAAGAAGATGCATTTAGCGAGAGCGCTATTTTATAGGCAATCTTGTTATGGTGCAGGAGGAAAAAAATGTATGCATGGGGAGGAGACACAAGTAAATGGGCGGGATCAAAAAAGTATGATTTTGATTCTGCACGAAAGCCGTATCTGGATTCGCTTGCTGATGATGCAGGAAAAGGTCCGCGAACATATACCGCGCCCGCCGGTCCGGATAACGCGCTCGTTAATGCATATGGAAAACTCATCACGAGCGAAAGTACTGACCCGATTATTATCGGCGTTGATGTGACCGGAAGCATGAGTTCGTGGCCTGCAGCAATTTTCGATCGGTTGCCATTACTCTATCAGACGCTTTCTCAATATCGCCCAAATGCAGAATTTTGTTTTGCAGCGATTGGAGACGCCACTTGTGACTCATTTCCGTTGCAAGTGAATAATTTTGGGAAAGGTCTTGATTTAGAAAAACATGTCAAGGCACTTTTTCCTGAAGGCGGCGGCGGCGGACATATTACGGAAAGCTATGAATTATTCGGTTATTTCATGCTGGAACATTGCAAAACACCGAAGGCAACATCGCCCTTTCTGCTTATTTATGGTGATGAGACATTCTATGATGAAGTGAATCCGAGGCAAGTAAAAAAATATATCGGTGATACGCTCGAACGGACTCTTCCTAGTAAAGAAGTGTGGAAAAGGCTTATGCAACGATTCAATGTGTATCATTTGCATAAACCATATGGCAACAGCAGCGACGATGAAATTCTCCGGTATTGGGCTGATGCTATCGGACCGCAGCGCATCATTAAAGTACCGAGTGAAGATCGGGCAGTTGATATCGGGATGGGTATTATTGCAAAATATTGGGGAGAATTCGATGACTTCAAGAGTAATCTTGATGCAAGACATGACAGTAAAAAAGTCAAGGACTCCGTCTATCATTCATTGCGTTATATCCCGGATGATAAGTCGCCCTCAAGCAAATTGCTCGTAAGTCATCATAGTAATCCTGTCAAGAGCGCATTGACAAAAATGAAGGACTAGACGATGAAGAAAAAGATTTTATTAACCAAATAATACGAGGCGAAATCATGACTATCCCAAAAGCAATTGTCACCATCCATCCCTACGCACCGTATATGGATGAAATACTTGCGCATCCTGCTGTTGAGGCGATTCGGCTCAATACAGTAATGCCATTATCTGAATCGTATGAAGATGCGTTGCAAAGGTTGAAAACCCGCGCTGAAGCATACGGAAAAAAATTGTGGCTTGATTTAAAATGCCGACAATTGCGCGTCAAAACCTATGGACTCCCCCCGTTTACTGAAATCGAATTGACGCACAAGATCTCTGTAAATACGCCGGTCCGGGCATATTTCTCCAACGGAGAAGAATATGCAACAGTATTAAGAGTCGACGGCAACCGGCTGATTATGCAGGAAGGTCCAAAACGTATGGTAGGTCCTGGAGAATCAGTTAATATCCCTGATCCGAGTTTGAAAGTCGAGGGATTTTTTACTGAGACAGATATGCATTACATTACTGCAGCAAAAAAAATCGGACTACATGACTATATGCTTTCATTCATTGAATCAGCGCAGGATATCAAGAATCTTTATGACATTGATGAAAAAGCGCAAGTGATCGCAAAAATCGAATCTGTAGAGGGAATGAACTTTGTCAAGAATATGTACAGTGATATCGCGAGTGCCTTTCCTGAAAGAATCAGGCTTATGGCAGCACGCGGCGATTTATATATTGAACTTGAGAAACCGCATCATATCATTCGCGCGCTCGAGGATATCCTGAAAAAAGATAATAGTGCTGTTGTCGCTTCGCGAATCCTTGGCTCACTTGCTGATGGTCTCGAACCAAATTGCGCAGATATTGGCGACCTTGATAACATGATGCGTATGGGATACAAACATATCATGCTCGGTGATGATGTATGCATGCATCGTGATTCAGTCATGAGCGCAATCCACATATTTGAGTATATGCGACAAAAATACGCCTAAGCAATAAAGCATCGTCGCGGTATATCACGGTGTGATCCATCAAGGAAAGCAATCAGGAAAGGCAATCGCAGAAAAAGCGAGTCAGAGGGGCTGTGATGTGAATATAATAGAAGTGAATATAATAGAAAAACTTATAAATAATAACTACTATTCAGGGGTGTAAAATGAATATTTCACACGTCCTCATCATAAATAAAGAAACAAAGCTCGATTACGCAATGGTAGATTATAACGAGCAGAATATTGATACGCTCTTGCACATCCTTAAAGACGAAAGACAAGATACGAAGATACTTCTTGAAGAACACGATAGTCAAAGAAAAACACTTGATCAGGTCACAAGATTATTACAACAACACAACATCAATTATACAATCATCCAAAAATCACAATCAAAAAAAAACGATTATCAAAACACAGATTTAATCATGCCTGTTGGCGGTGACGGAACGTTTCTTGGAGCAGCGCCCTATGTTGAAGATGAACGTATGTTTTTTGGCGTCAACAGCTATCCACAGCTCAGTTCAGGACGGTTCATGGCAGCAACAAAAGAAACATTCGAAAAAAAATTCTCCAACTTTCTTGCAGGAGATTTCGAAATTGAATCTATTCCCCGACTCAAAGCAACTATTCGCGATAGTCATGAAACATACGGATATGCGTTGAATGAGATTTACGTCGGTAAATTTGCACGTATGGATATGGCAAGATATTTCATCAAAGCAAACGATACTGAAGAATATCAAATGACATCAGGAGTCATTGCTGCACTTAAAGAAGGAGCGCCCGCATGGCAGATGAACGAGAACAGGGCGCAGAGATTTGATGGCAATGAAGACAAAATACAATGGGTGAGTACCACTCCGAAAAATCAGGGGCGGGATTACCGCATGCTTAATGGATTTTCTGATCATATCATCATCAAATCAGCAGACTATAAACTCGTTGTCAGTATCGACAGTAATAAAAGCGATTATCTGTTTACACTAAAAACTGGACAAGAAGTGCTGATAGAAAAATCAGACCGTCCCATCAATCGCGTATCGGAGGTAGCCCTATGAATATTCTCATACCGGGAAGACATCACCTGCTCACAAAATTCCAGTGGGAGTATTATTATGATCTTATCCATAAAAATCTTGAGGAAGATGAGGATATAAACAATACTGCATATAAAAATAACAAGAATATCCAGGCAAAGGAAGGGATCGACAATATTATTTTTGCAATCACATCTGCAAATCATGCAAATACGCGGAGAAATCCATTGCCATTATATATGCGCGCAATGATGATTGAGCAATTTTCTGAAGGACTTGATGTTCCAGCATTTCTCTACCCTATTGATGATGTAGGCGCACTGCCCGGAACAAAATTTGCAGAATACACACTCAAAAAGATAAACAATGCTAGTGACGGACGATTTAATTTAACACCACAAAACACGATTGTTGCCTGCTCAACAGAGGTGTTAGAAATGTATGAGGCACTCGGTTTTGCAATAGCACCAACAGAACTCAGTGATCGAAACACATGGACATATCGTACTGGACTCCCCTGGGAGATTGTTACAGAGATAGCTAAAAGCGAAGGCGACTGGAAAAAGAACAAGGCATTTGTTGAACAGGCGCACCCCTCAACGCAAAAAATATGGAAAAAATACGATATCGGAGATAATGTAAAAATGCTTTTTGCAGATCACATGATCGGGGCAGACGGGGATATTACGGAAACACGAGACTACGGCGTATACGTCAGGCAAATGGATGAAATTGCAGAGCAAAAATATAATGAAGTTTCGCCATTCATCCGGCCGGGAAGAGTCGGCGATATCGGATGCGCTGTCGGGTCCTGGATTAAATTCGCTTCAGAAGATCCGCGATTACTCGAATCAGATTTTCACGGTATTGAGATTGCAAGAAAACTCTATGACGAATGTCAACACCGTAAAGAGCGTGGAGATTTCGTTAATCCGTACGTCTTTTTTTGGAAGCGAAACGCAGTTACCGGGTTTGCATTTGAAAAAGGATCCATGAATACGATCCATACCTCTTCACTAACTCACGAAATTAAATCTTATGGCAAAGAAAAAAGTCTTGAAAAATTTGTCTACAACAGATTTGATGAACTCGCCCACGGAGGAGTCTGGATTAACAGGGATGTTGTCGGCCCCGAAGATAAAGACCGCACCATTGTTATGAAATTGAATGCACATGACGGAAAAAATAGCACCACCAATGATGCAGATCTTGAAAGGTCCCATAACGCACTAAGCGAACTGTCCACTGCTGCGCGATTCAAAGTGTTTGCAAAAGATTTCAGGCACCAAGAAGGATACAAACTTGCATATACAATAGAAAAAGAGGATGCGGAATCACTACTGGTGCAGCTTCGCCTTGAGGATGCATGTGAATTTATGTCAAAAAAGGATTATACTGACAACTGGAAGAGCGAGATGCACGAACAATTCTGCTTCTGGTCATCATCTGATTGGAAAAATAATCTTAAACAAGCAGGGTTTAATATTCACCCTGCATCATACACATTCAGGAATGAATGGATTGTGAAAAATAGATATGAAGGTAAGGTCGAACTTTATACCCTGCAAAACGGGATACTTCGTCCTTTTGAATACCCGATCAGCCACATGGTCATGATTGCAGAAAAACTATAATAATCTCATTTGACAGTGCAGGTGATACAAGATGTTCTTTAATAACTCACACCGAGCATTAAAAATCACAAACATTTTAAATATGTATAAGATACACTAAGCTATACGCCAAAATATACGTTCGCGGGTATACAATAGCAGGTGATGTGATGGATGAGATGCTGAATTCAGTTGATATTCTTTTTGATATCAATAACAGATATGTACTTATTGTCAAAAGACTTAACGATCCATTTAAGAATTATTACGCGCTTCCGGGAGGAAAACAAGAACATTTCGAAACACTAAACAGTGCAGTCATTCGTATGATCAAAGCAAAAATCGGTCTTGCAGTGACGCAAGAGATTAAGCAAGGAAAGACAATATTTACATTTCCTCAACTCCAAACACAATCCACGCTTCATCAAGTACGCACCTATGATTCGGGATCTGACCCCCGTGGGGGAAATACGACTGTCTTTGCGATTCAAATACACGCGGATCGTAAAAAGATATTGCGTAATCTGAAAGTATCAGGAATCAGCAATCCACAAATTATTGATCGTGCATCATTACCACAACTCGCGTTCGAGCACAATCAATTCATCGAAGATTACTACCGAAACCAACACCTCTATACCGACTCAGAATCAACATATGATTCGGGAGTCTATGAAAAACCTTCAGTTACTGTCGACATCATCCTTTTTACAATCATCAATGATTCTCTTCGAGTTCTTCTCATCAAAAGAAAATCATGGCCGTTTCAGGACTCTTGGGCGATTCCAGGAGGATTTGTCGGCATGGATGAAACGCTCGAGCATGCAGCGAAACGTGAACTTTCTGAAGAAACCGGATTAGCAGAGGTTTATCTTGAACAACTTTATTCGTTTGGCGACCCCGGGAGAGATCCGCGAACAAGAGTAATCACCGTCACATATTTTGCACTCGTTTCGAGCAATGATCTTAAGCCATTTGCCGCAAGCGATGCTGCAGAGATTGAGTGGTTTGACATAAAGAAATTACCTGAACTTGCCTTTGACCACAAAAATATTCTTGAATACGCAGTAGAACGTATACGAAACAAAATAGAATATAGCAATATTGCATTTCAGCTCCTTCCAAAAAAATTCACATTTACACAATTGCAACAAGTCTATGAGATAATTCTCGGAAAAAGATTGGATAAAAGAAATTTTAGGAAAAAAGTCAAAGAAGTAGGATTATTAGAATCAATAAAGGAGATGAAGATGGATGGCGCGCACCGTCCTGCACAACTCTACACATTCAAAGGTTCTGAAGAAACAATTCTTAAGGCTGCAAAATTTGATCGTACATAACGCTTAGCAAATATGTATATATAATGGTTCACATGTCCTTTACATACGTTTCACATACTTCTCCACACCCGTGCCTGTTCAATAATATCTTTCGGATAGGTTAATGTTACGTCGACGATTTCTCCAGAATTATTTTTCACAAGTTCGGGAATTGCCATTATATATGCAATGGTCACAAAATAATTTATTGCGTGCGACCGCATAACGATTTCATCGCGTAATTTCAAATCAAAACAGGTCGCATACCTCTCGACGATTAATTGAAGTGCAGAATAATCTCCTTCGGATTTGATGCGCTGGAGTTCTGCGAGTAATACACCAACATGTTCACGCATCTTTGCATAATCAATAATACGCGGGTAGGTTTTACCATCCGACGAATAGAATTCAATCACGCCCTTTTCTTGCAGATAGCTGACGATGAGATGTGTTGCGCGATCATGATCTTCATGGATTTCTGTTTCAGCAGCATATCTTCGCAGATTAATCAAATCGCGGAGTGCATACCATAAATAGGCGCTTTGCGGGATTTGTGTATCAGTAATGATTCCTTTTTCAACAAGTATCGGATCCCATACATGCCAGAGCATACAGAGTTCAGCACGCGCCTCTTCCATGGTCGAGTAATGCTCGCGTAAGTGGTCTTTAGGGTCACCGTTCAATGTAGCACTTGATTTGCCCGACCCATGACCGACAATTTCGTGAAGTGCAACTTTCAAGATTTCACGTTCCCAGAACGGATCTAAGAGTAATTCCTGATCTTGAGAATGTTCAATGAATTCTTTGATAACAACATCAATCATTGCACTTCGTGAAGCAAGCAATGCATTAGTAATAATGATGTTTTTGCTCCCGTGTTTTTCACGGATCCACTGTGCGTTCGGCAAGTTTACACCAACAAACCCACACGGTCCCGCGCCTCCAGTTCCGATAAGTTCCACGACAGCATTCGCGACAGGAGGTTTGATAGTTCTATTCTTATATGCATCGTTCCATGGCGCGTGATGTTCAAGCTCCTGAGCGATACTTGAAAGTTTTGTGATCATCTGTGTTGCAGGCGCATTCCGATAGTAAATGAATGCTTCATATAATCCTTTCATCCCGCGTGCATCGCGATACTCTTCGATGAATCCGAGGATTAAGTCGGCTACAGGATTTGCATGAAGCCACGTAATATTATAATCATCATAGAGTTTTGTTGTGCCTTCTTCAAAGTATTGGATGAGAAATTTTAATGATTTGAGTTGCGCAGGATCTGCGTAGGGAAGTGCGGCATTCAAATGGGACACTACTGCAGAAAGTTCTTTAGCATAAAGTCCTGATGTTGCATTACTATTTCCTGCACGCCAGATTTTTTCAACAATACGACCGTACTGTTTTACCACTGTACTATTATTCGGATTCTGGTCTTTGAATCCTTCAAGATCCTTAAGTGTAACGCCCTCGTAGAATGTATTGTGACTTTCAGTAATGATATCGCCGGTCTTCGGATTTTTCTGTGTAAGCATTGGTTCAAATTGTGGGTTAAAGATCACATCATCATAGATGGGATCATAATCTGCTTCTTGTAGACGCGGCGAATCTTCGACGATGAATACGAGAACTTCAAGAAGTTCAACACGCGTGAACATGGGAATGAACTTTATTCCAGTCCAGAAATCATGATTGCCGTGATGAATACATAATTTTTTTGTATAATCAACAATTTTTTGGAAGACATCGGGTGCCTGTTTTTTGATGAGCACTTCATGTTCAAGAATATCTAAGAAAAAATCCATAAGTTGCAATCCATATTTATATTGCTGCTGATACGTGATGCGATCTCCTGCAACCGCTGCATTCCAAA
>JBBAAQ010000022.1:0-10979 GCA_041658255.1 Candidatus Woesearchaeota archaeon
AGTATAAAAGGAAAATACGGAAGTAGCGTACGCTCTAAAAAAGTAAGAACCATAAGAACAGAAATATATGGCAGGTTAACCTGCCACAACTTATTTTCTTACTTTCAAAGACTTTTAGGATGGAGCCGTCCCTTATTTGGTTGTCCAGAATCCGTTATTTATTGTCGAATAAATGAATGCGTTGATATTATTTTTCTGAAGATACCTTCCGAAATCGACGACGGCATTCATTTTTGGCAGGCAGGTGTCGAGTGTAATTGCCGGATGTCCTCCTGAAGAAAAAAAGCAGGCGCGCCCAGTCATGGTGTTCTCGTCGATTTTATCCTTATTCACAAATGCATAGATATAGTACATCTCCTCATCCTTTTGACTTTTTGGAGAAAATAAATAAAATGCGGACTGTGACGGATTGAGTAATTCTTTGGGTAATTCTCGTTTGATTAACGGAATCTTAAACGAATCACTTTCTTTTTCGAGATTTTTTACAAGCGCGTGAATATCGGTATTATAGATTTGGACAAATACGTGGCACGAAATACCTGTTTGTTCTACAAGTCCTTTTCGGTCGAGAGATAAAAATACATCTGTGTTAATTGTTTCGATTGTATTAAACCATTCATCGATAGTGTTCCACATGACGATAGTAACACAGGGTAGTTTAAAAAATTAACTATTTGTATCCTTTCTGAAGTGGTGATTTAGCACAACATTTTTAAATTATTCACCATTCTCCGACCTTATGGGTATCTTACCGCACAAAGAACTATCTGATCGCGTAGGCTCAGATAAAGACAGCATAAAAGATAATCTCTTTTGGGTTGATTTAAAAAAAGAAGAACAGCTTAAAAAAATATTGTGTGAAGGGTCAGAATATTTTAATGAGATATTTTTATCCAGCTCCTCTGCATATGATTCTAATTATCGCTCTGTTGAAAAAAGTTTAGCCGCATTGATTCTCTTCGCTTCAAATAATGAGCATATCAAAGAAGAATTTAATATACTCAAACCACTTCTTCCGGAAGTAAAAAGATATTATCAGTCAGGAATCAATGAAGCAAGAAAAATACAGGAAGAGACTGGTAGAACATATAGATCTATTTTTGAAATAGAAGAGTTTTATAATTGTATCCTTAAGTCGATCTTTCCGCTCAGAGAATCAGCAGATTCTTTTGCAGAGATCTCGATTAGTGGAGCAATAGCCGGTTTTAAAATATGTGATCATCTTGGTTTATCTCCCACTAATAAAAAAATATCAGAATCAGATATGGCCTTATATCGAGCGGCTTGTTCTGAATAGTATACGAAAAAATTTGATACTATCTATAATGATTCGTCTTGAAGATCAAATGCCTTTCGAATACACCAATCCTCGTGTTCGATAAGATTCATTTGAAGTGCTTCTTGTGGCGTGACCCAGATATATTCTGAGTGTTCATCAGAAAGATGTACTGGTGGTTTTTTCGTTAGCGTAGAAAGATATACAGACCACAGGAAATCTATCTTAGGATATTGCACATATGCGTAATAGAGATAGTGTACTTGTTCGGAGTGTAGTAGTATTCCTGCTTCTTCTCTCACTTCGCGAAGAACAGCATCTAATTTATCTTCTTGAAAATCAGTTTTTCCTGAAGGGATAGTCCATTGTCCGCCGTATTTTGTCTTATATTTGAGCAACAATATTTTTCCGTCATGCACGAGATATATCCCTACTGCAAAGATTCTTGAATCAAAATTTGCAGGTTTAGTTTCGCTGATCATGATATGATGATTTATCGAAGAAATATAAATGTAATGGAAATGCATATCGAGTTTTAATGGAATGGCTTTAGACAGTTTTTTTATTCCTTACACCAATCCAATATCCGTTTTCATCAGTTGTCGTTATGTGCGCCTTGATATTATTTTTCTGGAGGTATCTCGCAAAATCTGCAACTGATTGTATCATTGGTGTTTTTGTTTTAGGCAAAAGGTGATGGGATCCGCCATTTGAAAAAAAACACGTATATGCATTAATCGTTCCCTGCGCGGTTTCTTTTGGTTTTGAATATTCTTGGATATAATAAAGATTGAATTCTTGAGGCGTTCCTATAAGTTCTTTTGGATAGAATTCATATAATATATCGTCTTCTTCCACTCTCCCAATTTTTTTTATAAGAGGGATTTTAGATGATGCGCTCGCAGTTTCAAGACCGCTGGCAAGGTTAGTAATATTTGTGTCATAAATCAATGCAATGACGTGACCGTAGATCCCGGTCTTTTCAGCAATACCTCTTCGCGAGAAGTTCTTAGCAAGTTCTTCACCCAATACGCATAATTCATGCGAATCCACGTGTTCAATAGCGTCAAGCCATTGGTTAAGAGTTTTCCATTTCATGAGGTATCAATAGAGAAAATAAAAAAGTATCTAGTACACTTTCAGCACTTTCCTGAATCCTATCGAGAGGAGTAAGGAGAAGGCGATGTATGTTGCAAGCCATCCAGGGTACCATCCGTAGATATTGAATTTCTCGCCGAATGGGTGGACTTTTGCATTATCAATACGAAGCATCTTTAATTTGCTGTCACGGATGGGTTTTTCAGGAGTCTCATATGCACGTTCTGTCGTGACGAGTACTTGCATATTATATTCTTCGCTATTATAATTCACATTCAATTTGTATGTTCCAGAATCCCCTGCCTGCAGTTTCCATGTTGCTTTTCCATCAATGATTTCCTGCGTTGGAGCAGTAATGAATTTAAGGTCAGGAGTTGTGGTCATGGAAATATTACCCTTGGCACCGTCGCCGAATAATGCTGTTACGGTAAATTCCTGTTGCGGTGTTATCGGATAATAGGCAATGTGCATAGCGAGCCATGCAAAGATAATGATGATGGGGATGAATGTATAGAGTGTACTTTTGAATGACGCCATCATATACTTCATATTGAGTTCGAGAGATTTCTTTTGGATGACCTTCAATTTTTTGAGATCCTTAGTTTCGCGCATCTCTTTCTGATATTTTTTTAAATCATCCTTAATACGCTTCATTTCTGTCTGATTCGTCGTATACTTATAGACAACAGTGATGAGGAGTGTAATAAATACTGAAATGATAAGAATAGCCCAGAACGCGGGAAGATTCAAAAGTGGTCCGAGCCACGGATTAAAAATAATGTCTAAAAAATTTGCCATAGGAGTTCACCTATATACATGGAATAATACGGGATTTATAAAGTTGATTTTTTATCGAGCGTGAAGAATTTCCGACGTAAACCGAAATATTTACGGTTTTTGAGGCCAAAGGCTTATGAATATCTATTTATCTCTTTAAATGAATCATTGCAGGAGCTTTATGAAAACAAAACATTTAAATACATACGTAGATAACATATGTTCTATACATACGTTTAATGAACGGTATTGTGGTCTGCGAATCATTGTTAGTCACGCTGCGATGCAGGAATTGATGAACGAAGCAAAGACGCTCTACGATGTTGTTGAGATTTTGGAATTCGGAAAAGATGCACCAAGAAAAAGAAAGCAAGGAATTATTGAGAAATGGTTCAACGAAAGTAACAATACATTTAATGTTGTTATCGCAAAAAGTTATGATGAAATCATGAACGAAGAATGTTGGATACTTATACACTTCGGAAAATTTACGAAGAAGAAAAGAAAAAAATGAAATGCCACACCTGCAATAAACTCATGAAATACGCGAAAGGAATGACATTCAACGAATACAGAATAGATGGATGGTCTTGTTCCTGCGGAGAAAAATATTATGATCCGCAGCAAGCACAGAAAATCCTTCTCCTTAACAGACTAAAAAAGGAAGTCATAACCGCAAAACTCGGCAAAGTGCGAAGCAACCTCATCCTACGATTACCCAAAGATATCGAAACTGTGTTAAATCTTGAGAAAGGTGTAGACGTTACCATTACACTTGAAGAGGACGGATTTAAAGTTATAACAGTGTGATTTTTATTCTCAGAATTATAGTACTTACAAAAAAATAAAAAAAGAATAATTCTTATCTCTTTATTTTCCCATGAACTTTCGCATCATCGGATTCATGTCCATCATGTGTTCACGTGCAATCTGTTCATAGAGTTGATAGACAATCATAACCGTAAGTAAGATTCCTGTACCGCGTGATAATGCGCCGGAAAGATCTGCGATTGCAGCAACGATTCCGACTGAAATACCACCCATGATGGTGAGTGGCCAGATATATCTGTTCAAGATGCGTTCAAGTACGCGTTCGTCACGCCGGAATCCCGGAATCTGCAAGCCGGAGGCCATTATCTGTTTGGCCTGTGATCGTGCATCCATGCCTGCGGTCTGCACCCAGAATATGGCAAAGATGACTGAACCGATAGCCATAAATAATACATAGGTTAATGAGTTGAAAAATGCATTCCATGTCATTGTTCCGGTAATGATGCGGTGCAGAATAGGTTGTCCACTAATCCACATGACAAGCCCCGAGACCGGTTGTCCGTTCGAGAATGTTCCAAGAATCGGATTTCCCCATTTTTGGAGGAGTGTACCGAAGAGTTGTACATTCGCCATTAATGCAGCGACGAGAATAACAGGAATGTTTGAGGTATACATAAAATTGAGCGGCCAGCGTATTCCGTGTCCACGAATTCTTCCAAACGAGAGCGGAATTTCAACTTTCATTGATTGTAAGTAGACTGCTATGAAGAACACCGCTATTGTTGCAATAATCGCTGCAAGTTTCAAAAATGCAGTCGTCGGGTCTCCTGATGCAAGGCTTTGAAATAATACCGGAACTGCTCCTGATACAGACCCCGGTGTTTGTGGGTTTGGTAAAAATGAGAATGCGGAAATAAATATTTGCTGTGCGACACCTGCAGCGATAAAGAGTGAGATTCCTGAACCAAAACCCCATTTACTCGTGACTTCATCCATGAACATGATGAGTATTCCACCGAGGATTAATTGAAATATGAGTACCATTTCGAGTTGGAAATAGAGCGGGGTTCCCGCATATGCCGCATTTGGTGCGAGGCCGCCCATCATCACATAGATTATTCCTTCAAGAATAACAAAGAATATCGCGAGAATTTTTTGGATGCCTTGAAATTTTCGTTTACCCTCGGTTTTTGTGAGGTCGAATTTCCATAATCCCGAACCATTCAATAATTGTAAGATAATTGATGCAGTAACAATGGGACCGATTCCTAAACTGATGATTGAACCAAAACTTGCACCGAGGAGTATGGAGAGGAATTCGAAATTTTGTAATGCATTACTTCCAAGGCCGAAGAGCGGGACTGTACCGAGAACAAAAAAGAGGATGAGAATAATTAGTGTCCATTTCAATTTATCCTTGAATGGTAATTTCTTTTGTGTTGGCGATGCAACTTCCGGAAGATTATTAATGATCGTGTCTATAACGCCCATAGTAAAAAACTCCTATATCATCTCGAATATACTCATCAATGATACTCGTGCGAACGGTGAAGTATTTAAAAATGTTGTTGTTAGAATATACAAAAAATTGGCGTGAATACTTGCAATTTATTTCTTTTTCTTCGCATCAACGTCTTTGACTTTCTTCTCTTTCTTGGGAAGAATTCCTTCAACACTGCCGCCAGCTTCCTGAATCTTACGGATCGCAGCAGCAGATGCATAGGGTGCAGTAATCTTATACGCATGAATCGGTGTTCCTGATGCGAGAAGTTTATTGCATTTGAAGTCTTTGAGTGTAACAGTATAAACATCTCCCTCTTTCCTGATTAATTCTCCCTTCACTAAATTATCGAAGTGTTCTTCAAGATAGAAGATATTGAGTGTTTTCTGCTCAGTGACATTTTTTGAAACAAATCCGTGACGACCAAAATATTTTGTATCCTTCCAGATGCTTGGTTTTTTCTGGTCTGCCTTCTTACCCGAACCTGCCATACCGACACCGCCCTGATGGCCTGAACCACGATGTTTCTTCTTACTTCCATAACCATGGGTATGGTGTCCGCGGAATTTGATAGCTTTTTTTCGTCGATTTAACATGTTATTCCTCTATGATTATTATTTTTGTTTTATAAAATTATATCATCTTCATCAATAATGCATTAATTTTTGCTCCCCGATAGCCGAGTGCGCCTTTGTCCTGGAATGAGTGTTTGAGACCCATTTTTTCAAAACCGCCTTTTGGTGAATTAAGCATGAAATAATTCTGGAGCTTGCCATCTTTCGTGATGCCGCGTTTCTCGACGAGTAATTTGTAGGTTTCATCGTCAATTTCGCCGTAGGCCACATAATCTTTACATTTTTTGGCCATGCCCATGATGACAGGCGTATTTTCATAGACTGAACAGACATGATTCTTGCGGAGTTTAAGCATTTTTAATGTGTCGAGTATGCCGGTCTTGACACCTTCAGATCCACGAATTCTTATCATTGCGATTTTTTCAGTCATTGGAGTTCACTCATTGCGGTTTTTTTTATTGCACCGTGCGCGATTGCAAGTGCTTCAATATGTTTATCCTGTACTTTTGTTGTATGTAATTTTTGTAATGCTTGCGCGAGTGCCTGAATAACATTTAATCTGTTTCTTGTCTGTCCACGGGTCTTTGACCAGACATCCTTGATACCGGCAAGTCTTAAAATTTTAGCAATCTCTTTTTCTGCCTTTAATCCTGTCCCTTTTGGTGCAGGTAGTAATTCGACTGTTACTGATGAACATTTACCTATCACTTTGAACGGAATAGAGTGTGGCGTTTTGCAACTGCATTGCCAGGAACCGCACCCACGGGTAATTTTCATGATATTCAGTTTTGCTTGCCGCGATGCTTTTTCACGTGCAGGAACAGTCTCTTTTGCTTTGCCAAACCCGAGACCGACAAATCCGTCGCTATTACCCGTAACTGCGTATGTTGCGAATTTTGGTTTATTGCCTTCAGAGGTCTTCTTTTGCGTCTGTCGGAATACACGACGTGATCCACCACCGAATTTACCTTTTGATTGACCGATCATGAGTAAGTCTGATTCAAGATTAGGAAGGAGCATATCAACAATTTCCGGTTCAAGGATTTTTAATCCTTCGTCTAATATTTCATCAATCTGCGTGATTTCCCGCGCCTTGACTTTTCGTCCCATTGCAGTCTTTGGTTTCCAGCGTTCGAGTTCAGCGCTGATACTGACTTGTTCAATTTTTTCTTCTTCAACTGGTATGATGAGCAGTTTTTCTTCGGTTTCTTTTGGTATGGAAGTCATGTTGATTCACGTCTTATATTTTACATTCTTATGTATTACCTATGATCTTCTTTTTAGTATCGTCAAAAACTTTTTCAATATCCAGGGGTTTAGTCTTAAATGGACCACCACTTGTAGCATATGCTGCGATGTGTTTACCTGCCAATCGATCTGCATTCGGGAAAATATCTTCTGCTGCAGGAATATCCATACCCGAATCGATTGCACCCTTAATTGCGCCATAGAGCCTTGAACTTTTTGCAGGAACCTGGAGTCCTAAATCCGCGATTGCATGCGTGATATTTTTTGCTTGCGCCTTTTTACCTGCAAGAAGGCCTGTAAGATATGCAGCCGGAATGTTACTCGTTGAATATTTCCAATCGAGTTTTTTGAGTTCATGAGAGTTTACCGTGATGATTACCTTGTCACCATCAGGAGCATATTCAACAAATTGGACAATGATATTCTTATTGGTTTTACGAATAACCATACGGGGAACGCCGCTCATGAGTAGTTTAAGTCGCTTACGATAATTCGTCCTGCCATCAAGTTTTCGTCGGTAGGGAACAAATTTTTTGAATGTTTTCATAGGAATCACATAGTAGTTACGGTACGTATATCTTTATTGTTTGATAATCTTTTTCGTTTTATTCGGTACAGCCTTTTCACTTGTTGCTATCTTTTCCTGAGTTGCAGGATTCTTGATGAGTTCGTGCTCAGTAAGGTATAATTTGATGTGCCTGATACTTCTGAAATATGCGCCCTTACTCTTTAAGTAGAGGTCGCGATATGTTTTTTTATCAATGATTTGTTTTGTTACGAGGAGTTTAAGGAATTCTCGTTGGACACGAATTCTGTTTCTCCATGTTTCACGCTCATGCGTGTGGGTATTTGCGCGTCCCTTCCGGCTTCCTGCGCCTTTGCGACGGCCTTTCGCTTTTTGAATCTGAATCTTACGTGCGCGAACACGGGAAACGCCACGCGCAGGAATCATCGTGATTGCCTTATCGCCGGCAAGGAGTCGTAAATCCCGTTTGGTAATTGCTTGTTTGATATCCTCGAGTCTGTTGTTATCAAAGATAATACGTTTTGGAGAGCAATGCAATATTTGTGCAGCGAGTCGTTTTTGAACTTTTAAATCCATTTTGAACCTCAAATGTGGTGTTGAATGTGAATAGTATTTTATTATTTTGTTTTTGTATATAAAGTATAGAATACTTTTATACAACTTAAAAATTTTTTGATTTGCGATAGCAAATTTTTCTTGTTATTTAATGAGTGTCTTCAATCTTATTCTTTATGGATGAGGACATCATCTTTTTCTTTTTTTTCTTGTTTCTTTTTTTCTTCTTCGTCATCAGTGACTTCTGCAGTGATCTTTTCTGCTTTTGCCTTGTCCTTTTCCTTCTTTTCTGCTTTTTTGACAGATTCTTCAATTGATTTCTTCTTCTTATCCTCTTTCTCCTTTTTTTCGTTTGCTTTAGTCTCCTGCATTGCAGCAACTTTAGCCTTCACGAGTTCTGGTTTGATGTTGAGGATTGTAATCTTTAATTCTTCAGCTTTTATGATAATGTCGAGCCGCTTTTTGATGCCAACATTTCTTGCAATAATGATTCCTTCATCATTTTTTATTTGAGTAAGTTCTGAAACAGTATGTACAAGAACACTCTTTATGCCCTTGCCATGGAATCCACGCACTTCAAGAGGTGATCGCCATCCTTGTTTTACGCGCGCACCATATCCCTTCTTTTGATGACGCATCTTTGAATGTAATCCTGTAGGCCGCTTCCACCTTTTTGCAAGTCTACGCTTTTTATGATAGTCCTGTTGTACAAAGTCCGGTTTTTTATCCTTGATGGCCTTTCGGACTTTGAGTAATTGTTTTTTGTCAGTCATTGTGAACCTTGATGTTTTTTATTTAACGTTATGATGAGTATATTATTTTTTTATTCTATTTTAATGCAACACCATCTTTACTCGTGATATAGATGCCGTCCTGGAATATCCTGCGGTCAAAGGATGATCGCCTTGTCATCTGTTCGATTGCTGCTGCAATTTGTGAAGTGAATTCTTTATCGACGCCAGTAACCGTGATTTCCGGTTCTGCAATCTTTACTTCAACACCGGGCTTGATCCTGAGTGTGCGGGGAACTGTTTCACCCATATAATTTTTGACTTCTAAAATATTATTTTTGAGTGTGACTTTCATCGGGAAGTGTCCGGAGCATATTTTAAGTTTATAGACAACACCATTGAGGACTCCTGCAAACATGTTTTTGAGATGCGCTTCAGTGGTATAGATTGCTGCCTTTTCACGTTTCGTAGGCTTTTTTGCACTGAATACAATTTTATCTCCCTGGTGTGTGATTGTGATTTTTGGGAAAATGAATTTTCTGTTCACTTCACCTTTTGGTCCCTTAACCCTGAAAAGTCCATTCTCTATGGTGACGGTGACCTTTTCAGGAATTACAACTTCATAAGTCATTTGTTCGAGTTTCATCTTTGATCTTTCTAATAGCAATATGCGACGAGTCTTCCGCCAATACCGAGAGCTTTTGCATCAGTATGCGTCATCATACCTTTTGAGGTTGATACAATGAGGATTCCGAAATCCTTTGCCGGAAGATACCTTTTCTCAAATTTTTCATAATTATCTTTCTGGACATTGAATCGTGGTTTGATAACACCGACTTTGTTGATTGTTCCCAAAAGATTTATTGCAAGGACATGTCCGCGGCCATTTTCCACTTCAGTATATGAACCGACATAATGATGCGTGTTGAGGATCTCTAATACTTTCTTAATAACCTTCGAATTATTCTGGACTTGAATTTCTTTACGTCCGAGTTTCTCGTGGTTACTGATATAAGACAATACATTTGCGAGTGGGTCGTTTAACATAGTACACCTTTGAGCATTATTATTTTTTTATTATATTGTTTTTTTTATTAATATTAATTGAATTTTTTGAAACCGATCTTGGTTGCGATTTCCCTGAAGCATTGTCTGCAGACATGAAGACCATACTTACTGATATGTCCGCCTGTTCTTCCGCAACGAACACATTTATGGTTCAATTCTGAGTTTGGCCGGGTCTTGGGTACATTATACTTCCTGTACTTAGCCATTGTTCCGGGTTTATTCTGGATTTGTTTCAATGTTTTCGTATGATCAGTAGTAGTCATTTTTATCCTCGTTATTCATCATCAGATGCCATTTTAATATTGAAATTTGTTTTCATGAATTCAATGGATTCTGTTTTTGCAATGCGATGATGCAGCGGAACTGTCTTCTTCAAAAGTTTGCGCTTCTTGATCCTGAATCCTGGTCGTTCAAGGGTGATTGAGCATTGTAATCCCATGGATCCGATTTCAGGTTCATATTTCGTGTCTTTGATATCAATATATTCTTTTATTCCAAAACTGATATTGCCATTCTCATCAAACTGGTTTTCCGTCATCTTATTATCCAGTGATGCCACGAGTCGCGGGATGATTTTCTGTGCATCGAAGTGGCGCATGGTTATCTTGCAGCCAATAGGAAGTCCTGGTCGTAATCCCCATGCCGCAATTCTCTTTGTTGTCGTTGTTTTGACCGGGGCAATACCGGTGATATGTTTGAGGAGTCGCATTGCGCGCTCAAGATTACTCTGATCTTTACCGGTGCCGATATTGAGTGTGACTTTTGCGACACGAATTTCCCGCATCGGGTTTGGTGTTGTTTTTGTCTTTGCCATGTTGATTGTGATTTTTTTTTTTTTTTTTTATTGGTAATT
>JBBAAQ010000023.1:0-9008 GCA_041658255.1 Candidatus Woesearchaeota archaeon
CAGTATTGATATAAACTTTGTTTATATAGTTTATGATTATTGATTTATGCGTTTACTTAGAGTATTATGTACGTGATTTTCCTGTCTGTTCATTCCATAATTGTGCATAGAGATGATTCTGAGTGATGAGACCTTGATGTCTACCGTGTTCAATGATGCGTCCGCGTTCAAGAACATAAATCATATCTGCATGTGCGATTGTCGATAATCGATGGGCGATCATGATGATGATAATATTCGAACGCTGCTTTCTGATGCGCTCAACTGTTCTCGTAATTATTTTTTCAGTAATAGAATCTAGACTGCTTGTTGCTTCATCAAAGATGAGGATATCTGGATTTCTCAGGAGCGCGCGTGCAATCGCGAGTCGTTGGCGTTCTCCGCCGGAAATTTTGATACCGCCTTCGCCGATTTTCGTGTCAAGGCCTTTTCCTCCCCGTTCAATGATTGTGGTGATGGATGCAAGTTTTAATGCTTCACGGCATTCAGCGTCTGTTGCGTGTGGCTCGATAAATAAGAGGTTTTCTCTGATGGTTCCTGCGAAAAGTTGGGTGTCTTGCGATACAATACCAATATGTTTTCTAAAATCATCATAATCAATGGTCTTCGTGTCTGTTGAATTGATAAGAATATGTCCAGTATTTGGTTTGTAGAGTCCGATGAGGAGTTTGATGATGGTACTTTTTCCTGATCCTGATTGTCCTGCAAATGCAATGGTTGTTCCACGACGGATAGTGAAGGTGATATTGTTGATTGATGCATCGCTACTACTTGGATAATGGAATGAGACATTGTTGAATGTGATCTTATCAGCGTGCGAAAGTGTTTTCGCGTTTTTAGGTTTTCGTTCAGGAGGGATGCGCAGTGTTTCTTCAAGTTGTTCATAACTTGCACGTGCTTCCTGATATTGTTGTAATACTTCACCTAAATTTCCTAATGGCCCGAATACAAAAAATGAATAGATCATAAGTGTGAAGAATGCACCGATCGTGATTCCTCCATAATAGATGAGTGCAAGCATGACGAGTAGGATTATTGAGCGTGTAAGATTAACAATGGTTCCTTGAACAAAACTTAATTTACGTACAAGCTTTATCTTTTTCAGTTCAAGTTGCATAATTTTGTCATTGCTGCTATTGAGCCTGTGGATTTCTTGTTCTTCAAGTCCCAGGCTCTTGACAAGTTCAACATTGCGCAATGTTTCAGTTGTCATTCCGGCGAGTTCCCGGGATTCTGCAAGGATACTTTTCTGGGCTTCGCGGATGCGTTTACTGATGATGATTGATGCGATTGCAATAATCGGGATGCTACAGAGGAATGCAAGACCGATGATCCAATGCGTAATGAATGCGTAAATGAGAACGAAGATAACACCGATCACCGAGAAAAAGACAGTATTGATGAGACTTGTGATCACAATCTGCATATCGATTTTTGCTTTTTGCAGTATCTGCAGTAATTCACCGGATCGTTGATCCTCAAAGATTGCGTAGGGGAGTGAGAGTACATGGCGTACACTTTTTGCGTAGAGCGATGTTCCGACCTTTTGGCTCATCACATTCACATAATAGTCCTGAAAATTTTTTGCAATACGAGAGATTAATGCTGCGCCAACAGCGGCAAGAAGTAAGAGCAGAACGCCACGAAAAAAGACTGTACGCTCAAGACTTGCAAATTTTACTGCATAATTATCAACGATGATGCGAAAGATCAGCGGGTCAAGGAGTGAGAATACCTGGTTGATTGTCGCGAGGAGGAGTGCGATAAGAAGAAGCCATTTGTACTCTTTAAGATATCTGATGATTTTTTTGATATGTGGCGTATTCATGATGTTATGCAGTTATCCTTATTTTTTTGGTGAGTTGGTATCTTTTATATAGTTTTTCATAACATTTAAAAAATCTCTCTTATTCTGTTCGTTATGAAAATCATTTCTTGGAATGTGAATGGCATCCGTGCAGCCATGCAAAAAGGATTAGGAGATTTTTTGAAAAAAGAAGATGCAGATATTGTCTGCATCCAAGAGACAAAAATTGATCATGCAAAAACATTTCCTATCGACGGATATCCATTCGTATTCTGGAATTGCGCGCATAAGAAAGGATATAGTGGGACTGCGATTTTTAGCCGCAGCAAACCATTCCAAGTATATTATGGTCTCGGGTTGAAACATACTGATGAAGAGGATGATGAGGGAAGAATTCTTGTCGGTGAATTCGAAAAATTCTTTCTCCTCAATGTCTATACACCAAATGCACAGCGTGGTCTTATGCGATTACAGCATCGTATGAATTGGGATAAAAAATTCTTTACACTCCTCTGCGATCTCGAAAAGAAAAAGCCAGTTGTATTTTGTGGAGATCTGAATGTTGCGCATAAAGAGATTGATATTGCGCATCCTGAAGCCAATCGGCATAACCCCGGATTTACTGATGAAGAACGCAGCGACTTTGATACGTATATTCAACATGGATTTATTGATACATTTCGGGAATTTCATAAAGAACCACGACAATATACCTGGTGGAGTTATATGTTTCATGCACGGCAAAAAAATATTGGCTGGCGTATAGATTATTTCTGCATTTCTGCGACATTGAAATCCCGACTGAAAGATGCTTTTATTCTGCCCCATATTATGGGGAGTGATCATTGTCCGATTGGAATTGTTCTCAAAGAATAAAAAATTAGCGTGATCCACACGTACATACGTCATGGGTCTGGCATGTTCCTTTGCATCGACGATCAGGAGCACTTTCTGTATGAGTATCTCCACCATATGTATCGCGATATCCTACAACATGATAGTTTGCACTACTGCTTGTAGCATAGGATGGTGTACTCACATACGCGCTTTGTGTATTCTGATATGTTACCATAGTAAAGTTAACGATTGTTAATTTATAAATGTTTCGGGGCAGATTATCGCAAGCGATGATTTTTTAAATAAAGAAATATTCTTAATACGAGGTGTACGTATGGATGATCCTTATATTGAACTTAACGCATTTCTTAAATGCAAAGGCATCGTACCGACTGGCGGGCAGGCGAAAACACTCATCCGGTCCGAAGCAGTGCTTGTCAATGGTGTTATTGAGACACGCAATAAAAAAAAATTACGCGTCGGCGATAAAGTAACCTATGACACTAAAGAATATATTGTTGATAGTGCTGTTTTGAGATTATAAATCTCAACAATAAAACTAATACGGGGGATATCATGAATCGTCATGCAATGATTGAAACAACATTTGGAACAATAGAAGTCGAATTATTCGAGGATAAGGCGCCGATCACGACTAAAAATTTTATTACGCTTATCGAGAAAGGATACTATAATGGAATCATATTCCACCGAGTCATCCCGCAATTCATGGTGCAGACCGGCGATCCGAAAGGTAATGGGACAGGAGGCCCGGGATATGTAATCAAAGATGAATTCGGATCAGGATTAAAACATCATAAACCCGGAATTTTATCCATGGCAAATTCCGGACCAAATAGTGGAGGAAGCCAATTCTTCATCACCACTGTTCCAACCCCTTGGCTCGACGGCAAACACGCAATCTTCGGGCAAGTCGTCAAAGGACAGGAAATCGTCGATAAGATCTGCAATAGCCCGCGTGATGGAAATGATCGACCATTAACGCCGATTGTTATGCGCAAAGTGAGTTTGAAATAATCCTTATAAGAAAAATTCTTCCTTGCCCAACCTGTTTAAAAATAAATTTCAAAGTGTACTGATCCATACAGTGGTGTATTGCCCATTTCGTTCTCAGCGAGTGTTCTTATACCATCATCCTCACGTAAATTGAGCCGGGAGAAATATGCTCCATGCAGGAATCGTTCTCCCTCGAATCGCTCAATAATGAACGCAACTGCATTTGCCCCATCGGGGACTGATTCAGGAGGAAAATACATTTTACCTCTTTTAATTGATTCGTTGCCCAACGGAGAATCTAAACGCATATTCTTTAATACGTGTAAATCAGAAGCACGTATTGTTTGTCCAGTATCATTCCTTCTCAAAAAAAGAAGACCATCACTATCTGTCTTCGTCACTATCTCAATTAATCCCTTTTTAATCATTTTTATTATTCCGACGTAAACTAGCTCAAAATTTATTGAGATCTTTTCTCATATTCTGTAATGATTGTTCGCAAAAATTTCTTTGCAGCATTCCGAGATGAAGCGTATGAACGGCTTCTGTCTCTCAGACTATTGGACGGCAATATCAGGTTGACTGCTATCCTGTTATGATATTCTTCTGCGCCTATGGATTTATAACTGATAGTGCTTGATCCTACATGCATAAATTCGTAACTATGAGTCGGTTCTGTATCGTTTTTTCCGCTGGAAATAAATATGACATCAATACTTTTATTATTATTGAATATGGGCTTTTCGGATATTTTCACAACTGCCTTTAATTTACCCACATCCGGAACATCTTTTTGTTCAATGACATATGTTACGATAGTATTCAGATGACCTATTTGCGGCTTCATACTCGAAGAAACATATGTTAGTTTATAAATTTAATGAAATATATTAACTGTTCAGTTATAACAGAATCTCTTTATTTTTTTAGTTTTTCTATCAGTTGGATTGCATTATATCCCATCCTGTCGTCATCAGTGATGATATACATCTGAGGGCTACATTGGGTTACTCCGGTACTGAATTCATCGAAGTTGATACGCGGTTTTAGTGATCCTGAAGGAAAAATTATTGGAATTGAGGGATGCTTTTCCGAGAATGTATCTAATGTTCTATATTCTGTCATATCAGCATGTGCAAAGATAAATTCGTATTTTGTAAGATCGTCCATTGCATGAATCGGTTCTTTTCTAAAGATGTCGAAAAAATCTTCCGGTCTTGATGCACATTTTGCGTCTTTCCTTTGGGCGTTATAGTTTTTTTTAAATGTTTCAAACGTATCAAATACATAATCTAAAGCGCTTGGGACAAGTTCTATACTGAATCCATATCCGTATAGATACTGTCCCATCCCTAAAAAGCGAGTTTCCGGATCTACAAAGTGATCTTTTGCATATATTAAATGTTCTTGCTTGAGATCTTTTTCAATGATAAGTATTGGAGTGTTCTTTCGTTCTTCTTCATTCATATTCGTGAGAACGCCAATGCATTTAAAAAGCTATTGATGAGTGGTAACGGATGAATGTACTTGTAAAATAAAACTAGCCCCGACCAGATTCGAACTGGTGTCACAGCCTGTCTTTCAACAGCAGATATTCAAAATGAATATTTTTTGTTGTCCAGAGGGCTGTATGATTAACCGCTACACTACGGGGCTATGATGGAGGGAAAAAAGCAAGATTTATAAATGAATCGTTTTTCCTTTAGTATATTATTAAAGGTGTTTTTGTATGGCAAAATTACGTAAAGGTTCCGCATATAATAAAGAATTCAAACGTCCGTATACGAGAAAATCGAAGTATCGTAAGAAGGATTTTGTACGCGCTTCTCCGAATAGTAAAGTCATCCGTTACGAGATGGGTAATTTACAAAAGAATCCTCAGGATTTTGATCTCGAATTAACATTAGTTACGAAAAAAGATTTACAGATACGACATAATGCATTAGAATCTGCACGTCAATCAGGAAACAGGATTCTTGAAAAGGCACTCGGAAAATCCGGGTATCGTATGCAATTACGAAAATATCCGCATCATATCCTGCGTGAAAACGCACTTGCATCAGGCGCAGGTGCAGACCGTATGAGTACTGGAATGGCTGCATCATTTGGTAAGATTATCGGTCTTGCAGCGCAAGTACGGGCAGGTGAAGCACTTTTCGTCGTCTATATTGATAAGGCAAATAAGAAGTTTGGAAAGGAAGCATTGACGCGTTGCAGAAATAAATTACCGTGCAGTTGCCAAGTTCTCGAAGTTGCATTGAAATAAATTTTTTCTTTAGAATTATTTTTTTCTACTATATATTTATACACCCTACAGGTTCTGTAGAAATTCTCACTTTGTTCGTAGTCGCCATTCGCATTCTTAAGATTTGTTTGAAGAAAATGTTCACCATTTGCAATTCTGTGAACATTTTTACGCCATTATTTCAAAGATGCTCATCTTAAGGCGACTAATATTTTCTACAGAGCCCACCCTACATATACTTCTCTATCTTTTTTCGTAGATCGTCGACATTGGTGACTGCCTTATACTTACGTTTTGCAGCCTGCCATGTCTTTAGGTCGAGAATATCGGTTTTTGAAAGATAGATGATGATGGGTTTATCATAATCTTCGAGTGTCTTGAGCAGTTTTTCCTGTTCTTTAAGACTGTAGGGTTCTGTAAGATCAATCACATAGACAATGACTTGCGTCAAATATTTTAATACCAGATACGCCTGTTGTTCAATAGTATTCATATGCTGGCGATTCAGAACACCTGGTGTATCGACGAATTGGATGCGCTCGATGCCCCATTTCGCATATCCCTGATTGATACTTGTCGTCGTGAATGCATAATCTTGGATTGCAGGTTTTGCAGGAGTCAATTTCGAAAGTAATGTACTCTTTCCAATATTCGGAAAACCGGTGATTGCGACTGTGAAGAGTTCAGTCTTCAATGTCGGATAAGTTTTCATCATCTGACGCGATTCTTCAAGATAGATTAAATTTCTGTTGATCTGTTTCATGATGGAACTTGCACGTCCATAAAATTCTGTCGCATGGCGTTTCATGATCCCTGTCTCGCGCGTAGATTTGATTTTTTGTTCATACTTACGCGCCATGAGTGTGACTGCGTCCTTTGCCCAATTGATTGCGCCAAGAGATTTTTTTACAAGTTCATACTCGAGGGTTGTACGCAAGAGTTCCTGATAGAATTCAGGCATCCCGTCAATACTCGGAAAATTCTTAATAATCGCTTCCATCTTATCTCTGATGGTCTCATTGAATTTACGGATTTTTTCCATCTCTGTCTTGCGGACACGCGAACTTTGTTCTCCGGAATGTGCAAGGTATATCTTCTCACCATGTTTGCGTGCATTTCTAAATGCTAAATCCAGATAGAAATTTGCCTGTTCAACTTTTTGGAGATCCTGAAAATTCATGATTAAAGAACACACCCAGTTTTTATAAAGGTGACTAAAAGAAGGTTTAACGTAATACATTTTCTTGTATGTGATTGCACACCCATTTTACTAATTTTGTAATTTATTATTATGTGAATGACATATTTCTTCTAGACGTTCCTTTTCTATTGCAGTAAAACGACTCCTGCCCTTATCGTTGAATGCAATACGCACCTCATCAGGATAGTTGCTGATATATCGTTCACATCCACCAATATAATTGACTTTTACACCTAATGTTTCCTCATTATGGAATATGAAATACTTATTTTTAATAGCGTAATCCTCTGGTTTATCTCCGATATCAGAACGATAATTTATGCGCGTTGTTATCTTTCCTAATTTCATGAATGTAAGCATCATCGGCATACATAGAGAATTTGTTTGTTTTTTAAAAATTTAACTACTCTAAAATTAAATCAACAGAAGATTTATAAATCCCTCTTTATTTCTCGTATAAACAACTGAGGATGCAAAGGCCTCTGGAAGTTTATGAGAATTATTCTGATAAATATTCCAATTGCGTCACGATTCCTCTGGGAGACTAAAAATGGATGTAAAAATAAATATTGCAGACAGCAAATCAGGAAAATGTATCAAGAAAGAATTAAAGGATGATCAAGCGACGTTCCTTCATGGAAAAAAGCTTGGCGAAAAAATCACTGGCGAATCATTCGATATGCCAGGATATGAATTCGAGATCGCCGGCGGATCAGATTATTGCGGTTTTCCCATGCGTAAAGATGTGAATGGAATCATGAGAAAACAGATTCTTACTACAACAGGTCTTGGAAACCGTTATAAGCGTGCAGGGATGAGACTGCGCAGAACAGTTGCAGGAAATACCGTCTATGCAAAAACTTCACAACTCAATTTGAAAGTTGTCAAATATGGATCTGAAGCGTTCATCAAAGAAGCGGCTCCTGAAGTGAAGAAAGAATAAATCTTATCATAATTTTTTAAACTTATTTTTCTATTTTTTTCTTATTATCCTTTAAAATATTTTTTTAAATCGTAGAGTGCTATTATTCTTGTTGCAATCTTTTTTATCTGTAAATTTTCGTTTCGTTTTTTCTCTTCTGTCAATGCAAGATATCGTGATGCTCTCTCACTACTTGTTTTATCCATAAATTTTTTTAATTCTCCTATAGAAAATATTTTATTATTGAATCCGTCTTCAGGTTCAAAGATTGCTATGAGAAGTTCTTTATCTGCTGAATAACAATCTTTTCCACAACCATCATCATCATATAACTGCCAGAGCAAAAGGTTGTTTTGATACATTTTTGCGATGAGTGCATCCGATGGATTGTTTTTACCTAATGTTGTTAGTTGCGTTTCGGTATATTCATACCATCTTTTCCCATCGTATACCCCTGGTTCTGGCCCCGGAATGCCATACGGGTTTGCAATAAGCATATCTGCGCCATCTCTCTTTTCTGTTTTAAAATCTACAGGAATGGTGACTTGACCGCCGCTTAGTATTATGTGATGTTCTGTTATGTCGGATTTAGTGTTAGTAGATACTGTTTGTGTGAGTTGTTTGGCGATTTCTTCAAGCATTGCTCTCTGACCTGGCCATCTTGCAGCATTTTCAAATATTTTTGTGTACCATGTATCAATAACCACATAATTTTTTGCGAGGAGTTCAAATATTTCTTGCATATTTTGAGATAGTTTCACTGATTTATAAATATTTCCGTACATTAGTTAGGGACATAAGTAATGGGACAAGTTAAGCTTAAAAAAATGATTATCTAAAAAGTCTTCTATTGCTTCTTGCATATCGCCTATTTTTTCATAGTGTATTGAGTTTGTAACGTTTGCGCGTGTTATTTTCCAACAAACTTCTATTGCATTAAGTTCAGGACTATATGGCGGATAGAATTCGACATTAATAT
>JBBAAQ010000024.1:0-8463 GCA_041658255.1 Candidatus Woesearchaeota archaeon
TGCGGTACGAATATATTTGAAAGAAAACGATAATCAATTGGAATTGTTCGACTTTTAATAGAAATATTTTATTTATGGACAAAAAAATTTCTATTATTATTCTCACCTACAACGAAGAAAAACATCTCGCACGATGTTTAGAAAGTGTAAAAAACATTGCCGATGAGATTATTGTGGTTGATTCTTTTTCGACCGATAAAACAAAAGAAATTGCTGAAAAATATAATGCAAAGTTTGTTCAGCACGAATTTATAAACCAGGCGGAACAATTCAATTGGGCGCTTGATACTATTCCGGTTTTCGGCGATTGGATTTTGCGTCTTGATGCCGATGAATACCTTACATCTGAGCTCGCTGAGGAAATCTGTGGAACGGTATCCGATATTGGGACGTCTGACGTCCAAAGGACGTCAGACGTCCAGAATATCAGTGGCTATTATTTGAAGCGGAGAGTGATTTTTATGGGGCGGTGGATAAAACATGGCGGATATTATCCGACATGGATATTGCGCTTGTTCAAAAAAGGAAAAGCGCGTTCTGAGTCTCGCGAGATGGATGAATATATTATATTGAAAGAAGGAGTTGCGGGATATTTAAAAAATGATTTTGTAGATGAAAACTTAAATGATTTATATTGGTGGACTGACAAACATAATAAATTTTCTTCACGTGAAATTGAGGCAATTGTAAAAACAGAAAAAGAAACATATCGCGAAGTTGATGGAGATCCGCTTGGAACACCAACAGAACGGAAAAGGTGGTGGAAAGAGAGTGTGTATATGGGAATGCCACTTTTCTTAAGGGCGTGGGGATATTTTATCTATCGCTATATTTTCCGTCTAGGGTTCTTAGATGGGAAAGAGGGCCTCATATTTCACTTTTTGCAGGGGTTCTGGTATAGATTTCTCGTCGACGCTAAATTATATGAGAGGACGAGAAATTCTACGAAAGTACTAAAATAAGTACGAATATACTAAAAGGGGTTACAAGCTACGAAATACGAAATTATACGAATGTACGAAAATGAAAGAATACAAGGTTACTAACAAGGAGTTAATATATCCAGATCTTTGTTATAAGATAGTTGGCATTTTATTTGATGTTTGGAAAGAAGTCGGGTGGGGACATAAAGAACATTTTTATCAAAAAGCAACAGAGGTAGAATTTAAAAATAAAGATATAAATTTTGAATCACAGGTTTTGTCGAAGGTATATTTTAAAGAAAAACCAATCGGTGCTTATTATTTTGATTTTCTTATAGATAATAAGATTGTTTTGGAATTTAAGGTAAGAAATTATTTTTCAAAGAAAGATATTGAACAAGTGTATTCATACCTGAAATCAAGGGACCTAAAATTGGGGATTATTGCACATTTCACTAAAGATGGTGTAAAGTTTAAAAGGATAGTAAATTTGGTAAATTCGTAGCAAATTCGTATTATTCGTGATTACTATGAGTATAGAAGAAGGTATAAAAAATAAGGTTATATTGGTCACGGGGGGAACCGGATCATTTGGAAACGCTGTAGTGGAACGGCTTTTAAAACTTGAGCCAAAGCAGATATTGATATTTAGCCGCGACGAAAAAAAGCAGTTAGATATGGCGAATAGATTTCCCGATGAACGTGTTCGTTTTTTGATTGGAGATGTTCGCGACAAGGATCGCGTGACCTATATTATGAAAGGCGTTGATTTGGTGTTTCATGCTTCGGCATTAAAGCAGGTGCCTCATTGTGAATTTTTTCCGATGGAGGCAATACTCACAAATGTAATTGGTGCGGGAAATGTGATAAATGCAGCGGTACACCATGGAGTAGAACGTGTGGTAGTGTTAAGTACAGACAAGGCAGTGTATCCGATTAACGCGATGGGAATGACAAAGGCGCTTATGGAACGTGTAATGATTGCAACAAGTCGTGAGCATCGTGATGGAACAATGCTGTGTGGAACGCGATATGGAAACGTGATGTATACACGTGGTTCGGTGATCCCATATTTCATAGAACTTATGAAAGCGGGAAAACCAATCAAGATAACAAATCCGAGTATGACTCGTTTTATGATGTCGCTTCAGAATTCTGTCGATCTTGTGCTCTATGCGCTTACAAACGGAATAAGTGGCGAAATTTATGTGAAAAAATCTCCGGCGGCTACTGTTAAAACACTTGCGGATGCGGTAGTTTCACTTTTTGACTATAAAGGAGGAATAGAGGTAATTGGCACGCGTCCGGGAGAAAAAGTACATGAAACGCTTATTTCTTCGGAAGAATCGGTTCGTGTTGAGGATTGTGGTGAATATTTCAAGATAAATCCGGAAGTTCCTGGAATGGATGTAAAAAAATATTATTTTACTCCCGTAGGAAAGTCGCTTTTGCCGGCTGAAGGATACACTTCATCAAATACAAAACAGCTTTCAATTGAAGAGATGAAGTCGTTACTCCTTACGCTTCCGGAAATTCAAGAAGAATTGAAAATATTCTCTACGAAAGTACAAAAATAAATACGAATGTACGAAAAAAGAGAATGCCAGACTATCTGCAATAAATAATTTAGTAAATTCGTAAACTATTCGTATTATTCGTGATTACTATGAATATAGGCATTACTGGAGGAAGGGGGTTTATTGGTTCACATATCGCGACGTCTTTAAAAAGAATGCGAGGTGCGAATATTTTTTTATTTGATAAGCCGGGGGAAGATATTCTAAATAAAAAATCAGTTGAAAAGTTTGTGAAAGGGAAAGATCTGATTATTCATGCTGCCGCGGTAAATCGCGGAACGGACGAGGAAGTCGTGAGGGGGAGTATTGAAGGCACACTGAATCTCATATCTGCAGTTTCTCGACTAAAGAAGAAATCCAAGATTATCTTTCTTTCCTCAATACAAGCCGAGACAGATACACTTTATGGAATAAGTAAAAAATTTTGCGAATCAATGCTTACACACGCGAGTAGGACACACAAAATTCCCGTAAGTATCTTTCGGTTAACGAATGTATTCGGTGAAGGAAGTAGGCCATTTTATAATACGGCAGTAGCGACGTTTTGTTATCAAGTTGCACAAGGAGAAAAATTGAAAGTGAATAAAGAGGGTGTGCCACTTATGCTTGTGTATATTGATAACGTAGTTCGCGTTATTTCAGAGGAGGTTTTTAAGAAAAGAAAAGAATCATTTTATTTTAAAAAGGTATATACAAAAAATATTGTTTCGGTTCCTGCACTTGCAAAACTGATTGAATCATTTAAGGATGTAAAGAATATAAAAAAAATAAAATCAAAGTTTCATAAAGATCTCTACAAAACATATTTATCATTCGTTCATGGAAAATAAAAAACTAGAAATAAAATCAGATGAGCGGGGAAATCTCGTTGAGATATTTAAACTTCCTGGAGTAGGGCAGGTGTTTTATTCGACATCAAAACCCGGAGTGATTCGTGGAAATCATTATCATACAAGGAAGATCGAACAATTTTGTGTGGTTGAGGGAAGAGCAAAAATACGCCTTCGAAATAGAGAGACAAATGAGATAAAAGAATATGTCGTTTCAGGAGAAAACCCAGAGTTAGTTGAAATGACATTGAATTGGACACACAATATACAAAACATCGGAGAGAGGGAAATGAAGCTTCTAGCCTGGGTAAATGAAGTGTTTAATCCTAATGATCCCGATACATTTGTAGAAGAAGTATAATAAATGATATGAAAAACGATTCAAAACTTAAAGTAATGACGATTTTTGGAACGCGGCCGGAGATTATTCGTCTCTCATGTGTGTTTGCAAAACTTGATGAATATGTACATCACATAATGGTGCACACGGGGCAAAGCTATGATTATCAAATGAATCAGGTATTTTTTGATGATTTGAAAGTGAGAAAACCCGATTATTTTTTGGAAGTGAAGGCAGATACGCTAGGGAGTCAGATTGCAAACATTATAAAGAAAAGCGAAGAAATTTTAATAAAAGAGAAGCCCGATGCGGTACTTATTTTGGGAGATACAAATAGTGCGCTTGCGGCAATTATCGCGAAGCGAATGAAAATTCCGATATTCCATATGGAAGCAGGGAATCGTTCGTTTGACGAAAATGTTCCTGAAGAAATCAACCGTCGCATTGTTGATCATATTTCTGATATCAATTTGCCGTATAGTGAGAACGCCCGTCAGTATCTCATTCGCGAGGGAATTCATCCGGGTACTATTTATGTAACCGGCACACCTCTTACCGAAGTGTTTGATGCGTATAAAGATGGTATTGATAATTCACAAATCTTGAAAGAATTGAAACTTGAACCAAAAAAATATTTTGTTGCAACAATTCATCGTGAAGAGAATGTTGATACAAAAGAAGCATTTATTGAACTTATTGAGTCATTAAATGCAGTCGCGGAAACATATGATATGCCGATTATAATGAGCACGCATCCACGTACTGAGAAGCGGCTTCAAGAATACGGGATCAGTGCTCATAAACATATTAATTTTCATGCGCCGTTTGGATATTTTGATTTTAATAAATTACAGCGGGAGGCATTTTGTGTACTTTCGGATAGTGGGAGTATTCATGAAGAATCTTCAGTGATGGACTTTCCCGCGATACAAATGCGGGTGAGCTCAGAGCGCCCAGAGGCATTTGACGAAGGAGTTGCGATACTCTCGGGACGCGGGAAAGATGCAGTGTTAGAAGCAATTGCAGTAACCGTTGGAGAGCGGGATAGGGGAGTAAAGATGAATATCCCGCGAAACTACGTGGATAAAAATGTATCAAGTAAAGTACTTCGACATATTGTCGGACTTACGAGAATTGTAAAACAGCGTCGAAGCGCGGTGTAATAATCTATTTTTTATGAAAATTCTTATCGTTGCGGATGTGTATCCTCCGGAAGTTTCTTCTGCAGCGCATTTGATGCACGAACTTGCACGCGGGCTATTACATGCGGGTCACAGTGTCTCGATACTTACTTCATACCCACGTCACTATCTAACCGAAGAGTCGAAAGACAAAAAATTTGAAATTGTATCGTCCGATGATGGGGTCACGGTGATTCGCATAAAAACACTTCCGCTACATAAAGTGAATTTTATCATCCGTGGAATTTCGCAATTACTTTTGCCGTTTATTTTTTTTCTCGGTGCAAAAAAATATATGAAGGAGTCGCCTGATGCGGTGATTATCTACAGTCCTCCAATCACACTTGGTCTTGTGGGAAAGTTCATAAAAAATCGATATGGTTCAAAATTCCTTTTGAATATACAGGATATTTTTCCTCAAAATGCGATTGATCTTGGGATTTTAAAAAATAGACCGATTATCAAACTTTTTGAAGTTATAGAAAAAATTGTATATCAGAGTGCCGATGTCATTACATTTCATTCAGATGGGGGCAGAAAATTTCTTATTGGGCAAAAACATGTACCGGAGAATAAAATAGCGACACTCCATAATTGGGTAGATGTGAATGAATATGTGGGTCTTAAGCAAAACATTTCATTTCGTGACCGATATGGACTGCACGGGAAGTTTATATTTCTCTTTGCTGGAATTATGGGTCCGGCGCAGGGGTTGGAATTTTTGGTTCATATTGCGGAGCGCGTTTCAGATTTAAAAGATGTTGTTTTTCTTCTTGTGGGAGATGGCACTGAAAAAGAAAAGATACAGAAACTCATTCAAGAAAAAAATATAAAAAATATTGAAATTCGTCCGTTTATATCAAAAGATGAATATCCATACCTCGTGAAGGATTCCGATGTGGGAATTGTGTGTTTGAGTAGCGACAATAAAACGTCATTTGTCCCAGGAAAATTTTTAGGATATATGGCCGCAGGAAAGCCGGTTGTTTCATTTCTAAATAAAGAAAGTGATGCATTTGCGCTTATGAAGGAGGCACAATGTGGGTATGCGGGACGCTCTGACGATATAGCACAAGGAGAAAAAATAATACGGAAAATATATGCGGAGAAGGGGAAATTGAATGAATACGGTACAAATGGACTCAAATTTGTAAGAGAACATCTCACACTTGAAGCATGTGTGAAGAAAATAGAAGAATTACTAAAAAAATAATAAAAAAGAGGCTTATATAGTTTCTTTTTGATTATTTCGTAGTATTGCAATAAAGTTTTTAACCTCAAGAATAAGTGGTTCTTTTAATATAAAAAGAGTAAACATATACATCCCCGCAGAAATAACAATATTTATGATGACGTGGAGACCAATCGCATCAAGAATAAGTGCGGTAACTCCCATAATCACTCCAGCAAAAATAATTCGTTTTATATTTTGTAATGTATGAAAATTGTTTATTTTTTTTACCATCAACCATGCCGCCGCATTATATATAGATTGGACGATTATAGTTGCAGTGGCGGCTCCAATAATTCCAAATTTTGGAATGAGAAGCGCGTTGAAAACAACATTTCCAATTGAAGCGATGGCAACATATTTTGCAAACTTTTTTTGTTTATTATATGCGAGAACAAAATTTCCAAACAGCGTTCCTGGGAAAACAAATAATGTGGTGGCAACAAGAATTTGAAAAACAAGTGTGGAGGGGAGATATGAGCTTCCGTAGAGGAATAATATTATTGATTTTGCAAGTACGATTCCGCCAATAGTAAGAGGAATGGCCAAAAAAAGCGCTCCAACTGTTGCAGTCGACATGATAAGCGAAACATTCTTGTCGTTTTTTTGTCCAACAAGACGGGCGATCGTTGGAAATAAGGCGGCCGCGATGATCGAAGGAAGTGTGTATAGTACCTGAACAATTTTTTGTCCTGCCGAGTAAAATCCAATTTCTTCAGTGGTGCGCCACCATCCAAGCATCACCATATCAATATTAAGCATAAAAACTCCAAATAATCCCAAAACAGCAATAGGAAGTGCGGATTGAATGATTGGTTTCAAAAGTGAAAAATCAAAGTGTGAAAAGACTTTTTTGTATTGATTTCTCAATAGAATAATAGCAAGTAATGCTCCAGTTCCGGCGCTTATAGCATACGTGACAGTCATTGCTTGTGCGGTAGCGATATATGAGAGAATAAAAAATCCAAAAAGGGTTATAGAAATGTTGGTGAATACATTTACCAATGCTTCAATTTCCATTTTTTCTTTTGCACGGAAAAATGAAAGTGTAAATTCCCTTAAATTATCAAAAAGTGTGAGAAGAGCAACAAATGGAAGTAAAATTATTACATCATCAATTTTGGAAAAGTACGGAGCTACCAATATGACAAGAAATCCGGTGCCAACAATGAGTGTTGTTTTTATCCAAAATGATGTAGCGAAATATTCCGACGCCTTTTCTGGTTTTTGAGAAACTTCGCGTGTGAGGATTGCATTAATTCCCACATCAGCAAATATGGTGAAAAATCCAGCAAGTCCAAGCGCATAGGAAAAAAGTCCATATTCCGCAGCACCCAATACACGCGCGGCATAAATGATGATGGCGGCACGGATAAAACGACTTCCAATTTGTCCAACCGAGAGCCACACTATATTTTTAACCACTGTCTGCTTCGTACTCGTATTTGATAAGAGCAATTCCTTTATTTTTTTAAACATAAATTAGTGTGAGGTAAATATATATCGAATGGTGCGGAGAATAATGAGAAGATCGAGAAAGAGAGAGCGGTTTTTTACGTAATAGATATCATACGTAAGTTTTTCATATGCTTCTTCAAATGATGCGCTTGGACGGAAATTAATTTGTGCCCATCCAGTAAGTCCGGGCTTCACCATATGGCGCACGTCATAATAGGAGAATTTTCGATATTGTTCTGCAAGTTCGGTTCGTTCGGGTCGCGGCCCCGTAAATGAAATATCGCCTTTCAAGATGTTCCACAATTGAGGAAGTTCATCGAGGTGAGTGAAGCGCAATATTTTTCCTATGGCCGTAATGCGGGTATCATTCTTCTCGGTCCAGAGCGCACCCCCCGAATTTTTTTTCATTGTTCTAAATTTATACAGCACAAATTCATTTCCATTTTTCCCAACCCTTTTTTGTGGAAAGACAACCCACCCTTTTGATGAGAGGAGTATAAGAATCCCGATAAGAAATGCAAGGGGAAGAAAAATAACTCCGAGAATGAGTGAAAGAAAAATATCAACACATCGCTTTGCGGTGTCATAGAAATTACGTCGCATGGAGATATGTTGCACAAACCATTCGGTATTAATTTCTTTGAGTGCCACTTTATCAAAAAGCGTCTCATAAAAATCAAGAAAGTTAATAACAGTGATATTTAGTGGAAGAAGTGCAAAGAGAGAAGAGGTTGCATATGATTCGTTCGTAAGTTGTGGAGAAAGAATAATTGTTCCCACGCTCGCTTTTTTTATTGCATCAAAAAGTGCATGTTCGTGTTCTTTTGGAATTTCCCTTATCCATTCCTTTACGAGATATCCCGCTTGCGGATTCTTTTCAAGATATACAACCGTTTCTTGAATAAGCGGGGAATTACCGAGAA
>JBBAAQ010000025.1:0-8321 GCA_041658255.1 Candidatus Woesearchaeota archaeon
TTTTTCTTCCTTTGCCATGGTGGGCTGTACTCCCACCCCCGCTCAGCCTTAGGGCTGACGGGTTAATATTTCTTTCGAAAAAAAAGATTTTGAAAGGAGCCTATTTTAATGATTTTAGACGTAAAATAGGGTAAGGGTGATGATAACTAGATACATCCGCCCTTTCTATAGACCTGTCCTTGAGCATCGATTGCGATATGGTCCTGGATGACAAACGCATATTTTTTCTCGAAACTTCCTCCTGTAGGGATCTCTTTATATTCCAAGTCAGAAACTTTTGAATTCTTATACGTTTTATATAATTCTGAATCCGGACTCCATCCTGGTTCGAGAGACAGCAATACTTGAAACGCAGATTCTTTATCCGCAATAGTTTTGTTAAAATTTTCTTTCTCGCTGACAAAAAAGGCGGGTTGCAGTGATGGGTATATTTTACTGGTTTACTTTTAGAACTATTTACTTCTTTATATAATCTGAAATCTCTTCTGGATTTCCCTTACTAAAACAAGGTATGCCATTATTTTTTGCATTTTCTACAACATCAGGATTTCCTGTTATAGCTACAAACTTAACTTTTCCATTCTCATAATCTGTTTTTATTAACTTAAAAATTTCCTCAGCAGGATTATGGGTATATGCTCCTCGAGAACCGAGATTTGCATCCATCAGATACAATTGGAAAAAATTTTTTTGAGAACCTTTTGATGAAATACCCATGGCGTTTTTCATTTCATTAACAGTTTTAGCTATTGATACTTCATACCCGTATCCAGTTAATTGACGGATATACATTTTTTCCCAATTTGGATTATGCATAGCCAGCAATGCTTTTTGAATTTCTGCCATTTTAACTTTGTAACTGTTGAGTTTTATTTTAAAAATGCAAAATTGTTTATTCGCCAAATAACTCTGCTTCTCCTTTTGACAAATACCAGTTTTGCCCATTCTTGGAATATATTGTAATGTCAATTATATCTCCGGTAGTTATAGCAGCATATTGGTGGTAAGAGAATTCATGTTGCAATGTTGGATGAGTTGTTGCTGTCTCATCAACTATTTGAAGTGCGACAAGATATTCAGGTCTTTTGAATATCCAACCCTTAATTCTTTCCCTCTTTCCAATAACTTGCATTTTGACAGTTCTTTCTTCGAGATCCATTTTACATTCCTCTATAGACTACGCATATCAGAACAAGTATTTAAATCTTTTGTATATTAATCTTTTGGCAGTAGCAACAATTATAACTTAGAATGGATTGGTACTTTATTTCAATTTATTCATGACATGCATCTCGACTTCCTGACGGTCGTCGTCTGATTCGTCATCTTTACGAAGATCTTCAATGGTTTCGCGTGCTTCTTTTATTTTCTCTAAGGCATGCGCATACTTCTTTTCTTCGAGCGCTTCTTCTGCCTCAGAGAGCACTTCATCTAATTCCATAATACAGTCAATAAGGTCTTCGTCAGTCATGGGAAATCAAAAAAAAGAAAAACTTATTTTTTAGCCATACCAAGGATCTTATACATCCCCGTGCCGCATTTCTTACATTTACCCTTCAGTGCTTTGCGACTATTAGCCATTGTTGTTTCCTTCGCGTCAATCATTTCAGACTTTGCCTTACATTTTACACAATATCCTTCTGCCATGTTAATCACCTACCATTACTTATTTTTTTCCATAATAAAACACTTTATCGATTGAGATGTCGTCCGGAGCATAATTACCGGTTCGTTGATTGGAATAATCTTCCTTCTTCTTATCAGCAGTCTGTTTTTCAGTATAAGGCGCTGTTGTTGCCTGTTGTTCTTCATGTACTGGTGTACGTTCAGGTTCTCGTGTTCTTTCTACCACACGTTCAACGACCGCGGGTCTATTCTTAAGATCTTTTAATCGTACATCAATATCATTGATTGCAGCAACAATCTCATTCATCTTCTTTGTAAGTGTATCTAAGTTATTCGTGAGCTCTTTGATTTTTGGATGTTCTGCAGGTGTCACCGTTGCCTCTGCATTCTTTGCTTCAAGGCGTTCATGCGTACTTGATCTTATCATACCTTGCGATACATCACTTGTCATCTCATCATCACCATAAATCTGATTTGCTTGTTGTATCGCTTCAAATGATGATTCTGCAAAACCATGCTGCTTAAGTTCTTTTGTTAGTTCATTCAATCGCCGCATTTTCTCTATAGAATCAACCATATATTCACCAATCACGCACCATAATCATAAGACTATATATTCCTATATTCTTACCCCTCGGTAAAGGTATTTATATACTTTGTGGTTTTTCACGCACAAAACCTCTTGGTTGTGTTAAGGTTGTGGGTAAATATGTGAACTAATGGAAAGAACATGCACAATTTTGTGCACAATTAATTTGCCACTTTAAAGTAGAAGTAAACATAAAATTTTTAAAGGAGTATATTCTTCTATGATCAAGATGGTATATAAAAGAACTCTTAATGATGTCATAGATGGTTTGGGAGATGGAGCAGTATATGTACTAAAGAAAGGTGTAAAGTACGGTATCGGAATATGCATAGGATTTTACCTTCTTTCTCATAATGGTTTTTTAGATTCAGATAGGACAAAACAAGCAGAACAATTACATAATGCAAATAATCCTACAAAAGTTGTTGCAAGTGTCAATGAAAAATGGAGCGATAACTCTATGTTTGCATTAGCATCTTCTATGATAGGTGGAGGCGGTTATAATCCCCGAGTCATTAGAGAAGTTATTTTTGAAGATGGATCACAAACTACTCTTGATTATAGGGTTTTAGCACACCAACCATTCGTAAGATGGATGGCAGGCGAAGAATTTAATCCAAAAGTTGGTGAGAGATATGAAGTAACAAAAAATAACCAGCTTGTAAGGCCGATAAAATAATTTTTTTTTTTCTAGACGTCATTTTACGATTTGTCTATGTGTTATTCGGAATCCGAAAATAAATTCTTCTGCGTTCCTTACCCTTGTTTTCGAGTTCATAAATTTCAATGCGCCCGATCTCTGAAGTATTCTTGAGATGCGTTCCGCCGCATGCTTGATGGTCGAAATCTCCGACATCAACAATCCGGATTTCCTGGATGGATTCGTGAAGTTGTTTTCGAAGTTTTACAAGGGATGGAATCTTGAATGCTTCCTCACGATCAAGAATCCTGAATGTGACTGGAAGACTTTGCGCAATGATTGCATTAGTCTTCTCCTCAAAACTATTCATGAGTGTGCGATCAAAATTTTCGAGACTAAAATCCACACGCGCCTTATCAAGATATAATTGGTTACCGGTAATTTCAGCGCCAGTCGCATCATGGATGAGCGTGGCAAGAATGTGCGAACCTGTATGATACCGCATCAGTATATATCTGCGATCCCAATCAATAGTTGCGATAATCGTATCTCCAATCCGTAATCCTGCATGGTCGACTTGGTGCCAGATCTCTCCATCTTTTTTAATAACATCCACAACCTTGAAACTTATTCCACTGCAAGTGATTGTACCCGTATCATTCGGTTGACCACCAGATGTAGGATAAAAATACGTTTCATCAAGTACAAAAGACATCCCTGTATCATCAATCTTCACAATATGCGCAGTAAATTCCCTAGTATACCCATCAAGAAGATATTTCGCGATACCCATGAATTACGGATTGGAAGGTTATTTAAGAATTTTATTCTTTCACAAACACCAATACATTTCCACGCCCTTTTTTGATCTTCTTAATTTTTCCTTCGTGTTCGAGGTGTGTGATGATGAGGCTGACTTTGCCTTCAGAAAGTGGAATCTGTTTACGTAAATCTTTTTGGGTGATGCGCTCCTCTTTTTTGATGATGCGTAAAACCTGCATTCCAAATTCATCAGCAATAGGTGCGGGTTGTGCGTGAATGTGTTCAGGCGCATGTTCCTTTTTGGTCCTATACATCTGATGTTTCTGTTTTTGTTGTTTATGCAGGATGTATTTTTTTCCATATCCCAAAAACATGATGCTCCCAATAATGAGGATGGCAAGTATGATTACACCAATTATAATATATAGCCAGAAATTTGTTGGTGTAACAGAAGCTGTATCGAGTTCAGTATTGATAATGACTGGTTTGTCAATGATTGGTTCCAGTACAATATCGAGGAGATATTCTCCGTTCGTATCAACAATAACTGTTTCATTTGCAAAACCATCAATGGTTCGTGCATCAAGTGTATAATTGCCGATAGGTACATTGAATGCATAGGTGCCATTTTTTGCGATAAAGATTTGGTGTGGAACAGTATTGATTTCAATACGTACATTTGATTCTTGTGATAATCCTAAATCATAGATTGTCCCTTTAATGATTGCCGCATGTGTAGGTGTGCTTATCATAGCGATAGATATCATAGCTGCAATGACCATTATATAATAGAAGAAGTTTTGTTTGTTCACAAGAGAGGGAATGATTAATGATTTAAATAGTTTCTGCACGATTATTGAATCAATCACTAATAACAGCGAAATAATCCTTTGAATAGTAAAAAGAAGCACAGGATAAGCTTTGTAAAGCTTTAAGAGGAAAAATATTCTTTTTATAAAAGCGTTTCGGAAAGTATGTTTATAAAGAAACGTACCATTATGATGGTGTTGTGCAACAACTGATTGTGCATCACGCGCGCAGCACGATCGAATATTGCACAAAATTTTTATGTAAATATGATTTGACTCCTAGAGGAGTGAGGTAATTGAAATGAAAACAATGACGAATCTATTGAAAACAACTATTTTCACATTCGTACTCTTCATCGCTATGATCGGTTTTGTTCAGGCAGTAGATACGAATGAGAGTGATAATGCAAAACAGGCACTCAGTATACGCTATGATCATTTGGCGTGTAAAGTAGATTTTGCAGCAGCACAAAATGATATTATCACTAAATATATTGGCGAAAATATTGCAATAACAAGCGCGCAGGAAAAAGTGCGGTCAGATCTCACGCAACTTGAAATATATAAAAATAGTAATGACCAAAAAGGATTTGATGCGTATGTTCAAGACACATTCAAAAATGATTATAAGACACTTGACAAAAAGATAGGCGATACTAAAAAGGATTTTAAATCATATAATCTTACGAACACTTCGCGGGAAGCCTTTAAGACCGACCTTAAAGCTGCAGTAAAAACTTATAATGAATGCGTAAGCGCTAAAGAGATTGCAATGGCTAAAGTTGCTGCAAAACAGTATGAACATGCAGAAACAAAGTGGGCCAAAGATATTGAACAGATGAAAAAGAAGAATATGAGTGTTGCAGATGTTGAAGCAGTACAAGCAGAAATGAATGCGCGACTTGAGAGGCTTAAAGAACTCATTGCTTCAGGAAACAGCACTGCAATCAGAGAATATGAAAAAGAGATGCGTTCAGAACATCTTCATTTATGGGCAAGATTTGAAGAAGGACGAATAAAAGGGTACATGAAAAAAGTAGAAGCAATCTCAGGAAATGATACCCGGTTTAAGGATCTTAAAGAGAAACTTGAAGAAATAGGCAAATATACTGCTCCCGGATACAAATTTAAGGAAGGAGACGCGGACAGGGTCTGGGATGGACTCAAAAATAGTACCCGAGAATTGCGTGAAACATCTAAAGATATTATCAAGCAAAGAATGGAAACAGAAAAAGAGAATCGTAAACAGGTAAACGAGGATCGAAAAGACGATCGCGAAAGTAGAACAAGTAATGAACAGGAACGTATGCCTGCGCGTGATGGAAAACGTGGACAAAATAGTTCCAATCCCCAAAATAGTGAAGATAATACTGCTGATGGGGTGAAAGTATGAGAAAAACCACAGTATTATTTCTCATAGGGTTTATTGCACTTGCACTCATCACAACTGCGTGTAGTAAGATTGGAACAACAGCAAAAACAACCACGACGACTGGTCAGGCTGATTCATTATCTGGAGATGCTGTAGCGAATCTGACTGTAGATGCGCCTCCAAATATTGCAACACTCGATGATGTTCCTACCTCAACCGATGTTCCGCAGTAAATCCGACACTTTTTTATACTCTTTTTCTTTTCTTTATTTATGTCTGAATCTCCTACGCATCCCTTGCAAAAATTCTTTACAAAACAGCTTGAACGACTCTTTAATCTCGATAAATTACAGTTTGATACTATCACCGTTTCATCGAATGTCATAGATGACATGATTGATTTTGCTAAGGCTAATCATCCTAAAGAGTTTGTGGCGTTCTTCCACGGCACTATTGCGCATAATACGCTTCTTATTGATGCACTTGTCTATAATGAGTTTGAATCCTCAGAATACAGTGCAGCACCGATTTTTCATTTCGCGGACAAGAGTTTTTATGGAAGCGTGCATAGTCACCCCGGATATAGTGCCCGGCCGTCACGTGCAGATTTAGCATTCTTTCGAAAGACAGGGATAATCCATGCGATCATCTGTATGCCCTATACTCGCAAATCGATTATTTTTTATAATCATCATGGTGAACTAATTAACGTGACCATCCAATGAAGAAAAGATCCTTCCATCCGAAAAATACTCTGCATACACCATTAATTCTTGCACCAGTCGGAGATTTCATCGCACTCCAAGCAGCACTTGATAATGGCGCTGATGAGATTTATTTTGGAATCCAAGGATTAAACATGCGTGCAGGCGCCAAAAATTTCAAACCCACTGATTTATCAAAAATCGTCAATCGATGTCATGCACGTAATGTTAAAGCGCTCCTTGCACTCAATACCATCATCTACACCCATGAATTATCTTTAGTCAAAAAGATTGTTCGAGAGGCAAAGATTGCAGGTGTTGATGCAATTATCGCATGGGATGGTGCAGTCATCAATGAATGCATCCAACAAAAGATTCCCATGCATCTCTCGACGCAAAACAGCATCAGCAATTATACATCACTCCTCCATGCAAAAAAGACCATCCCGGTCTTGACGCGCGTTGTACTCGCACGTGAATGCAGTCTCGCAGATATTAAGAAAATAATAAAACACATCCATAAGAATAAACTCGATATTGAAATCGAAGTATTTATCCACGGCGCAATGTGCGTATCAGTATCTGGAAGATGTTTTATGAGTCATGAACTTTTCGGCAAGAGCGCGAACCGTGGCGAATGTTTACAACCCTGCCGCAGAGCATATGATGTTACACTCATAGATCCTGAAGAGGGCCACACTCTGGAATTGGGGCGCGATTATGTCATGAGCCCAAAAGATCTCTGCACTATTGAATTCATTGATCAATTAATTGATGCAGGAATTGATGTTTTCAAAATTGAAGGAAGAAACCGCAATCCAGAATATGTAGCGGGCGTTGTTTCACAATATCGAAAAGTTATTGATTATTATGTGATGCATCATGCAGCAATAAAACGTGACACGCATGCACGTCAGACATTTACTGCAATAAAGCAATCTGCATTGAAAGAACTTGAAAAAGTGTATCATCGTGGATTCTCAACAGGATTCTATCTCGGAAAACCTGTTAGCGAATTTACGAAAGAGTATGGAAGCAGTGCAACGCAGACAAAACAACTCGTCGGTTATATCACTAATTATTATACAAAAATCAGTGTTGCGGTGATTAAAGTCGAGTCCACACCGTTCAAAGTCGGCGATACACTTATTATCCAGGGAAAAACGACAGGAAGTATCGAATGCCCGATTGTCGGAATTCAATATAATGATTCTGCGATTACACTTGCAACTAAAGGATTTGAAGTAAGTATAAAAATCAATCAACTCGTCCGTAAGAATGATGCAGTGTATGTGATCAAGAAAAAGAAATAAACAATTTTTTTTATTGTCTCTTCTCAACAAGATGTTGATATCCTTTCAAGAGTATCTTTATTCCTTCATGGGTGATATAGATCTCTTCAAGATCATTAATCACAATATCATTGCCTTCAAGATAATAGGATACATTGAGCCCCATGATCCGGACCTTTTCAATATTAGAAAATTCGTAGGTAAGTGTCGGGAATTCTGTTGTCTTATGAGGGTTGTTGACAGTGTAGAATCTAATAATTGCAGTCTTAAATTCTGCGCCGTCAGCAGCTGGCGTTCGGCTGATAAGAACACTTGTAGTCTTTTGCTTAATGATATTTTCTTTCGGGTTTTGGATAACCTTCATTTTTGGTTGAAATAATTTTTTGAGCATAACAGTATTGATATAAACTTTGTTTATATAGTTTATGATTATTGATTTATGCGTTTACTTAGAGTATTATGTACGTGATTTTCCTGTCTGTTCATTCCATAATTGTGCATAGAGATGATTCTGAGTGACGAGATCT
>JBBAAQ010000026.1:0-5441 GCA_041658255.1 Candidatus Woesearchaeota archaeon
TATTTAGAAATGTTCTAGAAGAAAAATCTTACGATTTTTCTTTAATCGCCTCTAAAGAGGCTACGCCTGTATCACATCAGTTAAAAACAGAAGCTAAAGCAAGGTCTTAGGCGAATTTCCGAATAAGTTTTCCAATAGTTGGTTGTTTTGCATTCTTTTGTAAATAACTCCACCTTGCTTCTGGAGGAACCCAGAAGATGTTTCTCATCTTGTATTCATCAATATCTTCAGGATCATCACCTTCTTTTTCTAATTTTATGAATACTTCTTCGAAAGCATCAGAAATATATTTGAGAAATATTAAACCGAGAACAACGTGTTTATACTCTGCAGCGTCCATGTTATTACGCATCTTATCTGCAGTTGCCCAGAGCTTCTGTTCAAAACCTAAATCTTCATTATTCTTAGCCATTTTTACCTCTCGTATAAGACTATGTATCCCCCATCCAACAGTCGACAATATGAGAAGATATTTATAAAGTTTCTTACGGGTCTTGACACTATAGGGCTATTGTCTAGTGGTCGACCGCGAGACAAAGGAGGCATAGTTTGAGGAGCACTCCCCACACTCGCCACCCACGCATAAACTATATAAGTAGTGTAATATTCTTTATAGTGGAGCGAGAGCTATGCCGATTACATATATGGATAGACCATATTCTGAAAGTGATACGTTAGAGGTATTTATACCTATAGTCAGGGAATGGTTCGTAAATAAATTCAAGCATTTCTCCCCGCCACAAACATTCTCCATAAATAACATCCATAATAAACAAAATACGTTAATCTCTTCGCCTACAGGATCAGGAAAGACACTGTCCGCATTTGCAGCCATTCTCAACGAACTCATCCAATTATCAAGTAAAGACCTATTAGAAAACAAGGTCTATTGCATCTACATCTCCCCATTAAAGGCCTTAGCGAATGATATAGAAAAAAATCTCAACCAGCCATTAGAAGAGATAAAAGCGTTAGCAGAAGATAAACTGAAAGGCGCATCAAAAAAAATCAATCTGAAAGTAGCTATCCGTACAGGCGACACTTCACTCAAAGATAAAGCCTTAATGTTAAAGAAAACACCCCACATATTAATCACCACTCCGGAATCTTTTGCGATCATGCTTACAAGTCCGAAATTTCGTGAAAAGATGCGCGAAGTAGAATGGGTCATCGTTGATGAGATCCACGCACTAGCGTCAAGCAAAAGAGGGACCCAACTTGTCCTCGGTCTTGAACGACTCAATTATTTAGTACAATCAGTAACTCTAGGTAGAGAATTCACGAGAATCGGACTCTCCGCAACAGTATCGCCTTTAGAAAAAGTTGCACAATTTCTGGTCGGGATGCAAACACCCACTGTTTATCGTGACTGTAAAATCATAGACGTCCAAGCAATTAAAAAACTCGACCTGAAAGTTTTAAGTCCAGTCCCTGACCTTATCGGATCAGACTACGAAAAAACATCTACAGAACTCTACATCCTATTAGACAAACTCATCCAAGAACATCGGACAACATTAATTTTCACAAACACGAGAAGCGCAACTGAGCGGATAGTTCATCATCTCAAAGATAAATTCCCGAAGAATTATACGAAATTAGATGAAGGCGACAACATAAAAACCGCAAGTGAAGCAACTAACGTCGATGAGATGAAAGAGATTGTTTCAAAATCCTATATTGGCGCGCATCACTCATCATTAAGTAAAGAACATCGATTAAATATCGAGAATCGGTTAAAAGATGGAAAATTACGTTGCGTAGTCTCAAGCACGAGTCTAGAATTAGGAATAGACATTGGTTTTATTGACTTAGTTATTTTATTAGGTAGTCCAAAGAGTGTCGCACGCGCTCTGCAAAGAATTGGGAGAAGTGGCCACCGGCTCCACGACACATCTAAGGGCAGAATCATCGTTCAGGACAGGGATGATCTAGTTGAATGTTCAGTACTCCTAAAGGCAGCGATTGATAAAAAGATTGACAAGATTACCATTCCGGAAAATGCATTAGACATCTTAGCACAAGAGATCTACGGGATGGCAATTGAAGAACCCAAACATATTGATCAGATATTTAAAATAGTCACCCAATCCTATCCATACCGTAATCTCACAAGGAAAGATTTTACTGATGTCATCAATTATCTTACAGGACAATATATCTCACTCGAAGACAGGAATGTCTATGCAAAAATTTGGTTTGATGCAGAAACTGGAATGATCGGTAAAAAAGGAAAGCTTGCAAGAGTCCTCTACCTCACAAATCTTGGAACAATCCCTGACGAAAGTTTTGTGACTGTAAAACTTCAAGGGTCAAAAAACGCGTACGCGACAGGTAATGATGAGAAGGGATTATTTATTGGCAAAATTGATGAAAGTTTTCTTGAACGATTAAAACGTGGAGATGTATTCGTCTTAGGCGGTAATACGTATGAATATCTTCATAGTCAGGGCATGACTGCGTTTGTAAAAACATCCATCAATCGTCCACCGACTGTTCCGAGTTGGTTTTCAGAAAGCCTACCATTGTCATTTGATTTAGCATTAGAGATTGGAAAATTCCGTCGATACATGAATGATCAATTTGAATCACATACCACAAAAAAAGAGTTGATGAGTTATATCCATCACTATTTATACGTCGACGCGTATGGCGCAAATGCAATCTATGAATATTTTAAGGAACAATATCAATTCTCAAAAATTCCCCACGACAAGCGTATCATCATTGAATATTTTACTGATGGAGATAATAAATTCATCCTCTTCCACACCTTATACGGGAGGCGGGTCAATGATGTATTAAGTCGAGTCCTCGGATTTGTCATCAGTCGCATGCAGCATCGCGATGTTGAGATAAATATCACAGACAATGGATTCTATATCCTCACGCAGGAATCTATTCAAGCGAGTAGAGCATTCAAACTCATCAAAGCGTCAGATATTCGAAAGATTGCAGAACTTTCATTAGATAAGACAGAAGTATTAGCGAGAAGATTTCGTCACTGCGCTATGCGATCACTTATGATCCTAAGAAATTATATGGGCAGGCGTAAGACAGTATCGCGGCAACAGATGAGTTCAAAATTCCTCATAAGCGCAGTTCGGCGTATCAGCGAAGACTTTCCAATATTACGTGAAGCGAAACGTGAAGTCTTAGAGGATCTCATGGATATTAACGGCGCGCAATCAATCATTGAACAGATAGAATCAGGAAGAATCAGTATCGAAGAAGTTGCAACAGACATGCCATCGCCATTTGCATTCAATTTAATTACTCTGGGATATACTGATATCATGAAGATGGAGGATAAACTCGCATTTGTAAGGCGCATGCATGATATGGTCAAGGCAAAAATATCACTCAAAGAAGCAAGGAGTACAACTCCAGAAATCATTCTTCCAGATAAAGACTTTGATTATGACATATTCTGGAAAGAACAGGAAGTAGAACTTGCAAAAGAACATTCGCTGCGACTTGAGCAATTAAAACTCATGGCGTGGGACTTAAAGAATGTTCCACTCCCATTTCGCGAGCATCTCGTCGAAGTATTAGATGGCACAACAAAGATCCGCGAAGACTTCATTGCAGCAGTAAAATTATTCAAAGCAGATATTGACGCAAATTGGCCTTCTGCATTACGCGAAGAATTATATACGAGGTTACGTGCAGTTGGAGAACAATTTTAGGGTTTCTTAAATAATTATTGAGAACTTTCTGGTAAAAAATAAGCTACGCGGGAACGATCATTACTATGGGCATCTCCGCGTGATTTTGGAAAACAACAAGGTATCTTTTCCTTGATTAAATATTCACTAAGATCCTTGATGACATATGCAAGTGCTCGTGCGGGAGATGTATGTTCCATTTTTTTTTCTTGGTACGTATGTATAGAAATCGTTATGTCATATTGCGATGCCTGCCTTTTTAGGTCATCTTCAGTCGTGTCAGAAGTATATGCCCCATACATGAACCAACTGGAAATAATGAGTCTTGCCGTCCCCGGCACATAATCGACAACAACTTGTTTTCCTCCTGCAACACTATTGGTCTTGTGCAGTACATAATTTTTTGTGCTGATAAGATCATTAAATACATTATCAAAATTCGCTTTTGCAAGTATGATATAATTATCATACACCCCTAATTCTTCGGAAAGTTTGTTGTCTGGGCATTTATTCAGTATTTCAAGGTATAATTCCAGCTCCATATGTGATAGAAATGAATATCTATTTATAAATTTTACCCCTAAGCAGTGGTATTAAATTCCTCAGAACTACTTCTCTACCACTTATCAACACTAGTATTCACGCTTTCATACCATGATTTGATGATCTCTTTGATTCGTTGTTTGAGAAGTTCCTTATTCTTTAATTTGTAGGTGAAGATATACCCGCCACCGTCGAGGTTTTCTTGATACCTTTCGACAAGACTTTTTGCATAGAACCGTTTCATCATCTTCTGAACCGTCGTCCTATCTAATTTCAATTTCTTAGAAATATCTTGGATGGTTATCGCATGTTTTTCTTTGACCATACATTCAATCAAGGTGTACTCAGATTTTCGTAAGTCAAGACTACAACGGATGACTTCTTCGATACGTAGTTGTCTGCATGCAAATTCCATGTGTTGCCTTTTTTTGTTTAACTGCCTGTGTCGCGCTTACAAACCATTCAGCGCCGATGCAATCTTTGCTTTCATAACAGGTTTAGGTGCAAATCCGACGATCCGTCCGACTTCTTTACTGCCTTTAATGAATATTAAGCAAGGGATTCCTTGGACGGAAAATTCCTGCGCAAGTGAAGGATAATTTTCAGTATTGATTTTTCCGAAACGTAATTTTCCTTCAAACTCTTTATCTGCGCTTAATTCTTCGAGTACAGGTCCAAGCATCTTGCAGGGACCACACCAATCTGCATAGAAATCTACAAGGATGGGTATTTTTGTATCGCTAATCTCTTTTCTAAATGTTTTATCGTCAAGAACGTTCATATTGTCTCCGCCATTAATCGGCACTAGTGCAAGAAATAATCACAGGTATATAAAGATTGTGAAGGAGTGCGTTTATAAGAAGAAAAATGGCACTTATGCAAACGAGTAGAACTTATACAAATACATCCTCTTCAAAATCTTCCTCTTCATCCTTCTTCACTTCTTTCTTGTGCTGGAAGATCTTCGTATCGCGCTTTGCAGGGATGGGATCATCATCTACTTCTTCATCAGTATCTGGAATAATATCATCAATATCCTCATCGTCTGTTTTTCCCATACTCCTTCCAGGGAAGAGAGATTTAAAAATGTTATTATTTTAATGAGGCTCCTTTCAAAAAGTCCTTGAAAACAAAAAATTATGTTGTGGGCTATTGCCCTACAATATAATTCTGCGCGTTGCGCAGATATGTTTACGGAGCTAACGCTAGCTCCGAATTTTGTTTTTATTG
>JBBAAQ010000027.1:0-4330 GCA_041658255.1 Candidatus Woesearchaeota archaeon
GATAATCTTTTCAATTCTTTCAGCGGTGTTTGCTGCGCTTGTGGCAATACTAGGAAAAATTGGGATTGCGAGTGTTGATACGACGCTTGCAACGGCAGTTCGTGCGGTGGTGATGGCTCTTTTTCTTGTGTTTGTTTCACTCGCACTTGGAAAGGGTGGTCTTCTTTCCACCATAGGAAGTAAGCCACTTCTCTTTATCATTCTCTCGGGTATTGCGGGAGCACTTTCATGGCTTTTTTACCCCGTTAGAAGCCGTGTGCCTGCCCGAAAGAATGAATTTTTTCATTCAGGCGGGCTTCTAATAGGATGAATGCCGATCAGCTTTAGTAAACATGGAGTTTAATGCCCCGTGTGAGCTTTTAACGGGGTTTATTTTTTTGCTTTAAAAATGGGGACCACCTCTGCAGTTGCCGCACTTGATCGACTAAGTGTTGTGTTTGTTCTTGTGTTTGCACTTTTGTTTTTAGGAGAACAACTGACATTAAAATCGGGAATTGGTGCACTTTTTGTGACTATTGGTGCGATACTCATGGTTTTGAAATAGTCTGTTATTGCGAATTTTTTTTTGTATGATATATTCGGTACATACCGTGATGAGGTCGGACGGTATTTAAAAATGATTAACTATGGCAAAAGTGATTGTATATTCAACGCCGACATGCGTATTTTGTAAGATGGCGAAAGCATATTTTACTGAACATAATGTTCAATTTGAAGAGAAAAATGTGATGACTGATATTCCCGCACAAGAGGAAATGATAAAAAAGTCGGGTCAACTTGGAGTTCCTGTTATTGATATTGATGGAAAGATTATCATTGGTTTTGATAAATCAAAAATCATCTCTCTTTTAAATATAAAATAACTTTGTATTCCCCGACAATTTTGGTCGGGGAGTAGGAGAGGTGTGCCGCCAATGTAGCTCATCCGCCAGCTGGCGGAGGTAGAGTCACGATTCGGGGTCAGGGATCCTCGATTGATTATTAAAAATTAAGAGCCGGAGTAGCTCAGTGGTAGAGCAATGCTTTCGTAAAGCATGGGTCGCGAGTTCAAGTCTCGCCTCCGGCTCTTAATTTTTAATCAATCGGGACAATCACTTCGTAAGCGTGGGTCGTGAGTTCTCGGCCAAGGGCTGATCCGCCTAGGGCGGAAACTCTTACCTTCGGCTCAATGAAAATATTTCGAAAGAAATATTTTTGTTTTATAGTATTTTCTACTATAATTCGGATATGAGCCCTGAGGTAAAAATTTGTCAAAACCCGCCCGAACGTACCGTTCGGTACGGGCGGGTTGTAAGATAGAACTATGAAAGAAGAACGAATGTGTCAAAACTGCAAACAGGAGTTCATTATTGAAGATGAAGATTTTCAGTTTTATAAGAGGATTGATGTGCCGACACCGACATGGTGTCCTAAATGTAGCATCGTAAAAAAAATGACCTGGAGAAACGAAAGGTCTCTATATTGGCGCAACTGTAATTTGTGTGGAAAAAAAACGTTATCAATGTATGTGAAAGAAGACTTATTTTCCGTTTACTGCCATGAATGTTGGATCTCGGATAAATGGGATCCTCTTGCATATGGTATAGGATATAGTTTTGAAAAGTCATTTTTTGAGCAGTTTAAAGAATTAGAGAAAAAGGTTCCACGTGCTGCAGTGCTTCAATACGGAACAAGTGTAAATTGTGATTTTACCAATTATACAAGAAATACAAAAAACGTGTATCTCGCATATTCAGTTTCGACTGGAGAGAATGTGTTTTATTCATTTACTATTGATTGGTCTAAGGATGTGTCTGACTCTCTCATGCTTAAAAATTCAGAGTTAATTTATGAGGGATTCAATTCTGATCATTGTTATAACAGTAAATTTCTTATAGATTGCCGCGATTGTAGGGAATCATCTTATTTATATGACTGTGTAAACTGCGAGAATTGTTTTATGTCTGTAAATCTCCGAAATAAGCAGTTTGTTTTTCGAGGAAAACAGTATTTAAAAGATGAATATATAAAAATAATTTCTGAAATCAATGATGGAAGTTATAAAATTTTATGTAAACTTAGAGAAGAATTTCGGCGTCTCGTGACATCCACAGTACACAAATATGCGGATATAGTGAAAACTGTCAATTGCACTGGAAATTATCTTTCAAATTGTAAAAATGTTTTTGATTCTTATAGTGTGTATGATTCTGAAAACGTAAGGTTTACAATTCGCGCATTAAAAGCAAAAGATATCGGAAGAGTTTTTAGTTGTGGAGAAGGAAGTGAGCTTATATACGAGGGGATTGTTGGTGGAAAGGGAAGTTCGAATATAAAATTTTTTGCAAATGCGGATACTTTGCGAGAATCGCAGTATACAGATTGGTGTTCTAATTCCCATCATCTCTTCGCTTGCATTGGCCTTCGGAACAAACAATATTGCATTCTGAACAAACGTTACACCAAAGAGGAGTACGAAGTACTCCTCCCCAAGATTAAACAACACATGATGGACGTGCCCTATGTTGATCAAAATGGTAGAGTCTACCGATATGGTGAATTCTTTCCCCCCGAGCTCTCTCCCTTTGCATATAACGAAACTATCGCCCAAGAATACTTCCCCCTGATCAAAGAAGAGGTACTTTCCCAAGGATTTAGATGGAAAGATCCCAACATCAAAGATTATACTCCTACCATTCTTCCCAAAAATCTTCCTGATTCAATCAATGATGTTCCAGATTCTATCACCACTGAAGTAATCGGCTGCATGCATGAGGGGTCATGCACTCATCAATGCACCACTGCATTCAAAATCATCCCCGAAGAACTCGCATTCTACCGAAGAATGAACCTTCCACTTCCTCGTCTTTGCCCCAACTGCAGACACTATGAACGCCTTGCACAGAGAAATCCATTGAAACTATGGCATAGAAAATGCCACTGTGGAGGAAAACAAAGTGAAAATGGAGTCTATACCAACACTATAAAACATTCTCATGGAGATACTCCCTGTCCTAACGAATTCGAAACAAGTTATTCTCCTGATCGAAAAGAAATTGTGTATTGTGAGAGTTGCTACCAAGCAGAAGTTGTCTAACCATCTCTAATTCGCGCGAATAGGGGAATGAAAAATATATGAATCAAAAATTAGTACATTCAATTAAAATTCAAAATTTATAAATTAAAATTTAAGTTCTATGGATCAGATTAAATACAATGGCGTTTACCTTTCAGTGCTTGCTGGCGCGGGTGGTAATGATGCAAAAGATTGGGCGCAAATGCTTCTTCGGATGTACGAAAAATGCGCGGACAAAAAAGGATGGAAGAAACAATTTGTAAATGACATAACAATTTCACTGAGAGGTGATGGGGTGTATGGATATTTGAAAGGGGAATCGGGGGTGCATCGTTTGGTGCGTATTTCTCCGTTCGATTCAAAAAAACTGAGACATACGTCATTCGCGCTTGTTGAAGTGCTACCAATTTTGCCGCAAGTGGAGGTTTCAAAAGTTCAGATCCCCGAGAAAGATATAAAAACTGATTTTTTTCGCTCATCAGGACCTGGGGGACAAAACGTAAATAAGGTGGAAACTGCAGTGCGAGTAAGCCATTTGCCGACGGGAATCGTTGTTTCCTCACAGTCAGAGCGTTCACAAAGTGCGAATAGGGATAAAGCAATGGAATTATTGAAGATAAAACTTATTGCGCTCATGCGAGAGAAGCATGAAACTGCAATAGAAAACCTAAAAGTGAAGGTGAAACCAGAATGGGGACACGAAATCCGATCATATGTATTGCATCCGTATAAGCAGGTCAAAAATCATGCGACTGGGATTAAAATTTCACGTGTGGAGGAGGTGTTAAATGGTGACTTAGATTTGTTGGAGAGTATGAAATAGGGTATAATAAATTCAGATTCTCCTAAAAGGAGTTTTTCTATGCCGAGTAGTAGAAATGCGATATGGTTTTTACTTCTTGTGCACTAGTTTTTAAAGTGTGGCGGGGATAATTTTAGTCGCAGATTTTAAAATAAAAGAAAAAAACCAAGGCGAGAAATCGCATTTTCACTACTGGGTATGCCCAGTAGTGAAAACTCAATACTATCTGCTTTGCAGATTAAGTTGAGAAGTAACCATTGGACATTGCGTAGTGTATAATTAATAGGAAAAAGGCGAATCGCAGTTTATAAAAATTGAGTTTCTACTACTGGGTATGCCCAGTAGTGAAAACTCAATACTATCTGCTTTGCAGATTAAGTTGAGAAGTAACCATTGGACATTGCGTAGTGTATAATTAATAGGAAAAAGGCGAATCGCAGTTTATAAAAATTGAGTTTCTACTACTGGGTATG
>JBBAAQ010000028.1:0-4031 GCA_041658255.1 Candidatus Woesearchaeota archaeon
TTATTGCCCCGCACCTTTTCTTAATCGGATAAAAAACCTATCTAAACGCAATGCTTTGGAGCTATGCCTAATAGAGAAGGAGCCTCGAATAACCGTCTCAAAACCGCATATGCGGTTTTGTAATTAAAAAGAGGTGCGGGGTTGACCTCACTTGTATAAGGGGGTAATAATGAAGACAGCAATTTATTAACTTAATAAACAGGAGGCCTGTTATGAAATATCATTGGGACGACGAGAAACTTAAAGTGATTTTCTCGGAATCTAACACCGCAGATGAACTTAAGAAAAAAGCGCGTGAATTATACAGCTCACTAATAAAAGAAGAAAAAATAGAAAAAGGAATTCCCTTTTCATATTTTTTCGATGCATTTAGAAAACGAGGTATCGCACTTGAGCTTCTGAAAGATCATCACAAAAAGAAAAACGTAAAATATCCTTGGGTTGAGAGTGAGTTGAAGAAAATATTTTCCGAAACCCATTCATACGAAGAGCTCCGTGAGCGTATAAAAGTCTATTACGACTTACTTACCACAGAAAAAAAATTGGGAAAAGATATTAATTTCGAAAGATTCTTCATAGGTCTTTGGTCGGCGGGGAAACGCAGGGAATTTGTGCGCGATTATCATCATAGCGTCGCGAAAAAGAAATCAAACGGAAAGAGTAATCTCAATAAAGATGCGCTCGATCGTATTGAACAAGTGCTTCAGTCAGGAATACTTGAAAAAGGAAAACGCGAATTTATTTCAACTTCCCAAGAAGAATGTAGAAAAATTGGTGTTGAAACAAAATATCGCGATCTTTCGGATCAATTTCTTTCATTTGTGTGGACAAAAGATCGTCTGCAGTTTTTGAAAGATGCAGTACGACACGGACACAATCGCACACGTGTATACGCAGCCGTTTCATTTATTCCGAAGAAATTTATAGATGCAAAGATAAAAGAACTTCGTGGTGCAGGAAATAACAAACGCATATATGCGGATGTATTACTTTCTGAGTCAGGAGTTGGACGTCTCACTATTTCTAAGGAAATTGCAGAAACAGTACGTGTGGATCTTGAAAAGGCAAGTATACACAACCCATTTCAAATATCCGTAAGTGACAAAGAGGGTTTTGCTATCCCGGTTATTAATGCGGCGCTTGTTGGTACTGAATATAGTCAGATTTTAGAAGAAAATATCGTTCGAAATGTATTAGAGCTTATAGAACAGAAGAAAGATGAATTTGTTCTTCTTCCTGGAGGTCTGATGCTTTTGGATGTAAAAAAATCTGAGGGATTTCTTACTACACATCGTGCACGTGGTTCCGGTCTTTCATTTAATCCCGCAACACTTGAAACAGAATATCGAAATGAAGCAATACGGCTTCACAGTGTGCTTCCGCCGGATAAAGTAGTGTTTGAACGACTTCGTGAACGCTTCTTGAATCTTGCTTCTGGATGGCGAAAAATTGTGGTTGATAAAAATGGAAGCCCAGTTTTTAGCGGAAAAGTTTATATTACGTTTGGACGCGTAGAAGAGGAAATAATTGAATCGGCAACTCACGCAGAAATCGGATATATCGTTTATCAACAGCGTCAAGAGGTGATTAATGAGCGTCATGGTGTGGAAGCAGAACTCAGACTCGCTTATAAAAATCAGGATTATACTCGTGTTGAAGAACTCGAAAAAGAAGTGAAGTATCTCGTTTCTAAGGAAAAACGAATGATCCAATCAAATGTTTCTACAGAAGACAGAAAACGATTTTTCGAGATTATACGTGCGTGGACGATTAAAACGTTAGAAAAAACAATTCCGAATTCTAAGGTGATTACGCAGGGTACAGCATTTACTTTGATTGGTGGGAAAAGTGTTGAAATTCATCAAGATAGAGAACAAGGACCAACCGTTGAAATGCTTGATAATTTTCTCCGTAAAAACTCTGGTCGTCGTGTGCTTGATAAAACACTTCCTGACCTAGTACTTCTCGTAAACTCATTTTCGGTAAACTATCGTTTGGCGTCAGTAAGAAGACCAAATCTTCCCGACTGTCTTGTGGTGCAACTTCCTGTTGCGCTCAACAAGCAATTTCTTCTCGATCAGATGAGAGATATTATACGGAAGGGTTCTCCGATTGAAAAACTTCTTCGACACGAACAATTTGAACCTGGTATGTGTAGAATTGAACGTCGAGACGGGCTATGGATTCCACAAATGATTCCAATTTCAGCACTGCTTCGTAAACCAATTGAAGGAGTCTCCGCGGCGGATATAAAGAGAGACTCGAGATATGCGTATATATTTCTTACCTCAGACGAGCACATTGGACATCCGTGGAAAATGATGTATTACAACAAGCAGAAGAGAAATTTTTTGGGACATGACGAAGCGGTTATGGAAATATTACGTCGTGAGTTTCTCAAAAAAGGAAAATCACTTCCGATTCACGCGTATATCGCACTTGGTGATCAGACACAAGGTCATCACTTTCCAACACAGTCAGAACCACATGAAAACTTAGTTCTCATAAAGACGGTTTCGAAATGGTTTAATACGTTTGAAAATATCGTAAAAAACACAAATGGCGAAACCGCATTGAAAGAACTAAAGTTGATTGAGGCGAGGGTTATTAAGCAGATTATTCTGAGAGGAAAATATTGGCCACAATATCAAATTCTCGAATATCTCCACACAGTACTCGAAGAAAATGCAGATTTCTTTTCCGCAGTAATAAAACGAGGTACACGTGCCGGAGTAACGCCTATTGGAATTAACCATTTCGATGGAGAAGATACCGATTCCCGCTCAATAGGTCTTATCAGCGAAATTGGAGGAAACCACTTTCAACACACGATAGATGGGGAATTAAACGAAGCGTTTTTCTATGCGGAAAAAATTATTGATCTTCTTTTGCGAGATAAATCGATAAAATTTACATATGAAGAACTTACCGAACTTGTTCGTGCGCCTATCCATGGAAACACTTCATATGGACAGGGAATCCTGAAAACCGGAAAAGATGGATATGAATGGGGAATTTCTCTCCGTCACGAACCATCGAGAAAGTCAGGTGCGAATGGAGATCCTCTGCGGGAAGCGGCAAAAAACGTAATTGAACGTGGAGACTTTACGGGAATATTTTCAGGAAGAAAAGTTATTCACATTTCTGGAGATATCCATCGTTTTGGAGCGGTCCAATTATCTGATGCAATGGTACTCTCTGTTGCTGCGGGGACTGGAGGCGATCCATATGGACAACGTGGATTTAGTCCTAATAATGTTGGAAATATGATTCTTGGAATTCCTGCACGCGGTCCGGAATATGGACCATTGAAACTTATTATATTTACACAGGATTTTGTGACTAAATATTTTAATGCTCCATGGGAGATAGACTGGGATCGTATATTGAGTGATCCATTATAAAAGACAATCCGGGGAAATTTCCCCGGATTTTTTTTGATCACCACTTGGTTTTGTGGTAGATTGACAGCAGTATTTCTAAAAATAAAAAATGGAGAGTCAGAGATGAAAAAAAACATATCAATTGAACTGTTTGAAAAAATAATTTTTTCGATCTGTGATGATACAACTACTCAAAATCAAGAAGGTTGGACAAAAGGCAATCCATTATGGGGACATTGCGCGGTGATATCATTACTTGCCCAGGATATTTTTGGAGGAGAGCTTCTCAGGGGAGACTTAACAAAGATTTCTGGATTTGAGCATATGCGGTCACACTATTGGAATCTTTTGCCCGACGGAACAGAAATGGATTTTACGCGTAGTCAATTTGGTGAATATCCACCGAACTTATTGAGGGAGATTCGCAGGCGCGACTATGTTCTTTCTTATCCGGAGACGGCAAAACGTTACAAGGAAATTGTAAGACGTTTTTATGAGCATATAAAAAAGTTAACATAATCAAAATCCGCTTTTAAAAAGAGCGGATTTTTATTTGAACTGACATTGTGTAGAATAAATAGAGATGACAAAGGAAAAACTTATTGAAGAGCTTGTGCATGATGGGTATTTAAAAAATCCGTCAATTAT
>JBBAAQ010000029.1:0-3301 GCA_041658255.1 Candidatus Woesearchaeota archaeon
AATCTTTTACGAACCATTTTTCCTTCTTTCCTAAATCTAATATTTTATCCACAACTTTTTTGTCACGAGGTTCTTCTACGCAAGAGAGAAGAAGTTGGCTTCGTCCGCCAGTCTCAAAAATTCCTTCTATTGTCCAATATTGTTCAGGAATAAAAGCACGGATTTCGCGTTCGCGTTCCATTATGATGCGTAGTGCAGGGGATTGAACTCGTCCAGCAGAAAGTCCATAGCGGACTTTCTTCCAGATGATTCCTGATAAGTCATAACCGACAAGTCTATCGAGCACTCGGCGAGCTTCTTGAGCTTTCACTAAGTTTTGGTCTATATCTCGTGGATTTTTTAAAGCTGTTTCCACTGCTTCTTTGGTAATCTCATGAAAAGTCACTCGCTTGATAGGAGCTTTAATTTTTTTACCATCATCAAGTAATTCTTTTAAGTGCCAAGATATTGCTTCTCCTTCGCGGTCCGGGTCAGTCGCGAGCATTATTTCAGTTGCTTTTTCTCCGAGAGATTTTAATTCATGAACAACTCTTTCTTTGCCTTTTGAAATTTCATAACGGGGAACAAATCCGGCAGGGATATCTATTGCATCTTTGTTTGATTTCGGTAAGTCTCTGATATGTCCAACACTTGCACGCACAGTGAAAACACCATCCAGATATTTCTCGATAGTTTTTGCTTTTGATGGTGATTCAACAATTAAAAGTTTCATAGATAGTAGTATTACACGAAACTACATTCTTTAGCAAATCTATTTTTTTACATCCTCCTAATTTCTCCCAATTCTTCTTTAATTAAATCTTTTATTTCCATTATGGAAAGGAGAGCATTGGCTTCAGCAATTTTCATACCTGAAATTCGAACAAGTTCATCGCGTTCAACTCCCTCACGAAGCAATTCTATTATTTTCATTTCTTCTTTGGAACAATCGGCATATTTTTCTTCGTCGGTTTGTACTGGTTTTTCAATTTCAAATCCAAGCGCGATTAAAACATCTTCACTTGATGTCACGGGTGTTGCTCCTTGCTTGATGAGCCAGTTTGTTCCATTTGAATTTGAAGAAAGTGCAGAGCCGGGGACGGCGAGGACATCACGATTGTAATCAAGCGCCAAACGAGCGGTAATGAGAGTTCCAGACTTTTCTTCAGCTTCTATTATAAGAACGGCTTTTGAAATTCCTGCCATCAAACGGTTGCGTTGTGGAAAAGAATAAAGTTGTGAAATAGCGCTCGGTTCAAATTCTGAAAGTAAACAACCTCCATTATCTACAATCTGTTGAGCGAGTTTAATATTCATTCTTGGATATAAAACACTATTATCAAGACCGGAGCCGGGGAAAGATATTGTTATGAGCCCGACTTCAAGGGCTGTCCTGTGAGCGATACTATCTATACCCATCGCAAGGCCCGAAACAATGACGATAGGATATCCTTTTAATCCGCGAATTAATTTTTCACAAATATCTCTTCCATAAGAAGTGTATTTACGAGAACCAACGACAGTGAGATATATCATATCAGGATTTGGAAGTTTACCTCTTATGTAAAGAGTTTTGGGCGGTTGGGGAATTTCAAGTAAAGGTTTTGGGAATTGTTCAAGTTTTAATTTATAAATGTCTCCCATAGATTTGTGTATTATATCATTTTTTACCTGCCCCGTAGCAAATTTTGTGAAAAATTTTACTTTGGGGTATACTATAAGGATGCTGGATATTAAATTTATACGTGAGAATAAAGAGATAATTAAAGAAGGGGCAAAGAAGAAACATATTGAGGTGGATATTGATAATCTTCTTTCTATAGATGAGCATCGATTAGAACTTCTTTCTCGTGTGGAATTTTTACGTGGAGAACAAAACAAGGTTAGTTTGTCTATGGGTGGAACATTAAGCCAAGAAGCAAGAGCTCAACTAATTGAAGAAATGCGTTTAGTTAAAGATGAGTTGAAAAGCAAAGAAGAAGAGCTCCGTGAGATCATAAAGACCTGGCAGAATTTAATGCTCAAGGTTCCAAATGTCCCTGATATTTCGGTTCCGGAAGGTGATAATGATGGGCAGAATGTTGAAATACGTGTTTGGGGAGAAAAACCAAAATTTTCTTTCACACCTAAAAGCCATATGGAACTAATGCTCTTGCATGATATGGCAGACTATGAGCGTGGGAGCAAAGTTGCTGGTTTTCGCGGATATTTTATGAAGAATGATGGAGCTCGTTTGGAATGGGCACTAATGCGCTTTGTTGAAGATCGTTTTATGAATTGCGAAGGGTTTACGCCTATGATTGCCCCTTCGTTGCTCAATCGTGAATCTTTTGTAGGTACAGGATATTTACCACAGAGTGAAGAGGATTTATACAAAACTCAATTTGGTAGCTATTTGGCTGGAACATCAGAGGTGTCTACGATGGGATATTATATGAATGAAATAATCGATAAAAAAAATCTTCCAATAAAATTCTTTTCTTTTTCTCCTTGTTTTCGAGTTGAAGCGGGAAGCCACGGGAAAGACGAAAAAGGATTATTTAGAATTCATGAATTTATTAAATACGAACAAGTAGTTTTGTGTGAAGCTTCCCACGAAGAATCTGTACGTCTTCACGAAGAAATTACTGCAAATGCTGAAGCTCTTTTACAAGAATTGAATCTTCCTTACCATGTAGTTGTAAATTGTGGAGGGGATTTGGGTCTCGGACAAGTTAAAAAATATGATATTGAAGCCTGGATGCCAAGTGATAACAGATATAGAGAGACACACTCATCATCATATTTTCATGACTTCCAATCTAGGAGGCTTGGGATAAGATACAAAGATGAAAATGGTAAAATGTATTTTGTCCATTCTTTAAATAATACAGCGCTTGCTATGCCAAGAATAATTTGTCAGATAGTTGAAAATTATCAACAAGCTGATGGTACTATTAAAATTCCAGAAGTTTTGCAGAAATATTTAGGGAAAGAAATTATTTCATAAATAAAATATGAGAGATATACCTACATCTCCGCGTATTATAGAAATCAGGCATAATCGTCGTGTACGCAGATTGCGATTATTTGTTCTTTTTTTTATATTATTTATTTCTATTATTTGGGCACTTTCTTTTTTCTCGAGCGATAAACATATAGTAATAGATAAAGTTGCAATAACTGGTACTCATATCATAGACCAAATAGATATCAAAATAGAAGTTTATAAAAATATTTCTGGAAAGTATATTTATCTTTTTTCTAAGGCGAATAGTTTTATATATCCACATAAACAAATTTATAATAATTTACGTTTGAATTTTCCAAGAATAGAATCACT
>JBBAAQ010000030.1:0-3287 GCA_041658255.1 Candidatus Woesearchaeota archaeon
ACGGAAGTAGCGTACGCTCTAAAAAAGTAAGAACCATAAGAACAGAAATATATGGCAGGTTAACCTGCCACAACTTATTTTCTTACTTTCAAAGACTTTTAGGATGGAGCCGACCCCACCGTAACGTTTATAAATACTCCAAATTTCCTCATACCATAAGAATACATATTTCGAGGTAGACTAAAAAATGACTCAAATTTTAGCATTCGGCAAATGGGATTGTTCCCAAATCAAAGTTGATGATCCAGGCGTCGCTCCCTACATTAATACTAAACCAACCATGGTCACAAAGACTGGCGCACGGTACGCAGGTAATAAATTCTATAAATCAAAAATCTTTATTGTTGAACGATTAGTCAATAAACTCATGGTTCCTGGCCATCGTGCAAAAAAGCACAAGATCACTTCACGGCAATGCACAGGTAAGGGTATGACAACCAATAAACTTGTCGAAGATGCATTCAAAATTATTGAAGAGAAGCTTAAGAAAAATCCTGTTGAAGTATTCGTCAAAGCATTGGAAAATGCATGTCCTCGCGAAGAAGTTGTTGCAGTCGAGTATGGTGGTGCACGTTATCCGAAAGCACTTGAATGCGCGCCGCAACGCAGAGTTGATCTTGCACTCCGTCAGATGACACAAGGTGCATATCAAAAAACATTCAACGCAAAGCGTAACGCATGCGAATCTCTTGCTGCAGAGATCATCAATGCCTACCAATTATCCGGCCAATCCTCAGCAATCTCCAAGAAATTAGAGCTTGAACGTCAAGCAGATGCTGCACGTTAGACGTAAAGATATCTTTTTATTTCTCTGTTATTTTTCTCCATTCCCTATCAGAAAAATATATTCTTGCATAAACTATTTATAGCCAAATGCATCTCTGCTATTATGGAGAAACGTATTCGAACACCAACTGTTTTTGAACAAGAAGTATATGCCACTATTTCTCAGATTCCAAAAGGCAGTGTCATGACGTATGGCGAACTTGCAAAGAAACTCAAAAGTTCACCGCGTGCAGTCGGTCAGGCATTGAAGAGAAACCCTTATGCGCCAAAAGTCCCCTGTCATCGCGTCATTAAAAGTGACGGATCGCTTGGCGGATATAACGGAAAAATGGATTCGAAAAAGAAGATTCTCCTCTTAAAAAATGAGGGTGTCGTGTTCGAAAATGGAAAAATATGCCACAAAACATTTAAATGATGTATGATTTCTACGTTTATGCAATTGGAAGATTTTCTCGTCAATGCCAAAAAGAGTACGTATGCAAATCCTGATCAGAAGCCAGTATTGCTTGAAGACGGAAAGAAAAAGTATGCATTCAGTGATCAGGGATATACTTATGAGGATATTTATACAACGAGAAACGAATCATTCTATGGTACAGAGACAGTAAAACATTATGATATTCCAGTATGGCGCATGGAATATACGGGGAGGATTGTCACAAATCTTTTACCTCAAGATCAGGTGTATGCATTTCTGAAAAAGGCATTGCACAATGTCGAAAAGAATATACCATTTCGCGGGCCTAAAGAGTTCAGTGGAGGGATGATGCAATATACACATACACTCCTCAGCGCAGACACCACAACGTTTAAGGGTATTGAAGAGATTTTTGTCGGAAAAACAAAAGTCTACGAGTTAAAATACTGTGGTGAATGGTTGGAGAGAAAAAAATGAAAAAAATTGCAATGATCATCAGCCCTGTTGGATTTCAAGATATGGAGTTTTCTGTCCCCAAACAATTCTTTGAATCGCAAGGGATAAATGTCGACGTGTATAGCACGCAGACTGGTTATGCGCATGGATCACTAGGGCTTCGATTCAAGGTCGAACATGCATTGCCCTCAGTTGATGTTGAAGCATATGATGCGATAGTCTTTATTGGTGGACCAGGGACTCCACTATTACGCAAAAATGAATATGCCGTCTATATTGCAAAGACTGCAGCGCAGAGTGGTAAGATTGTCGCTGCAATCTGTTGGAGTCCAACGATTCTTGCAAAAGCAGGGGTACTCCGGGGTAAAAAGGCGACTGTATGGAATGGTGATGATCCAGAATTCAAGATGACAACCGTGCAATATCTTGCACATCACGGCGCAACCTATACTGGAGAGCCCTTAACTGTCGACGGAAATATACTTACTGCAAACGGCCCATCTGCTGCACAGGCATTTGCGCAGGAGATTGTGAAGAAATTAAATGGATAATAATAAAAAAAGTTAGAGAAGTATATTCCTATCTTTCAGATACTCCTTATGTTGCCATAGCATTGAATCCTCGCTATTTATCCCATAGAATGCGTAATATTCTTTTCCGTACGTTAATCCCTGAAGATAGATCTGATTAAATCGTCGGAGTACTTGTTTGAGTGTCATGAATTCTTCTTTTGCGAGCGGAATATCTTCATGTTGATGTCTTTCAAGATATTGAATGGATAGTTGTTTAGGTATATATTCGTCGGATATTATTATAAATCCTCCATCTTTAGTTACTCGTTGTATTTCCCTTGCAGCCTTCCCCTTATCTGCATTAGGGATGTGGTGCAGTATGAAATTGGCGACAGTCAGATCAAACGTATTATCTGCATAAGGAAGCTCTTGTACGTTCCCTGTTTTCCCTTGAGCATTCCGTATAATCCTACTGATATCGTCCACTATTTTTCCATCCATATGCGTTCTTTTACTAAAAATATGATACGGAATAATATACTCACCAGCAATGGTTTTATGAATAACTTCTCCTGAAATATCACAAAGATATAATTGAATATTAGTTATATTTTCGCCTGTTCCTTTATGCAACGCATTAATAGTCAGATAGGAAGATACTGCACCTATCGCCGGCCCAATATCCAGCAGCTTAATACTCCCAGAGGGATATACAATCCCATTATTTCTTTTGTCTTGAAATTCACTTGCAAGCCACGCGCCAATATCCCAGACAAAAGGTTCATCTCTGTCTTTTCTATCCATATAATCATCCATCCTTCCAAATCTTTCTTTTGAACCCTGTTCCATGATTTCTTTTAATTTAGCGCGTGTCATAAAAACCCTCACTATACGGTAGCTATTGTTATATAATATTTTAATATTTCTCTTTATTTTTAGTATAAAATAACAATATTTATATAGAAAATGTCACTATATATAATTATGAGCGGCTCCTTTCAAAATCTTTTTTTTCGAAAGAAATATTAACCCGTCAGCCCTAAGGCTGAGCGGGGGTGGGAGTACAGCCCACCATGGCAAAGGAAGAAAAACTGGTTAATAAATTTAAGCGTTTG
>JBBAAQ010000031.1:0-2876 GCA_041658255.1 Candidatus Woesearchaeota archaeon
TGATGCACAATCCAATTGTTCGTTGGAAATATCAGAAATAACTCTTAATACCTACCTTGACGATATTAATACAATTATAGATGCTTTGGATCTTGAAAAGACTGTCATTTTTGCACATTCTCATCATGCATTTATTGCAGTCGAATATGCACGAAAGTATCCAGACAAATTATCACATATCATTATAACAGGTTGCAAACCAAGCACCGCTTGGGGTGCGGGTGATGAGTTCTGGGAATCAGATGCATCAGATGAAAGGAAGATGATCTTTAACCAGAATTGGGAAAGACTTCCAACCGATGAATTAACTCAGATGTCACCAAAAGAAAGGTATATCAAAACATATATTGCCATGTCACCAAAATTATTGTATAATCCAAAAGGTGACTTATCATATATTGTCGATGTTATTGATAATGACACGGATGTATTTCTTCATTTACAACTTACCATCTTAGGAGATTATGATATTATTGAGGGATCTGAGATTTCAATACCAGTGTTTCTTGCACTTGGCCGATATGATTATGTATGCCCATACATACTTTGGGAAGAAAGAAAAGGTGTTTTCCTAAATCTGTCATACAATCTATTCGAGAAAAGTGGCCACTTCCCAATGGTTGAGGAGCAAGATTTATTTGATAAGAAGTTAATTGACTGGATTGGGAATCATTAGTTTAATAAAACTATGATTTATTTTGAATTTAACTTAAAAATCATTTTAGTTTTTATCTCTGATTCAAAAAAGTTGATGGTTGTCTATGTTAAGAAATTTTGTTTTTTCTGCAACAGGTAACTATCTCGCTTTTTTCCAGACTATTTTTTCGTAAGCTACGATTTGTGAAGAAGGAGGACATGTAGATTTATCAAATTCGGCTCTAAAGTTTTTTCCAATACTATCACAAGCTTTAGTTATCAGGTCAACATAATCTTTTACTAGGATATATTTTTTAATATCGGACGAAGATTTATACTGATGGTCAGGAAAATGTTCATAAACATATACTCTACCTCCATTAAAACTATACTCCTTAATTTTATCAGTAACATCTACTTTTTGATAACCTGTTTCTCTTTTATCGAACTTGATTAAATCTTCTTTAGCTATCAAGTATAAAATGCAGTTTATCTTACTTTTCTTTTTAGGATCAATATTTAAGTTCATCATTCCTTCAAAAGGAATGCTATCATTGTTTTGCAGAAAAAAGCCGTAGTATTTCAAATCCTCAGCAGAATTTGATTGAGGGTCATTGATCGGAAGAAAATATGTCCACCCTCTATTATAATCTATTAAATGAACCTGATATATTGAGTTCTTATATTTATGCCCCAATGTTTGCTCCATACTTTTCAATGACATTAAAGAGCCGTATCCAATCATACCTACAAAACCTTCTTTAATTTCTATAGTATCTTTTTTCTTCTCATTCAAACAAGAAATTGGGAATAGAATTAAAACAGAAAGCGATATATTAAACAGTATTTTTTTCATAACTTTTTTTTATGGTTGGTAACTCGTTTAAAAAGTTTGTTTTAAATTGACCAATGAACATTGTTCTTTTAAAAATTCCAATTTGGAACCAGCTTAGTTCGACTTTCAAGTATGCTTTATTAATTGAAGTCCCTAAATTAAATAGGTTGATTTCCATTTATCTGTCAAGGTTAAAATCTCAAAGTTACAGAATCGTTGTCATAAAATGCGAAGCCCGCCTACGCTAAAGCTTCGGCGGGCGAAGGTGGAGCTGGCAGGACAAAAATCGAATTTTTTTGAACAGGATTTATTGAATCTGATAAATCTGAAATAAATTCTTATTGCAAAAATCAGTCAGCGTGAGCAGCTGGAACCGGAGTCTGCTGTGTATATGATTCTGAAACTGAATTATCTGACTGTCCCGACTTGACAGTAGGGAAATCATCACTACTGATTTGTATAGGTCGTTATAGCAAAAAATATTTCTTTCAAAACATAATATTTTATCGTTATATTGCATCTTATAAACAATAAATATGTACCTGGGTAAATGTTACAATAAAAGGCAGAATAACTGCATTTTATAGAATGACGTTTCACAGTGGGGTTGGAATAGAAAGCAAAAACTTTTTAATGGATGCAATATGCATCAATGAATGACCTGATGGTACCTGACATAACAAACAATATATAAATGACACCAAAAGAACGATTTATAATTGTCCTGAATAGAAATAAACCTGATCGCCTTCCATTTACGACCCACCATCTGATGCCTTCCTTTCTTAAGAACTATATGAATGGTATGAGCAATCAGGAGTTTTTTAATTATTTTGGTATTGATCCGATCACCTGGGTTGTTGCTCACGATTACTCGGAAGAGCTTGGGGAATACTTCGACCCAACCCATATTGAAATAGGCTTTTTGGAAGCGAGGAGGGTTGTTTCTGATAACTGGAGGATTCAAATAGAACAGTTGGATGGTTTCGACAACCCGACCCAAAAATTCAGTATCGTAACACCTGAAAAAACCTTGTCGCATTTATTGCAATCAAATGAGCACACTACCTGGCAAAAAGACCATCTCATCAAAGAGAAAACAGACATTGATATCCTTGCGAAATACATGACATATCCCAAATGCAATGTGGCCGAAATTAACCGGGTTGCTGAAGAATTTGACAGCAGGGGACTGATTCGCGGGCATATCAGCGTTTTTGAGGGATTTGGACAACCTGGTTGCTGGCAGGACGCTGCTTGTCTGTTTGGAATTGAGAATTCACTACTGTCTCGTTAAAAGAGACTGAGTGACAACTGTTTACAATCTAGTTCATTGACATTTTTGTAATCAATATTTGTAAGTAGCTCTCTTACAGGAGTTTTGTCCAGTAAAGAGATGCCTAGA
>JBBAAQ010000032.1:0-2799 GCA_041658255.1 Candidatus Woesearchaeota archaeon
GGGATAGTTCTGGCAGTTATGAAAGTTATGGTTCAAACAATTCAGATTTAGTCGAATTAATTTATTGGGGTAATAACAATTCTTCTGAAGATTCTAATTCTTCTGCAAATAATGAGACCGATTTGAACGACATCAGCATTAATGAAACCAATTTGAGTGAGAATTTTACAAATCTGTCTGATGAAATCTTTAGTAGAAATGGTATAGATTATATTTTGAGAGAGGGCATAGAATATAAATTAGCTTCTTCAGTTAAAGGTGCAAGTGAAATTTCCTTTAATCCTTCCTTACCTTCAAGTGTTTGTGTTGGTGTTAGCGGAAATGAAAAGATAAATATAACTGTTCAGGGAGGATTTTATCCTTCTGCTAATGATAAAACATTTGATTATTGTCTCAGTCTTACCGAAGATAAACGTATTACTGCTACTCTTACACTAACAATTATGGAGGATGATTGGCCTCTTTCTGATGATGTGATAGCAACAAAGTCTCTTACAGATTATATTTATTGTTCTGATTTATACTTAGGGGAAGGAAGCGTAGACTATTCTAAGATTTTTGAAAATGTCGATTTAAGTCCACAATTTAGTGGGATAGGAGATGTAAATACTATTGAAGTTTATGGTACAGTTAAATTAACAAGCTCTTATTTGAGTAGTGTAGCATATTCAACTTCTACTTATGATATCACGAAAAAAACAGATTGTCAATGCATTTCTGGATCTTGTTGTAATTTAGTTACACACCGACTTTTTTCAAATGGTAATCAGCCGGCAGGATACACAGATAAATATTATTGTTCTGGAACAATTTCACCCACAACAACAAGCTATTGTATGAAGAGAGATTATTATTGTAACGGTAATGATTCTGATTTTCATACTGATATATCAAATTTAGATACTTGCGGAATCTGTGAATATTGTGCAGATGGGGACCCAACATGTAATTATTATCCTTCATCTGCTAAATGCAGCTCTTTGCAGGATTGTGATAATAAAAACTATTATCATATAACAGGAACACAGGGTGCAACATCAACAAGTTATTGTAAATATGCAGATTATAATGATAATTATAGATATTGTAATGGTGCAGGTTCTTGTTCTTCTTTAATATGTCCTCTTGGTTCTGACATAATAACAGCAACAGCAGGAACATGCAAGTATATTGATGGTTGCTCTGATTCTACCTCAGGAACAGTAAAAAATTATGCTGTTGGAACACCTTGTGGAACAAGTAAAAAGTGTGATGGAAGTGGAAATTGTAATGAAGAATCTTGTACAAACGAATGTTCTTTAGGACAAACGAGATGTTCAGGAAATTATAAACAAACATGTGGAAATTATGATACTGATTCTTGTTTAGAATGGGGGGGTGATGTTAATTGTCCATATGGATGTTTAGATGGAAATTGTATAGGTTGCTCTTGTGGTTCGTGGCAAAATGGTGCTTGTGGTGGAGGAGGATGTTTAAGTACACAGAGACAACAAACAAGAATATGCACCCCTTCTGGTTGTGATATCCAATCTCAATGTATTATTGATTCAAGTTGTAATGTTCAATGCGGGGGAATAGACACCTCCTGTGGAACTTATCCGAATTGTGCAAATTGCAATTCCAATGACGGATGTTCTTTAGATTATTATAGAGATTATTTCTGTTCAAGCAATTTAGCGGGATGCAGCTATTCTTCAGACAATTGCAATGATTGTTCTTGTTCATGTGGAAACTATGGAAAATCAAATGAAGTAGGTTATTGCAGCGATGGTAAAGATAATGATTGTGATAGTAAAATAGATGGCGCTGATTCTGATTGTCAACAATGTTTATCAGGAGCAAAAAGATGCAATGGGAATATTTTAGAGACATGCAAGTCAGATGGCAGTGGATGGCAGACAACAGAAAATTGCGGAACAGCAAAATATTGTTCTGGAATTTCTTGTCTCGCTTGTTCAACAGGATATGCAAATTGCGACCAGAATGCAGCAAATGGTTGTGAAATTAGTTTAAATAATGATAATACTAACTGCGGAATTTGTGGAAAAGTTTGTGCTTCAGGAACAATTTGTCAAAGTGATGTTTGTGTTTCAATTTGCACAAATGAATGCACTTCAGGACAAACAAAATGTTTGAATATAAACACTAAACAAACTTGTGGAAATTATGATGCTGATTCTTGTACTGAATGGGGAGGAAATATTTTATGCCAGTATGGTTGTTCAAATGGAGCATGTATTTCATGTACATCTCATTCAAGTTCTTCATGTTCTGATAATGATGTTTATTGGTATAATAGTTGTGGAGCAATGGAAGAAAAGAAAACAGAATGTGGAACAAGTGGGTATACCGGAAGCAATTATTGTTCTGATAATGATGTTTATAGAGATTTTACAGATAAAGGATGTTCTGGTTCAGGTTGTACTTCATCAACATCAAAAAATAAAATAGAGGAATGTCAATATGGTTGTTCAAATGGAGCATGTATTTCATGTACATCTCATTCAAGTTCTTCATGTTCTGATAATGATGTTTATTGGTATAATAGTTGCGGGGTAATGGAAGAAAAGAAAACAGAATGTGGAACAAGTGGATATACCGGAAGCAATTATTGTTCTGATAATGATGTTTATAGAGATTTTACAGATAAAGGATGTTCTGGTTCAGGTTGTACTTCATCAACATCAAAAAATAAAATAGAGGAATGTCAATATGGTTGTTCAAATGGAGCATGTATTTCATGTACATCTCATTCAAGTTCTTCATGTTCTGATAATGATGTTTATTGGTATAATAGTT
>JBBAAQ010000033.1:0-2778 GCA_041658255.1 Candidatus Woesearchaeota archaeon
CGCCAAAAACAAAACCAGCAGGAAAAAGAGTACCTGCAATAAAAATCAATAAAATAAATAATGTAAAGAAATGACGATACTTCATGGTTTTGTTTTTGGAAATCATAACTTCTAAACCCTAATTTCTGTCCCTTCGGGGCATCTCCCGCAGGGAGATAAATAAACTATATACTTAATACCTTCTACTAAATACTAACTCTATTATACCTTATTTTTCTTCATTTTCTCCCTCTGTTGATAACTATTGTTTTTATGTTTCATATATGCTATAAGTACAAGCACTAGGCGGCTCCGAGACCTCGCGCAAGCGGGGTCGAATATTGTCCACACCCTACTTGCATTCTTTTTGATGTTTTTGTTATAATAAACATGTCATTCAAAAACGTCACGCTTCGTGGCGTTTTTTCGTTATATCAGACATTTTCTCTTTGTATTTTTAATTTCCATGTGTTTATATCAATAAATTTGACTTTATTATTCTCTTTTAACAATATTTTTAACTTAGTAGAAAAGCGTCTTGGGGTGATTTTATTTTTTCCCATATTAGAAACAAATGTCACGAAAACATTTTTTTCAACAAGAAGTCTGACGAGATAATCAAAATCTCCATCACCAGTGAAAATGAGGAAATGAGAATTTTTTTCTGCTTCTTCTAATGCATCAACAGTAAGTTCAACATCACAATTTGATTTTTTTTCATATCCCATCGAAATTGTTTCGATATTTACATATCCACACTTTGCACATTCTATAGAAACTTTCTTGTCTTTCCTTTTGTACGGAATCGTCGTTTTTATTCTCATCTCACACCTTAGACTCTTTAGCAACTCATATTCTTTTTCTGTCTCATTATCCCCAATCTCAACTCCACTATAAAAAAATATTTTTTCACAATTCCATTCTTCCAAAAGATATGTATGCAATTTCTTCCAATCAACAACAAACCCAAGTAATTTCTCTGTAGTATTCGCCGTATTATACGCATCAATGAATGCTATTCTTTTTTTAAAATCTTTTTCGTTCATTTTTTATTCCCCCCTCTCTTTACAAACTTTATGGACTTTAAAAACTTTATAGACTCATTTATTTCGCCTTCAAAATAAAACTAGCTTTTTTCTCCGTGTCTCTCTTCGTCCCCCATTCCTTCCAGTCATGTCGTTTTCCAAAAAGTCGGAATGAAAATTCTGATGCCTGATCGCCGAAGAATATAATTTTCTTTCCTTCTATTCTATATCCAATTTTTGCAAGTGAATCATACGCCGTCGTAAGCACTTCAACATTATCCTTTGAAAAATCAACCACGTTATACCACACCCAGAGATCACTTCCACGCTCAATTTTGGAAAAATCGATCGTGTATTGGTATTGTTGTTTGTTGTAAGTTGTTTGTTGTAAGTTTCCTCTGCCGACATATTCTTCTCGTATTCCTCCCGCGACCGATGATCCATACGTCGCATACATCTCCCCATCAATTTCATACAGCGGGTCAATGACTGATGCGGTAATTTTATTTACGCCGACAATGTTATATCCATTCATATTTATATTGCCAAGCGCCGCTCCGCCGAGTTGCCAATTACCCGAAAGTGTTGAGGTTCCCGACACTGCAAGTGTAGTGAACGATCCACTTCCCGCTCCACCGCCGACAATTGAATCAACATAGCTTTTTGTTGCCGCATGTCCCGCATTGGTCGGTGTTCCAACAATAACCGGTTGATTGAACCACCCATATCCATTTACCGTGAGTGCGTAACTCGGCGTGGTAGTCGCAATACCGACGTTGCCGTTTGCTAATATCGTGACCTTCGGCTGAAACGCACCACCAACAGTATCATCAAAACCAAGCTGTATTCCTGGTGCATAAATATTTTGTGCAATTGTCAAATAATCTCCATCACTGCGAGTACCTTGAATCCATCTATATGGACTATCAAATACCAATTTACTCTGTGCAGTGGTAAGTCGAATATTTCCACCAGTTACATCCAACTTTGCCCCCGGTCCCGTCGTCCCGATGCCGACGTTGCCGCCGAGTGGATTTAAGACCAAAGAACGCGTAGATAAATAATCCAGTCGTCTATCATATGGCTGTATCCACCATGAGTATGGAGATGTTGTATATTGTCCTATTCCCAATCCCTCTGCAGTACTTGCACTCGAAATCCCAAAAATACCTTTTTCAGTCACACTTGGGCTTGAACCTACTCCGTACACTTCCAACTTTGCTAACGGCCCCGTCGTCCCGATGCCGACATTCTGTGTTGTTGAAGTGAGATAGACCAATCCACCATTTGTCGTCCATTGACCTGATCCAGTGAACATGGAATCGACATACGATTTTGTGGTGGCGTGTGTATTTGCAGTAGGCGTCCCCACAATAACAGGCTGAGAGAACTGGGAAGTGCCTACCACATCGAGTTTATAGCTGGGAGTGCTCGTCCCGATGCCGACGTTGCCGCCGTTTTGAATATAAACTCTATCATAAAATGTCCCGCCAACCTGTGTCTGAAGTTTTATGCCGCCTGCATTATTATATCCGCCTCTTACTAAAAGAAAGGAGTCAGTGCCATCAGATGTTAAATATCCTCTTCTACTTCCATCAGAACCCCAAAGAGATATATCACCAGCTACATCCAACTTTGCCCCCGGACTCGTCGTCCCGATGCCGACGTTGCCAGTACCATTGACTATCCTCATATGTTCTGTCCATGTCCCAGATAAATCGCTGCCGAATGCTAAAGGTGCATTATTAGATGCTATCCTTGGAGTAGTCCCGCC
>JBBAAQ010000034.1:0-2522 GCA_041658255.1 Candidatus Woesearchaeota archaeon
CGAATCTTCCTCCGACCCAGCCGGTATTAACCAACCAAACATTTGCACCGTGTTTCAACATTCTCTGCTTCAACATCTCAGCATACTCAAAAGGATGACGAACCATAAAAGGTCCGCCGAAACATGCAGAAAAAGTTATCTGCGGTTCAATGCCTAAACCAATCTCCGTTCCGGCAATCTTGGAAGTGTATCCGCTAATGAAATGATATTGCGCTTGTTCCGGATTTAACTTTGCAATCGGCGGCATAACACCGGATGCATCGCAAGTTAAGAAGATAATGTTTTTAGGATGTGTGCGAACGTAACCATCTTTAATTACATTCGGAATGAAATCAATTGGATATGAGGCGCGTGTGTTTTCCGTAATTGAATCATCATCAAGATCAACCATGCGGGATGTTGGATCAAAAACAACATTTTCCAGGATCGTTCCGAAGCGGCGTGTGGTTTCGTAAATCTGCGGTTCATGTTCTTCAGAAAGACGAATCACTTTTGCATAACAACCGGCTTCAAAATTAAATACGCCTTGAGTACTCCAGCCATGTTCATCATCGCCAATAAGTTTTCGTTTAGGATCTGCCGACAAAGTTGTTTTACCGGTTCCGCTTAAGCCGAAGAATAATGCAACATCGCCTTTATCGCCAATATTCGCAGAGCAATGCATCGGTAAAACATCTTGATATGTGAGCAGAAAATTCAAAACGGTGAAAACAGATTTCTTTATCTCGCCGGCGTAAAGCGTATTTGCAATTATTGCTGTACGTTGGTCGAAGTTGAGAATAATACCTGTGTCCGAGCGTGTGCCGTCAGCGATTGGATCGAGTTTAAATCCCGGAACAGCAATCACAGTAAACTCAGGAACAAATTTTTTCAGTTCATCCCGATCATTTGTTGTTAGGAACATATTGCGTGCAAACAAACTATGCCATGCTTTTTCCGCAATTATACGAACCGGCAATTTGTAATCCGGATCGGCGCCCGCATAACAATCCTGCACAAACAATTCTTCGCCTTGAGCCCAAGCTTGAAATCTTCCCATTAACTGAGACCACATAGAATGTGCATAAGGACGATTGTAAGTGCCCCACCAAATATCTCTCATAGTAGATTCTTCGCGAACGATGAATTTATCTGACGCAGCACGAGCTGTGTGTTTGCCTGTGTTTACTAAAAGCGCTCCGTGTTTTGCAAGCTTGCCTTCATTTCTAAAAATGATCTCTTCATAAAGAGCTTCATTAGGAAGGTTCCAATAAACGCGGTCAAGGTTAGTTATTCCTTGATTCTTCAATCTGAAATCTGATGCAAGATCAAGTGCTTGTTTACTTGCGGGGGTATCAAATTCTAAATATTTACTCATAACCAGTCCCTCACTAATTTACGGTCGCCAATATAAAGTTCGTTTGGTGCGTTTGGATCAAGTGCCCACTTCATTCTTTCTATTCCGTCGGTTATATCATTGATCGTTCCGCAATAACTGATGCGTAAATATCCATCAAGACCGAACTCTTTTCCCGGAACAGTTAGCACCATAACTTTATCAATTAAGAATTGAGAAAGTTTTTGCGAATCTTTTTCGTAAGCGGAAAAATCTGCAAAGCAATAAAACGTTCCATCGGGCACATGAACTTTTACTCCGCTGAATGCACGGAGTTGATCAATCAAAATGTTACGGTTGTTCTCAAGAGTTACACGTAAATTTTCAACACTTGATTGAATTCCATTGAGTGCGCCTGCAGCAGCTTTTTGTAAGAGAACGGATGGACCTGATGTTTGATGTCCCTGTATATTTGCCATAGCTGCAATTAGTTTTTTGTTTCCAACTGCCCAGCCAATTCTAAATCCTGTCATTGCATATTGTTTTGAAACTCCGTTGACGATTAAGAGTTTTGATTCTTCCACAGATTTTTTTGTGTAGTCATAAGCGCTGAAAGGTTTTCTTCCATCAAAAATGAGACGATGATAAATATCATCCATGATGAGGTAGATCCCTTTCTTCTCGCAGAAGTCAACTATATCACCAATGAACTCTTCGGAATACATTGCGCCCGTAGGATTATTTGGACTGTTGATAATAATTGCGCGGGTGTATGAACCGACACGCATCTCAATATCTTTTAACCGGGGATAAAATGTGCCGTCTTCGGGTAATGCGGCAACTCCAATTGCGCCGCAAAGTTTTGCCATGTCAGGATAACTTACCCAATACGGTGCGGGAAAAATTACTTCTTCCTGCGGATTGAGTATTGCTTGAAGCGCAACCATAATTGCCTGTTTAGCTCCGCCGGATGCAATTACATTTTCCGGATTTACTTTGCGATGGTAATATTCTTCAGTGTAACGGATGATTGATTTTTTCAATTCAGGAGTTCCATCTGCCGGAGCGTAACGTATTTCACCTGTGTTAAGAGAATTTACTGCTGAAAGCAATGCATCCATAGGTGCTCTGCTTTTAGGTTCACCGCCGCCAAGATGAATTACCGGGTCTCCTTTTTCTCTTAGGAGTGCCGCTTTTTCATTTAATG